>NC_015501.1:0-728790 GCF_000212375.1 Porphyromonas asaccharolytica DSM 20707 | reverse complement strand
ACTCGATGAAGTGGTCGTGACTGCTCAAAGAACCCCAGAAGTGAAAAGTCAATCGGCGACGTCCATCTCAATTGTAACACGAAAGGAACTAGCGGAGCTCAATAAGACTATGCCAGACATGCAGGCTATCGTAGGCTTTTTGGTGCCAGGGATGGCCTCTACTGGCAATACGACTAGTGAGCGCTCCAACACTTTGAGAGGAAGAAGTGTACTAGTACTGATTGATGGCATTCCACAAACAACCCCTCTACGGGCAACAAGCCGTGACCTTCGGACCATTGACCCAACGGCTGTAGAGCGAATTGAGGTGATCAAAGGTGCGACCGCACTTTATGGCAATGGAGCAAATGGTGGTATCATCAATATCGTGACGCGTAAGAACAGAAATGATAAGCCTTTCGGCGGTCAGTCTTACATAGCAATGCAGGATCACTCTTTGCTTAGCAATAAGACACAGTCATTTGGCTACCGTCTCAATCAGCAGCTCTATGGCAAGCTAGGAGGTTTTGACTACCTGGTTAATGGAGTGATCGGACAGACGGGTAGCTCGGTAGATGGAGATGGCGTATACCTCTCTCCTAGATATGGGCTAGGCGACACCCGCACATACAATGCCCTAGCAAAGGTCGGTTATCAAATAAGCGAGACAGCACGTATTGAGGGAATGTACAACTTCTTTAGGACCGTACAAAACAGTCCGCTCATTGCTAGTGGTGGTAAATACCTGGAAAGCCCACGCATCGGAATTAAAGGTGATCGGCCAAAAGAAGCAATCCCAGAGGGGATGGCGTACAATCACAATGCTTACATACGCTACACGCATCAAAACATCTTCAGCGGGACGAACTTTGAGGCGACCCTCCAGGGCCGTGCACTAAAGGTCGTGACAGACTACCGGATACATAATGAGAAGAAGCCTCGCTGGGAAGGCACTAGCGGGCAGGCAACCATTGAGGCAAAGCAGATCGGAGCAAAAGCTCAGCTTGACTCCAAACTCCCTCTGAGTGAGCAAGTATTTACAAAGCTCCTGTATGGGATAGACTTCACAATGGATCGTACTGGACAGCCTCTTGTAGACGGACGTTATTGGGTGCCAGAGATGACAGCTCTTAACTTCGGGCCATTTGTGCAAACCAAAACCACTATCGGCGACCTTCTCAACATCAAGGTTGGGGCAAGGTATGATCGCATCGACGTACACGTGCCAGACTATGAAGTCCTTCCAAAGAAGGCGGGCGTTGAGCGGACTAAGGTCCAAGGCGGTGTGCTGCCTTACAACAATCTATCCTTAAATGGTGGTGTAACCTTGAATAAGTGGAGAGTGTTCCAACCATTTTTAGCTTACTCTCAAGGCTTCTCTATATATGACCTAGGGCGCACCCTGCGCGATGCCAAGAGTGATGTGCTGAGCAAAATAGAGACTTCGCCTGTTAAGACTCACAATGCCGAAATAGGTTTTTACTCCACCGTTAGAGGACTCTTTGGAGAGGCTTCAAGGTTAGAGACTTCTGGCGCAGTATTCTACACCTATGCAGCACTTGGTAGTGACCTTAAAAGTGTAGATGGATTCTGGGTGGTAGATCGCTCACCCCAACGTATCCTAGGTGGAGAGCTATCAATGGATGCTACCATCAATAGACAGTGGCAGACGGGCGTTGGGTTCTCCATGATGGAGGGGAAGAAGTACGTTGATGGCTCTTGGGACCACTATATGAGTGGCCAGTCTATCCCTCCAATGAAGATTACAGCATATATCAATTGCCGCCCAACGAAACATAGCTATATACGCCTATATGGTATGTATACTGGAGCAAGGGACCGCTTTGCCACAAACGAAAAAGGAAAATATGCTGAGGGCGAAGGCAAGGTAACACCTGTCACCTTATTGCATCTCAATGCAGGGCTTACGGTAGATAAGTTTACCTACACATTGGGCATAGAGAACTTACTCAACACCACCTACTACACGGTCCAGTCTCAATTAGTAGCAAGAGATAACGAGTATACTCATGGTAATGGTCGTGTGATCAATCTCTCCATGACTTATAGATTTTAACTACTAGGAAGACCAACTATCCTCCTTGTAGCAGCTAGCGGTGCGACCTTGGATATACAAAAGTCTGAGGTCGCACCAATTACTCTTTGGGTTACAGTCTAGAATTAAATCACATAAAAATCGCTCTCTAGGGCAACACTTTGCTGTTCGAGCCGTTATATCAGTATCAATAGAGACTGTTGATTTCGCAACAGTCTCCAATAGGCAGTTTGGCCATAACAACACATTATATATATGACACGTACACTTTACTACTGCATCATTATGGGAGTACTATCAATGCTAATAGGATCATGCCATGCATCAGAGGGGATCAAATCGGTAGATTCAGCTACCTTCAAAGCGGAAATAAGTAGTGCCGCCGTACAGCTACTTGATGTACGCACAGCAGATGAATTTGCCAAAGGTCATCTCGAGAAGGCCATCAACATAGATGTGCATGAGTCACACTTCACTCAACTAGTCAAAGCGAGATTCGACAAGAGTCAGCCCATATACCTCTATTGTCGGTCGGGCAAGAGGAGCATGATGGCGGCCCAGCTACTGGTAAAGGAAGGATACCAAATCGTTAATCTCAAGGATGGAATCCTCGGATGGATGGATGCTGGCTATCCTGTGTCTCAAGAGTAACCCTGCTCTCCGATCCCTAATTTCTAATCTCTAACTTCTAACCTCTAATCTCTAGTTACATATCTTTACAGGGGAATTCGTCCGATTCTCTCCTTTCTCGAATATCCACGTGGAAAATCTCAAATCTCCACGTGGATATTTTTTATTTTCCACGTAGGCGTCATTCATTTCCTCCGAAGTTTCATTTGATTCCTCCGAAGAATTTTTTCTTTCCTACGTGGGAAAGAAAAAATCTCCACGTGGAGATTTGGAAATATCCACGTGGAGATCACTTTTCCCCAACACAGCCCCCGCATCGATATGTATTCGGATCTAAATTATTGCAACGCGCCGGCGTTGAGTTTGCCCAGCCAGGGCTGACGCATCATAATAACCCATTCAAGAGCTACACATTAGCGACAACCTAGAAGTCGAGAAGTCGATGAGCTCATTGTATATAATGCGTCAACCCTGGGCAAAATCTAGTTCGATCCATCGCAAAGGGAAATATCCGTATCTTTGTAAGCGCAGAAAAAAACTGCCCATAGGCTTGACTGAAGACTTATTCCTCCTCCATGACTACAGATAGAGATACGACCACCACCCTACCCCACCTGAAGGTTATCTACACAGGCGGGACCATCGGGATGGTACAAGATATAGAGACCGGTGCGCTCAAAGCATTCCAATTTGACTACCTACGGGAGCATGTGCCAGAGCTTGATCAGCTCCACTGCACTTTCGACATAGAGCAGTGCGACCCGCCCATAGACTCGTCGGCTATCACGCCCGAGCTTTGGGTCTGGCTAGGAGAGATGATCCAGCGGGAGATGCATGAGTATGATGGCTTCGTCATACTACATGGCACGGACACGATGGCTTACACCGCCTCTGCGCTGAGCTTTATGCTACAAGGGCTAGACAGACCCGTCATCTTGACCGGCTCTCAACTACCCATAGGGCGGTTGCGGACGGATGGTAAGGAAAATCTGATCACAGCCTTTGAGATTGCCTTGGCTAGACGTGCTGATGGCTCCCCGATGATCCCCGAAGTGGCCGTTTACTTCGAGGACGACCTCTACCGTGGCAATCGCACGCTCAAGTATAGTGCCGAGCACTTTGAGGCCTTTGCCTCGCCCAACTATCCGCACCTGGCCTTCGCTGGGATCGATATCAAGTATAGCCCGAGTGCTATCGGCTTTGACGAGCCTGCTCTATCGCAAGCGTGGCGACCCGCCTTCGATGGGCACGTAGTGGTACTCAAGCTGTTCCCCGGACTCTCAGCCTCGCTCCTAGATCATATCCTACACACGCCAGACCTCAGAGGAGTGGTACTAGAGACCTTCGGCAGTGGCAATGCCCCAACGAGCGAAGCTTTTCTCTCTGCTATAAAAGGAGCTGTGGCACGTGGCATCACGATCGTTAATGTGACGCAGTGCTACTCCGGATCGGTCGTCATGGGGCGCTACGAGACAGGCAACGTGCTTAGCCAGACGGGCGTCATCGGGGGTAGTGACATGACTACCGAGAGTGCTACCACAAAGCTTATGTACCTTCTAGCGCAAGATCTATCTCCCGAGGAGGTGGCGCATCTGATGCAAGTCTCTCTACGTGGCGAGCTGACCATATGATACGATTTATGAGCCTAGCGAGTGGTAGCACGGGAAACTGCTACTACCTCGAGCACGACGGGCAGGGGCTCCTCATAGATGCGGGCATAGCACTCTATGATATCAAGACTGGTCTAGAGCAAGCGGCTCTCTCGCTAGAGCACGATGTGCAGGCAATCCTCTTGACACACAATCATGCCGACCATGCACGCACTGTGGGCAAGCTGGCCAATCGCTACGGTCTACCTGTCTATGCAACTCATCCAGTGCAATGCGGGCTAGACTATATGAGAGGCATGGAGCGCATCAAGCACGATAGACGCTATGCGATCGAGCCGGAGGTGCCCTTTGAACTGATCGGACTGGTGGTAACCCCATTCTCCGTACCTCACGATAGTGCAGACAATGTGGGGTACCATATCTCTTCGGAGGATGGTTTTTCCTTTACCCTAGCGACAGACATAGGTCATCTGACCCCAACGATAGAGTACTACGCTAGCCTGGCGCACCATCTGGTGCTGGAGTCCAACTACGATCCCGAGATGCTCCGAATTGGTAAGTACCCGCCCTTCCTCAAGAAGCGAATCAGTGGACCTCTAGGGCACCTAAGCAATGATGAGTCAGTAGAGTTCCTCTGTCGTATCTGGAAACCGACGATGCGCAATGTCTTCCTCTGCCACCTCAGCAAGGAGAACAACCACCCCGAGCTAGTCCGCAAGACCTTCGACATACGTCTCTTCTCTGAGGGGATCCGTGTCGGCAAGGATGTCTACGTCACACCTCTGCAGCGCAACCACTGCAGTCCGATGTACCTACTAGAGACCTAGAGCGGGAGAGGAGCCTGAGCGTAGCATCGAGTCGCTAGCGTCTGACAAGTCAGGACAGCAAGGACGAATCTTTTACTCTTTTTCGTCTTCCCAATTAAACCTTCTCATAAGTAGGTCCTCTAAGGAAACAGAAAAACCCGCACGATGTGCAGGTCTCGGAAGTAAAATAAATGTATTGCGTGGTGACACGCACTGTGCCTGCCTTTGGATTTAAGCTTTTTACGAGGGCGCTATGGGCACCAGAAAGAAGGCACAAATGTTTTTATCGATATGGTTGTTCCCCTGTGCCTTCTTTCTTTTTTTCGTATCTTTGGAATCACCAATCGCACCACAGTGTGGAAGGTTGGTGATTCCTTCTTTTATATACTGCACATATCAATCCTAACAATATAGTAATCAAGAACTATGACAAAGAATGCACTGACTAGGCTATTAGCCCTACTCACTACACTTCTACTCCTAGGCACGAGCCAGAGCTACGCCTGCACAGGGCTACTCGTTGGCAAGAACGCCTCCGCCGATGGATCGGTGATGATCTCTTATAGTGCTGACTCACACACGCTCTATGGTGAGCTATACTACTGGCCAGCTGCCGACCACGCTCCTGGCTCTATGAGACAGATCACTGAGTGGGACTCGGGCAAGCCTCTCGGACAGATACCCGAAGTAGCACACACCTACGCCGTCATCGGCAATATGAATGAGCACGCACTAGCTATCACTGAGTCTACATGGGGTGGTCGTGAGGAGCTGATGGATCCTAATGGCTTGATGGACTATGGTAGCCTGATCTATGTAACCTTGCAGCGCGCTAAGACGGCTCGTGAGGCTATCGAGGTGATGACTACACTGGTCAAGGAGTATGGCTACGCTAGCTCTGGTGAGAGCATCTCCATAGCTGACAAGAACGAGGCATGGGTCCTTGAGATAGTCAGCAAGGGTAAGTACGGCAAGGGCGCCGTATGGGTCGCTATGCGTATCCCTGACAATGCAATCTCAGCACATGCTAACCAATCTCGTATCCAGCAGATCAAGTTCAACGATCCTGAGAACTGTCTCTACGCTCCCGACGTAATCGACTTCGCTCGTGAGAGAGGCTTCTTCAATGGTTCGGATCGTGACTTTAGCTTCCAAAAGGCTTACAACCCCTACACACCAGGCGGTCTACGTGGCTGCGAGGCGCGTGTGTGGGCTTTCTTCAATAAGTTTAGCGACAACATGAAGCAGTACGAGCGCTTCGTCATGGGTGATGAGAAGGCCTCCAAGCCTATGCCACTCTACGTTGTCCCCAACCGCAAGCTCTCTGTCGCTGACGTACGAGACATGATGCGTGACCACTACGAGGGTACACCGATGGATATGACTAAGGACGTAGGTGCTGGTCCCTACGCTGTGCCTTACCGCTGGCGCCCGATGACCTTCGAGGTAGATGGTCAGACCTACGTCAATGAGCGTGCGATCGCTACGCAGCAGACCGGCTTCGTGCTAGTAGCTCAGCTTAGACCCAACCTGCCTGACGCTTTCAGCATCTTGTGGTTTGGTGTAGATGATGCGAACACGGCTGTCTTTACGCCCGTCTACTGCTCTTCACTACGCACGCCTGAGTGCTACCGTGTGGGCAATGGCGATATGATGCACTTCTCCTGGACAAGCGCTTTCTGGATCCACAACTGGGTCGCCAATATGGCTTACGCGCGCTATGCTCCTATGATGAAGGATATTCGTCCCGTACAGCAGCAGCTGGAGCAGAGCTTCGACAAGATCGTCTCGGAGATCGATCAGCAGGCTCTAGCCATTTACAAGCAAGACCCGATGAAGGCTCGCGAAGTCCTCACGACCTTCTCCTGTGAGACCGCTGACTATGCGACACACCGCTGGAAGAAGCTCGGTGAGTACCTGCTCGTCAAGTATATGGACGGGAACATGAAGAAGGAGGAGAACGGGCAGTTCAAGACCAATGGCTATGGTCTGAGCGATATGCCTTACTTCCCTGGCTACGACAAGGCCTACTACGAGCGCATCGCTGAGACTACAGGCGATCTGCTCAAGATCAATGAGTAAGTCCCAGAAGCAGTATATGTAAATACAAAGTGGGCAATGCTAAGTAAGCGAGACTACTCCTCTAGAGGGACTGTTGAGCTACTAAGCATTGCCCACTCCTTATATTATATAGAGTAACAATATGTCACTATACTTAGGCATAGACATAGGTGGAACCAACACAGAGCTAGGCATCGTCGATGAGGAGGGACAAATAGTCTCCTCGCAGACGCTCTCGACGAAACAATGCGGAAGCCTCTTCTCTGACTACATCGAGGCGTTGAGCCAGCAGATAGCGCAAATGATCGCTAACCCAGCACTAACAGATCGGGTCGTCGGCATAGGCATCGGAGCGCCGAATGCCAACTACTTCTCAGGTTGTATCGAAGAGGCGGTCAACCTCCCCTGGACTGGCAACACGCCTATCGTTGCTGATCTCTCGGCTCGTACAGGACTACCCGTCGTCCTAGACAACGATGCCAATGCGAGTGCGCTCGGCGAGCATAGCTACGGCGTGGCTCGTGAGCTAGACCACTTCGTCGAGATAACCCTAGGCACAGGAGTAGGTAGCGGTATCTATGCCGATGGTCGTCTCATACGAGGTTACCAAGGCAAGGCGGGCGAGCTGGGACACATGGCTGTGGGTGAGCCTCATCAGCGCTGTGGCTGTGGACGATACGGGTGTCTCGAGGCTTCTGTCGCAGCACCAGCCGTGGCGCGGCGTGCCGTGAGCCTTAAGAAGCTCTGTCTAGAGCAAGGCATGTGGAGCGAACTCTGTGATATACCTGATGAAGAGCTAACCAGCAAGACTGTAGCAGAGGTAGCTCTAGCGACAGGCGACTCATTAGCTCGACAAGTCTTCGAGGAGACGGGAGAGATATTGGGACGCGCCTTGGCGCAGTTCGCTTGCTTCTCAGCACCACAAGCATTCGTTCTCTTCGGCGGCGTAGCACGGTGTGGTGACCTGCTCCTGCAACCGGCGCGCAAAGCCTTTGACGAAGCACTACTCCACATCTACAGAGGCTCTATCGAGATCCTCCTCAGCTCACTCCCTAAGGGACAAGCTGCCGTACTAGGTGCTGCCTCACTAGCCCGCGAACGAGCCCTATAAGTATGAGCCAACGCGAGACCTTCGACTACTGTCCGCGCTGTGGCGCTGACCGCTTGGAGGCGCATGGCATCAAGGCGCAGCACTGTCAGAGATGTGGCTTCACCTACTACCACAACCCCAGTGCTGCTGTGGCACTCCTCGTGCGGGATCTGCGTGGGCGACTACTCGTAGCGACTAGAGGCAAAGAACCCGCCAAGGGGACGCTAGACCTCCCAGGCGGCTTCGTCGACAAGGGCGAGACAGGAGAAGAGGCTGCGCAGCGAGAGCTATACGAGGAGAGCGGGCTACGACTCCCGACGGAGCAATTTGTCTACGCTTTCTCTCTGCCCAACAGCTACCTTTACAGCGACTTCCTCGTGCCGACGCTAGATCTCTTCTACATAGTTCAGCTACCGAGCGAGATGCCCACCGTACGAGCTATGGACGACGTGGCGCAGCTCAGCTGGCTCACACCCGCAGAGATCGACCCGTCACGCTTCGGACTAATATCTATCCGCCAAGGCATCGCTCGCTACCTATCCTCCCTCGCGGACTGACCTTTCCCCTACAACAGTCAAAGGCCAACAGCCAACCTTTTTGTACATTTGCACTATATGTCAGTAGAGCAGATACCGCTAGCGGAGCGGATGCGTCCTAAGACGCTCGAAGAGTATGTCGGACAGTCTCACCTCGTCGGTGCGAATGCCCCGCTACGCGTTATGCTCGAGCGGGGGCACATACCCTCGATGATCCTATGGGGACCACCAGGCGTCGGCAAGACGACCCTAGCACGGCTCCTCTCTCAGATGATGCAGTGCCGCTGCTATAGTCTCTCGGCCGTAGGCTCTGGCGTAGCCGATGTGCGCAAGACCCTGCAGGAGGCAAAAGAGGCGCAGTCAGGTCTCTTCTCACAGCATCAGGGACGGCCCATCCTCTTCATAGATGAGATACACCGCTTCTCCAAGTCTCAGCAAGACTCCCTGCTAGCAGCCGTCGAGCAGGGGGTGGTGACACTCATCGGAGCAACAACGGAGAACCCCTCCTTTCAAGTGATCCACCCGCTCCTCTCACGCTGTCAAGTCTTCGTCCTCAAGCCTCTAGAGCCTAGCGATCTCTCCCAGCTCATCGACCGAGTCTTCGCCACCGATCCGCTCTTCTCTCGCTACCAAGTAACCCTAGAGGGTGCCGACCGTGAGCTACTCATCCACCTCGCAGGGGGTGATGCCCGCAAGCTGCTCAACCTCCTCGAGATGACCCTCTCGATGGCACTCGAGCAGCACCCCGACGAGACCGCCGTACAGTTGACCGGCGAGGCGATCGCTAGCGTAGCACGCCAGCAACCCGCCGCCTTCGATCGTGATGGCGAGCTACATTACGACATCGCCTCCGCATTCATCAAGAGCATACGAGGTAGCGATCCCGATGCAGCGCTCTACTGGATGGCTCGCCTCATCGAGGGAGGCGAAGAGCCTCGCTTCATAGCGCGTCGTGTGGTCATCTCAGCGGCCGAAGATATAGGCTTGGCAAACCCGCAAGCACTCGTCGTGGCTCAGGCTGCTGCCGATGCGGTCGACTTCATCGGATGGCCCGAGGGACGCATACCGCTCGCCGAGGCAGTCGTCTACCTCGCAGCATCGCCAAAGAGCAACTCCGCCTACCTCGCCATCGATGCCGCCCTCGCCAAGGTGCGTGAGACGGGCAACCTGCCAGTCCCGCTACATCTGCGCAATGCGCCTACGAAGCTCATGTCAGACCTCGGCTATGGCGTCGACTACCGCTATCCGCATGACTATCCCAAGCACTACACACGGCAGCAGTACCTACCGGACGAACTCTCCGATGCGCAGTTCTACACGCCACAACAAGTAGGACAAGCAGAGCGCACGCTCAGTAGTTACCTCGACTTCATCGATCAAGAGGAGGAGACTAAATAATCTCCAGTAGCGTGTGCAAAGATAACATAGCGAACGATCGAGTCTAGCGTTCTAGTGCACGCAACATCTGTCTGTAGCCTGCAAGCGTTGTAACAGAGCCTCAAGCGAAGCGCCCCTAAGGCTTGCTCTTGGCAAGTCTTTGTCGATCCAAACGAGCGGTGTGATCGTAAGGCAGCGACACATTGTTGTCCGACTCAGAGGTGTCGTATAGAGCCGTCTCAAAGAGCTCTATCTGCTGAGTTAGCGATGGTACCAATCCTTGGATCAGTCCCTTCGTCTGATCAAAGAGATCCCCCGGATACGGCTCCGTCATCCTGGCCGTACTGTCGGGATTGTGATGCAGGCCCCGCTCGTCACCTTGCAGGTGATTTGCATAGATCTCCATAAATAGAGGCTTTAGCTCTGGTATCGCCTGCTCTATTACTCCCTTATAAGGAGCTATAACTGAGGCACTATCCTGACTCTCTAGATGCTCCGTGAGGAAGCGTACCAGATCATTCATGCCAAGCTCTAGGTGCTGATAAGCGTAATCTTGTAAAGAGATCGTCCCTTCCGAAGCTCTATGAGAGGGCATCGCTAAGGCGATCTGACGAGAAGATATACGTAGCTCTGTCGGGGTGACCTCGACCAAGCGATATGGACAGGGATATGTGACTGTCGATCCAGTCTCTATGTCATGTATGACACTCTGATTGTAGCTCTTAGCAGCGATGTCCTGAGCATGAAAGTGCCCCGTGAAGACATATTGCAGTCCAGCCTCAGCGAGTCGCTCTGCAATGCGATCATAATCCTGTATCAGATACTCCTTAGCCAGTAGCGACTGCCCCGGGAAGTGCTCCACGATGCCATGATGCATCATCGCTATGACCTGCTTGCCCTGAGCATTGGCTTGTCGCACTTGATCCTCGATCCACTGGACGCGCACCTCATCAAGACGCCCAGCCGTCGTAGGGTAGTTGTTGGCGATATTGTCATCATACTGACAAGCATCGATACCGATGACACGTAGCCCTGGGAGCGGCTCTGACACGTAGCAGAGCGCCGGGCCTCGCGAGATGCTTGAGGAGGAGTCATACCCGTATGGCGCCATAATCTGGACGAACTGATCGGGAGTGACATGCTCCGTAGCAGTCGTATGATCCCCCAGGTAGATCTGAGCAAGGGGATTGTTAATGTCATGATTGCCCGGCACGACAAGTACCTTGATACCAGCCGCTGTGAGTCGATCTAGCCGCTGCGTGAGGTAGCGATAGCTAGCCAGCTCACCATCCTTCGTTAGGTCTCCACAAATGAGGAAGAGATCAGGACGTATCTCTAGAGCTTCTTCTATTAATTGATCAAAGATCTGTACACTCTCAAGGAGTAGCTTGCGATCGCTACGTAATGTCTCCTCAAAGGCAGGTCCCTCCTGAACGACTAGCTCAGGAGCCATAATGTGCGGATCGCTACAGACGAGGAGCGTGTACTGCGACTGCATACTGAGCGGGGGACGCTCAGCCCACCCCTCCAGTGGATGAGCTAGCAAGATGATGGCGCTGATGAGTAGCGTGACGAGTCGTGTGAGGGATTGTGCTTTTTGTTTCATAGTCGATTGCGATATATTGCGTTTCCTAGATTGTCTACGCAAAGGTATCGTCTGTCGATTGCCCTATCGTTGTCTTTTTGCTACCAATAGGTTATCATGAGAGGTCCTGAATAATAGCAGAGGACTCAACCGCTCCCATTCAGCGATTGAGTCCTCTTGTTATTTATTCCGCCCTAGCTATGCGACCATGTCCAACAGTCAAAGGGCATCACTCAGAAAGAGATCCAGCGGACGTAGGCGAAGTCCATCAGATGAGTCAGCTCTGGCAGATAGGGACGCAGACGCACCGCTATCTGGTACTTGCCAGGCTGAGCCGATGGCACCGTCAGCTCATAGGTGCGGATCGTCCCCATGCGTGGCATCACCTCGTGGAAGAGATCCTTGCCCACATAGCGCACTTCGCCGGTCAGCTCGTCCCGCGTCGTGACAATCAGCTCGGCAACGATATCGGCCTCAACTTGCCCCGCATCGATCGTCACCCTAAAGGTCGGATCACTACACTGGCCATCGTAGTTTGGCTCTCGCATGACCCCCTCGAAAGTCGCCTCCTGCACGGTGATCGTATCCCACGTGGCAGCCACCTGCTGCTTCCAGGCAACTATATCACGAGCCTGCTGGTATCCCTGATGCTCTAGGAGCTCGGAGCGTACGGCCAGCTTATTGTAGAGGCGCTCGTAGTAGTCATCTAGCATGCGGCGCATCGTAAAGTGCGGCGCTATGTAGAGCATCGAGCGCTTGATATAGTCTACCCAGCGATCCGAGCAGCCAGCGGGCATATCGGCATAGTACGTGGGTACGATCTCCTGCTCTATGAGGTGGTAGATCGTCATCGCATCGAGCTGATCCTGCAGATGCGGATCGGTATAAGTATGCTCTGCCGAGAGTGCCCAACCGGCGTCCTCCTTGTACCCTTCGTACCACCAGCCATCCAGCACAGAGAGGTTGAGGACACCATTCATCTCGGCCTTTTCGCCAGAAGTACCAGAGGCCTCCATGAGACGTGTCGGGTTGTTGAGCCATACATCGACGCCCGGGATAAGTGTCTTGGCGAGCTCTATGTCATAGTCTGGCAGGAAGATGATCTTACCGACAAACTGCGGCATGCGGCTCACCTCTACGATACGCTTGATAAGCGCCTGGCCACCACCATCAGCGGGGTGCGCCTTGCCCGCAAAGATGAAACGGACGGGGTGCTCTTCGTTGTCTAGGATCTTTGCCAAAGCCTCTAGATCCTCAAAGAGCAGGTGAGCACGTTTGTAAGTAGCGAAGCGGCGTGAGAAGCCTATGTAGAGGGCGCGCTCCTGTAGCTCGTCGAGCGTTGCCTTAGCAAGCTGGGGCGGGAGCCCTATCTGTCCATGAGTCTGTATGATGGTATGCTGTATGTGCTGTATCAGACGTCTCTTGAGTATCTGGCGTATCTGACGTATCTCTTCACTTGGCACGCTCATGATCTTGGCCCACATCTCCTCCTGAGACTGATGGTTTAGATAGTCAGCACCGAAGTGACGGACGAAGAACTGCTGCCACTCAGGCGCTGCCCAGGTAGGCAGATGCACTCCATTCGTCACATAGGTGACATGGCTCTCCTCGGGGAAGAAGCCCTCCCACACGGGAGCAAACATACGCTTCGACACATCGCCGTGTAGCTTACTCACGCCATTGGCCTCCTGAGAGGTGTGTAGCGCTAAGACGCTCATAGAGAACTTACCACCGCTCCCGTGGCTATCCTTGCCCAGCTGGATAAACTCATCACGAGAGATCCCCAGACGACTATAGAAGGGCAAGAAGTAACGATCGATCAAAGCATCCTCAAAGTAGTCATGCCCTGCTGGTACAGGCGTATGCACCGTATAGAGAGAAGAAGCGCGTACCACCTCCAGCGCTACATCAAAGGGCAAGCCCCTATCCTCCACCAGATTGACCAGTCGCTCCACATTCATAAAGGCCGCATGCCCCTCGTTCATGTGGTACACATCGCACGTGATGCCGAGCTGCTTGAGCAGCATCGTACCACCGATACCTAGGAGGTACTCCTGACGGAGTCTATTCTCCCAGTCGCCACCATAGAGGCTGTGGGTGATGCTCTTCGCCAGATCCCCATTCTCAGGCACATCAGTGTCCAGCAGATAGAGCGACACGCGACCTACCGGCACGCGCCACACCTGACAAACGACAGGCAGTAAAGCCATTTCTAGTTGTAGCGTCAGTCGCTCGCCATGCTCGTTGAGTACCGGCTCGAGGGGAAGGTTGTGAAAGTTTTGCGGCACGTAGTGCGCCACCTGATTACCACTCGGGTCGAGACTCTGTGTGAAGTAGCCGTAGCGGTAGAGAAGCCCCACAGCGGTGAGCTGAACGTTGCTATCGCTCGCCTCCTTGACATAGTCACCCGCGAGGATGCCTAGGCCACCAGAGTAGATGTGTAGCGTATTGCTAATGCCATACTCCATGCAGAAGTAAGCGACCGAGGGGCGCGTCTCATCGGGACGCTCCTGTAGATAGGTCTGCAGCTCATCATAAAGAGCCTGCACCTCTGCGAGGAAGGCGCGATTCTGGCAAAGCTCCGCTATGCGCTCAGCCCCTAGGAGGTGAAGCATCCAGCGAGGATTGCCATCAGTCTGCGCCCATAGCTCGGGATCGATAGACTGAAAGAGTCGTATAGCGCGTGGTTGCCAAGACCACCATAAGTTCATCGTCAGGTCCTTGAGCGATTGCAGCTCTGTGGGGAGATTAGACTGGCTGTATATCTCTGTCCACTGCGGTGGATTACTCTTGTATTGTGGTATCATTTGCGTCTGTTCTATAGATCTAGTTACCTAAAGACACTGCGAAGGTACGACTATTTCGTGCAATGGCTGTTACGCCACACTCTCCAGAAGGTTTGTTTACATCCTTGGAAATTGCATTAGTGGGTGGAATGTACGTCGCTACAATAATTTAGAGCCTATTACATATCGAGGCGGCGCCGTGTCGGGGAAAAGTGATTTCCACGTGGATATTCCAAAATATCCAGGTGGAGAATTTTCATTTTCCAGGTAGGGAAGAAAAAATTCTTCGGAGGAATCAAATGAAACTTCGGAAGAAATGAATGACGCCCACGTGGAAAATAAAAAATATCAACGTGGAGAATTGAGATTTCCCACGTGGATATTCGAGAAAGGAGGAAATCGGACGAATTTCCCCGTAAAGATATGTAAACAGAGGTTAGAGGGCAGAGCGATTATGATGCGTCAGCCCTGAGGGCGGGAGCAAACACTTTGCACATTTAGTGGAAATCGTGTAACTTGCGGACGTAAGTACATAAGCTCGCACTAGTGCAGTGCTTTACAACGACTTGCCTTGTGGTATCACTCTCCTGCACTAGGTACGACCAATAAATACGCTGAGAATCCACAAACTATAACCTAACCACGACAATTATGAGACGTATCACCAGCCTAATCACAGCTACATTAGTTGTTCTCATCTCTAGCCTCTGGGGCCTATCAGCTCAAGAGACCCCGCCCACCCCAAAGACGCATCCGACCATCCCCACCATACAGGCGGGAGCCAAATGGATGGTCTACAAGGTTACCTTCGGTATATACTGTCAGACTAGTGAAAAGCCTGAACATTGGAACTACTGGAACTCTAGTACAGATCAATACGCTCTGACGAAGCTGGAGACAATAGATGGTAAGACCTACTTTGTCTTAGGTGATGAGACAGACTACGGCTACGCCTACACCTACCTGAGAGAGGATCTACCTGGCGGGAAGATCTATGCACGACACAAGAGTGGCGTCAAAGGAGGGGAGAAAGGTGAAGTCCCTGAGTATGTGCTCTGGGATTATAACCTCAAGGTGGGAGATCAAGTTACTCTTTACGACATTGATGGGTCGACAGCGCAGCATGACTTTACGAAAAGTCGATACACACTAGTCGTCTCAGCTATTGAGACCAGGCACCTATATGATGCTGATCGCTTAGTCTATATTATGAAGGATATGACGGGTATCCCGCTGCCATCTAATGAAATTTACTGGATAGAGGGCATCGGCTACTCCTTTGGCTTTTTATTTACGGGTATTAGGACTGAAGAGAGTACTGGAGGCTATGGCTACGAGACTCGCATACCCCTATGCTATACAGCACCCAATGGTGATGTGTACCACTTCCACCACTCAGGTATCTGTGAGGCTGTCAATGGCTTTACAGGCAATAAGACGATTGAAGCGTCTAAGACTACACCTCTGGATCTGCAAATCTCTAGAGATCAGCTAGGCTTGACCATACGTGTAGCTGATGGTAAGCATCATAATCTGACCATTTATCGTGCTGATGGCACGAAGCTCGTGGAGGCGACTACCTTTGTCGAGAGCTATGATCTAGCCTTGCCAATGGCTTCTGGGGAGAAGATTCTCATCGTAGTTGATGATGAGACTATTCCTTACGTCTTATAAGACTATTGACTTTTGCAACAGTCTCTTTTTACAAACCAAACGAGGGAGTATCACCACTGCTGGTGATACTCCCTCGCTGGTAAAGGTGTGTGGCTCTAGTGCTTAGCTTTGGGCTTGATGCGGTAGAGCGACCACTAGGGGGGAGTGACTACTTCTTAGAGTAGTCGTAGAAGCCCTTGCCACTCTTGCGGCCGAGCTGTCCGGCACGAACCATCTTGCGGAGCAAGGGATGTGGACGATACTTGGGATCGGCGTACTCATTATTGAGCACCTCCATGATGGCTAGGCATACGTCTAGACCGATGAAGTCGCCCAGTGCGAGCGGTCCCATAGGATGATTAGCACCGAGCTGCATAGCGGTATCGATCTCCTCAACGGTGGCTACGCCATCGGCATACTCACCGATAGCCTCGTTGATCATCGGGATGAGGATACGATTGACTACAAAGCCTGGAGCCTCGCTCACTCTGACGGCTGTCTTGCCGAGCTTCTCACAGAGCGTGAGGGTAGCCTCAAGGGTCTCCTCAGAGGTGCACTGACCACTGATGACCTCGACGAGCTTCATGACAGGTACGGGGTTGAAGAAGTGCATACCGATGACCTGCTCAGGACGCTTGGTGACGCTGGCTAGCTCGGTGATGCTGAGCGAAGAGGTGTTTGTAGCGAAGATTGCTGAGGGCTGTACGAGACCATCGATCTCACGAAGGATCTCCTTCTTGACCTCCATCTCCTCAGAAATAGCCTCGATAACGAGATCAGCCTGAGCGATGTCGGCATAGTCTGTCGTGACGGTGATGCGTCCGATGATCTGCTCAGCGTCTTCAGCGGTCATCTTGCCCTTCTCGACGAGACGATTGAGCCCTTTGTTCATACGTTGCATAGCACGGTCTAGAGACTCGTTGCTACGTCCTTTCATCGTGACGGCGAGACCCTTCTGCGCCATCGTCTGCACGATGCCTGCACCCATGGTGCCATTGCCTAATACGACTATATTCATAGAGTTATTGGTTTAAATAGAGCGTGCCACAGGAGTGCGACACGCTCTAGTAAGTTTTAGAATTGTGGTTTGCGCTTCTCTAGGAAAGCGGACATACCCTCGCGTTGCTCGGGATGTGCGAAGGCGTTGCTAAAGAGATCGTTCTCAATGGCAATGCCTGTATCAATATCACTCTGCAGCCCCCTATTGATAGCTCGCTTAGAGATCGCTACGGCGTGTGGTGACTTGCTCGCTATCTCCTCAGCCAGCTCGGTCACGGTGGGCATGAGTGCGTCAGGCTCTACGACACGGTTGACCAGTCCTAGAGCGAGTGCCTCATCTGCCTTGATGACACGTGCGGTGTAGATGAGCTCCTTGGCGGCGCCTGCCCCGATGAGACGGGGTAGACGCTGTGTGCCACTGAAGCCTGGGGGGATGCCTAGACCGACTTCGGGCTGACCAAACTTAGCCTTGTCACTGGCGATGCGTAGGTCGCACGCTAGGGATAGCTCGCAGCCACCACCGAGTGCAAAGCCGTTGACCGCGGCTATGACGGGGCAGTAGAGCAGCTCTACCTTGCGAAAGACACGAGCACCACGCTCACCGAAGGCGAGTGCCTCCTGGGGCGTTAGCTCTGCCATCTCGGCTATGTCAGCCCCCGCAACGAAGGAGCGTCCGGCTCCTGTGATGACGAGGACGCGCACGGTGCGCTCCTGAGCGATCTGATCGATGACGATCTCTAGCTCACTGAGTACCTGCGTAGAGAGTGCGTTGAGCGCTTCGGGGCGATCGATCGTTAGGGTACCGATCTGCCCATTGGCACTGACACTATAATGTATGGTCTGGAAGTCTGTCATGACAGTGTGGAGTGTTTACTTCTTATTAGCTTGAAGCGTCTTGAGACGCTCCGTGAGGACGGGCAGCACCTTGTGCAGGTCACCTACGATACCGAGGTCGGCTACCTGGAAGATGGGAGCAAACTTGTCCTTGTTGATGGCAATGATATACTCCGACTCCTCCATACCAGCGAGGTGCTGGATAGCTCCTGAGATACCGCATGCGAAGTAGATGTCAGGACGTACGGTCTTACCGGTCTGTCCGACCTGTCTCTCATGCCCGATGATACCAGCATCGACCATAGCACGTGAAGAAGAAACCTCAGCCTTGATGGTCTGTGCTAGAGCCTTGAGCTTGTCAAAGCCACCGTCGGTACCTACACCACGTCCGCCAGATACGAGTACGCTAGCCTCGGTGATGTCGACCATGTTCTTGGTCTCGTGCTTCTTGCTCACGAGGCGCACCTTAAAGCGACGCTCGTCAAAGGGTACCTTGACCTCCTCGACCTCGCCTGTACGTGTCTTATCGTCAGCCTTGCGACGCATGACGCCTGGGCGTACGGTAGACATCTGAGGTCTATTCTGATCGCAGACGATGGTCGCCATGAGGTTACCACCGAAGGCGGGACGAGTCATCATGAGGTTGCGATCCTCACCGATCTCAAGTGACGTACAGTCTGCCGTGAGACCTGTGCGTAGACGTGCCGAGAGACGTGGAGCTAGGTCACGCCCGATGGTGGTAGCACCAAAGAGGACGATCTCAGGCTTGTAGACGGTGATGAGGTGATAGACAGCCTGTGCGTACTGCTCGGTGACATAATCTTTAAGATTGGGATCATCGACGAATAGCACACGATCAGCACCTGCATGGATGAGCTGGTCGGCTAGTCCCTTGACCTGATAGCCACATAGGATGGCAGTGACCTGCTCGTTGATCTGATCGGCTAGCTCACGTGCCTTGCCGATGAGCTCAAAGGCTACATTCTGGATGACGCCCTCGCGTTGCTCAGCGAAGACTAGAATTCCTTTATACTGTGTCTTATCCATATCAGATGATGAATTTCTCTTTAAGTTTCTCGATAATCAAATCAGCAGCCTCCTCAGGTGTCAGCTCCTCGTAGAGTGTGCCCATAGCCTTGGCACCCTTGGTGAAGGACTTCTTGACACGCGTGGGAGAGCCCTTGAGTCCTAGACGCTCCTCCTCGACGGGGAAGCTGTCAGCCGTCAGCGTAGTGATCTCCTTGTCGAAGGCGGTCATGATGTCGCTGACATTCATATAGCGAGGCTCGTAAGCAGATGCTAGGAAGGTGAGCATACAGGGTGTCTCGACCTCTAGGATTTCGTGTCCCTCCTCGACATTGCGCATGACGGTCAGGGTGTTCTTGCCATCATAGTCTACATGCTCTACGTAGGTGATCTGAGGCAGGTCTAGCTGCTCAGCGATCTGAGGACCTACCTGTGCTGTATCTCCATCGATAGCCTGACGTCCTGCGAGGATGATATCGTAGTCAAGCGTCTTGAGTGCATGAGAGATGGTATAGCTGGTGGCGAGGGTATCGGCACCTCCGAAGCGACGATCTGAAATGAGGTAGCCCTTGTCACAACCCATAGCAAATGCCTCACGGATGATAGCGGTAGCCTGGGGCGGACCCATGGTGATCACGCTGACCTCAGCGCCATACTGATCCTTGAGGAGCAGAGCCTGCTCGAGTGCCCCCTTATCGTCGGGGTTCATAATGCTGGGTACGCCATCACGGATCAGAGTGCCCTTGACGGGGTCAAGCTTGATCTCAGTGGTATCGGGTACCTGCTTGATACATACTATAATCTTCATATGTCTAATAAGTGTCCTAAGGGGTCATTACTTGAGTAGGTGCGCTGCGATAACCATACGCTGTACCTCGCTGGTACCCTCGTAGATCTCGGTAATCTTAGCATCACGCATCATACGCTCTACAGGATACTCACGGGTGTAGCCGTAGCCACCGTGGAACTGTACAGCCTTTGTCGTCATATCCATAGCGGTCTCAGCGCAGAAGAGCTTAGCCTCGGCTGCCTCTAGGTTGTAAGAGAGACCGTTGTCCTTGCACCACGCTGCACGACGTACGAGCAGGCTAGCGCAGTCGATACGAGCCTTGAGGTCTGCTAGCTGGAACTGGGTGTTCTGGAACTTAGCAATGCTGCGACCGAACTGCTTGCGCTCCTTGGTATACTTGACAGTCTCGTCCATAGCGCCACGAGCGATACCGAGTGCCTGAGCAGCGATACCGATACGGCCACCATCGAGGGTGTGCATGGCTACCTTGAAGCCTCCGCCCACCTTGCCTAGGAGACGATCCTTGGGGATGCGACAATTCTCCATAATCAGCTCGCACGTAGCAGAGCCGCGGATACCGAGCTTGAGCTCATGCTTACCTACAGAAAAACCGGGGTCGTCCTTCTCAACGATAAAAGCGGTGATGCCCTTATTGCCCTTGCTCTTGTCCGTCATGGCAAAGATGATATAGACGTGAGCATACTCAGCATTGGTGATAAAGATCTTATTACCATTGAGGATGTAGCACTCTTCCTCCTCGACAGCAAAGGTCTGCTGTGCGGAAGCGTCTGTACCAGCGTTGGGCTCCGTGAGACCGAATGCACCGATCCACTCACCTGAAGCTAGCTTAGGGAGGTAGTGCTGCTTCTGCTCCTCTGTACCAAAACTCATGATAGGATCACAGCAGAGTGATGTGTGAGCAGAGACGACAACGCCTGTGGTAGCACAGACACGGCTGAGCTCCTCGACAGCCATCGTGTAGATCTGTACGGTAGAGCCTGCGCCTCCGTACTCCTTGGGAATGGGGATACCCATGATGCCCAGCTTGCTCATCTTCTGAACAGTCTCAATGGGGAAGCGCTCCTGCTCGTCGATCTCTGCAGCGAGAGGCTTGACCTCTTTCTCTGCAAACTCTCTGATCATTTGCAAGAATAGCTCCTCTTGTGGGGTCTTACTAAAGTCCATAGTTTGAAATATGATTGTCTATAATAGTGTGTTGTTGGCTTGATAAGGCCTGTCGCCCGAAGGCGGCAGGCTCTAAGGGTAGTGTCGTAAGACTACTGACGCATGGGCTTGACATCGTCCACGTAGTGTAGCGTAGCCTCTGTGGCTGCCTCTATCTCCTCACGTGTGACGCCGTCACGGATCTCTGTGACGTAGAGTCCCTGACCCTTGCGTACCTCGATGACGCATAGCTCAGTGATGATGAGGTCTACCTGACCAGCTGCTGTGAGCGGCAGAGTACACTTCTTGAGGATCTTAGCTTTGCCCTTTGCAGTGTGGGTCATAGCAAGGATCACCTTGCGTGTACCTACGAGCAGATCCATAGCACCACCCATACCGGGGGCGAGCTTGCCAGGGATAATCCAGTTAGCTAGGTCACCAGCCTCATCGACCTGTAGTGCGCCGAGGATGCTTACATCCACGTGACCTCCACGGATGATCCCGAAGGAGGTAGCACTGTCGAAGGTGGCAGCCTCTGGCACAGCGGTGATAGCACCACCACCAGCATTGATCCAAAGGGGATCCTCCTCGCCTGCTGCAGGAGCACCACCCATACCGATCATACCATTCTCAGACTGTAGCATCACATGCACGTCTGGCTTGAGATAGTTGGGTACCATCGTGGGTAGACCGATGCCGAGGTTGACGACATCGCCATCCTTTAGTTCTAGGGCTACGCGCTTGGCGATAACCTCTCTGACTTGATTCTTGTCTAGTTCCATATCGTATTATACCTTGATTTATATTACTTCTTACTTTGTGGAGCCGAGCGGGGCTTTACTTACCCGCAGCCTCTTTGCGACGCACGATCTCCTGACAGATAAACGAAGCCACATCGTCGGCAAAGGTATTGGCGCCAAAGCCAGCGTCAAAGCCTAACTCCTTGGCCAGCTCGTGCGAGATACGTGGACCGCCACAGATGACGATCATCTTGTCGCGTAGCCCCTCAGCCTCGATGAGCTCGATGAACTCGGTCATGTTCTTGATGTGTACGTCCTTCTGCGTGACCGTCTGGGAGATGAGCAGTGCGTCGGCATGCATCTCGATACCCTTGGCGATGAGCTCTTCGTTGGGCACCTGGCTACCGAGGTTGTAAGCATCGATCATGTCATAGCGCTCTAGGCCGTAGTGACCTGCGAAGCCCTTCATATTCATGATCGCATCGATACCTACCGTGTGCGCATCGGTTCCCGTGCTAGCTCCTAGCACCACCAGCTTGCGCCCGATGTGTGTGCGGATGTACTCGTCGGTCTCCTCCATGCTCCAGGTGGTCGACTCGACC
Source organism: Porphyromonas asaccharolytica DSM 20707 (assembly GCF_000212375.1). NCBI lineage: Bacteria > Pseudomonadati > Bacteroidota > Bacteroidia > Bacteroidales > Porphyromonadaceae > Porphyromonas > Porphyromonas asaccharolytica. Next base: position 706,466 of record NC_015501.1, on the reverse strand, counting down.
TTGGGCACGTAAATGTTGGAGTAGTCAACCGTATGGGTGCAACTACCATAACAATTGAAGAAGGTAAAGCCCTTGGTCAGCTCCTCTGAGAAGACAACCATCGGGTTTTGTAGTCCCATCTCCTTGAGTAGGAGCTTAGCAGCCTCCTCGGCCTCAGCCCCCTTAGGTACAGGCAGCGTGAAGCTCAGCTGTACCTTACCATCGTTCATGGTGTCGCCGTAAGGCTTTACTTGCGAAAGGTCGAGGGTACGGTCGAAGTCCTTCGCTTCCATTGAATATAGTCCTCCACTCATAGCTTGCCTTGTATCTTACGGTTCTTCATTAGTTCTAGTGTCGGGTTGTAGTAGCGCTCGCTCTTTGGCTTGACGCCGTCCAATCCACGTCCTCCATCGAGAGGGCGCTTGATATCTGCAAAGATACCCTTAGAGAGCGCGGTAAAGAGTCCCTCGCCCTTGATCTCCTCGAGGAGGTCTAGTGTCTTGTCTAGCACCTCACGAGCACGGCTCTGGATGATACCACCCTCCTTAAACTCAACCTCGTCGCCGATGGAGCGCATATTGTTGAAGATGTAGCGCGCATTCTCGATCGAGAGGAAGCGGTCGCTCATGAAAGGCGTGTGGATAGCCTCCGTCGGCATACCGAGGAGCTGTAGTCCCTGATGCGTCCAGATACCTATTATATTAAAGAGTGCATCCTGTATGTGACCACGGAAGATATTTCCGGTCATAAACTTCGTAGGAGGCATATACTTGAGTGGAGCCTTGGGGAAGATCTCACGGGTCATCTGAGCCTGCGCCAGCTCGAAGAGGAAGCCGTTTTCGGTCATCGGATCCATCTCGAAGGCGTGTCCTAGACCCATCTGCTCCTCCGGGAGTGCAGCTCGTAGAGCAAACTGCTCATTGATGAAGTCAGACGCTAGCACCGTGTGTGCCTGCTCGATAGCATCAGCCGTCGTGAGGTAGTTGTCCTCACCCGTATTGATGATGACGCCGGCAAAGCCATTGATCACACGACTCGTGTACTGGTCGATGATCGTGCGCTGCATGTTAATGTCTCGGAAGAGAATACCGTAGAGGGCATCGTTGAGCATGACGTCTAGTCCCTCGAAAGCGCCCATGATAGCGATCTCTGGCATACAGAGACCAGAGCAGTAGTTACAGAGACGTACATACTTGCCACGCTCCTCACCGACCTCGTCAAGCGCCTTGCGCATGATGCGGAAGTTCTCCTGTGTCGCATAGGTACCACCGAAGCCCTCAGTCGTAGCACCGTAAGGTACATAGTCGATCAAACTCTGTCCCGTAGTACGGATCACAGCGATAATGTCAGCACCCTGTCGTGCCGCTGCCTGCGCCTGGATCACGTCCTCGTAGATATTACCCGTAGCGACGATCACATAGAGGTAAGGCTTAGGTCCCTCACCGATCGTCTTGAGGTAGTTCTCACGGCGCTCTCTATGCTCGACGATGCGCTGCATACCCTTGAGGATGTAAGGCTCTAGCACGTCGGCTATCTCCTCAGGCGTGCGTGCCGGATAGTGCGTTAAGTTGATCTCGCCACGAGCTACTCCTTCAGCGATCTGCTGTGGATCCAGGCCCGTAGCCAGCATTGCGTTGGCAAGGTAAAAGAAAACTCCGTCTGAGAGAGCCTCCTGCTCCTTGAGATGTGTCACGACGACGTTAGGCAGAGGCACATCATGCTCGTCTACTCCGTCAATCCCGACGAAGCGACAGAGCGTGCGCTCGACCGTCACAGTCGTATAGCGGTCAACAAAGCTCTGCACCTCCTCGGCGATCGTGCCGGCGGCATTGCGAGCCTTGTCCACTTTGGCAAAGTCTATACCTACTTTACTTGTCTTCATTCTTTGTTGCTAAGTTCTTTTCGCATAAATCTAATAGCTCCCTATCCATGCCTAGTATCTCTGCTATGCGCAGAGCCTCGTGAGGCGCATCGGTCTGGGTGTCGTGTATGAGAGAGTAGTCGATACAACGATTGAGCTGGTTGATCTCGAGTGGCTGTCGTAGACGCTCCTCTACGAAGCCGCGTACTCTCCATCTGTGGCATCGCCCCAAGATGCCACTATAATGTGTCGTGATGATAGCTCGCACAGCATACTGAGCGAAGAGCTGTACGAGGGCACTCACCAGAGCGTGTCCCTCCTCGGGATTGGTCGTGCGTGCGGGCTCATCAATGAGTGCTAAGACCTGCTTACCCTCCTTGACCGACTCGATGATTCGGTTCAGACGTAGCATCTCGGCACCATAGGAAGAGAGCCCCGACTTGATATTTTGATCATCTCCGATGGAGAAGATCACCTCATCGACCGGGACCAGCTGTGCCTGCCGTGCTGTCACATAGCAGCCAAACTGCATGAGACACTGCGCCAATCCTATCGAAGCGAGCAGGACGCTCTTGCCTGCCATATTAGCTCCTGTGATGAGCGTAGGCTGATCCGTGTAGGAGATCGTCACTGGCTGGAACCTATCCTGTCGCTCAGCTAGGTGATGAGCCACCTCTGGATGTATCAGGTCTGTCAGATTACTCTCGCCAGAGCGCATAGGTTTAGGACGACAGCAGCCATGCGCCAAAGCCCACTGAGCGATGGCGTGGAGCTTGTCAATCTGCGCCAAAGCCTCTAGAGCCTCCTCTATCTGATCAGCATAAGGATGCAGCGCCTCGGTGAGTCGCTTCCGTACGCGATCCTCTTCGATAGCGCATTGGACAGCTAGCTCGTCTCGCTCGGTCTCTTCGGAGGTGCGCTCCATCTGCTTGCGTAGCGAGCGCAGCACAGCACTGTAACTATCGCTAATATAGAAGCTCGGTAGTCGCTCCCCGTCGATATCCAGTATATCCACGACCTCAGTGAGTGTGTGGCACTGTAGGATCTCCAGATGATACTGCTCGGCAAGGCGACGCACCTTCTCCTCGATGAGTGCGAGTCGCTTGATCTCAAAGAGGTCGATGTCGCTACAGATGACCTGAGGCTGTCTGATCGTCTCGATCGAGCCCGAGACATTCATCAAGTCGCAGAGATGTAGTGCCACTTCTTGCATACCCTTCTGCTGCTCATGGTCAGAGAGATAGGCTATGTAGCGGGCCACCTCATCTAGTCGCTGCTCGATAGTCTCCACTTCACTACTCCAGAGCGTAGCCAGCATAGCCATACGTCCTGGAGAAGAGTTGAAGTGCATCTCCTCCACGACATAGCGCACTCCGCTTATTTGGTCTATACAACTACGTAGATCTTTCATAGCCTTCTAACATCATATACAGGTACCCCAAGAGCTTCTGATAGACGCCCACACATACGCTCACTATCTAGTCGATAGCCCGAGGGGGCTAGCGGGTTGAAAGTGACCGCCATGAGCTTACTACTATATAGAGTCTTTATCTCCCTGCCAGTAGCTAGATAACTCTGTACAGCTTGTCCCGATGCAAAGATACGAGTAAAGTCTTTGACCACAAGCTGTCGGTGCCGCTTTATGAGCCTCAACTGATTCAGCAGTTTGTCACTGACCACGCCTGGCACGTAGAGCATATCGCCCTCAGCCAGCCAAGTCGTGTCACGCCACATGTCGGGGGTAAGCGCAGAGGCAAAGCCTGGATCTACGATAGCCCCCTCATTCGTTAGGAGACGAACGCCCTTGTCCACCTCAGCAAGCTGCTCAGCAAGCTCCCTGTCGGCCAGCTGTGGCAGACGGATCAGACGCATCAACTCACGCATACGCTTGATCAGCTGCTCAGGCTGAGCCGAGTAAGCACTACCCGTGGCGAGCACCATCCCCTCGGCTACCGAGGGAGATGCTAGCGAGAGACGTGAGAGCGCTCCGTCGATGAGTGTCAGATCAACGCCCTCCTGACTCATCCTGGCGACTACACGACGCAGACCTCCCGTCGAGGGGGGACCCGCTATGAGCGTCTTGCCGATGCCTCGTGCTCGTGCATAGATAAGCCGCCCGATCGAGGAGGAGTAGATGCGATCAATGTCAAATATCTCGGCTGGTAAGAGCTTCTTGCGAAAGAAGTTCTCAGCCGTCACAAAGCGCATCCCGTTGTGCAGGGTTATCTCTGGCTTGTCTGTCTGTGTCACCTGATCACGTAGCTCTCCATCGATGCCAATTGACGTCAGCGCCAGCTGCAGCTCTGGGTGGCGCTCTCGTAGCGCGCCGAGGATGTAGTTAAGACTTTCCGTCTTGCCCACATTCTTAGCAGTCCCTACGATAGCGAGACTCTTGAGCTGAGCTATGTTTGCGATGAATGGCATCAGTCGATAGTTTGATCTAATAGGAGAGCTACGTAATCAAAGGCGTGAGGAGCTTATCCCTTGTGGGCTTCGCGCCACTTACGGCTACGCTCCTTGCGGTCGAGATGATCAGGAGCCATAGAGAGCTGATCGCCTGTGAGTAGCCCGTAGACCCCCTCGTGGCGAGCCTTCTTACAGTCAGGGCACTGACAGGGCTCCTCCTTGTAGTCCATCGGCTCTGTGTAGGTCGTGATGACTCCCTCATAGTTGCGCAGCACCACACGGTGAGGCGACTGAGAGATCACATAGGTCGGCATGACTGGGATCTTGCCACCACCACCTGGCGCATCTACGACGAAGGTAGGTACAGCATAACCCGACGTATGACCACGTAGAGCCTCGATGATCTCGATACCCTTGGAGACAGGCGTACGGAAGTGTGAGATACCCTGCGAGAGGTCACATACATATATATAGTATGGACGTACGCGCATCTTGACTAACTCATGGACGAGGTGCATCATGATCGAGGGGCAGTCGTTGATACCACGCAGTAGCACCGACTGATTACCTAGAGGTATACCAGCATTAGCCATACGCTCGCAAGCCTCACGGCTCTCGCGAGTTACCTCGTTGGGGTGGTTAAAGTGCGTATTGAGCCATATAGGGTGATACTTGCTCAGCATCTGTACCAGCTCAGGCGTGATACGCTGTGGACATACGACAGGTGTGCGTGATCCGATACGGATGATCTCTACATGAGGGATAGCACGCAGGCGCTGTATGATATACTCCAGCATCTTATCGCTAACCATGAGCGCGTCACCACCGGAGAGGAGCACGTCGCGTACCTCAGGTGTCTGCTCGATGTACTCGATACACTTCTCGATGCGCTCCTTAGGAGAGGCAGCATCCTTCTGTCCGGCAAAGCGACGACGCGTGCAGTGGCGACAGTACATAGAGCACATATCGGTAATCAGAAAGAGCACACGATCAGGATAGCGGTGCGTCAGTCCAGGCACGGGTGAGTCCTCATCCTCGCTCAGAGGGTCTAGCTGATCCTCTGGGCTTACGTGTAGCTCATTGATCGTGGGGATCGACTGCTTACGTACAGGATCGTTAGGATCATTGGGGTCGATCAAGCTTAGGTAGTAAGGCGTGATAGCCATACGGATCGTCTTGAGCGACTCACGTACACCCTCCTCCTCCTCGGGAGTTAGTTTGATATACTTCTTGAGCTGGTCTAGCGTCTCGATACGGTTACGTACCTGCCAGTGCCAATCATTCCAATCAGCGTCAGATACTTCGGGAAAGAACTCCTTTCTTCTGCTTTCGTTCATTGTATGTGTGATTGATAGGGGATTGAATTTCGATGTATAAAGAGTAAGAGACTAGAGCGTCTTGGATACGCTCTAATCTCTTATCAATTTATTTAAGCATATAGCTCAGTGAAGATCTTGCGTAGAGCCTCACACTCACGCAGCTCCTGTAGCGTGATCTCTGCGTGACCCTTGGTATAGCCGTTACCTACGATCATCGTCACATCCTTGCCGACACCCTCTGCGCCTAGAGCTGCCTTGGTAAAGCTCGTAGCCATAGAGAAGAAGTAGACAACACCATCATCCTTCGTACAGAGGATACTAGTCATCTCCGTATCGGTGATGTTGACATTGTTGATCGTAACATCACACATCTTGCCGTCGGTGAGCTTCTCGATCTCCTCCATGACAGGTACAGGCTGTGTCGCATTGGCTGAGAATACGTAGTCGCAGAAGCCGAGAGCCTTCAAACGATCCGTACTACGCTGTGAGTGGCATAGTCCGATGACCTTACCCGTGACGCCAGCACGCTTCTTAGCCTCGTAGCAGCAGAGCATACCGCTCTTACCACCAGCACCGATGATGAGAACCGTGTCGCCTGGCTTGACCAGCTTAGCCACCTGAGCAGGAGCGCCAGCTACGTCTAGAGCTGAGAGTGCGAGGTTCTCAGGTAGATCTTCAGGGATCTTAGCGTAGATACCGCTCTCGAAGAGGATAGCCTTGCCGTCAATGTCGACCTGGTCAATGTCGGGACGGATATCCTTGATCTTGTCGATGCGTAGAGGAGTCAGTGAGAGTGATACGAGGGTAGCGATCTTGTCGCCTTCCTTGAGGTCTATCTTACCCTTGAGTGCATCACCTATCTTCTCGACAGTGCCGAGGAGCATACCACCAGAGCCTGTGACTGGGTTGCGGTGCTTGCCTTGCTTCTCGACGATGCCCATCATGATCTCGGCGATCTTTGCCTTGTCGCCACCAGCCTGCTCCGCTATCTGCGTGAAGCTAGCTGAGTCGATGTTTAGCGTCTGTACATCGATGAGGATCTCGTTGTCATAGATCTCATCCATGTTGTTGTCGATCTTGTCTGCGGGCTGTGGTAGTACGCCCTTAGGAGAGATGACACGATGCGTGCCATACTTGTTTCCTTTCTTCTGCATATAAAAGTTGATATGATTGATTGTGTGATTGTATTAGTAAATAGGGGGGGGGAATCAATATCCTTTTAGTGGCGAGGAGCCAGCGAAAGGATCTGACGAGCCTCAGCAGGGTTAGCGATCTCACGACCTAGCTCATGAGCTATGCGTGCTGCCTTGGCGACTAGCTCGCCATTGCTCTTAGCGAGGACACCCTTAGAGAGATATAGGTTATCCTCAAAGCCGACACGTACGTGACCGCCCATGCCGATAGCAGCTGCTGCTAGTGGGAACTCGTGACGACCTATACCGGTAGCTGTCCAGGTAGAGCCTGCGGGGATGTTCTTAACGAGCCAAGCGAGATTGTCAGCCGTAGCGGGCGTACAGCCGAAGACACCTAGCACGAAGTTAAACTGCATAGGATCTCCAGGCACCTCACCTCTCTGAGCGAGACGCAGGATGGTGTCTAGGTGACCCATCTCAAAGCACTCGTACTCAGGCTTGATCTTGTTTTCGATCATACGCTTGCCGAAGGCACGCATCATGGGGATCGTGTTTTCGAAGACATCATCGCCAAAGTTACACGTACCGCAGTCTAGCGTAGCCATCTCAGGCATCAGCTCTGTAGGCTGTAGACGCTCCTCAGCGGTCATGCCTACCGCACCACCCGTCGAGGGGATGATGATCACATCGGGGATCACCTTGTAGATGGCATCTAGGGCTTCCTTAAAGCGCGCCTTAGACTGTGTCGGTGTACCATCGTCCTCACGGACGTGGACGTGGATGACAGCGGCTCCAGCATCGTATGCGGACTTAGCCTCACGAACGATCTCATCGATTGTATAGGGGACAGCGGGGTTCTGCTCTTTTGTTACCTCGGCACCGCAGATCGCTGCCGTTAGGATTAGTTTATCCATAGATAGTTACTGCTTTAGAGAGATGTATAGATTAAGACTTGCGCTGGCACTTCTTAGGTACTACGCAGGTACCATGAGCACGACATACGACGACAGGCTCCTCAAGGACATCTGCTGCAGAAGCACTGATGTCAGTGCGTGGAGCGATCACCTTGCGTGCCTCAAACTGCATCTGGCGTGATGAATTACCGACCTGGGTGATCTCACCGACAGCCTCTATATAGTCTCCAGCATATACTGGAGCGAGGAACTCGACCTTGTCGTAGGCGCAGAAGAGACCCTCATCGCCATCTTGTATAATGAGTAGCTCAGTAGCCACATCGCCAAAGAGCTGTAGCATCTTAGCACCATCTACGAGGTTACCACCATAGTGCGCATCAGCACTAGACATACGTAGACGGATCATTGATTTTGGATTTGCCATTGTTTTGGGGATATTAAAGTGATTGATTGATCAGAGCCTGCGTTCAGGAGAGCCTCTCTAGAAGCTCGTACCACATCACTCCGATATTGTATAAAATCTCTGTACGACTTACTCAAAGATGTAGTCCACAAAGATACCAGAGGTGTGTACCGCCTCGGGGCTGATCTGCCCTACGGGAACGATCTCGTCAATCTCAGCGACGACGCAGTCAGCAGCCATAGCCATCAGAGGCTGGAAGTTTTGTGTCGTGCCCTTGTAGACTAGGTTACCGGTCTCGTCACCGACAGTACCCTTGATAAAAGCCATATCAGCACGTAGCGGCAGCTCGAGGAGGTAGTCCTGACCGTTGATATTGATCACCTTCTTACCATCGGCAATGATCGTACCTAGGCCCGTAGTCGTTAGGACGCCACCGAGACCGCAGCCACCTACGCGGATACGCTCAGCGAGTGTACCCTGAGGGCTAAACTCGACCTCCAGCTCACCATTGTTCATCTGCTCAGCGGTCATCGGGTTCGTACCGATGTGAGAGACGATCAGGTGCTTGACCTGCTTATTGGCGATGAGACGACCACAGCCACGGTCAGGATAAGAGGTGTCGTTGACGATCATCGTGAGATCCTTGACCCCACTCTCGACCAGCACGTCGACAATACGCTCAGGAGTCCCATTAGCGAGAAATCCCCCGATCATGATAGACATACCATCGTGCAGCTTAGCTTTGAGTCCTGCTTTATCGATTGATTTTTTCATAGATCTATGTGTTTATATATTTTGAACTTACTATCGTAGATTGTTTTTGGTCGCTCGGAGCACCAGATCGTAGCACCGCTACGACACAGCTACTGTGGCGTGAAGCCTGCACTTACCCTCTAGGCACAAGCATAGCGTCAGAACCGCTCGGAGTAAGAAGGATCCAAGCAATTCCCCGCCTAGCGTACTCTGCGTGACACCATGAGTATCAGCCTTTATGTAGCCATCGTCGTACAACTCTTCAAAGGTACGAATATTTTGCGAATAATCCACTGTCCCACGACCGCAAACCTCACGAGTAGCGACTGATATGGATCGTATAACGAGTAACCCGTTGCTTTCTAAGTTCATATGCAAGTAAAATGCGAAGTTTTTTCTCGTTTCGGAAACTCAGTCGACTTCTCTTCGGGTGAACCGCTCGGCGGGGTGGAAGCTTCCACCGTAGGGGCGGACCTGTGTGTCCGCCCGTCCTCACCTGAGCTCAGTCTATTCTGCGGGCGGACACGTAGGTCCGCCCCTACACAAGCTACGTCAGCACGACAATTCCATTCATCAAACGCTGTAACCTCGATCTGTAGGGACACACGATCGTGTCTAGCGGGAGGGCGTCCGTTGTATCAAAGGTTACAGCATCAATGCTTTAACGGGGACGGACGCCCTCCGACTAGACACTCCCGTGCGTCCCTACACAGGCTACTCGTCTCTTCTCGGGAGGAATTTTCGAATAGCTCGGTGGAAAATGAAAATTCTCCACGTGGGCGAGAAAAAATTCTTCGGAAGAATCAAATGAAACTTCGGAAGAATCAATTGATAAGTCCGAAGTATTTCTGATTTCTCACGTGGAAAATAAAAAATAGCCACGTGGAGATTTAAGATTTTCCACGTAGCTATCGAATGAGAGGTTAGAAGTTAGAGATTAGAGGTCCGTTTCTAGTTGCACTAGTGCTACTAGGAAGACTTGCACCCCGATCTCTAATTTCTAATCTCTAACTTCTAATCTCCAATTTCGTATCTTTGCAGTTAAGAACATGTTGCTCATCCCTTGATTCACCACGAGATGTCTTTATCACAAGAGTCCGCAGAAGCCCAGACGCCTAAGGTGTCGGTCATCGTACCTGTCTACAATGTCGAGCAGTACCTCCGTCGCTGTCTAGACAGCATACTAGGGCAGACGATGTCTGACTGGGAGGCGATCTGCGTTGATGACGGCAGCCCTGACAGGTCGGCAAGCATACTCGCAGAGTATGCCGAGCGTGATAGTCGCTTCCGTATCCTAACGAAGGAAAACGGCGGACTCTCCTCTGCGCGCAATGCTGGGACAGCCTGGGCGCGGGGTAAGTATGTCAACTACGTGGACTCAGACGACTTCATCCACCCGCAGACCTTCGAGCTGGCAGTGGCTCTGGCGGAGCGTGATCGCTCTGACATCGTATCGTGGGTACCAGACATGATCTATAAGCGTCGGCTACTCCTACGCGCTAAGCTGGGGCAGCCTTATGGCGATGTGGTGCCCTGGAGCATGTCTCAGCGCTACGACCTGAGCAAGGTGCATGCGGTCTGCACGACGGAAGTGACAAGGCATGCGACCAATCATCGCTGGTTCGATGGCGTCACAGATCCTATCCGATACTTCTACGCTTGGCGCCATTTGGTACGTCGTGAGCTCGCAGTAGAAACCCCTTTTGTAGAGGGACTGAAGTTTGAGGATTTCCCCTGGTGGAGCGACCTCATGCTGCGCTCCCCTCGTGTCACCCTCACGCAGCTACCGCTCTACTATTACTACTATAATAAAGAGTCTATCACGAGTGCCTCGACAGAGTGCCACAAGATGACTCACTGGATAGCTGGCATCCGGCACACCTTCCCGCAGTATGCCACGGCAGCATCTGAGGTACAGAGGACGTGCTGGGAGCGGCAATGTCTCTGGGCGGTCGTATGCGATCGCATCTCCAAGCAGCTCTATAAGGTGCAGGACGAGACAAGCCGTGAGACCCTCGTACCACTACTGCGAGAGCTGTGGGATATGGGTGTCTTTGCGACGCCCTATAACAAGCGCACGAAGTATCACCAAGGTCGTATCAAAGAGTACATAGGATTGTGATCCCCTACGTCATCTTGCTGAGCTTACTGCTCCTCTTCACGGCGCTGTACTACAGAGACCAGCGCTTTGAGGGACTGTACCAGCTCTTCACCTTTACCCTACTGGTTGGCTTCGCCGGTCTGCGTGTCGGACTGGGACAGGACTACGAGGTGTATGAGAATGGGTACAACTGGATCTCGTCTGAGTCCTTTCAGGCTTTTGAGCCTCTATGGCGGTGGGTTATAGTCGAGATGCATGCCCTAGGGCTGGGCTTTCGCTCCTTCATGATACTCACCTCAGCCATTACGATTGCTCTATTTTTTCAGGGCATACGGCGCCTCTCCATCTCCTATCCACTGGGCATTCTCTTTTTTGTCCTCTTTAATACGGGCTATCTGGAGACGCTCAATGGGGTGCGACAATGTCTCGCTCTGATGATTACCTTTGCAGCCTTCCATCTCTATGTGGAGCGGCGCTATTGGCGCTTCTTCCTGTGGGTCGTCCTCTCCTGTCTAGTACACAGCTCCTCGGTGATATGGTTTATCCTCTTACCGCTGATGTCGATAAGGTGGGACTGGCGCGTGCTGACGGTGCTGCTCGTGGTGACGCTCGCTGTGGGGAATCCACTCTTCAAGGTAGTGGGGCATGTCCTGGAGCCGATCCTCCCCGAGCGCTACGCCTTCTACATATCTAGTCGAGAGATGGACGCACACCAAGGGTGGGTCAATATATTGGTCCAAAACGGGATGACGCTCCTACTACTCATCGGGTCGCTCTATCTAGATAAGGAGCGTGATAGGACGACCTGTCTAGCTATCCTACTCATCGCTTTCAGCAGTATGATCTACAACTGTACCCTCTCGTCAGATGTAGCAATGCGCTTTATGTACAACCCAGGCATCATGATCTGCGTGGCTCTGCCTAACCTCCTACTATCGGTAAAGGATCGATGGTATCAGCTGACCATTGCTGGAGTAATGATCCTTTACTTCCTCTTTACTGTCAACAATGTGATGGATCCTGGCAGCTCCCTCCATACCTACCGATGGATCTATGACGACTACATCTATACCCCTACGCTATGGTAACCAATGAGTCTACACCGCCTAGAGCGATCGCCTTCGTGGTGAATCAGATCCGCCCGCAAGGACCTCTCTTTGTGGTGCGAGACATTGTCGCAGGACTACCTGAGGGCTACTACAAGCCTTACATCATACAGCTCTGCTCTCTAGAGCCTCAAGGCGAGGCGATGGCTGACGAACTGCAAGCGCTGGGATGCGAGATCATCGAGCTAGGCTTCACTCGTGGGCAACTAGAGCTATTCCCCCGATCGGCGGCAAGGCTGCTCGACGAGTGCCTGCAGCACTACGACATTACACTGGTGCATAGTCACACCTACCAGCCAGACATCGTCACCAGTTATCTGACTCATCGCTACATACTGCTGACGACCCAGCACAACATCGCTAAGCTAGACTTCACCTACGGCAAGGGGCGCCTGCTCGGTAACTACATGTGTCGTCACCTGATGCGCGCCCTGTCTCGTCACCGTGAGGTGGTCTGCGTCTCGCATGTCTGTCGTGACTACTACCGCAAGTCGCTCCCCACCAAGGTCAATGTCTATGTCGCTCCTAATGGGATAGACAACACGCTCTTTACTCCTCCCGCCACTCCCTCCGAACAGGCGCAGCTACGTCGCCAGCTAGCACTCCCTGAGCGAGGCTATATCATCACATACTGCGGATCACTCATCAAGCGCAAAGATCCAGAGCTGATCCTCCGCGCCTTGCGCCGACTGAAGAGGCGTCACCAGCTACCGAGTGACCTACGTCTCTTGATCCTCGGCAAGGGCCCTCTAGAGAGACGTTGCAAGCAGCTAGCGAAGCCACTCGGTGAGCAGGTGCAGTTTGTCGGCTTTACCGATCGTGTATCGGACTATCTAGGCGCTTCAAATGCCCTGATCACGGCTAGTCACGCTGAGGGATTACCGCTCAACGTCATCGAGGGAGTCGCATCGGGATGCGTGGTCATTCACTCGAATTTGCCTATCTTTGGCGAGATTTTGGGATCTGTCCCGCAGATGGCTGCTCTACGATTTGATATGGGAAATGTATCTCAGTGTGCCGATTGTATACTAAAAGCACCCTCTGTGACGTTTGATAGACAGGAAGCTCTGGAGATGGGAGGTCTGTATGGTCGCCAGCGCATGGCTCTGCAGTACCATCGTATCTACCAGCAACTCTTGCGCAAGTATCTTGGATAACTTATAATATAGACAATAACTAGGTGCTAACAACTGGCTCTATAGTACTCTACAAGAGCAATGCATTCTTTGTGGAGCAGATTATTGAGGACTTCTTCAGGACCCCCTCACAGCCACAGGTAGAGACCGACAAGCGTCTCTACCTGATTGACAATTCGCCCACAGATGAGTTGCGCTTCCTAGCAGACCTACCCGTCGGCGACGGACGTATCTACTATGAGCATCAGCCGAGCAACCTAGGCTTCGGCAAGGCACACAACATAGCCATACGCCTAGCCCACGATCAGGGAGCACGGTACCATGTGATCATCAATCCCGATGTGCGCTTTGACGAGACAGTGCTCGACACGCTGACCTCCTACATGGAGGCGCACGAGGAGGTGGGGCTCGTATCGCCTTTTGTCTCCTACCCGGATGGTCGTCCGCAGCAGCTCTGCAAGCTCTTGCCTAGACCGTGGGATGTGCTCTTGCGTCGATTCTCTTTCAGTCAGTGGGTCCGCAATAAGATCAACAATCGCTACGAGATGCACTGGCTAGACTATAGCGAGCCTGTGGAGGTACCCTACTTGTCTGGTTGCTTCATGTTTACACGCATGGCGATACTGGAGCGCGTGGGGGGCTTTGACGAGCGCTTCTTTATGTATGTCGAGGATATCGATCTCTCTAGGCGCATCGGACAGATCTCTAAGACGATCTGTCATCCCGAGGCTAAGATCACGCATGTCCACAGCCGAGGCTCCTATCACGATGCTAAGCTCCTATGTCACCACATCTCCTCGATGGTCAAGTACTTCAACAAGTGGGGCTGGTGGTGCGATGCAGAGCGCAAAGAGATCAATGCGCGCTATATCCCTAAGGAGGCAAAGCTATGAGTATAGGCCTACCTCTCTCTGTCATCATACCAGTATATAATGGAGCGAAGACGATCGTTCGTTGCCTAGACTCCCTCGTCGCTATCCCTGATGCTGCGACAGCACTAGAGATCATCGTGATCAATGACGGGAGCCAGGATGAGACACGGGAGGTAGTGACGGCCTACCAAGCACAGCACCCAGAGCAAACTATAAGAATCATCACCCAGGCCAATCAAGGACAGTCGGCAGCTCGCAATAGAGGCTTGGAGGTAGCTCAGGGAGCCTACGTATGGTTTGTCGATGCCGATGACTGGGTAGATAGCACCGCAGCTGGTTACCTACTCTCTCTCATCGCAGAGGATTCGTACGACATGCTCTGCTTTGGGGTTCGCAATGAGGCAGACGAGGAGGAGGTCCCCTCCGAGTGGTTGGACAGCGCGGCACACGACTTCGACCAGCTCCAGTGTACCGATGGAAGAGCGCTCTTGACAGAGCACAACTTATCAGGAGGTATCTGGGCTTTCCTGTGGCGACGCTCCATGCTGGAGGAGCATCAGGCGCGATTTATGGAGGGGTTGCTCCATGAGGATGCCCTCTTCTACTGGCACTACACAGCCTTTGCCGAGCGAGCACTTCTCGTCCCTGTCGTAGCTTATTACTACTATCAGAGAGCAGACTCATCTATCCATAGTGCACACACTTTACAGCTTCGTGCTTTCTCTCGCCTAGAGGGAGCCTTGAGCTTAATGCAGTATGCCGAGGAGATGCCCGCTTTGCGAGACTTCTATCTAGACAAAGCCTCCACCAACTATCGACTCAGCCTACGTATGATCGCTCGCTATGGCAAGGTCTCCGAACTCAAAGCGTACACGCAGCGTATGGAGCAGTCGGGAGACTACAAGCTCCTCATGCGCTATGCGGGTCGTAAGGGTGCTCCACTCATCTGTATAGCTCACCGCTCTCCCTGGCTTTTCAATCTAATTGCTCACATACTCCCCCCTGTTTCATAGACAAGTATGTATCGTAACTATCTCAAGCGACTCTTAGATATCATCTGCTCCCTACTGGGACTCATCATCCTGTCTCCACTGCTTCTTGTGGTGATCGTGGTGATGCTCTTTGCCAATAAGGGGGCAGGGGTCTTCTTCTCTCAAGCACGTCCTGGACGAGGAGAGCGGCTCTTTAATATGTACAAGTTCAAGTCGATGACTGATGAGCGTGATGCTGCGGGCAATCTGCTCCCCGATGCGAAGAGACTGACCGCCATGGGGCGGTTTATCCGCAAGACCTCCATCGACGAGCTACCGCAGCTGTGGAATGTACTACGAGGCGATATGAGTCTCGTGGGTCCGCGCCCCTTCCTAGCTACTTACCGTCAGATCCCTACGAAGCGCAGGAAGGTGGAGATCATCAGTGTCTCTATCGAGGGCGATGCGATAGAGATCACACCAGCACAGCGCGTGCGCTATGAGGTGCGTCCTGGCATCACAGGCTTAGCGCAGATCAATGGTCGCAACAAGCTGAGCTACCAGCGTCGCTTTGAGTATGATGCGTGGTATGTACGTCACCTCTCCTTGGCACTAGACCTCAAGATCCTCTTAAAGACAATCGGTCTAACCCTCCGGATGAAAGATGTCTCCTCGGCAACGGGTGAGACCTCCGAGACATTTACTGGAGAGAACTAAAGCTCCCCGCTCCTTCTTTTATTTTGACCCTAAAACTCCTCATGATTTGCATATCTCGAGGAGATTTGGTTACTTTGCGGTGTAATAGTAATCACAAAGTAATCACAGCCTATAGGATAGATAGCTACCTTTTATAAATACAAAGGATACTCTCTATATGACCACACTCCGTACGTGCAGCGACGATGAGCTCGTCTGCCAATATTGTGAGGGCTGTGATAGAGCTTTTGCAGAGCTCCTCCGTCGGTACGAAACTGACATTCATAACTATATCTATCTAACGATCGCTGATAGCGATGTCGCTGACGATCTCTTTCAGGAGGTCTTCATCAAGGTGATGCGTACCCTAAAGGATGGTAAGTACCATGCCAAGGGCAAGTTCAAAGCTTGGCTCCTCCGCCTGACGCATAATATGATGATGGATCACTTCCGCCAGGAGAAGCGGGCACTCTACGTGACTAACTACGATGCCAATCAGCAGATCCTCGACCTGACACCGGCGAGTGAGCTCCCAGAGGACTTCTTCGATGATCAGGAGGCTCTGTATCACCAGATATCGCTCTGCGTAGAGGATCTACCCGAAGCACAGCGAGAGGTTCTCAAGATGAGGATCTACGAGGATATACCCTTTAAGGAGATCGCTGAGCGCACCGAGGTAAGCATCAGCACAGCCCTCGGACGTATGCGCTATGCTCTGATCAATCTGCGCAAGATGGTACGTGAGCGCAATATTGCGCCCGTCTAAGCGTTTAGTCTGTGTAAGGGGATCTCGTAAGCTGTAGCCCATAGGACTGATAGCCCTGCACACCCCCTTCCTCAGACGACTATGGATATACGACTACCTTATCTCACACCCACAGAGCTATCCCAGGCTCTAGACGACGCCGCACAAGCGAGACGCTCTACGCATCATCAAGAGATGATACAGCACCTACTCGAGCTGGCACAGAGTGGTGCATAGAGACTTCTATCTGACAGCAACAATCGGCTGTCCGCCCCACCCCCTTCCCTTAAGACATATTCCATGCGAGCCGCCTAGTACTCAGAGAGAGACTAGACGGCTCGCTGCTCTTATTGCGTCCTGTGACTACCGCACAAGGATCACTGCACGATCAGGCTATAACTCGTTGCACCAGCCCGTACAATGTATCGCCCTGCCGGCAGATCGGTCAGCGCTATCGTTGCTGCGCAAGACTCATCAACCTGCGTCTCAGCGACCAGTGTACCTCGTAGATCATAGAGCATCACCTGGGTACCTGCAGCAACGCCCTCGATCGTCACCTGCTCACGGGCGGGGTTCGGATAGAGCGCATGACGAGCCTCATCAGGCGTGACGAGAGCCGTGTGATCGACAAACTTAGCATGTATCGTCGTAGGCTTCTGGATCGTTACCATAAGATCAGACAATATGTCACGTCCATCAGCAGTCAGCTCCTCGAGCACCCAATGCTCGTCCTTAGGCACAGGGATCAGGGTCAGCTCTTGATTGTAAAAGACCGAGTCCAGTTTTACCCAGTCAGGAGAGACATCGATCCGTCCCTCTCCCTCGACCTCTATCTTCACTGGGTAGCTTTGTAGCCCAAAGGCCACCACAATGATTGTATTCTCCTCGATGACCACACTCGCCGTCTCGGTGATGTCCGTCTCATTAGCCTTGATATAGACGAGACGTCGTCCCTCATCTGGGGTTGCCGCCACCGTGATCGTCGTGCCCTTAGGCACCTCATCATAGTACTCAGCCCCCGAGAGCTTGACCTCGCCGTCCCCGACTATAGCCAGCTGCACGACATAAGTGTCAGGCTTAGGAGCCGTAGAGCGAAAAGTGACACGGATATCGAGAGGCTTGTCAACCGCTAGCGTAAATAGATCGATCCCCTTGAAGAAGTCTCCTGCAGGCTCTCCATCTTGATACCACTCGTCTACCACATAGCCATCGTCAGGCGTAGCAAGCAGATTGACCAGCACCCCCTGAGGCACGGAGTCGCCACTCTCGAAGCTCACCTTATTGCTAGCATCATCGTAATAGTAGCCCGTCACGCGACCGCCCTCGCCAGCCGTATAAGTCACTGGATAAGCATCCGCTTGCTCGCCTGTAGACACAAAGACAGCCTCTAGAGTCAGTGGGCTATGCAGATTGTACGAGTACTTGTTCGGCTCATATTTGTCAGGCTCCACCGCTTGATCGTTGACCACCCACTTCTGCAGTTTGTAACCCTTGGCGGGGGTTGCCAGGAACTCGATGAAAGAGCCCTCAGGAAGAGTCGTCCCACTCAGCAAGTTGTTTGACACCATATCCTGATCATAGTAAGTCGCCGACAGCGTGCCCCCCTCACTAGCGGAGAAGGAGACCATAAAGCGCTCAGGACCACCCTGGGAGACAAAGGTCACACGAATATCCTTAGGCTCATCGATCCTCACACCAAAGAGCGTGTTGCCTTTGGCATGGTCCATAGGCTTGTCATTGACCAGCCATTCGTCTACCTCATACCCCTCGTTAGGAGTAGCCGTCAGATAGACCTGAGCATCCTTGGGAACCATCTCACCACTTGCGAAGGGCACCTCTGTAAGCTTGGCATAGTAAGCAGCTTCGACAGTCCCCCCTTCGCCTGCCGAGTAGGTCACCTTATACTGCTCCTGGGCAGACAGGTGCGCCACAAGAGATAGAGACAGTAGAGATAAGAGAAGTAGTAATCGTTTCATGAGCTATGATGTTTTATAAGAGTATCTACAATTGCTTTGAAGTAACACTAAAGGTCCTCAAGGGCAAATATAACAATCTTCTACGAAATGCGCACATTTCTAAATCCCGCAAGTTCCATCGTTTTTGTACTTTTGTGCAGATCGATAATGCAAAGCAATAGTCCTATGACACAACGACTACACTATTTACTACTCATGCTGACCGCCCTACTAATCGGACAGGCAGTCTGTACTGCGCAAGATCCCGCCGAGACCGCGCAGATCGAGCTGATCGTACCTAAGGGTACGCAGTATGTCAACTTCCAGGTCACCTACCTCGAGGGCGCCGAGGCGAATAATATCGACTTTGGAGATGGCACCATAGAGCAACACAAAGGGCGCTATCAGGGTGTCAATCACAAGTATGACCCTGCGACAACGGAGGAGACGGTCATCAAGATTGACGCCGCTCAGCTTACGCAGCTACGTAATGCCTCCGTAACCCCTGGCTTTTCTGGCTTTGGCAAGATTGCTGCTCCCGAGCTACAAGTCTTAGCCTTCCGACTAGACAACTACACGCTCCGGGAGAGTCGTGAGCAGATGGTAGACCTATCTGAGTGCCCTAAGCTCGAAGAGGTTTACCTGCGCAATGTGCTAGACATTAAGCTCCCCAACGAGCGCACCGTTCTCAAGAAGGTGACTCTGTACACCTCCAACTCCGACACCGATCGCAACTATACCATACTCTCTAGTAAGCATCTAGACCTATCAGGCTACACAGCTCTAGAAGAGATCGATATACAGCGTCAGCCGAACTTAGAGTCGGTCAATCTGACAGGACTGACCGCCCTAACCAAACTCACTATCAAGCAGTGCAGCCTCTACAAGATCGACGGCATCAAAGAGCTAGCAGCACTCACAGAGGTAGACCTATCGCGCAACTACCTCCCCTACTCTTCGCTACCACTCCAGCGCCCTGCGCTAACCTCCTTTAAGTATGGGCAGGAGGGCGTACGTCTAGCTCCTGAGTGCGTGGACAAGAACACGATCCACCTCGCCGATATGCTCGAGGTGAAAGATGCCGACGGCGAAGCACAGCCTAGTACGATCAAGCAGATCCGACAGCTCAACACGCCACGCACACTCAAGGAGGGACAGGACTACATCCTCAAGGGGAGCGACCTCATCATCCTCGAGCGTGGCTTCGGAGGCTTTGGCGGTGACAACCCGCTAGACTCTATCCAGCTAAGCATCAAGGTCACCAACGAATACTACCCCAAGTATGGTAAGAGCACCTATGAAGTTCCTGAGCTCAAGCTAGACATAGCTCGCGAGGGCGCTGTCTACCCTGGGGAAAAGCAGCCGCTCACCTTCTCTGCTAGTGAGGGTGGCTCTATCCAGGCTATGGCAGGCGACACAGAGCTCTCCTCTGACGACAAGGTCGAGCCAGGCACACCGCTCACCTTCACCGCAACGCCCGACGAGGGGTACATCATCACCGAGTGGCGTGTCAATGATATCGTCCAGATGACCCCAGGACTTGACAAGAAGCCGATTACGGATGCTACCTTTAAGGTCAATATGTATAGCGAACCGATGACGGTCACCGTCACCTTTGCCCGGGCGGAAGACAATTATGCTGTCACCTTCTCCAAGGAAGGCGAGGGCAAGCTGACGGTCACGGTCGATGGCAAGCCGTTTACCTCCGGGACCTTCGTTGCCAAGGGTACGAAGGTGCTCTTCGAGGCAGAAGCCTTCACCGACCACATTGTCAAGGAGTGGCAGATCAATGGCGAAGTCATCCCCGCTGGCGAAGAGCAAGCAAGCTACACGCTGACTGTCGACAAGACGATGGAGGTTAAGGTGATCTTCGCCAAGCATGATGCTATCGATGCAGTCAGTGCCACACGCTATCAGATCGCTCAGACCGACCAGACGCTCACCGTACTGGGCGTCACGGCAGACGAGACGATCCGCCTCTACACGCTCACGGGTACTCCTGTCGCTACGGCAACGGGAGACGCCACGCTTTCCATCGCACAGCTCCCCGCAGGCGTCTACCTCCTACAGATCGGCAGCGACTGGGTCAAGGTAACGCTCTAACGTGTAACCCGACTTGACGTGTAACCCGACTTGCGGAATTATCGAAAAGTCTCGAGGGGCGAAGATTCAGATATTTATTGTACCTTTGCCCCTCGAAGTTTGTCTCCCAAGTGTGAGCAGCTCACCGATTGCTACTTGATCGGGACAAGCCCTTGCGGTATCCACGTGGTGCTAGACGATAGGAAGATCCTGCGCTAGCCCTTTTGCCACTTGACGAAAGGAGAGCCACGCCCCTGCAAGATTATTAACTACTTAAACGCATCAAAGCAATGAAAAAGGATCTACATCCTGAGAATTACCGTCCAGTGGCATTCAAAGATATGTCCAACGACGAAGTCTTCATCACGAAGAGTACAGCCAACGCTAAGGAGACCATCGAGATCGATGGCGAGA
This sequence comes from Porphyromonas asaccharolytica DSM 20707, assembly GCF_000212375.1. Lineage (NCBI taxonomy): Bacteria > Pseudomonadati > Bacteroidota > Bacteroidia > Bacteroidales > Porphyromonadaceae > Porphyromonas > Porphyromonas asaccharolytica. The sequence goes on along the minus strand of NC_015501.1, from coordinate 685,620 downwards.
CCTATCCGCTCATCAAGATAGAGATCTCCAACACGTCTCACCCCTTCTACACGGGCAAGGCTAAGCTCGTTGATACGGCAGGACGTGTCGATAAGTTCATGAGCCGCTACGGCAATCGTGGTAAGAAGGCTGACAAGTAAGCCACACATCGGAGTCTGAGAGCGCCGATCTGCGTCTCTCGTCCCCAACCAAATGACAAAGCACGCTACGAACCCTCACACGAGGGTCTGTAGCGTGCTTTTCGTATATAGTCACTTTTGCCAATAGGCGCATCAAGCTGCAGCCGTACTCTCCTTCATCTTCGTCTCACGCATCGCAGTCATAGCGGAGGGACAACAAAAAAAAGACGCACCCCAAAGGAAGGATGCGTCTATCGTTAGTTGCGGAGACAGGACTCGAACCTGTGACCTTTGGGTTATGAGCCCAACGAGCTACCACTGCTCCACTCCGCGATCGTTTGTATCTGCAAAGGTACGAAGAATATCTGAGACCGCCAAACATCTACCAAACCTAGACCCTGCAAATCAGGTAGCCCGATGAGCCGTGTACCCCTACAAATCGTTTCTCGTCAGTACAGATCGCTACCCATCAGTATGTCTAGCTCGCTTGTAATGAGATTTTCGAGGTTGAGGTACCTCTATTTGCATAACTCAGAATATTGCCTTATATTTGTCGTAGCAAGACACCGATAGGTGCCTGCGCAGCGTGATCTTCTTACATAGTACATGTAGACAGCGCAGACCCATAGCCGCACTGCTCGATACGGAAACTCTTCAATTTTAATCGACTATTCCGAGATCATTCTATCTACCCGATGACCGGCCTCGACAGACTCCTAGTGAGTGTGTGAGTACTTGTTGCTCCAGTGGACTTCAAAGGGGGATGGATCCTCAAAACTTGTATGTTCTTCGGAGTTTTTCTAATCCGCAGTGCGGCTTTTTTGTGTCTGTTGCCATAGGCAGCAGGCTTTTTTATGGCGGGACTTACAGGAGCGGGGAGAAAAGGCGAGCCAGCGCCTCTAGAGTTCGTATCCAGAAGGAGCGCCCACTCCACTCCTCTAGGGTTAGCTGACGACACGCTTTGAGATCCTCCTCGAAGGCTTCGCTCAGCTCCTCAGCTATCTGCTTGTCATAGACGAAGGACATCACCTCTAGATTGATCTCTAAACTACGAAAGTCCATATTAGCACTGCCGATGCCCACGATGCGCCTATCCACCACCAGCAGCTTAGAGTGTAGGAAGCCACCCCTATAGCGTCTCACATCCACTCCAGCCTTTAGCAATTGCGTTAGATAAGAGTCTGAGGCACGCTGCGTCAGATAGGAGTCTCCTCGCTCAGGCAGCATGACGAAGACGTATACACCGCGCAGGGCAGCACTGCAGAGACTCATCAGCAATCCCTCTGGCGGGAGGAAGTAAGGGGTCTGTACTAAGATCTCTTCGTGCGCTATCGAGCACGCCTTGATAAAGGCTTGCTCGATCGTCTGCCAGTGAGCTTGGGGACCATTCGTGAGGAACTGCATCGCTATGGGATGCTCGTAGGAAGCGCCTCGGTCGATCTTGGCAAAGTAAGGCTCTAGGTCAAAGCGCTTACGCACTGCTACGGCCCAGTCTACAAGAAAAACACGCTGTAGCCCCGCTACAGCACTCCCCTCAATGCGAAAGTGTGTATCACGCCACTGTCCCAACTCATTGCCTTGCGTATAGTACTGCGCCACATTCATTCCTCCGAAGTAACCGATGCGCTGATCTATCACCACCACCTTACGATGGTTGCGGTAGTTGATACGTAGATTGAAAAAGGGAAAACGCACTGGGAGAAACGCATAGACCTCACCGCCTGCTCTACGTAGCGGTTTCCAGAAGCCCTTCAGATCACTCCGGATGGAGCCTAGACCATCGTAGACCACACGCACTTTGACCCCCTCGCGAGCTTTATCCACCAATAGATCACGCAGCTCGACTCCCAGCTCGTCAGACATTATGATGTAGTACATCAGATGGATCTCCTGCTTTGCCGAGCGAATATCCTCAAAGAGCTGTCGGTATTTATCCGTCCCGACCGTGATCACCTCCATCGAGGAGGCCGCCAGCACCGTACGATCGTCACTATTGTAGAGTAGCTTGCCCAGAGAGCTGTAGTCAGGGTTCTCTAGGGTCGCTCGGTGAAAGTCAAAGTCCGTATGCTCCACAGGCATACGATTGATCTTCTTTAGGAAATCCTTAGGTATCAGTCGCATCGAAGCCGTCGAGCGGCCGAAGAGCAAGTAAAGTATCACCCCAGCTACCGGCACAAAGATCACGACCATCAGCCACGAGAACATCCGATAGATGTCATCGCCTCCCGTCAGGATCACGACCACAACGCCCACAACTAGGAGCGTGTATAGGATAGTCAGCACTGTCGTCCACATAGCATCTTAAGTCTAGGAGCTAGCCATAGCTAGCTAGTCTAGCAGGTTCACTATCGCAAAGGTAGTAATATTCCCTTGACCCAAATAGGGCAATCGTATGGCGTAGACTCAACTATCAAATGCAAGACACACGATTTTCAGCCGACTCCCTCGTTACTTGACTCACGGGATTGAGAGGTCTATATAAAAGCTACGTGGGAAATGTCAAAATTCCCACGTAGCTATTTTTTATTCTCCACGTGGGGACGGAAAAATTCTTCGGAAGTTTCATTTGATTCCTCCGAAGTTTCGTTTCTTCCCTCCGTGGGGATTTTTTCTTTCCTCCGTGGAGATTTGGAAATTCCTACGTGGGGATTTGGAAATTCCTACGTGGAGATCGGCTCTTTTTGCCACCCACGCATCGATATGCTCCGACAGGCATCAGGATATGCCCCTAGCTGACAAAGCTATTACAAAAAAATGTACATTTGCCTATGGGTAGCTGCTTTTTGTAAAAGACATGCTCCCTAGCATCTCTAAGCATAACTCCTAATCACATACGACTATGAAAAGAACTACGCTGCGAACCCTTATGACGACTAGCTGGCTACTACTCCTCACGCTCTGCGTCTCTACACCTCAGCTACGCGCTCAGGAGGACAATCTACTGCTATCGATACAGATCCAGTCTGCGCAAAATGCGCGACAGGTACTCAGACTGGCAGGTGTGAGCAATAAGCTGTGGATAGACTTCGGCGATGGCAGTGGTAAGCAACAGTTTGCCGTACCCGATGAGGTGCCCGATGATCTAAACCAGCTCAAGGAGATACCATTTACGGTGCGACAAGCGAATCCGACCATCAAGGTGTACGGAGCGGGTATACGCGCTTTCGGCTTCTTCCGTACAGGCTCTATCCTAGACTTACAGCTCGTGAAGACGAGCGACCTGCAGGTACTCGCTCTGGACAATACACATCTGGCTAGTTTGGATCTCAGCGGCTGCCCCAGTCTAGAGGTGCTCCAGTGCTTTGGCAATTTTGAGCTCACACAGCTCGATCTGTCCCACTGTCCTAAGCTTAAGGAGCTACAGGTACAGTACACGGGGCTCAAGAGTATCGATCTAACGCCTTGCAAGGAGCTTGAGGTCTTTCTTGCTTTCAAAAGTCTACTAGAAGAGGTACACCTCGGATCTCACCCCAAGCTATGGTACTTCAAGGCTGATGAAGCGCACATTCGCTCGCTCGACCTCTCGGGTTGCCCTGCGCTACAGCTCTTGCATATGAATACGAACAGTCTCTCGAGCTTGACACTGCGGGGCAATATCGCTTTGTCAGATATGCAACTAGGTGAAAACAAGCAGCTCGCCAGAGCCGACTGGAGCGAAGCGCCTGCACTACGCTCACTCTACCTAGACCAGACGGCGGTCGCTCAACTAGACCTCAGGTCGCTACACCACCTAGAGATATTACAGGCACAGCAGTCTCAGCTGGAGATGGTTAAGGTGAGCGATCAAGCACACTTTAGCAAGATGATGCTATGGGGCAACAACCTATCGGCATGTGCACTAGACACCCTCTATGCTACACTGGCTCCTCTGCCAGCTGGCGATCAAGATACGATCTACCTACGAGCCACGGCAGACTTTACCAATCCAGGACTAGAGACCTCTCGCACGGATATTGCTAAAAACAAGGGGTACCTCCTCCTAGACATTATGAGTCTTGAGGAGCTAGTCGGTGACGCGACTGGTTGCCCAGGGAGCAACGTAGGTATGGAGTACATCCCCCGCATCACGGAGCAGTGCCTTATCGCTATCGATGGGCAGAGGCGCTATCGCATCAATACGGCTCTAGGCGTGAGCTCGATCACGATCTACGATGCCCAGGGGCAGTTACTCTTACAGCAGCTAGCCTCTACGACAGAGCTAGACCTCTCTCGACTCCCGGCTGGACAATACATCGTACTGGCTACAGCTCTCACTGGTCAGACCTATGGGCAGACGCTAATCCTCTAGTTGTGAACGCACTATGAATAAGAATCTAATACGTTTTGTCGTAGCCCTTCTCCTTGGCTGGGCTACTTTGTCGCTCGTCGGCTGCCACGCTGATCCTAAGCCTAGCAAAGAGGATCCGAGCAAAGAGGGGGAGCATGAGGGTGGAGGTGAACAGCCTGACACCATACCTGACACCGTAAAGGTTACGCCTCAAGCCTTCTTCATGCCTCTGCTACGCTTTGGCGAGCAAGTGTCTCCGACTGAGTTAGACGAGTGGAGTAAGCTAGTGGGAGCGACTCTAACGGCCTCTGATGCTGAGACGAGGCGATACGCTCTGCCCTCGGACACGCTAGAGGCTATGATCCTCCAGACTCCTCGAGGCATCTACAGAGAGATGACGCTCATCGTACCGCAGCATCCTTTTGGAGCAGAGCGTAGCTTCTTGAGCTTCTTGCGAAGAGAGGGCTTTCAGCAAAGCCAGCTCTATCCGTACCTTTGGTTTGACCAAAAGCGTGGACTGTGGATGGAGTACTATGCAGACGAGACTGCTAGAGAGGATATTCACTACTACGCTGGTGCTGTGCTGACTGACTTCTCGCTCGCCTTCACCCAGCTCTGCAAGGATGTCTCTCGTCGGGAGGTGCGCGAGCAGCTAGCGACTCAAGGGTATCAGTACAATAAGGAGGCGAGCGACCTCTACAAGCTTGTCTTCGACCAAGCTGAGAGCGACTGGCCTCGGGTGGTGGTTTACTACGACAAGAGCAATGAGCAGCCAGCTCAGGTGCAGATGCTAGCACGAGATCGATACGTACTGCACAGCCCGACGATTCAAAAGCGTCTCGAAGAGCAGGGCTTCTATGTCAATACGAAGCGACACAGCTACGAGGCTTTTAGCTACATTCATGACGATATGGAGCTACAAGTGGATCTCTACATGAGCGATACCCCTACTCAGGGCAAGATGCCTGGAGGGCTCATCATCTCCTACCATGTGAACCCTAATGCTCCAGTTCAGATGGACCATATAGACTTCCCCAGCTTTAATTGGGGCGCTACACAGGAGGAGCTAGAGGCTTTTGAGAAGGAGCGTGGCCGCGCATCACAAATGTTTATGGGTGTACTCAACGTGCCGACGGGTGACCCGAACTTTCCTCGTCACGCTTACTACTTCGATGGTAATGGTAAGTACATCTTCTCAGAGACTCAGGTCTCACGGCCTGCGGTCGTCAAGGACAAAGTTTTCGTACAGCTGATGCGCGAGGCGGGCTTTGACTTCGATAGTGAGCAGGACGGGAAGATCAAATACTTCAACGACTTCCAGCATATCGTAGCGATCATTGACCTCACGGCGCCTAGCCTCGGTATCACCTACCGGCCACTCGGAGGGTAACGAGTTGGAGACTCCTAGGCTAAGTCTATGGAGACTGTTGCAAAAGTCAACAGTCTCACAATCTTGCTTGCAAGATTGTCCTGACTTTGCAGAAAGGATGAAGCGCAAGGCGCTGAGGGTGAGGTCTGAAGGGAGCATACATCCGTATGTGACCGAAGCCGAATCCCGAAAACAACACAGCGATTCGCCTTTATGCAACAGTCTCCTATGGCAAGGTCTCTTGTGCCAAACAAAAAAGGAGAACCCTCGTATGTGAGCGTTCTCCTTTTCATTGGTAGAAATGGTATGGTTAGCGACCTGATCGGATCGGAGCGCTGCCCCAACAGAGCTGATGCTGCGGATCGTAGATGGTAGCAAACTGCCCAGCTGCAATCCCCTGTATCGGCTCGCTACTGACTAGCTGATAGCCCCCCGAGGGGAGTCGCTCGAGGCGACCAGCGGTGAAGTCGGGCGTGTGTCTGATCTTGAAGGTGACCTCCAGCGGACTATCTGACGGGGTCTCCGTCCAGAGCCACGGATCGACGGTGAGCCAGTGCATCTCTTCGGTCTCGATGATCGTGCCGTACTGCGTCTTAGGATCGTAGCCTCGTGAGGCGTAGAGGACGTTGTGCTCCACATCTTTTGCCACGACATACCACGGACCGCCCGAGAGTCCTAGCCCTTTGCGCTGCCCGATGGTGTGAAACCAGTAGCCTCGATGCTCCCCTATCTTCTCTCCTGTCTCATGGTCGATGATGTCGCCCGTCTGAGTGCCTAAGTAGCGCTCGATGAAGTCGTTGTAGTTGATCTGCCCTAAGAAGCAGATGCCTTGGCTGTCTTTGCGCTGCGCATTGACCAGATGCGCCTCGAGGGCGATGCGACGCACCTCCTCCTTGGGGAGGTGACCGATGGGGAAGAGGAGACGCTCCATCTGCCGAAAGCCGATCTGCGCCAAGAAGTCAGTCTGGTCCTTCACTGGGTCGGGAGAGGTGCCGAGGAAGGTCAAGCCTTCCGCCGTCTTTCGTATCGTAGCGTAGTGACCCGTGGCAATGTAGTCGTACGAGGAGCCGCTCCTTTCCTCAAAAGCTCCGAACTTGATCAACTTATTGCACATTACATCGGGATTGGGCGTGAGCCCTCGCCGGACCGCATCCATCGTATAGGCGACCACACGATCCCAATAAAGCTTATGCAAGTCGATGACCTCTAAGTGTAGGTCGTAGCGACGGGCGAGGAGCGTCACCAGTTCGATGTCTTCCTCGGCAGGGCAGTCGAGATAGCCGCCATCTTCGTCCTGCATACCGATACGTATATAGTAGAGGTCAGGACGAAAGCCCGCCTCGACGAGCAGATGCATCGCCACACTACTATCCACGCCACCCGAAGCGAGCAGAGCGATGCGACTATCCCGTGGCAGTGCTGTGTAGAGAGCGGTCTCCATACACTTCATGAGTCAAGCCCGCAGAGAGGACTACATACGCTCGGGTAGCGCAATGCCGAGGAGCCCCATAGCGCTATGGATCGTCTCGGCAACGGTCTTGCTCAGCTGCAGACGCATGCTGCGCAGCGCTTCGTCCTCCTCACGCAGTACAGAGCACTCGTGGTAGAACTGGTTATACCCCTTGACCAAGTCGTAGGTATAGTTGGCAATGCGGGCTGGCGAATAGCTCTCGGCAGCCTCCTGCACAACTGTCGGATAGTCGAGCAGCTGCTGGACGAGTGCCGTCTCGTACGATGAGAGTGCTAGCGCGCCACCCTCAGGGAGCTGGTGCTTGTAGCCCATCTCGTCAGCCTTCTGCAGGAGCGAGCAGATGCGGGCGTAGGTGTACTGGATGAAAGGTCCCGTGTTGCCGTTGAAGTCGATAGACTCCTCGGGATTGAACATCATATTCTTCCTCGGGTCCACCTTGAGGATGAAGTACTTGAGCGCGCCTAGTCCGACCATCTCGGCGGTGCGTAGCTCCTCAGCGGTCGGCTCGGCAGCTAGCTCTACGCCCTTCGCCTGCTGAGCTGTCCGTGCTACCTCTAGGGCTGTGTCGCGCATAGCGTCCATCAGATCGTCCGCATCGACGACCGTACCCTCGCGACTCTTCATCTTGCCATTAGGTAGCTCGACCATACCGTAGCTAAAGTGTGTCAAGCTCTTGCCCCACTTATATCCCAAGCGGTCTAAGAGTAGCGATAGCACCTGAAAGTGGTACTCCTGCTCGTTGCCCACGACGTAAACCATCTGGTCTATCGGGAAGTCTTGATAGCGAAGCTTGGCAGTGCCGATGTCTTGGGTGATGTAGACGGAAGTGCCGTCACTGCGTAGGAGGATCTTCTTGTCCAGTCCCTCCGCCTCAAAGTCGGCCCATACGGAGCCATCCTCATGTCGCTCGAAGAGCCCTTCCTTCAAACCTCGCAAGACCTCCTCGCGGCCTACGAGGTAGGTGTCGCTCTCGTAGTAGATCTTGTCAAAGGAGACACCCATACGGCTGTAAGTCTCGTCAAAGCCTTTGTAGACCCACTCATTCATCTGTCGCCATAGTGCACGCACCTCAGGATCGCCCTGCTCCCACTGACGTAGCATCTGTCGTGCATCAGCCATGAGCTGAGACTTAGCCTCGACCTCTTCGTCGCTCCAGTCAGGATGGGCAGCACGTATTTGCGCCAGTTCGGCACGATACTCTTTGTCAAAGCGTACGTAGTAGTCTCCGATGAGGTGGTCGCCCTTCTTGCCCGAAGACTCAGGCGTCTCGCCATTGCCCCAGCGTAGCCATGCCAACATGGACTTGCATATGTGCACGCCACGGTCATTGACGATGTTTGTCTTGACCACACGATGTCCACTCGCCTCCAGTATCTGAGCAAGGCTGTAGCCGAGCAGATTGTTGCGCACGTGTCCGAGGTGAAGCGGCTTGTTGGTGTTTGGCGAGGAGTACTCAATCATCACGAGCGGTGACTGAGCTGTCGGCGTGATGTGACCGTAATGCGGAGTTTCGGCAATCTCTCGTAGGGCTGAGATCCACACTGTGTCGGTCAGTGTGAGATTGAGAAAGCCCTTGACCACGCCATAGGACGCTATGAGGTCAGTCTGCTCTTGGAGCTTGGCACCGATCGTCTCGGCAGTCTCTTGCGGAGACTTGTGCGAAGCCTTGAGATAAGGGAAGACGACGAGCGTCATATGCCCCTCAAACTCAGGGCGCGTGGCGGTCAGCGTGATCTCGTCAGCTGTTGTGGTGAGACCGTAAAGTGTATGTAGTGTCGAGGCGATCGCCTCGCTAAGCTGTCTGTAAAGGCTCATAGTATATCGTATAAGGTGTTAGAGTACTTTCATGCGCCAGGTGACCCCCACGTTGATCTGCGTGCGCTTGTCATGCAGCACGGCCTGCGGATTCGTGTTCGTGCCAAAGGCGTAGTTAGCGTGTGCATGCAGACGCACCTCGGGGATGGGTGAGTACTCGACACCGCCACCGAGACAGGCTATCTGCGTGCCGTCGGTGACCCCGTAATCTGCTGCTAAGCCACTTAGATTCTGATCATAGCTCCCCTTGAGGTAAAGCTTCGTCTGGGTCGTCGGGTGGAAGGCTAGCTGACCATAGATAGAGTAATCGGCAAAAGCCTTCTTACCCTCGCCATCTAGTGGCGCACGATGCATCAAGTCTAGATCGATGAAGGTGCGACGGGTCAGCTGAAAGCGGTTGCCCAGCGAAACGTAGTTCATAAAGCGTCCAGGCGCATACTCCATAAAGTTGACACTCCACATCGGCACAAACCAATCGTGGTGCGCTGTCCAGATGAGATTGTAAGCATACATATCAGCCGGCTGCCCGCTCATCCCCTCGTAAACCTTACGATAGGGGCTCTGGATCACCTGCGCATGGAGGTTGTCCTGCCCATTAGGCAAGGTGTAGCTCACCGTAGCCCCCCACTGATAGGCGGGCATCTGATAGCAAAACTCTCCCAACTGAAAGACATCTATCGGCGCAGGCTCAAACTCCCACCCACCGACGAAAACGATCCACTTGCCGAGCTTGACACTGAGCTGCTCGGTAGGGTTATACTGTAGGTAGAGGAAGTCGATCGACTCGAAGAAGGTGCGGTCCAGATTGACCGAGCTAAGTCGCTGCCGGTAGAGGTAGCTAAACTTTGGCGAGAGGGTACCACTAAGTATGACGTTAGCGATATTGCCCTTAAAGCCTGATCCCGCTTTGTCGGCTTGGCTGCCTAGATAGATGCGCTGATAGTCCCCACGTGCCTCTAGCGAGAGTGACACCTTCTTGTCATGCGGTGCTTCTAGCTCAGCATCGGGCGTAGGCTCCTGCGCCATCAGCGAGCCGAATGCAAGTGACAGTAGGAGTATGAAGGCCGACAGCGACTTCGTAAGATGTGACATAGTTCTAGGTAAATCAGGTAATACTAAAAGGTGCTCTCATCGGGCGTCCCTGTCTCGACCGGGAGCTCCTCACGCTGGCTCCTCTTGCGCCACAGACCATACACCTCGCTGACAGGGTCTGAGGTGATAAACGGATCCATACGCTCGGCACGTAGGTGATCCAGTAGCTTGCCAAACTCATCTCTTGTCAAGATGCACTCTAGCTGCTTGTGATCCTCGCCTGAATAGCCACCCGTCACAGGGTGGATCGTCACCCCACGATTGAGCGTATGAATGACATAGTCACGGATATGCTCCCACTCCTTAGAGATGACGTAGACACGTGTCCGCGAACTCATACGGGTCATGAAGTAGTCGAGGATCATACCGTTGAGCCAAGTACCCACCAGGCCCATGATCACCAGACCCGTAGGACTGGTCAGGAAGGCGGAGCAGCAGATCAGACCACCAGCGATCGTCACCGACACGCCTAGTGGTACATGGAGGTACTTATTGAAGATCTTCGCCAAGATATCTAGTCCGCCCGTTGAGGCGTTGATGCTAAAGAGGATCGCCTGCGCTGCACTCATCACCAAGATGAAGCAGACCAAGTCAAACCCCGGATTGGCCACCACAACGCCATGAACCTCCTGAGCGAACATCGATCCACTGACAGGATCGATCCACCCCATCAAGTCGACAAACGGTCCTAAGATCAGTGCCGTGTAGCAAGTCTTCGCACCAAACTCGTTGCCGATCAGGATAAAGGAGAGCAGCAGTAGGATCGCATTGATGAGAAACATATAGGACCCCAGCGACATAATCGGGAGCAGTCGCTCCAGCACAATGCCCAGTCCCGTCACCGATCCGACGATCAGACCACTAGGAGCGAGGAAGTAGTGTACCGCCATAGCGCCAATAAACATGGCAACGGTCATTAAGACCAATTCGTACCAAAACTTACGGCTAGAGAGTACGTCAGTGGCCTGAGCAGGCAGAGCTGCCAGGCGAGCACGAAGTTCATCCTTACTGGGGAGCTTGTATTTCATTAGATGCGTATTACGTAGTGAGAGATCCATCGCGAGGCAACTGCGCTCTAGGCGATGCTCTCCGATAGGTATCTGAGTGCAAAGATACAAAATAGCACAACACACTGTCCGTACAAACACACGACGCCTTTCACCCTTTTGCTAGCTCCTGTCCTAAGGTGATGGAGAAGTGCAGAGTTGATATGCTATAAACAAGATCTCTGACGCTGCGCAACACGTTTGCCTCAGAAGAAGCAGATCCTCACGTGGGAATTTTTCAATCTCCATGTAGAAACGAAAAAACCCCCACGTAGGAACGAAATGAAACTTCGGAGGAATCAAACGAAACTTCGGAGGAACCGTTTCTCCTCCACGTGGAGAATAAAAAATAACCACGTGGCAATTTGACATTCTCCACATGGCTATCGTACTAAAGCATCTCAGGATAATGTGCCATGCGATTGGTTTTTTGTAAGTTTGCAGAAGTAATTGGATTCATCAACTATAGATACCTATGAATATGTTTCTTCTACAAGCAGCACAGCAGGGCGCTCCTGCGTGGACTTCGCTTATCTTTTTTGTAGTCATCATCTTGATCTTTTGGCTCTTCTTCATCCGTCCTCAGAGCAAGCGTCAGAAGAAGCTGCAGCAGGAGCGTGATGCGCTCGCTGTAGGCGATGCAGTCATAACGGCTGGCGGTGTGCATGGCGAGATCCGTAAGGTGCGCGAGCAGACCTTTGAGGTGGAGATAGCACATGACGTCTGCATAGAGATTGCCAAGAGCTCGGTATATCCGCTCGGCACGGATCCCAACGCACGCTAATAGAGTCTCCTAACCTTTAAGACGGGAGCGGTGCGACTCAATCTGACCCCTAAGCCTCGCACAGGCGGAGATCCTGTGGTGCGTAAGCAGCGTATTCCTCGCCTGAGACGACTGCTGGGGATCGCTGTGTGGGTGCTCCTAGCGACCGTCTTATGGTTTATGCAGACGCTCTCCCGAGGGACGACAACGATCGTCCATGTCCCCATCGTATATGAGGAGATGCCTGGAGAGATCGGGCTAGAGGGGGATCAGCCAGCGACGCTAGATGTTAGCGTCTCGGCAAAAGGCTCTCAGCTCCTCTTCCGCTGGATGAAGGGCGTACCTCCGATCACTCTATCGATGCCTCAGAGGGTGCCTCAGGGAGGACGTGTCCTCTTTAGCAGTTCGGTTTTGACACAGAAGGTTCGTGAGAGCCTCGGGAGTTCGATACAGATCCGAGACATTTATCCTAATCAGATTTCGCTACGCGCATTTGCTCTCCAGAGGAAAGAGGTACCAGTCGTAAATCATGTGTCGGCCTCTGCTAAGGATGGCTATATGGTACTGCCGCTGACGATGACTCCTAACACGGTCAAGCTGTATGGTAGTCGTGAAGCTCTGGAGGGGATTAGCGAGGTACATACCAAAGAGCTGCTCTACAAGAACTTGTCACAAGACAAAGTGGTGCGCGTGCCGTTCGAAGAGATCCCTCATGTCTACAGCTCTCCCGATAGCGTGCAGCTACAGATCTCAGTCGTCGAGCTGACGGAGAGACGCATCGAGCTTTCTATCGAGGCTCTTAATACGCCCTCAGGCTTTGTTGCTAAATTGCTTCCAGCTCGTGTCTCTCTGACTCTGACGATGCCGATCACAGACTACAATAAACCTATCGGGGACAAGGTATCGGTGGTGGTCGATTTGCATCAGATAGCAGAGGCCGAGCAGCGTGGCGAGAAGCGGCCGGAGATGCTGCCCGTAAGAGTCGAGGGACTACCTGACTGGGTGGTGCGTGCTACGACTACTCCCAAGGCAGTACAGTATATCCTAGAGGCTGCCGAATCGTGAGCCGTAGTGGCTACTGAGTCATGACCGAACAGCAGCTCACCTCCTCAACGACCCCGCGCATCTTAGGATTGACAGGAGGGATAGGTGCGGGCAAGAGTTTCGTTGGCCAGATGCTTGTCCAGTCGGGGCTACCCCTGATGGATAGCGATGCGGTGGCTCGGAGGGCTTACACGGAGAGCGATCAAGTGCGTCAGCAAGTGATCGCATTACTAGGTGCAGAGGTCTATGACTCGGAGGGTAAGCCTCGCTATGATGAGATCGCTCGCCAAGTTTTCGCACCGTCTGATGAGGGCAAGTCGCTATTGCACCGCTTAGAGCAGATCATTCACCCCTATGTGTCTGAGAGACTGAAGACTTGGGCTATGGAGCAGCAAGCCCCCGAGGGATGGGTAGTCCTAGAGAGTGCCATCTTATGGCAGTCAGGCTTCTATCGTCTCTGTGACGCTGTAGTCGTCGTGACGGCCCCTGAGTCGGTACGTGTGGCTCGTGTCCAGGAGCGTGACGGAGCCACTCGCGAGCAGGTGCAGGCACGGATAGACCGTCAAGCGTCGTACTCCTTTACAGCTCTGCAGCAGGCGCACCCAGAGCTACCTCTCTATCAGATCCACAATGATGGAGTGCAGGATCTAGAGGGGCAGGTGGCACAGTTACTCTCGGATCTAGTCGCTCTGTGATAGGCTAGCGTGTATGGAGAGCTCGATCGGGTTATGGACGTTGACTCCCTTTGGGGTAGATCGAGGAGCAGAGGATATCATCTTACTGCTGCTCCTGGTGCTCCTCTTACTCCCCGCTTTTATGCAAATGTGGGTCGGCTCCCTCTTGCCTCGCTCGGTGGATGCCTTACTATATAATAGAGGACACATCTTCTTTCGCAACTTAGTACATCGAGTATCCATCGGCACCTATGCGCTCCTCGGAGGGTTGCAGCGGCACTTGCTGGTCGGCGTGACTAGCTTTCTGCTCCTGCGTTACTATGCCGACTTCTCCTCAAGTGAGCTATGGACGACACTCTCACAGGTAGGACTTCTAGCACTCTGTAGCTTGATCCTGAGCGGACTTTACCTAGGACTCAACCGTCTACTGCCGGGGATCTATCTTGACTCGACCTTTTATCTACACTGGGTGCGTCATTACAGCATCTTGGAGTGGCTGTGGCCTCTGCCCCTCTACCTGAGCTCCCTGATGCTGCTGGCGGGAGTCTGGCAGGATGTCGCACTCTGGCTGACGGTCGCCGTAATTCTCCTATGGCGCCTTGCACTCATCGTGCCCACAGCACGATGGCTAGGGGAGGCTGGGGTGACTCCTTTGCTTATTTCTTTGTACCTTTGCAGCCAGGAAGTGGCTCCTCTTGCCTATCTCATAGGCTTTGGAATGCTGATCCTATAAAAGAATCTATCGTATACCATTAGCCCCTGCCTGTGAGTATGTCCCGGATTAAAAAAATACTTATTTCTCAGCCCGCTCCACTGATGGCTAATCCCTACACCGAAGTCGCTGAAAAGTATCAAGTAGAGCTCGATTACAAGCAGTTCATTCGTGTCGAGACAGTTGCAACAAAAGAGTTTCGCCAGCAGCGCATCAATCCGTTGGATTACACAGCCATCATCTTTACCTCTCGTACCGCTATCCTGCACTTCTTCACGCTGATGAAAGAGATGCGCATCACGATGCCGGACACGATGAAGTATTACTGTAGCTCAGAGAAGTCTGCGCCATACCTACAGAAATTTGTCAACTACCGCAAGCGCAAGGTTTTTTTCTCACCGACAGGGCGTACCGAAGATCTTGTCAAGGTAATTGTAAAGCACAAAGGTGAGAAGTATCTCCTACCCGTCGCAGAGGAGCACAGTGCCAAGCTCTCCGACCTACTGACAGAGGCCGGGGTAGACTATACCAAGTCGGTCATGTACCGCACCATACCTCGTGAGTTAGAGCTTGAGAAGCCGCTACCTTACGATATGATCATCTTCTTCAGTCCTGTAGGGATCACCTCGCTCTTTGAGAATGTCCCCGACTTCAAGCAGGAGGAGATGATCATCGCTACGGTAGGCCCTAAGACCGCACAGAGAGCTGAGGAACTAGGGCTCAGAGTAGATATCAAGTCTACGGGCAGCCGTCAGGATCCACCGATGCCTGAGCTACTCCACAACTACCTTGCCGAGCAAGAGGGATGACTACGGAGGAAGACTCCCCTCGCTCCCACCAGGATCAACGTCTAACAAAAGGTGAGCGGCTCTATCTGCGTGAAGAGATAGAGCGACTGCATAGCCGTGGACGTTCGTTTGTCTCTTATCCCATTCGCATTGTATGGCTTGCGGAGCCCATTGCCACGCAGAGTCCAGGAGATCAGACGCAGGTGGCGGTCATGACCTCGGTCGCTAAGCGTCGCTTCAAGCATGCGGTAGATCGCAACCGCATCAAGCGCATGACCCGCTCCGCTTATCGTCTCCACAAAGCTCCGCTCTGGCAGGTTGCTACCCAGCACCACTGTACTGTGCGCATAGCACTACAATCTGTCGCTAAGACCATGCCGACCTATCCAGAGCTAGAGCAAGCGGTAGAGCGGGCCATAGCACGCATCGTCAAGGAGATAGAAAAAGCTAACCCGACCTCTCCTGAGGCTGAGGCCTCAACTAGTCGTCAAGAGCAGACTGCGAAAGTTACAGCGAAGCAAGCTACACAAGACGACTCGCAACAGCTCTCACTAGCGGTACGCCTGCTGAGCTACCCTGTCAAGTTTTATCGCCACTTTATCTCTCCGCTGCTGCCTCCCAGCTGTCGTTTTACACCGACCTGCTCGCAGTATGCACTAGAGGCTCTACGGGTCCATGGAGCCCTAAAGGGGAGCTGCCTAACCCTATGGAGACTCTTGCGGTGTAACCCATTCAACCCACATGTGGGTTACGACCCCGTACCACCACGACAATGAGCGAGGAGGTCAGAGCAGCAGAGCAAGAGTGTGATGGGCGATGCGTTAGCCGTCCCAAACTTCCAGACTGCCACACGCATAGCCACGAGACGAGCGGCCAAGCGATTCGTTCGCTCACTTACGCAGAGTGGAGCGGTGGCGTAACGATCGAGGAGGATCAGCTCTATTCGATAGGCTTTCACCCCTGGTCTCTACCCCAAGAGAGGAGTTTGACAGTCCTCATTGATCAGATGCAGAGTCGCCTAGCGACTGTTCCGCAGATCGTTGCCATTGGCGAGTGTGGTGTCGACAAGGTGCGAAGCAATGCAGCGCTCTCAGAGCAACTAGTCTGGCTAGAGGCGCAGATGCGCTTAGCCTGTCAGCTACATCGCCCTATCCTCCTACACACTGTACGTGCATGGGCTGAGATGATTGAGATGCGAAGTCAGATGGCGCAAGAGTTTGCGCAGCTCCCTCCGATGGTGCTGCATGGCTTTCGCGCTAAAGGAGAGGTAGCGCAGATGATGCTGAGCAAGGGTTTTGCGCTCTCCTTCGGTCATCGCTACGATGCTGCAGCTTTGCATCTAGCCTCCGAAGCGAAGGCTCTCCTCGTCGAGACCGACGAGATCCCCAACGGTCTCGCGCATCGTGAGGCTATCGCAGAGGTCTATGGGCTCCTAGCCAAGAGCTTAGCAACAGATGCAGCTACCTTGGCAGATCAAGTGGCGGCGACATCATTCTGGCAGCTGATCGATAAGCGACCTCTTTAGAAAGAGGGTTTGAGACATGGGTCGGATTTCGATCTGTAAGACACTTTTGGTCCGAACATTTGTTCTTACTTTGTGAATCCTCAGTAGATAGCGCAAAGGTAATATGGATGACAATCGGAACCGCACACTAGTGCACTCAAGATCCGTCCGTAAGACTGCAAACGATTCAATAGTTCACAAAGAAGAGCGACACCGTTTGCTACCAGCAGCGACTCTATGACACCTTCCGTGAAACTTGAGTCTAGTCTCTTCGTAGCACTCCAAAATAAAAAACAGCTTGTTTTCGTGAGAGCGTTGGTTTGTTCGAGAATATTGTGTACCTTTGCATCGTCTAAGGGGGTAGCCCCTCTGTGGATGGCGAGGTAGCTCAGCTGGTTAGAGCGTCGGATTCATAATCCGGAGGTCGAGGGATCGTGCCCCTCTCTCGCTACAAACGAAAAAAAGAGCAGCACCTTGATTGCGGTCAAGGTGCTGCTCTGCTATTATGTAGGGGGGCTACTTAAGACTGTACACAGTCACTACTTGTGTGCGATCACTTCGATCTCGACGAGTCCGCCCTTGGGGAGGGTCTTGACAGCTACGGCTGAGCGTGCTGGGAAGGCACCTGAGAAGTGCTTCTCGTAGACTGCATTCATCGCTGCAAAGTCGCCCATATCAGCGAGGAAGCAGGTGGTCTTGACGACCTGGTCAAAGGTAAAACCAGCCTCGTCGAGGATAGCCTTCAGATTGCGAAAGACTTGCTCCGTCTGCGCAGAGACATCTTCTGATACGAAAGCACCAGACTTGGGGTCCAGGCCTAGCTGACCAGAGGTGATAAGCATGTCGCCGAAGGCTATTGCCTGGCTGTAAGGTCCGATAGCTGCAGGAGCGTTGGGAGTGGAGATTACTTTTTTCATAGTATACTTCTGATTGTGTTGTGAACTTTTATAGGTTTGCGTTGTGCTGACGAACGACCTCGTAGAGCATGATGCCGGTAGCGACCGATACGTTGAGCGAGGAGATCTGTCCCAGCTGAGGTATGGAGACGCGGTCGGTGAGTTGCTTGAGGACGCCCGTGGAGATACCTTTTTGCTCCGAACCCATGACGATACCGAGGGGTGGCGTCATCGGGAGAGAGGTGTAGTTTGTCGTGGCGTCTACATCGGCACCGACGAGCTGCAGACCGCTATCCCGTAGGAAGCGACAGGCGGTCACGAGGTCACGCTCACGACAGACGGGGATGCGCATGAGCGCTCCCGCGGAGGCGTTGACCGCATCGGCCGTGACGGAGACGCTATCTCGCTCGGGGATGACGATAGCATGGACGCCTGCGCATTCGCAAGTACGAGCGATAGCACCAAAGTTGCGCACGTCGGTGACTCCGTCGAGCAATACGATAAAGGGCATCTGCCCCTCGTCATAAAGCATCGGTATGAGCGACTCTAGACGGGTGTAAGTGATCGGCGATATGAGTGCTACGACCCCTTGGTGAGCACCTCGTGTGAAGCGGTTGAGACGCTCGGCGGGGACCTCCATGACGGGTACGCCCTGAGTGCGTGCGGTGCGCTTGATCTCTAGGAGTTCGCCAGTGACGGCTCCTTTCTTCATATAGATCTTGTCTATGTCGCTATGAGAGGCGAGGCTCTCATTGAGAGCGTGGATGCCGTAGATGAGTTTTTGCTTAATCATGTGCTGTAAGTAATGTGTATGCGGCAGCGATGGCCTCGGGGGTGATCTGGTCGCCACTCTGGAGGCGTGCTATCTCGTTGATGCGCTCTTCGGGCGTGAGGAGGCGAAGGTGCGAGTAAGTCTCGCCGTTGGTCTCCTCTTTATAAATGAGTATGTGCTGGGTAGCAGCTGAAGCGATCTGCGGTAGGTGGGTGATGACGAAGATCTGCTGGCGCTCGCCCATCGTGTGGAGCATATCGCCTATGCGAGAGGCAGCGATGCCTGAGGTGCCGGTGTCGATCTCGTCAAAGACGATGGCTGGCGATGTAGCCAGCTCGGCGAGGCTCGTGGCGGCTTGGCTGCGCAGAGCCTTGAGTGCTAGCATCAGTCGGGCTATCTCACCGCCCGAAGCGATGTCTGTGACGGGGCGGAGTGGCTGATCGCTGTTCGCTGAGAGAAGGAAGTCGACCTGGTCCATGCCTCGCTCGGTAGGCTTGTCGAGGAGCTGCAGCGCTATATCAAAGCGTGCGTGCGGCATCTCCAGTTGGCAGAGCGTCTTGGTGACGCTCCGTGCGATCTGGGCAGCGACCTTGGCGCGTGCCTCGTGGAGCTGCTTGCCTAAGGTGAGGACTGCAGTGCGCTGCTGGAGTACTTCGGTGCGTAGTGCGGCTAGCTCTTGCTCGTACTG
Source organism: Porphyromonas asaccharolytica DSM 20707 (assembly GCF_000212375.1). Classification (NCBI taxonomy): domain Bacteria; kingdom Pseudomonadati; phylum Bacteroidota; class Bacteroidia; order Bacteroidales; family Porphyromonadaceae; genus Porphyromonas; species Porphyromonas asaccharolytica. Next base: position 666,600 of record NC_015501.1, on the reverse strand, counting down.
GGCGGTGTGAGCGAGCTTGGCTCCAAGCTCTTGGCTGTACTCGATGAGCTCTTCGGGGGATAGGAGGTTATGCTTTTTGAGCAAAGCATTGACCCCTCCTAGGATCGTGTTGATCTCCTCTAGGCGCGCAGGATTGTAGGCGACCTCGCCCTGCAGACGGCTCAAGTCGCTCTCGATGTCGTCTAGCTCGATGACGAGGCTCCGCATGCGCTCGGTGTAGTTGCTGAGCTCGGGGAGGTAAGCGGAGGTCTGCTCCATCTGCTCCTGCGCTGTCGTAAGCTGATCGACGATGCTGTGCGGTCTATTGAGTAGCGCTAGGATACTTTGCAGTCCTTCCTGTATCTCCTGCGTGTGGGTGAGTCGCTCCGCCTCCTCGGTAAGGTCGGTGAGCGAGTACTGCTCGAGCTTGAGCGCAGCGATCTCCTCGTAGGCTCGGCTGTTAAGCTCATACTCCGCCTCGGCTTGCTGCGCCTCTGTGCGTAGCTTCTTGAGTCGTATGGCGTTGTCGTGGTACTGCTGATAAGCGCTGTGGTACGCCTCGACAAGCTGCGCCTCGGCTCCCAGCTGCGAGTCGATCAGTGCGATCTGGTAAGCGCCCTCACGGAGCAACAGGTTGCGATGCTGCGAGTGAACGTCTAGCAATAGTGCGCCCAGCTCCTCCAGCTGAGCGAGGGTCACGGGCGTATCATTGACGAAGATGCGACTACGTCCCGTCTGTCGTATCTCACGACGTACGAGACAGCTCTCCTCGACTTCTAATTCCTGCGCTTGCATCCATTCGATGACCTGAGGGTTGAGCTGAGTGAACTCACCCTCGATGACCGCCTTCTGGCAGCCCTGACGAATGGTCGATATGTCGGCACGCCCTCCGGCTAGCAGTTGTAGGGCTGAGACAAAGATACTCTTGCCCGCTCCCGTCTCGCCCGTGACCGCTATGAGTCCCGTGGGGAAGGTGCAGCTGAGCTCCTCGATGAGGATGTAGTCCCGTATGTATAAGCTGTGCAGCATGAGGTCTAGTTACTTCTTCAGGGCTGAGAGCTTGCTATCTTCCGTTGGATAGATCTTCGAGAGCGTCTTGTAAGCTGCCATACGGCTCTCCTGTGGAGCGCCCTCGACTAGAAGGGGTAGCTCGTCTAGCTTGGTCTGTGCGAAGATCTGGAGGAGCGGCGACAAACTATTGGCCTGCCAGGTCTCCTCAAGGAGGGAGAGCTGCTCTAATATGTTGGTATAGCCACGACGTAAGTTGCTCGTGAGGAGGTCTAGTCCCTGGCGATGGTACTGATACCAGTAGTTGCGCCACGGCTGGTGCGCCGGATCATTATAAGCTTGGCTGATAGCGTATCGGTTGTTGTCGCTGGCGTAAGCTTTCCAGCCCGACCAGTCCATCATCTGCTGAGCTGTCGCCACCAGTTGCTGCATCTGTCGCGCAGCGTAGTCGCCCCCGAGAGGCGCAAAGGAGTCAAAGTCTAGAGCTAAGATGAGATAAGCGTAGAAAGCGACCGTCGCCACCAAGTTGTTGTCAATCTGTGTGGGCGCATAGACGAGTGGCTGGTAGGGAGCGTACTGGAAGTTTAGCTCACGATCTAGATGTACCAGCAGCGGGGTCGTATAGGAGGCTCCGTAGACGGGGCGCTGTGCGGATATACTTAGCTCTGCCGTGTAGAGACCGTCGTCAGAGACGCTCACGAGGTTCAGACCCCAGGCGCACTCGATCCGCTCCATTGGCGAGAAAGTGGCGTTCGTCCATCGCGTCTGATTGATCATCTCGGTCAATTGCTGGGTCAAGTCGGACACGATCGCCTGATCGGCGGACGAGCCGAGACGATCCACGTTGACCGTGACACGCGCATTCAGTTCCTGCGCTTGGCTCTGCTGCGCAGGAAGCCAGAGGAGTAGTGCCACTAAGAGACTGTTGCATAAAAGCGAATCGCGGCGTTGCTTTCGGGATTCGGCTTCGGTCACATACGGATGTATGCTCCCTTCAGACCTCACCCTCAGCGCCTTGCGCTTCATCCTTTCTGCAAAGTCAGGACAATCTTGCAAGCAAGATTGTGAGCCTGTTGACCTTTGCAACAGTCTCACTAAGGCTAGGAAAAAGCGCTTCATCTGATCAAGCTTCATAAGACTAAACGAGCTGTGTACGATGCTTGAGCACGAAGTCTACGATCTGCTCCGCCACGACCGCCTTGCTCTCTAGCGGTAGGTCGCACCGAGCACCCGCTTTGTCTAGGATTAGCACCTTATTGGTCGGAACTCCAAAGCCCGCGCCCGCATCGCTTGTCGAGTTAAGCACGATCGCATCGAGATGCTTGTTGTGTAGCTTGCCCTCGGCTGCGGAGGTGTCCACAGAGGTCTCCAGGGCAAAGCCTACTAAGTACTGTCCTGCACGGCGCTGCGCCCCAAGAGTCGCGGCTATGTCGGGATTTTGCGTCAGCGTGAGCTGCATCCGCTCCCCGCCACGACGCTCCTTCTTGATCTTCCCTGACACACGCTCCTCGGGTCGGTAGTCAGCCACCGCTGCTGCGAAGATCGCTATCGAGCTACGCCCGAAGGTCTCCTGAGCAGCCGCCAGCATCTCTTCGGCTGTCATCACGGGATGTACGACAATGTGCGGATTGGTGGGACGAAGATGCGTTGGCCCTAAGACCAAATGCACCTCGGCGCCTTGACATGCCAAAGCTTCCGCCAGTGAGATGCCCATCAGTCCCGACGAGTGGTTGCCTATGAAACGCACATCGTCGATCGGTTCGTAGGTAGGCCCAGCTGTGATGGTGACGCACTCCCCTGCTAAGGGCAGCTTCTCCGTTGTAGCGGTGAGCATTGCGACCGCCTGCTCTAAGATCTCCTCCGGCTCCTGCATACGTCCCCGCCCTGTCAGTCCACTAGCGAGGAATCCCTCAGCGGGCAACGCTTGTGCCACACCATCTTGTGCCAATATCTCCAGATTGCGAGCGGTCGTCGGGTGAGACCACATGTCCAGATCCATCGCTGGAGCGATCAGCACAGGAGCGCGCATCGCTAGGTAAGTGGTCACGAGGATATTGTCGGCAATGCCGTGCGCCATCTTGCCAATCGTGCTAGCCGTGGCGGGAGCTATGATCATCAGATCGGGCCAAGTGCCCAGCGTCACGTGACTATGCCACGAACCGTCACGACGATCGAAGAAGTCTGAGACCACCGCATGCTGCGAGAGCGTGGCAAGCGTCAGTGGCGTGATGAACTCCTTTGCCGCGGGCGTCATAACCACCTGCACTTCGGCACCCTCCTTGATCAGCAGGCGTACGAGCGAGGCACTCTTGTAGGCAGCTATCCCGCCGGTGATCCCTACGACTATATGCTTGTTCTGTAAGCGCATGGCTATCTATCGTGTGGCGTGACGGCTCTAAGGCTTCATCTGCTCCTTGATCAGGAGGAACTGACGCTTCGTGTCTCGTGAGAAGTCCGCTTGCAGTAGCCAACTGAGGTAGCCAGGCTCTTCTCGCAAGACTGTCTCGACAGAGCGCCCCTTGTGCTTGCCAAAGTTAAAGACTGGCACATCGTTATCGTCTAGCACAATGCGCCCAGCGAGGTCTACATTGCGATGATAAGTGGTCAGATCAGACAGCTCCTTGACACTATGTGGCAGTGCATCGCCATACTTATCCAGCTGAGCCAGTAGCACATCGAGCGTAGCGATCGTGTCCGCCTCGGCACCATGCGCTCCGATATGCTCACGATGACAGTAGAAGCGCACAGCCCCCTCAAGCGTCCGTGGCTCCATCTTGTGAAAGATCGTCTGCACGTCTATGTGCTGCCTAGAGAGCAAATCCACCTCCACACCAGCACGGAGGAACTCCTCCCCCAGCATCGGCAGGTCAAAGCGCTGCGAGTTGTAGCCCGCCAGGTCGCACCCATCGATCAGCTCCGCTAAGCTCTTAGCACAAGCTCTAAAGGGAGGACAGTCACGCACATCTTCATCCGTGATACCATGTATCGCTGTGCTCTCGGCTGGGATAGGCATCTCTGGGTTGAAGCGTCGTGTCCGTACGATCCGCTCCCCATCAGGCATCAGCTTGAGTATCGTTAGCTCGATGATACGGTCATTCGTAATATCCAGTCCCGTAGCCTCTATGTCAAAGACCACTAGCGGACGATCCAATTGTAGCGTCATAACTTATCGATTCGGTGTTCTTAGATACGTACGGGAGCTGTGATACCTCTCAGGTCTGTTTGGTCAGCCACCTTGGTCGGTGTGATCATGATCGGCTGCGTAGCATTGGTAATGTGTAGCTGCAAGCTCTCCGCATTGAACGCCTTGAGGAACTTGATGAAGGTGTTCGTCTTGAAGGTGATCTGCATCCCCTCCATTTGCTCGGGATAGTCCACGGGGATACGCTCCTCGACATCGACTCCAGGCGTATTAGCGCCCTGTGCGTAGAAGCCTCCCTTCATCACCATCGCATGCTCCTCGAAGGTGATACAGAGCAAGCTTGAGTCGGCACCTAGCCCCACAATATTGCTCAGATAGTTGACACGAGTCGTGGCTCGCTGCAAGACTTGACCGTCGATCTCGATCATATAGGTCATCGCGTCGGGGAGTAACCCGTTGTAGTTGGGGAAGTCCAGCACACTCACCTGCGAGACCACATTATAAGTGCCGAAGCGCACCTCTACCTGCTTATTGTTGAAGACAACGAGTGCCTCCTCATTGGCAAAGTTCGGGAGGATAGACTGTAGGAAGCTAGAGACCTTGATCGGGAGCGTGAAGCTAGGATCCCTCAGCGAAGCTTGTGCTACCTCGTCCTCCTTCTCGACGATCCGCGCATCGTAGTCTATGTAGCGTACGAGCTGCACATTGTCCGTTGCGCAGAGCTCTAGACGATCCGTGAGCATGACGAAGTGCACGCCATGTAGCTGCTCACGCGACGTGTCGGGATAGGCAGCCGGCAGGACAGCCGAGATACCAGCCAAGAGACTAGAGCTATTCATACTCATCATAGCAGCCCCCTCGGTATCCTCTGGAGACTCTCTAGAGACGTAGAGATCCGCATCGCCGATGGGTATGTCTAGGTACCCTGTCGAGTGGATCAGGTGGATAAACCGTGCACCCTCCTCCGTCGTCTGCATCTCCATCGTCAGTGGCTGCACAGGCAGCGACTTGATATAGTCCAGTAGCGGCGTGGGAGCTATCAGGAAGCGCATCTCACCATCACACTCTAGTGGAGCTATCACACCAGTCGAGCGCATCATCGTATCTCCTCCCGTCACGGAGATCCGCTCAGGAGTCACCTCAAAAAGGTAGTTGGCCAGCGCTGGCATAGAGACATTGCTCGCAGGGACTAGGCGCCCCACATTTTGCAAGAGCGTGGAGAGCTCGTTGCTATTGACGGTAAACTTCATATATGATTCCTATCTGCTGATTATACCACAAAGATAATAAAAACTCTCCCCACGACAAAGGGGAAGCTGGAGTTGAGAGGTTAGAAGTTAGAGATTAGAAGTTAGAGGTTAGAGATCCGATCACTCAGATGGCTCCGATAGTTCCGATCTCTAACTTCTAACCTCTAACTTCTAACCTCTAATCTCTAACCTCTAACTTCTTTTTCGTATCTTTAGCAAGACAAAGTAGCGACGACGCATGAGCAGCCGCAAAGGATTGCCAGCGTAGCTACCTTATACCTCATGAATCTCTAACGCTTTTAACTATACAACCTCTATGACAAGAGTGATCATCATCGGAGCTGGTGGCGTAGGCACCGTAGTAGCTCACAAGGTGGCTCAGAATGCTGAGACCTTTACTGACATTATGCTGGCGAGCCGCACTAAGTCTAAGTGTGACGCTATCGCAGCACAGATACAAAACGTCAAGATCCAGACCGCACAGGTGGATGCGGACGACGTAGAGCAGCTTGTGAAGCTCTTCGAGAGCTTCCGCCCAGATATCTGCATCAACGTAGCACTCCCCTACCAAGATCTCACCATCATGGAGGCGTGTCTCAAGGCAGGCGTCAACTACCTCGACACGGCAAACTACGAGCCTCTCGACGAGGCTAAGTATCAGTACAGCTGGCAGTGGGCATACCACGACCGCTTTAAGGAAGCTGGACTGACCGCCGTCCTAGGGTGTGGCTTTGACCCTGGCGTGACCAGTATCTTCACCGCTTACGCTGCCAAGCATCACTTTGACGAGATACACGACCTCGACATCGTAGACTGCAACGGAGGTGACCACCACAAGGCGTTTGCGACCAACTTCAACCCAGAGATCAATATCCGTGAGATCACCCAAAAGGGTAAGTACTACCACAAGGGCGAGTGGATCGAGACGGAGCCTCAGGAGATACATCGTCCGCTGCACTACCCCGGCATCGGCGTACGCGAGTCTTACCTACTCTACCATGAGGAGCTGGAGTCGCTTGTCAAGCACTTCCCCACGATACGTAGGGCGCGCTTCTGGATGACCTTCGGAGAGGAGTATCTCAAGTACCTCGAGGTGATCCAAAACATCGGTATGGCTAGCATCGAGCCGATCAACTACAACGGCCAGGAGATCGTGCCGATCCAATTCCTCAAGGCTGTCCTACCCAATCCTAAGGAGCTGGGCGAGAACTATACGGGCGAGACCTCTATCGGCTGCCGTATCCGTGGTGTCAAGGATGGCAAGGAGCGTACCTACTATATATGGAACAACTGCTCTCACCAAGCAGCTTACCGGGAGACCGGCACGCAGGGTGTCAGCTACACGACGGGTGTACCCGCTACGACGGGCGCTCTGATGCTCGCCAAGGGACTGTGGGGTGGCGCTGGCGTCTTCAACGTCGAGCAGTTTGACCCAGATCCTTTCCTCGAGGAGGTAGCTCGTCAGGGACTGCCCTGGCATGAGTCCTTTGACATCGACATCGAGTTCGAGAAGTAAAGCTCATATCTAAGCAAAACAAAGGCGCATAGCTCTTCGTGAACTATGCGCCTTTGCTGTTTTTACAAAAGGGCTGTTACGGCTTGTGGCTGTAGACTTGCGCTGAGCGGGAGGGCAGATAGAGTCGTAGCTCGGTGCCACCCTCGGCGGTGGTGCGGGTGTGATGCGTGACACTGGCATCGATACGTCCGAAGCCTCCGCAGGCGACCGCATCGCTGTCGAGGAGTAGCATATACTGTCCCGCGGGCACGCCCTCTATGGGATAGTCGACGTAGCTCTCCGTGGGGCTAAAGTTGAAGGCAAAGAGGTAGCCGTCACCCCGCATGAAGACGATAACCTGTCGCTCCGTGTGACTGTGGTAGCAGTAGTCCGAGAGCTCTGCAAAGCGGGGCGTCAAGCTACAGAGCGAGAGCATCCCTTTGTCAAAGTGCGCTAGCTGCTTGTAGCGCAGTAAGTCATTGTCCCGCAGTGACCACTGACGACGAGCGTACTGGTAAGAGTAACCATTGCCCTCACGAGGGAAGTCAATCCACTCGGGGTGACCAAACTCATTGCCCATAAAGGTGAGATAACCGCCACACATCGTGGCGAAGGTCATCAGACGGATCATATTGCAGAGCGCTATGCCACGCATCACCCGATCGTTGTAGTCGCTCTGCTGCATATGCCAGTACATATCGCTGTCGATGAGTCGGAAGATGATGGTCTTGTCTCCGACGAGTGCCTGATCATGGCTCTCAGCGTAGGAGATCGTTCGCTCCGTAGGACGGTGATTGCGCAGTTCGTACCACATATTCTCCGGATTCCACGCTTCGTCGGGCTGCTCTTTGATCAGCTTGATCCAGTAGTCTGGCACATTCATCGCCAGTCGGTAGTCAAAGCCGTACCCATCGGAGGCTTGGCTCTCGCACAGTCCCGGCAGTCCGCTCACCTCCTCGGCGATGGTAGTCGCTGCGGGCTTGACAGCGTGGATCAGCTCGTTGGCGAGCGTCAGATAGGTCAGCGCATCTCGGTCTACATGGCCATTATAGTAGTCCTCATAGGTGAGGAAAGGTCTCCCCAAGCCGTGATCCTCGTAAAGCATTGAGGTGACCCCGTCGAAGCGGAAGCCATCGAAGCCATACTCCGTGAGCCAGTAGTGGCAATTGGAGAGGAGGTAGTGGACCACCTCGCCAGGGCCGTAATCAAAGCAGAGCGAGTCCCACTGCGGGTGCTCCCCTCGGCTCCCCTCGTGAAAGAAGAGCGTCCGCGTGCCGTCGTAGCGAGCCAAGCCCTCAGCTTCGTTGCGCACGGCATGCGAGTGAACTAAGTCCATAATGACGTAAAGGCCCAAAGCGTGCGCCTCATCGACCAGGCGCTTGAGGTCGTCGGGCGTACCGAAGCGACTGGACGGAGCAAAGAAGTTGGAGACGTGATAGCCGTACGAACCGTAGTACGGGTGCTCCTGCACCGCCATGATCTGGAGCGTGTTGTAGCCCGCCGAGACGATGTAGGGCAGTCGCTCCGTGCGAAACTGCTCGTAGCTCGCCACGCCCATCTCCTCGCCACTCATCCCTATGTGGCACTCATAGATGAGCAAGGTGTCGGGACGTTCAGGTGCTGGCGCCTGCATCAGGTAAGGCTCTTCGGGTGCCCAGACTCGAGCGCAGAAGCTGTAGTCACGCGGATCCTGCACCACATAATGTGCGTAAGCGGGGATACGCTCTAGCTCCTCATCGTCGGTGCAGATAAGGAGCTTGTAGTAGTCCAGATGGTGCAGCGCTGTGGCGGGTAGCTTGAGGAGCCACTCACCTGGCCGCTCCTCATTAGCAACATATCGATAGATCGGATCTTGACGCCACTGGTTAGCGTCGCAAAGTAGGTAGACTGCCTTAGCTGCTGGCGCATATTCACGCAGTGTCCACCCCGACTCTGTGCGATGCAGCCCAAAGTAAAGGTGTCCACACGCCCAGCTCGAGAGGCTCTGCGAGCCGACAAGCAGCTGCCGACGCGCTGCGATATAGCTTTGCCACGCAGCGATCGTCTCATAGTAGGGCGCGAGCCACGGGTCTTGCTGTGCCCAGAGCGGTGTGATCTGCTTTGGCTTCACTTGGCGAGGAGTGCCTTTCTCACGTTTCATCGTTAAGATACTTTACCAAGATAAGAGACGGCTCCCGTAGTAGGACGATGTATCGTCGGCAACTCGATGGTCGCCTCGTCAATGTCTAGAATGAGGTAAGAGGGCAACTGCTGGAGTAGCTCTTGCTGTGCTGGCGTGAGGGCTGCCCACGCATCGTAAGCAATGAGCGCGAAGTCGTAAGCACTCAGATCGACCTGCTCAGCAAAGGTCTCTCGGCTCCACGACACACGATCCGTCAGCTCTGTCTCAGGCTTGGCGAGATGTGACGAGAGCGGCATCAGCGTGATCGGGCTATCGGCACGCTCTGACACCTGCTCGGCAACGAGTAGTAGCTCCCGATCCTCAGGTCGCTGCATCAGCACGAGCGGATGCGCTATCGGGGTCTGACCATTGTCCACATAGATACCGACCGAGCAAGGCGCTTCATGAGCAAAGGTGGCGATAATCTCCTCAAAGGAGTGCGAGCTCTGCTCTTTCTTCGCTTGACGACGGCGACCAGTCACAACTTTCCACCGACGGGTGAGCTTATCGCTATAAGCGACCAGGTCGCGATCTTTCTTGTCTTGTGAGAGGTTGACACTCGCCCCGAGGAGCAGCAGGTTGCTCTGGATATGATTAGCGTGCGAGAGAACCGCCTCAGGGACCGACTCCGCGATCTCATACTTACGCTCCACGGAGAGGTCTAGCTGCTTGGCCATCTCCATCGGCGCGGCAAAGCTACTGGCATAGTAGTGATCCGCATCGATCGTGCTAATGTCTGTATCGGTGGTAACGTGCATCAGCGTACAAGCTACCTGTGGAGAGGTGCCGCCACAGAGCCTATGGAAGAACTCAAGGAGCGTGACGCCCGTCTCGGCACGACCGAAGGAGATGAGCACTTGACCTGTCGCATGCTCCAAGCTCTGCGGTGTTTTCTTCTTCTTGAGGAGCCAGTCGATCAGCTGCAGCGTCGGAGCGGTCATGATCGTCGTCACGAGTGTCATCATCACGAGGATCGTAAAGAGGACCGTCGAGAGGACTCCTAGGTCGAGTCCGATACGCAGTACAACCAGCTCCATCAGCCCTCGGGTGTTCATATAAGCACCTAGATAAAGGCTTTCGCGACTTTGTATGCCGCAGCTTCGCGCTGCTAAGTAGGTGCCGCCCATTTTGCCGACAACCGCCACGAGTGTGAAGATCCCAAAGAGGCCCCACAGCTGAGGCGTATTGACCAAGCCCAGCTCCGTGCGCAATCCTGAGCTAACGAAGAAAAGTGGCAGGAGGAGCAAGAGGGCAAGGTCCTCGACTTTCTCCTTGACAATCACTCGGAAGTCTAGGTTCTCTGGCATGATAAGCCCCAGCATGAAGGCTCCAAAGAGGGCGTGCATACTCATGATTTCGGTGAAGTAGGCGCTCGCCATGAGGAGGATGAAGATGAGCCCCATGAGCGACTTGGAGAGTACCTCACGATGTCTCACACGTCGCCCGAGGAGTCCGAAGAGTGGTCGCAAAATACCAAAGATGACCGCCAAGTAGAGCGCCAGGAAGAGCATATTGTAGAGGGCACTCGTGAAGCTCCCCCCTTGGCTGACCGCCATAATGGCCGCCAGCATAAGCCACGCCACGATGTCTCCCATGGCTGCGGTCGAGAGCGCCAAGCGTCCTAGGTGACTATGCGAGAGCGAGCGCTCCTGGATGATACGCGCCAAGACAGGGAAGGCGGTGATGCTGAGCGAGATGCCCACAAAGAGGGCGAGCGACAAGAAGCTGCTCCCCTCGCTCAGCAGCTCTGGGCGACTGTAAAGGCTATAAGTGAGGATGATGCCCAGGATAAAGGGAAAGATGATCCCCGACTGACTGATGATGAAAGCTTGCTGCGCCTGCCCCTTGAGGTCTTTCATACGCAGCTCCATACCTATGGTAAACATAAAGAGGATCAGTCCGAACTGACTGAGTAGCTCTAGATTGCCCAAGCTGTGTACAGGGAAGAGCGTCTCCATCGCTTCAGGCCATACGGCTCCCAGCAAGCTCGGACCGAGCAGTATACCAGCAAGGATCTCCCCAATGACCGTCGGCTGTCGCAGCCGTGCGAAGAGCCACCCCACGACACGCACCACGAGCAGGATGACGACCAACTGGATCAGCAGCAGCCCTATGTCTGAGGCGGCATGAGCGCGCACCGAAGCGACAAACGATTGCCACGGTGAAGCCTCTCCCGCAGGCGAAAGGGTCGCAGCCCCCTGGGGAAGTTCGCTTAGGGACTCAGTCGTAGCTACAGGAGCCGTGACGAGAGCCTCCGAGGAGCCACTCATAGCTTGGTCAGTAGCAGCGACCCACCACAAGAGCGCCACAAAGATGATCATTAGCCCGCCGTAGAGCCACCACGCTTGCTGTCGTTGTTGTGTATTCATTCAGGGTACACCTATTTCGTTATGCAGTCAATGTAGCGACGAGACCACACCTGCAGTCTCCGTCTTGTGGGACAAAGATACGAAATCACAACTGTCCGATGAGGGTTTCCTCCCTTGGAACCAAAAAGTTCCTCCGTTGACTTTGGCTAATTTCTATTTTGAGGTGCTGGAAGAAATGTAGGCTGACGTATTCTAATCATCTGAGACGATAAAAAAGAATATCCACGTGGGGATTCTCAATTCTCCACGTGGATATTTTTTATTCTCCACGTAGGGACGAAACGATTCCTCCGAAGTTTCATTTGATTCCTCCGAAGTTTCATGTCTTCCCTACGTAGGCATTTTTAATTTGCCACGTGGATATTTGAGAATTTCCACGTGGAGATCTACCCCTTCTAAGGGAAAATCGTATCGGGCTCTAAGAGATTCTGTCGACCGCATATCAGTGCGATCCCCTTTCAGCACCTCAAAATAGAACTTAGCTGAGATTTTAGAATTCCTCCCTAGGAACTTTTTTAGTTTCAACGGAGGAACCAACTTTGGACCTCGTATGTACTACGAGGAAAGCACGATACAAAGCAGTTCGCTGTATCAATGCGACACGAGTAGCGAAATGTAGGGGCGGACCTATGTGTCCGCCCGTTCTCGTTGAAGCGCAGTATGACCTGTGGGCGGACACGCAGGTCCGCCCCTACAACGAGTTACTCCTCTCGTTTTGACACAACGGGCGCACAGATCGTGCGTCCCTACAGGAGTCGTCTTGCTTGTTCAGCAACAGACGCCCCCAGCGTACTACTTGTTTAGATCGAGCGAGACACCGAGGCGGACAGCGGGCGGATTGATTGGGTAGTGCGCTGCGGAGAAGCGCTCCGAGGGAGAGATAAAGAGATCGCCGAGGTTGTAGTACTCGACAAAGAAGCGCGCCCGCTTGAGCTGAAAGCTGACGAAAGCATTCAAGTGGGGGAAGTTGCCATACTTCGTTTCCGTCTGATTGACAAACTGCATGACAGCAGGCTCATAGTAAGGCGCGTAGTATCGTGTATGCCAGCGACAGTCCACGCCCAGCATGATGCGTAAGACACGAGCGTAAAAGAAGTCTGTGTAGAGCGCCCCGTAGAGACTCAGCGTAGGCAGGGGTATCACCTCCTGACGTGTGGAGAGCTGGTAGAGAGCTTGTAGTCTCCAGGCGAGCCAGCCCCACTTGTAGCCGTGCTGCAGGCGTGCCGAGAGGATCTGTATCGGGTCAGCACACTGTTCGACGATCCCTTGCGAAGTCCAGTAGAGCTGGTTCTGCAGGGTGGCGGTCTCGACACTCAGCGAAGTGCCTAGTTTGTCGAGTGTGAGTCGCCCACCGAAGGCTAGCCGACGCTCATAGCCGAAGTCTCTGTCCCAGCGGTGGAAGGTGCCGTGGAAGTGCCGTATGAAGTAGTCCGGGCGGCGATTCTCAAAGTTGCCCCAGGCACGCAATCCTACGGGGAAGCTCCAGAGACGGAACGAAGTGCTGATACCGCCTTGCGCCAGTATGGAGCCGATGTTTTCGCCTAGGAGGGTACTCTCGAGCTGTGCATCGAAGTTGAGCAAGTGTCCCGAGGTACGTGCTATGCGTCCCCCCACGACCACGTCCATGGTGCTGTGCCCAGGTCGCTCCTGATAGAGCGAGTCGGGGTTGTAGTAGTATTTGTTTTCCAGTCGCACATAAGCCTCTAGACCAAACTTGACCCACGATCTGAAACCTTCACGGAGCGAGAGGACGAAGCTATTGTCCAGCTGCCACCGTCGGGTACTATCCTCGGGCAAGACGTAGAGCGAGTCAAGCGCCCCCGAGGGACCTTTGTGCATATAGGAGTAGTGGTTGGGGTACTGGTCCCAGGAGGTTTGGTTGCGGTTCACATACTGGTGAACGCCTTGTCTGAAGCTCAAGATATGCCCCACACTAGCTATCGGCACAAAGCGCATCGTATCGGCTTCGGTGCGGCGCTCGCCAAAGATAGTCAGCGAGTCGCTAGCACTGCGAGGCCGATAGGAGCCGAAGTTGTAGCGATGCGAGAGGAAGAAGTGAGCATCGTCGATACCGTTCCAGACGTGCTCTGCCTGACGAACGGGTATCTCGTGACTCTCTAGATTGCGCCTGCCGGAGTTGCCCCGTGTAGGATCATTGACATAGGCATCCTCGAGGATACCGCCATTCTCCGTGATACGTGCGAAGTTGCCCCCGCCCGTGAGGTACGCCTCGTAGCGGTCTAGGGTCAGCGTCGCAAAGAGCCGATAGTCACAGCCCTTGGTGCGATTGCCTATGTAGTAGCCTGGCGAGTAGGTGTAGTTGAAGTCGGCTCCCATCGCTATCCGCTTGCTGAGGTTGAAGGCGATCGTTGCGTCAAACTGCTCTTCGCGTCTCTGGGCATCTCCATTGCGCTGATAGAAGAGCTTGGAGAAAGGGGTCTTCGTGCGATAGAAAAGCCTATTAGACTCGTCCCATACGAAGCCCGAGAGCGTCTGATCGTAGAGGAATCGATGCTGCGGACGCCATCGGTTGAAGTAGTCCATGTCAACCCACGGAGAGCGCAAGTTGCCTAGGTAAGCCATCACGATGGAGCGACTCTCTGCTTTGACCTGATCGTGAAAGAGCGTGCTGAGCGTGTCGGGACGTGCTGCATAGAGCGCTCCCGTGTAGGGGTTGATCAGATAGCTGTGGAGCGTCTCGCCACGATAGATGAGTTCGTTAGGATCTTTGTCAAAGGCTGGCAGCGGTATGTCGTAATCGTAGCGCGACTGCGCCCTAACGACTGTCGCCAAGAGACTCCACAAGACGAGGAGGCTGAGAAGGTATCGGACTAGCTTGCTCATAGCTCAGGTGCAGTGATCAGTATACCCCCATCGATGGGCAGTACACGGTAAGGCAGGAGGGGGCTTTGAGCAGGCCCTTGAACAGGCGTTCCCCCGCCATAGACGATGCTAAAGCGACTATGACACTTCGGACAGACCGCCTCAAGCTTCTCATTGACCATCAGTGAATTCGTAGGGTCCAGCTCCTTAGGGCAAGCGAGGTCGTAGGCGTAGTAGTAATCGGCCATGCCACTACCGGCGAAGCCGTGAATGACCAGGATGCCTCCGAAGCCGATGGCTGAGGTTGCTGTGGAGGGCTTGGTGATGCGCAGGTACCCCCCGACGGGTATGAGCGCCCTCCCCTCGGCACTGGCGAAGTATATCGGATAGTGTATAGGACGCAGGGGCGTGGCGTACTGCACCTCACCTTGACACCCCAGTAGTAGGAGCGTCATGAGCGGTAAAAGCATTATGCGGGTACGCTGCATCCTTGTCCTGACTTAGCTTTAGACTATGCGTCGTAGCGCATCTGCCCCAGCATATTGGCAATGTACTGCACCGCCTCCTCTAGGTGGGGCTGTACCATGCCAGCAACAAAGGGATTGAGCTTAGCATCTAGTGAGATGACTAAGGTGCTACCTCCAGCTTCTTGGGGAGTCAGTCGTATGGAGACATTGGCGGGCATCATATCGTGCTCGATCTGATAGCGCACCTCCTCGGTGGGGATACGCTCCGAGACAACAAGCGCGAGATTTGCCGGGAATTTCATCACCTGCGCCTGCACCTCGCAGCGATCGCTACTGAGTGAGGAGACCGTGACTTGCTTCTCCTCGAGAAGCTGTTGTACCTCCTCGAGATTGGTCAAGTCGCTGATCTTACAATAGATCGCCTCGCAACTATATGTAGAGGCGACGGGTTGGCTTTGTATCGTCATAGGAATGGGATGTGTAAGCTAAGATGTCGTAAATGCTAGCGTCCCCACTGACTCGGGTTCTCGCGCCACTGAGCAAGCATCTCTAGGTCATGCTCAGAGACGTAACCAGCAGAGACCGCTTGGCGAATTACTTCGTTGTAATCGGTCAGGGTGCGCATCTCTACGCCTGCCTTGGCGAAGAGATCCTCGGCCTCAGCGAAGCCATGCGTATAGACCGCCATGAGTCCCTCGACCTGCGCGCCTGCTGCTTGCAGTGCCTCGACAGCCTTCATACTGCTGCCGCCCGTAGAGATCAGATCCTCGATGACTACGACACGAGCTCCCTCGGGTAGATAGCCCTCGATGAGGTTTTGCTTGCCATGATCCTTAGCCGAGGAGCGTACATAGACGAAGGGCAGCCCCAGCTCGTCTGCAACCAAGGCTCCCCACGAGATAGCACCCGTGGCAACACCAGCCACCACCTCAGCATCTGGGTAACGGTCGCTCACCTGAAGTGCAAAGGCCTGCTTGATATAGCTGCGATGCTCGGGGTAAGAGAGCGTCTTGCGGTTGTCACAGTAAATAGGGCTAAGCCACCCAGAAGCCCACGTAAAGGGTGCGTCTGGACGCAGCTCGACAGCCTGGATAGCGAGCAAACGATGAGCTACCGACTGCGCGATAGTACACTGCTGATCTGAAACTTTTGATGTCATAAGAGGATAAGTATCTTAGATATGCCACAAAGGTACGAATTTAGAGGTTAGAAGTTAGCGGTTAGCCCTCAATTCCACAAGTATCTAACCTCTAATTTCGATTTGACAGCCCCGCTCCATCGTAACGAGCGAGGGGGCGCTGCCTGCGAATGTGCAGGCGGCGCCCCCTCGGGTCGTTTGTCGTCACAGCGTGCCTCGGTTAGCGGAGCGGGGTGACGTTGTGTCGGCACGGCGTGCCCGCAGTTAGCGGGCGGTGCCGTGACGGACGGTGCGGTTAGCGACGACGTTGAAAGAAGCCTTCCTCTGTAAACGCCTTGTAATCCAACTCATTTTCATTCACACGGCAACGCACCGGTATAGCCGCCGACGGATTCGTACTCGTACCCCTCAACATATTATAGTTCATTATCCTTGTACTATAATCATATTGAATTCCGGGATTAATATCCCGCACGTTAATACGGGTGGATACGGAGTATGCAGAATATTTATCAGTATCCTTTATCCATTCAAGCTTACGGCTATCCCCTTGTGGAAAGCAACCAGAAGCCGCGGGATAGAAGCCTCGTGAATCCGCATAATTGGATTCGAGCCCTACTGCAGGCACCTTCCATCCGTAAGGAGAGGGGTCGAAAGGTGTTTTAATAGTTTTATTCTTGCATATCCGACGCGATACTTCCATATAGGTGGTCACAGCAGTTGTTCCTTGCCAAGCCGTATTACCAGCTTCGTTACGGAACTCCCAAGGACCCCACTCCATCGAATTAGAGAATGAACTATCAAAGAAGCCCATACCGGAAGGGTCTCGCACAAAGTCCTTCATACGCCAGAAACGTTTTAGGTCACTCATCTCAAAGAGAGTCTGCATGTTGTGTTGGGGCAAACGCTTAATCCTCTTTTGGTATGATATTGTTGATTTTTGCATTGCTGGGTTGTCAAAAATCAGGTTTGTATTCTGGTACAACTTAACACCCTCACCCGAAGCCTTATTGTAAGGATGGAACGGATCTTTACGACCAAACTGATAGTACATACCGGCTTGGTTGGGGTCATAAATAGGACTTTTGTCCGTTTTCTGATAACGTGCCCCCAAGTTCCTATTCATAAAGGGCAGCGGTGACTTTGATCCTTGTAACGGTTCCCAAGGATAGTTATCCACTACCCAAATATGCCAACTCCATAAGATTTCACCGTCATTGCCTGGACGTCTCACCACGAGCACAGCACTCCCTATGTCATCTGAATTGGGATCTACGGCCACAGACATATAGTTTCTTTTTCCGAAGCCTTCAATCTGAACCTTCTTGAATGTTAATCCAGGTCCCCCTCCGGTATGGTCGATAGTAGACCAAAGACAGTCAATTTCCCAATTATCATCAGTGGCTTCCAAACGCGTCAACCTTGAAGCTTCGTCAGCTAAATATTTATTGATTACGTTTTTATCGAATCCATTGACATCCCCTGAAGCACCATTCGCACGTTGCTTTACGGTTGCCTCCATAACATCTTCAAACTGCTCATACCACTCAGCAGCTTTTAGAATCTGCTCCGAAACCGGAATCAAAATGGGTAGTTTAGCTCCCCTCTTGATAATGTAGCAGTTAGCCGTAGGCTGAATAATACTAGAAGCGAGGAGAATTGTAAATTGCTTTGTTTCAAATGTCTTTTGTGGATCTGTAGGTACAATGTTGAAAGTAATCTTCGCAATAGTTACATCTCCAGGAGTAATACCGGTTTCCCCGAATGTATAGTCGTAGGGAGTAAAACTAATGCGATCTCCAGAAAGGTGTCCCACACTTTCATGCACTAGTTTATTGGAACGTGCATTCCAACCCTTTACCACTTTATCTTGGAAACTCTGTATATCATTCGGGCTCGTTTGTATAGACGTAATAATCAGCTGGTAGGGAGCATTTGCTTTGATGTAGAAGCTTTGCTCTCTGTTGTCCAACACGTAGCCATTTTCAGTAGAATTGATCATGTTCAAATGCAAATCTCCAAATCTATAGGGAATGGCGTTATATACCTGCAGCATAACGGTTAGGTCTGCATTGGCGGCCCTTCCGTCCAAGTCGGCTATGAAGCGTGCCGCCGCAATAAGATTAAACGTCTCCTCGTCAATGCGACTTTCATCGGGCGTAATTTTATAAACGGCCTTTCCGGAAACAGAGCCATCGTCTGTTCGCTCCCATAAGAATTGAGAACCCGCATCGGTTACACGGCGTTCTAAGTTAGCTCCGGGCGTGTACTCAACTTCAACTATTTTGGTTTCGCCCTTTTTAATCTCTAGCAGATTGGTGGGTACACGCTTCCCACCCACTTGCTCGTAGAGCCTGATATAGACGGCTATTTCATTGGATTGGTTGATTTTGAGGGGCCACTTGATGCGACCGGCCTGGACGAAGAGCTCTGTGGGAGCGATGGTGCGAGGGGCACCCGGGTTGGCGAGGACGTTGACCGTACTGGTCATGTCTTCGTTGACTAACTTCTGACTGCCCGTGGGAGAGATGTATGCCCACTTGTCAGTACCCTGCAGATCTGTGGCAGCCTTAGGCCACTCCTTGCCGTCCTTGTCGACGATCTTGTAGCCCTCGGGCCAGTTGGTACGCACGGTAAAGGGTTCGTTGCCCTCACTCCTACCAAAATCGAACTTATCCTTGGAGACCGCTAGGTAGTACTGTCCGTCGTAAACGATCTTGTCGATGTCGGCATCGTCCCATACGAGACAGTCGTAAGCGATGTTGACCGGCTCGGTGATGAGCGCCTCCTCGGGGCTGTTTGTACCAGGACCAGCTACCTTGGTGATGTTGAAGCGGTAGCGGTAGTTACGCAAGATGTCTAGCTGCTCGGTGGTCTTCTTGCCAGAAGCGTCTTCCTCAGTACGTATGAAGTCGACACGGTAGTAAGTCTGCTTGCCACTCTTATTATAGTCTCCACCGATGACGAGGCAGATGCGCTGAGCCTTTGTCTTGGTCTTGTTCTCAATCTCGGGGATGTAGATGTTACGTACATAACTCTTGGCATCTTTTGCGGCAGCGGTGAAGACGAGCGGATTAGCATCGGCAGCAGTGGCGACATCAGCGGGTGTATGGGGCAGTGCGTTGCGACGCCCATTGTCAAAGTTGAAAGCGGTCTCCTGCGTACCTGCTACGTACATAGAGGTGGCGTAGCGGTAGACGCGTACCGACATGATCTTGAAGTCTGTGCCACCTGCAACGGGCTTCTCGCTGGAGGGATCCGCTTCAAAGTTGACGCCGACGTCGACACGAGCTAGCGCACGAACGAGGTGGATGACCCCATCGTTGTTTCTGTTCTGAGTGGCATTACCATAAGCGAGCTTGGTGCAGCTGTTGAACTTGGTGGTGGGTTTGACGGGCTGCTTGTCGCTCTCACCCCACATAGGGATGGGTTGCGAGCCGTCGGTCTTCCAGCCTTGCTGTGTGAAGGGCTTCTTCATTCCATCATTGTTCTCAAGAATGGTCTTCTTGGCAGTGCCCACGGTGAGAATGCCATCGGGAACGTTGTGGTTGGCGATACAGACGATGCGCATCGGCTTCTCCGTAGCTAGGAGCTTACAGACGATACGCGTGACGCCCTCAGCATCGGGTGTCAAGTTGGTCGTGGTGACTTGTGCCTCGTAGGCAAAGGTCTCCTGATCCTCGGCGAGGTCATTGTCTGAAGCGTCTTTGGTGTTGAAGACTAATACTCGTACGCTTTTGACTTCGCTCTCCTGCTGTAGGGTGAGCTGACGGAGGGAGGTCTCTAGTGCTGGCACTTTGAGTGCGAACTCGAGCTCGACCTCATCGCCCTCAGTGATGCAGTCGCTCACGTTGCGGTCGGCGACGCACCCTGCGGTGAGCAGAGCGAGCAGCAAGCCGCTAATGATATGAATGGTATATGTAGTCAGACGTGTCATATAGCTATTGTGTTTTTTGCGAATTGGGGAGGAGGGATCGTGTAACCCGCTGTAGGGGCGGACCTGCGTGTCCGCCCACAAGGCATACAGTGCTTCAACGGGGACGGGCGGACACATAGGTCCGCCCCTACAAAGGGTTACTCGTTTTGCTTTGATGCAACGGACAAAGGGTTACTCGTCTCTCTAATCTCTAACTTCTAATCTCTAATTTCTCTATTTATATTTGTCAGGACGGATGTTGATGCTACCCCATACGAATGGGTTAATCGTTATATCTAGTGCGCCTGTGAAGGTAATCAGTAGGGGGAGGTTGGCCTCTTGAAGCTTGTCGAAGGAGATGCCTTGGCTCTTGAGGTAGTCGGTGAGTGCAATGCGTCGTATCTCTTTGCCGGTCTGGCTGTCGGTGAGTCGCAGCACGGGCGCCTCGGCATCGGTGAAGCGGAAGAGGTCGAAGCGTGCGCGATACATGTCGTCACGCTCGGAGTGCCCCATATAGGGGACGAATGGTTTGTGAGCATCGGGCAAAGGTATGCCAGCGGGGTGCTCGACGAAGGTGTAGTGCGTACCGCCCGATAGGATCTCTACCTGTGGCGCCCCTGCACCGGGGTGGAATGTGTCATAACCCTTGATGACTACATCTAGCCCTATATGAGCCGATGAGAAGGGTACGGTGTACTCGCCTTGCAGTGTGTTGCGCAGGTCGAGCAAAAGCTCAGCACGGTAGAGTGAGTCGGTGCCTCGGTAGATGCCTTTGTCGTCAGGCAAGGCTGTGATGTCTGCCTCCGCGAGTCTGTCGGAGTGAGCTATCTGCGAGTGGTCGGAGACGTTGCCCCAAGCGATAACTCGGTACTGAGCGAATGTCAAGACGGGCAGCTGAATCCCCTCGGCTAGGTCTCGACGTGTGAGTCGCTGCGTATAGCATACCGCTCCAGACTCATCATATATGTATAGCTGTCCATCCCGTATATAGTTGGGTACGACGTTTTCGCTGCCGTCTGCATTGTAGACGAAGCGCAGTCGTGGCTCGGGACACTTGCTCAGATCCTCATAAACGCATGAGGAGAGTAGCGCCATGAGTAGCACCGTGAGGGGAAGTAGTAGTACTTTCTTTGCCATTGGAGGTAGCGGAGCTGGGATGAATAGAAGTTAGAGATTAGAGCTTCTCTAGTGGGTCTCGTCTCTTGTGAATCTCTAGTGCTTCTAGTGAAGGTAGTGAGTAGTGAAGGTAGTGTCGCTAGCGTGGCTCCGCCCGCTGTGGAGCGAGAGCCACGCCGCGATACTATGCTTGGAGACGTACGTTAAGTCTCCGCCTTAGGCGTGATTACTTCTTGTAACCACCGTTGACGTCAGGCTTGATGTTGACAGCCGTCCACGTCCAAGACTTAACCTTGACAACGAGGATGTGCTGTCCTTCCTGCTCAGGATCTGGAGTATCAGGACCAGTTGGGTTGCCTTCGTCATCAGTTGTGAAGTCCTTGGTTAGCTCCTGAAGATCAAGCTTGTAGATCTTACCAGCCTCAAAGCTTGTGATCTTGCTATTATCCGTATCTTGGAACTTAACCATCGTGACATAGCGAGTCTGTGCAGTTGCAGGATAACCCTTAGCAACATCTGTGTTATACTCTACCGTGAGTCGGAGGATGATGTGGTCATAGAACTTGTCGCCAGCAGCCTCACCCTTCTTGATAGGGAAGAGCTGGTAACCAGCGACCTTGCTCTTAGCCTTGAATGAAGCCTGGTCTGCGATTACATCACACATATTTGCATGAGGATCTGTCTCGAACTTACCATCCTTACCAGCGCAGTAAACACGATCACCAGCGCGAGTGGGGAGGTAGTTGTTGATGTAAACCTGCTCTACCTTGATAGACTTGTAAGCAGACTTACCAGAAGCATTCTCTGGGAATTTGCCAGAGTTTCCAGCCTCGATGTCACCAGCGACCTCAACACGTGAGAAAGCAGGTACAGGCTGTAGCTCTACGGTGTAAACGGTGTTCTTACCCTCTACACCTGGAGTTACAGTTGTCTCAGGAGCTGTTAGAGGTATCTCCGTAGTGAACTTATCAGCCTTGCCCTGCCATGCAGTAATCTCAGTATCGTTAGTAATCTCAGCGTTAGCCTTGACGATAGAGACCTGCTTAACAACCTCACCAACGGTGATTCTCGTTCCCTTAGTAAGATTCTTAGCCTCCTCAATCTGCGTAGGAGTAAGATTAATCTCACGACCGCTAGGGAAGAGCTTGATCGTCACATTCTCAGTGATGTTCGTCTCTGTACCGCCAGCGACTTCACCCTCAATAGCGCGAAGCTGAGAGTCGTTGATACGGAGACTGAGGGCAGAAGCCTCAGCGCTTGGCTCATTGCTCTTGTTCTTACAAGAGAAGAGCGCTAGTGCCATCAGGGCGATGGCGGCCATCTTCATGTACTTCATAAAGTTTGATTAGTTGATTAAAGTGAATATTCTGTTTGATGATTTGTCTAGTGTGGTGGGAGAAGGAGCGATTTGTAGGGGCGGACCTATGTGTCCGCCCGTTCTCGTCAGAGCGTTGTTTGCCATATGGGCGGACACGCAGGTCCGCCCCTACATTTCGTTCTTCGTTTCGTTTGGTTCTTTGTTTACTCTAGTTCGGTGTCTATATTAATATGTGTCCAGCCGGAGACGTCTACGTGTACCGCTGCGGAGGCTTCCTCGGGACGCTCGTCGGTACGCTCCCGGCGTGGGATGATTATGGCACTCTCGTCTATCGTTGTAACACCAGGCTTGGTATTCATCGAGAAGAGCGGAGAGAGGTAGTTGAGGTCGATACGATATATCTTACCTGGGTCAAAGGCTACGAGCGACTGGTCGGTGCCGCTCTCGGTGACGAGAAACTTGCGTATGGTGATGAAGCGTCTGAGCTTTTGGTCGGGCTTTGTCTCTACACGAGAACAAGCGTAGACGTAGTCGCCTTTATCCTTATTGTAAACCATTGCGTCGAAGTAACCGACACGGGTGTGTAGCTTGTACTCGACCTCCACAATGATATGATCTAGCGCCTCGGGATCTGTAGCAGAGCCTGGGTAGATCTGATAAGCGTCTACCTTGCCAGCGGCAATCTGGCTAGCGTAGGGGTTTGTAGCAACAAAGAAGGTGTGCATCGCAGCATTGTGCCCTGTCCAAACTTTATGGATCAGATCATATTTGTCAGCAGTTAAGGAGTCACGATCCTTGTTGGCGGCATTGGGCGTCTTCTTATAATTATTGATGTAGATGCCTCGTATGGTGAAGTCCGTTATATAACGTATCGGGAGTTCGCAAGGGCTAGCTACGTACGAGTAGCCTTCACCAGGATAGGTCTTCATCCTCTGGGCAACGATCTCGTCAGCGATCGTTTGTTGTGACTCTGTGGGTATAGTTATATTACCAGAGATCTCTAGTCGTGCTACGTTGGGCACTGGCTTAAGCTCTACGGTGAGCTTGTTTGATGAGAGAGCCTTTACGGGTGTCTTTGGAGCTACGTAAGGGACGCTGTGTAGGAAGCTTTTGGTTGCATCATCAGCCCCACCTAGTTCCTGCAGCTGATCGATGGTGATGCCATCTAGTGCTGTAGGATTCAGGACACCGCTACGCCCAGCGACGGCAGAGACTTGGCTGACGGCTTGGCGCACCTTGATCTCATAGCCAGCGCCCATTGCCTTAGCAAGATCTTCGGCGCTCTTAAGTTCAACACGATAAGGCTCGGTGGGGTCGCCCGCAGCATTGTAGAAGAAAAGTGTGATGGGGTTGTAAGCGCCTACCTCGTAGGCGTCCTGCTGGGCGCGATCTTCTATAGTTCGAAAGGGGTGTATAGGCGAAAACCTGATGAGGAGTGTCAACTCCTCATCACTCCCCTCTAGAGGGGAGCGGCCACAACTCGTCGTGGCCACTACGACGAAGAGCATGCCAACGAGCAGTAACAATATATTATTGGGATGAATGCGTGAACGCATGAGAATGAGAACGTTTCTTTTATGCATCTCTTGGCGCAAAGGTACAATGTTCCTTTGGAACAGCAGTTTGCAAAATCGATATTTTGTTTGACAAAGTCTGTTTGTTTGAAAAAGTCTGTGTTGAGGATTAGGAATAAAAAGGAAGTAGGAGGTAAACGCCTATGATTAGTGTTTACCTCCTACTCGATTGATGAGGAGACTAGTGACGATGCATTAGTCTCGTATGGTGACTATCTTGTCGCCGTATTATGCTTCCTTGCCGAGAAGTATCTCGAGACACTTAGCAGCTGAGTAGGCGACAGGTGTACCTGGGCCGAAGATAGCTGCGACGCCTGCCTTGTAGAGGAAGTCGTAGTCTTGCGCTGGGATGACACCGCCAGCGGTGACGATGATGTCAGGACGTCCGAGCTTGCGTAGCTCCTCGATGACCTGCGGGATAAGCGTCTTGTGTCCTGCTGCCAGTGAGCTGACGCCTAGGATGTTGACGTCGTTCTCGACAGCCTGACGAGCACTCTCCTCAGGGGTCTGGAAGAGAGGACCCATATCGACATCAAAGCCGCAGTCGGCATAGCCAGTGGCTACTACCTTAGCACCACGGTCGTGACCGTCTTGTCCCATCTTGGCAATCATAATACGAGGCTGACGCCCCTCACGCTGTGCAAACTCCGCAGCAAGCTGCTTAGCATACTCCAGCTGCTTGTCATGTCCTGATTCTTTTGAATACACGCCACTGATCGTTCTAATTACTGCACTATATCGTCCTACGACCTCTTCGCAAGCGTCGGATATTTCGCCTAGCGAAGCACGTAGACCTGCTGCCTTGACGGCTAGCTCGAGAAGGTTGCCCTGCTTGGTGCGTACACACTCGGTGATCTCCTTGAGAGCTGCTTGTACAGCCTGCTCATCACGATGAGCACGTAGATCCTCTAGACGAGCTACCTGGCTCTGACGTACAGAGGTGTTGTCGATCTCTAGGATCTCGATCGGATCCTCGTGCTCTAGGCGGTACTTATTGATACCGATGATCACCTGCTGGTTGGAGTCGATACGAGCCTGCGTACGTGCGGCTGCCTCCTCGATACGCATCTTGGGGAGGCCAGTCTCGATAGCCTTAGCCATACCACCGATCTTCTCCACCTCCTGGATATGCTCCCAAGCTCTGTGAGCGATCTCGTCCGTGAGGGTCTCTATATAATAGGAGCCACCCCATGGATCGATAGAGCGACAGACCTGCGTCTCCTTCTGGATATAGATCTGCGTATTACGAGCGATACGAGCTGAGAAGTCGGTCGGCAAGGCGATCGCCTCATCAAGCGCATTGGTGTGTAGCGACTGCGTGTGACCGAGAGCTGCTGCCATAGCTTCGATACAGGTACGCCCGACGTTGTTGTAGGGATCCTGCTCGGTGAGTGACCAACCAGAGGTCTGGCAGTGCGTACGGAGCATGAGCGACTTAGGATTCTCAGCGCCAAAGCTCTTGACCACCTTAGCCCATAGCATACGTGCGGCACGCATCTTAGCGATCTCCATAAAGTGATTGACACCGATACCCCAGAAGAAGGAGAGACGTGGCGCAAACTTATCCACGGGGATGCCTGCGTTGATACCAGCGCGAAGGTACTCGATACCGTCGGCGATGGTAAAGGCGATCTCGATGTCGGCCGTAGCTCCAGCCTCCTGCATGTGGTAGCCGGAGATGGAGATAGAGTTGAACTTAGGCATCTTCTGCGAGGTGTACTCAAAGATGTCGGCGATGATCTTCATCGAGAATTCAGGCGGATAGATGTAGGTGTTGCGCACCATGAACTCTTTGAGGATATCGTTCTGAATGGTACCAGCCATCTCCTCGAGCTTAGCACCCTGCTCTAGTCCTGCATTGATGTAGAAAGCGAGGATCGGCAGTACGGCTCCATTCATCGTCATGGAGACAGACATCTTGGCTAGGGGGATACCGTCGAAGAGTACCTTCATATCCTCCAGCGAGCAGATAGAGACGCCCGCCTTACCCACATCGCCCACGACACGTGGGTGGTCAGCATCGTAACCACGGTGTGTCGGGAGGTCGAAAGCAACTGATAGTCCCTTCTGACCACTCGCAAGGTTACGACGGTAGAAGGCGTTACTCTCTTCAGCCGTCGAGAAGCCAGCGTACTGACGTATCGTCCACGGACGGAACGGGTACATCAAGCTATACGGACCACGGAGGAATGGAGGCAGACCTGACACGTAGTCGAGGTGCTCTAGCTCCTCTATATCGTCAGCCGTGTAGACTGGCTTGACTTTGATCTGCTCTGGCGTAGTCCAGTTCGCCTCTAGAGCATGCTCCTTGCCCCACTTAGCGGCATCGGTGCGTCCAAACTGAGAGTGACTCAGGTCAATCTCTTTATATAATGGCTTTGTCATTTGTGTGTGTTACTTAGAGGGTTACTACGCTAGTCCAAAGAGCTCGTTGAAGTGCTGCAGCGTCTCCAACACGTTACTACGGACATGGATAAAGTGCTCGATGCCGAGAGCTTGCAGCTGCTCCGTGCAGGCGGGATTGCCCGCTACGACAAACTGCGCTCTGCCGTCGAGTAGACGGAACGCCTCAGGAGCGTAAGTCTCATACTCATCGTCGCTAGAGCAGAGCACCACGATGTCTGCCTTAGCAGCGACGGCTGCGTCAATACCCTCTTGGACTGTCTCAAAGCCGAGGTTGTCGATGAGCTTGTAGCCAGCACAACCGAAGAAGTTGCCCGAGAACTGTGAGCGAGCGAGTCTCATCGCTAGATTGCCGATCGTCAGCATGAAGACGACAGGCTGCTTGCCACGCTCCGTCGTCAAGCGTAGCGTCTCAAACTGATTGGCGCCACGGTCGAAGTTGAGGGGCTGTAGACCCTCCTGCTGCTCTCCAGCAGTGCAACCGCAGCCAGTCGTGATGACAGCGGGCGTTGCGAGCTTCTCGTGAGCGGTCTCCGTAAAGTTCGGGAATTCGTTGGTACCCAGTAGGGTCTCCTTGCGCTTGGCGACCGCTGCGTGACGCTCCGTATTGGTCTCCTGGAGATCACGCTGTAGTGCGCCCGTGGTGACAAAGCTTTCGAAGCCACCCTCGCTAGCGCTAATCTCACCAAAGAGCTGCCAAGCTTGCTCGGCAATCACATTGGTTAGCGTCTCTATGTAGTAAGAACCAGCAGCGGGGTCGACAACCTTGTCGAAGTGACTCTCCTCGCTCAGGAGGAGCTGCTGATTGCGTGCGATACGCTCGGAGAAGTCGGTGCTCTCCTCGTAAGCAATGTTGAAAGGTAGGACCGTGATCGAGTCGACACCACCCAGCGCTGCCGACATGGTCTCCGTCTGTGAGCGGAGCAGGTTGACATAAGCGTCATAGATGGTCATATTCCACTGCGAGGTGGTTGCATGCTGACAAATCTTAGCCACATCGCCCTTGTACTGGTCACCATGTGCCCCGATAATCTCGGCCCATAGCCAGCGTGCAGCACGGAACTTGGCCATCTCCATGAAGTAGCTCGAGCTAATGCCAAAGTGGAACTTGATCCTCCGAGCGATCTCCTCGACCTTGTGACCACGAGCCACCATCTGGTCGAGCACCTCCGCCCCCCATGCGAGTGCATAGGCGAGCTCCTTGACGATGCCCGCACCAGCATTGCTCAGCATCGAGGCCTCTACGATGTAAAGGCGCATCTGTGGGATAGGCTTAGCAATGTTGTAGAGCTGCTCTAGCGTGTCGTAGCGCTTGTCGTCGACGACACCCTTCATGAGCTCTCGCTTGAAGGGGTTGTACTCGATAGCACCTCTTACGGCTGCGCCATCGATCTGATGCTTCTGCACGTAGGCGGCAAAGAGCTCAGCCAGCTCGACCGTACGCGAGATGCAGGTCGAGAGATTGATCTCTACAGCCGTCAGGTCTATTCCCTTGAGGAGTGTCTCTAGGGTCTCGGCAGAGAGTATCGTCTTAGAGATGTTGAACCCTAGGGAAGTGACTCCCTTATTGAGTATATCTAGAGCCTTAGCATTTGCCTCGGCGGGATCCTTAACCTTAATGTCTTGGCGTACGAGCCACTCATTGTTTAGCTTCGTCGATCGCACGTAGGGGTATTCACCAGGTAGTGCTAGACGTGAGGCATATTGAGCAATGTCTTCGCGTCTGTACATAGGCTGTAGGTTAAAGCCTTCAGGCGTACGCCATACGAGCCGCTTGTCAAAGGAGGCACCCTTGAGATCGACTGTGACTTTCTCCAGCCACTGCTCTTTGCTTACGGGGGGGAAGTCCCCAAAGAGCCGTTCTCTTTTATTTGCCATATCGTATATGTGTGTGTTGTGTGAATTGATTACGCAAAGGTGCAGCAATGAGGACTCTCTCCTATCCGATAGAAGCTAGTCGACCGTGTTGCTACCCGCAAAGATAACTATTTCTATTTTAATAGAGCGTCACCCGTGCCTATTGTCACCACAACAATAGTGCCAAAGACTAGAGATCAGCGAAGCTCTTGCGACGCAAGACGAAGTCGCGTCCGAGGTACTTCTCACGCACGAGAGCGTTCTCGGCGAGCTGCTCGGCAGTACCCTGAAAGAGTACCTTGCCCTCGAAGAGCAGATAGGCACGATCGGTGATACTGAGCGTCTCATTGACATTGTGATCGGTGATCAGGATGCCTATGTTGCGCTGCTTGAGCTTAGCCACGATAGACTGTATGTCCTGCACAGCGATCGGGTCGACACCAGCAAAGGGCTCATCGAGCATGATAAACTTGGGATCGATGGCGAGACAGCGAGCTATCTCGACACGCCTACGCTCACCCCCCGAGAGCCTGTTGCCCTGGTTGGTGCGTACCTTATGAAGGCCGAACTCCTCTATCAGCATTTCCAGACGCTCGCGCTGCTGGTCTGGTGTGAGCGGCGTCATCTCTAGCACCGCCTTGATATTGTCCTCTACCGAAAGCTTTCTAAAGACCGACGCCTCCTGCGCTAGATAACCGATTCCGAGGCGGGCACGCTGATAGACAGGGAGCTTCGTTATGTCCTGCTCATTGAGGTATATCTTGCCCCCATTAGGTACGACCAGCCCCACCGTCATATAGAAAGTGGTTGTCTTGCCCGCACCATTAGGGCCTAGCAGTCCGACGATCTCCCCTTGGCGTAGCTCGATAGAGACATCGTTGACCACGGTACGACTGCGGTAACGCTTCACCAGATGCTCCGTACGCAAGAGCCCCGTCTCACCTTTGTGGCGATCAGGAGAGAGTGCCTCAGCGGTATCTATAGTATCTGTCATAAGCTATACAAAGAGTAAGATGAGTAGCTGTGCGGTGATGATACGGACGAACATACCGAGCGGATAAACCGTAGCATAGGCGACCGTGTGCCTGCTCCCTTTGAGTCTATCGCCGACCACCTCCAGAGCCATCGGGTTCGCCATGCTACCACACACCACCCCGCACATAGTAGCGTAGTCCCCCCGCTTGCGTCGTAGCATATACCAGCCGACCAGCAGGATAGGTAGCACCGTCAGCAAGGCGCCATAGCCGAGCCATACCAACCCTTGAGTACTAAAGAGGATATCAAAGAAGCCTGCGCCCGACGAGAGCCCCAGACAGCCAAGGTAGAGGATCAGTCCCAGCTGTCGTACCAGTAGACTAGCACTATTGGTGATGTAAGTAGTCACATGCATACGAGGGCCGAAGGCTCCCATAAGGATACCGATGATGATACCGCCACCAGCTAGCCCCAGACGTATAGGCATGCTCACACCAGGGATATAGAAAGGTATCATACCGACGAAAACGCTGATGAAGAGACCAATGAAAAGCCCCAGCAGGTTGGGAGCGTCCAAGTCCTTGATCTCGTTGCCGATTTTTGCCGCGACCGCATCGGTAGCCTCCTTGGTGCCCACCACGGTCATACGGTCTCCCAGCTGCAGGTGCAAGTCGGGTGAGGTAAGCAGCTCGATGCCTGCACGATCGATACGTGTCACATTGACCCTGTAGTCATTGCGCAGGTGTAAGGCGCTGAGACGCACACCGTTGTACTCCTTGCGTGTGAGGACGAGTCGCCTAGAGACGAGACTCTGGTCCACACTATCCCAATCAATGTCAGAGCGGTTCCAGTCCCTCGCCATCTTCTTACCGAAGAATAGCTCTAGCCTAGGCACCTCTCGCTCGTCTGACACGATTAGCAAGCGATCTCCCTCCTGTAGCTGCGTCGAGGAGTCGGGAGACATAGCCTTGCCATCACGCCATATACGACTAATCACAAAGGGCGTCCCTGCGATCCGTGAGACCTCCGAGATCGTCTTGCCGACGACCCCCATATTCATCACCTCGTACTCGCTAAAGAAGGCTGCGCGCTCCTCCTCGTCGGACTGTCCCTTGGCACGTTTCTTTGCTAAGGGGGCTAGTACATAGAGCGCTAGTATGACCCCCACCACACCAAAGGGGTAGGTGATCGCACACGCCAGTGCCATCTCTGCCAGCATGCTCTGCCCCTCGGTACCGACACTCGGCAGACTACTCTGCGCCGCAGCTAGCGCCGGCGTATTGGTCGTAGCACCCGACATGATGCCGACCCACTGGCTGATGGGCAGCTCCGAGACGAAGAAGAGGGCCACGACGAGCGCCAGGTCGACCACCACGATGAGGAGCGAGTCGAGATTGTCCCGTATGCCACCCTTCTTGAGTGAGGGAAAGAAAGCAGGACCCACCTGAAGACCCAGCGCATAGATAAAGAGGATCAACCCAAAGTTCATCCCAAAGTCTAGCGTCCTCGCCTCTAGCGTGATACCCCAGTAGGAGAGCAGGATGCCAACGAAGAAGACGAAGGTCACCCCCAGGGAGATACGGGCTATACGGATGCGAGCTAAGAGCAACCCCACCAGAGAGACCAGTGAGATCACAATAATCGATTGAGGCACCGATGGTATGACGAAGAGTTCGTTGAGAAAAGCTCGCAGACTATCCATACGTGTAGTTAGAAATAGAAGGTCAGCCCCCTACTCGGGAGCTATGCAAATGGGAGGGTACATCGTCCTGACGATACACTCCTATGGTTGCGCAAAGATACACAGAATCAGATTAACAACGCATACGACTAACTTCGCACATTCCAGGTCAGCAACATAAGTACGCAGTTATCTATAATTGAATTGCTAACATGCACAGTTTCTTTGATTTAACTTAAACTCTTCTTTGTTATCATTGAAGTTTTACTGCTCCTTTTTTCTGTTTGTGGGCAGTGTTTAGGGTAATAAGGAACTGCTTTCAACATCCGATGATATAGCCAAGAAGTTGGAAGTACTTATCAAAGAAAGAATGAAGGGAGGTATTCCGAAATACCGGAATATCTCCCTTTTGATTTACCGCTTTTTGAACTTGCCACCTTTCAGGTCACTCTCCACTATACTCTTATTGAGTTTCTCTCGGAGTTCATCGAGGAAATGGGTGCGGTTGTCATCCTTCCGAAGCTTCATATATACGTCGTAGCAAGTCTTTACTTCCTTTTGAGCTTTACTTAACACTTTCCGTAATTCCGCCACCTTGACCATTCGTGTTGTTGCTTCCTGTACTGAGGTCGTCATTGACGATTGTGTGGCGAGCCTTCGAAACGTTCTGTTTCATCTGACCGAAGTTGTAGGTTAGGTTGATGCCGACGCTGAAGTTACTGCGAGAGACTATAGTTGTCACGTTATTGCCTGGTCCATGCCCATGTATGTTTAGTCTCATTACAGGCGTGAAGGGGTTCTGCACGTAGGCACCTACGGTGAGGAGATCCTTGAGGAATTTCTTGCTGATGTTGACGTTGTTCCACCAGAGGTTGTAGTTGTCCATATTGAGTGCTACACCTTGCTGTACGTAGCCTCCTGAGAGGGTGGCAGACCAACTCTTGGGGAGTGTGAACATAGCCTGAAACCACAACTGGCCGCCCCAGCCTCCATTCTTCCATGCATAGATGTTCGCAGTGCTGTTGATCTTGCCAAAGGACTCGAAGGAGTGATAGCCATACATCCCTCCTCCCATGATGCGTAGCCAGAGGGTAGGCATGTAGGAACTGTAGAGTGTGAGGATGGTGCTCCAGTTGCGCCCGATATTGCCCCAAGTGAAGTGGATCAGTTTAGGATTCGAGGGGTCTGCGAAGTTGTAGACGCCTATAGCATTGTTGCATAGTTGACCGATGAGCGAAGCTTGTAGCATGAATCGATTGCTAAAGGTGCTGAAGGAAAGTGTGCCCGAGTGGCGATGCTCATTCTCCAAGTTGGGATTCCCGTACTGGATCTCATAGGGACTTCCTTGATTGCGTGTCGGATTAAGTTGCATGATATTGGGACGTGCTACATTAAAGCGATATGCGAAGCCGATCTGTTGCGTTGGTGAGAAGTTGTACGAGAGATTGACCTCTGGCACCCAGTCGAGGAACTGGTTCTTGAAGTTGTCCGATGGATTGTTTGGGTAATAGATATTGTTTAGTCCATACTCCCCACGCACACCCGTCTTGAAGCCAAAGACTCCAACATGAAGAGCATAAGAGGCATAGGCTCCGATGACCTGCTGACGGTATCGCATCGCTCCAGCTGAGGCAATCTTCTGGTCGAAGGCTCCTCCTGAGTTCCATTCGCCTTCACTTCCTACACGAAATAGGTAGGTGGGATCTGTATTGCCAAGGCGGGCGATGTACTTCACACCAGTCTCGAGGGTGTGCATCTGCCCGAAGGGGCGTACGTAGTCGATTTGTCCAGTATGTTCGTGGAGGTTGCCTCGGTTGATAGTTTGTTGCTGGAGTAGTCGCTCAGTGGGTATGAGATAGTTTATGCTCATTAGCTCATCAGCCTCTGTGGGGTTGCCAGCATAGCGGTAGGAGAGGGTGAGCAGCTCGCCCTGCAGATCGGTGGAGTGCTGGTAGTCCACCGAGGTCTCGATGGTGCTGTAGAGCGACTTGGTGGAGGAGTCGTACGTGGTGGTGCTGATGGGGGCAGCCATAGTAAGGTCCTGCGGAGCGTAGTCGTGGCTGGTAACTTTGGAGAGGGATAGGCTGTTGACCCGCATCAGGGAGAGGTTCGCCGAGAGGAGGTCGCGGGGCGAAATGTCGTACGAGGCGGATAGGTTGCCCATGTGTACCTTGGCGTTGTTGCCAGTACTGGCATCGGAATGGCTGAGCGCAACGTCGGAGGTGCGGGTGGTTAGGACGGTCTGCGTGGTGTGGGGCATGTAGTTGAAGTTGTACGAGCCGCTGAAGCCAAACTTCCCCTTCTTGCCAGTCAAGGATAGGCTACCATTGCCGCCTACCTTCTTGTTGGTGTAGTGGGTGCCTACAGTCACAGAGCCTGCCAGTCCCTCCATCTCTTCCTTGCTCTCGGTCACAATGTTCAGGATGGCACCTACTCCCTCAGCATCGTACTTCACGCCGGGATCGGTGATCACCTCGATGTTCTGCACCAGAGAGGCGGGGATGGAGCGTAGCACGGTGGAGGGGTCTTGATCCATCATCTTGGATGGCTTGCCGTTCATATAGATTTTGAAGGATGAGGAACCCTTGACCTGTATATTGTCTTGCCCATCAACGGTCACGAGTGGCACCTTGCGCAGCATATCGAGGAGGGTAGAGCTCTGAGCCGAGGGGTCGTCCTTGACGCTATAGGCTATGCGGTCTATATCCACCTTGAAGAGTGGACGGGCGGCTACGACCCGCACTTCGTCCAGCTCAGTAGTGCTCTCCTGCATCAGGATCACTACGGGCCGATCGGTGCCGTACTCTTCGGGAAGTATCGTTACCTCTTGGCACTCCATCCCGATAAAGGTGGCTACGAAGCGGTACTCGCGCCCCTCCTCTAAGGTGAAGATGAAGCGGCCAATGTGGTCGCTCACCTGGCTGAGCGTGTCGAGCTGCTCACCTCGCTGAGTGATGGCGTGGACGTTGGCAAAGGGTACTGGGCTGCGATTGGTCGCCATCAATACGGAGCCAGATACTTGTTGCATTTCTATAGATTTTTGTTGTGCAAAGGTGGTCATACTATGTGTAATCACCATTGTAGTCAGCAAGAAAAACTTAAAAACCAAATTATTCATATGCATTTATTTTTCCGCACATTCCAGTGTCAAGTGCAACATGGTTACAAATGTAGGAAAAAACTTCATGGGGAGTTTTATAGCCTAGTTTTTTTCGCGGCGCACATTCCAGTGTCAGGAGCTACACATAAGGACCAGCGAGGCATAGATGAGTGCACTATATATAATAATGTGTCACCCCTGCCCTCTAATCTCTAGCCTCTAACCTCTCCCCCTCCGAACTCTTCGATCCTTCCGATGCTCTCCGATCCCTAATTTCTAATCTCTAACCTCTAATCCCTATTTACATATCTTTACGGGGAAATTCGTCCGATCCCATCCTTTCTCGAATATCCACGTGGAAATTTTCAAATCCCCACGTGGAAAATAAAAAATATCCACGTGGGCGAGAAAAAATTCTTCGGAGGAATCAAATGAAACTTCGGAGGAATCGTTTCGCCTCCACGTGGAGAATAAAAAATATCCACGTGGGGATTTGAAATTCTCCACGTGGATATTCGTTTATACTGTGTTCTGATCGCTTGATGCTTTGGCGTTACCTCTCCCCAACCAGGTCACCAGCCTCGATGACGTAACAAGACCCCTAGTGTCAAGTAGCTCTGACGATAAGGCTCGCAGTGGAGCCTGAGGAAGAGTCCCAGCTTATCGAGATAGTGTAGTCTAGGGTGTGCCTCTAGACCGGCCTGCAGATGGGTATAGCTATGCTCTCTCGTAGCCTTGTCATAGCCGATACCGATGCCATAGCTATGCCGCAGCTCTAAGTATCGCCACTGGTAGAGCGGCATCCCCACAAGAAGATCGCCATGGAGTGTGGGGTGCTCCTTGTCGGGTCGTAGAGAGACCTCTGCCGCATAGTTGAGAGAGGACGTCTGCCACCCGATCTGCGCACCAATACAGCCAAAGCCTCCCGATAGATGACGACTACAGAGGAGTGATAGGTAGAAGTAGTTGTCTGGTATCTCTGGGCTGACAGCTGGTATGTAGCGGCCGAAGATGAGATCACTCACGAGGTACCCCACATGAGCCATCGAGACCCCTATGAGTCCACCCCAAAGGACATCAGAGTACCAGTGGCGGTTATTGGCCATACGTCCGAAAGCGACAGAAGTGGCGAAGATATACTGCAGGCGAGCGAGCAGTGGGTAGTCGGCACCATACTCTAGATTAAAGAGCTCGGCACCCAGGAAGGCTGTCGCTGTGTGTCCCGACGGAAAGCTATTGGCCGTCGAGCCATCAGGTCGCATGCGATGCACCCCTTTTTTGACAGAGAGTACGATGGCAGCGGTCCCTAGGGCGGCTATTCCATCGGCTGTCAGCATCTCGCCCCATGTGCGGGAGCGCCCCGTGGCACCGCCACAGCGCATAGCTAGTTGTAGCCCATAGGAGGCAAACTGCATGTGGTCGTCATACGGATTGCGCCAGCGAGCACCTAGGAGGGAGTGGCGAGTCGTACGGATAGCGACATCACTATGATGTAGCGGATAGGCTGCGAAGATTCCCCCAGGGAGTAGCACGCTGAGGGGATCAGGTGAAGGCGCCAGCGTGTCTGACGAACTGCTCTGAGCCAGCGTCCTGCTATAGGGTGATAGGAGGAGTAAGAGAGCGAGCGTGAAGAGCGTAAAGAGTCGCATCAGTATCTAGAGCAGTCTTAAAGGAAGTTACGCCCTACACCCCATACGATGATGAGGGCAAAAATGATCCAACTAGCGGTACGCCCTGAGAAGCGATGGTAGAGCCTCTCGGCTCGCATACTCTGGGGACGAGTCAGCTCCAGCAGCACGAGGAGGGCTAGGTAGAGCAACGCCGGTATGAGCATCACGTTGAGCTGCAGCACCCGTCCTAAGTCGCCATGTAGCAGTGCGTGAATGCCCCGCAGCGAGCCACAGCCAGGACATTGCCACCCCGTGAGCTGCAGGAAGGGGCAGCGCGGTATCTGCAGGCTCTCGGGGCTATATAAGTAAAGCACCACTCCCCCTACCAGCATACAGCATAGTAGAGCGAGTAGTGCTTTGTTGTGTCGGCTCGTAGCGAGCATGTCGCCTCGACGTGGACCTTACTTCAGATTGTCAAAGCCTCGGCCGTAGACCCCGTGTACGGTACCCTCGGAGACGAACGCATCGGGATCGATCTCCTTGATGATACGATTGATGCTCTGTAGCTGAGCCTTGCGAGTGACTACCATGAGGATGCGCATCTCCTCCTGCGAGTAGCCTCCGTCCGCATGCACGAGTGTACAGCCACGGTGCAGGCGCTGAGTGATCGCCTCGTTGATCTCTTTGTACTTCTTGCTAAAGATAAAGAGCTGTATAGAGTGCTTATTGCTATTGGTCCAGTAGTCGAGCGTCATAGCGCAGAAGACTACCTCTACGATGGAGAAGGTGAGTAGCTCGGCACCAAGCTGTGGGTCTTTGCCCGATACATATACATTGACAAAGTAAGAGGTGATCACGATCGTCGCATCGATCAGGATCATCGCACGTCCTAGGGAGAGCGTCGTGTACTTGTTGAAGATAGAGACGATGACATCCGTACCGCCTGTACTACCATTCACGTGGAAGACGAGAAAGAGTCCACTACCGCATAGGATACCACCGATGATCACCGCCATAAAGCGCTCTTCTCTGAGCAGAGGACCCACGTTAGGGATGTTGTCCGTGAGCCAGTGACTCAGGTTGTGGTACACCTCCGTATTTGGATCTCCAAAGAGCGCTTGACCGATTGGAATCGCTATACCCATCAAGATAACCCCGATGAGCGTCTTAACGGAGTAGCGCCACCCTAAGAAGATGATCGAGACGAGCAGTAGCCCGACGTTGATGATGTTGTACGGGATAAAGGCGGGGATACTTGTAGCGATCTGTATGATGGTCGTAACACCGGCCAGTCCGCCCGTGGCGATCTCCTGTGAGAGGATGAAGCCGGCCCAGCCGAGGACATAGAGACAGACACCTAGTACGATAAAGAAGAAGTCGTGGACGAAGTACCACGCTTTCGCTTGCTTACTATTGGGAGCTGCTAAAGCTTGAGTCATAGTATATTATTGATTTTGTAAAGAAGTGGAAGTGTCTTCCATAGCCTGCACCTATACCGCCAGACTAGAAGACTGGGTGATCACAATACGATGTTGACAATGCGACCCGGCACGACGATCACCTTCTTGAGGGGCTTGCCGTCGATCCACTTGATCGTGTCGGCATGCGCCAGCACCTGCTCCTGGATCTGCTCCTTGGAGAGACCCGCGGGGAGCTCTAGGTTAAAGCGTACCTTACCATTGAAACTAACGGGATAGCGTACCGAGTCCTCAGCGATGAGCGACTCGTCACACTGTGGCCATGCGGCCGTCACAATGCTCTCGGACGAGAGCGTCTCACTACTGCATACGGAGCGCATCTCCTGCCACAGCATCTCAGCGATATGTGGCGCAAAGGGCGAGAGCAGGATTACCAAGGGGCGGAGCACCTCTAGCGACGTGGTCTGCGCCTTCTGTAGCTCTCCCACAGCAATCATAAAGGCTGAGACGGAGGTATTGAAGGAGAGGCGCTCGATGTCTTGCGTGATCTTCTGAATCAACTTATGGATCGTGCGTAGCTCCTCACGGCTTGCCTGAGCACTGGCTGAGACCGTGAGCTGCCCCTCGCCATCGTGGTAGAGCGACCAGACACGCTTGAGGAAGCGGTACACCCCGTCGATGCCATTCGTATCCCACGGCTTGCTCTGCTCCAGAGGCCCGAGAAACATCTCGTACATCCTGAGCGTATCAGCACCATACTGCTCGATGATTTCGTCAGGATTGATCACGTTAAACATCGACTTACTCATCTTCTCCACAGCAAAGCCACAGAGATAGCTGCCGTCCGCCTCGGTAATGAAGGTGGCGTCGTGCAGGTCGTCACGCCACTGGCGGAATGCCTCCTGATCGAGTATGTCGTTTTGCACTAAGTGTATGTCTACGTGCATCTGCGTCACATCGTACTGCTCGCGCTGCGAGTAGGTGACAAACTGATTCGTACCCTTGATGCGGTAGACGTAGTTAGAGCGTCCCTGGATCATCCCTTGATTGACCAGTCGCTTAAATGGCTCATCCTCACAGACGACTCCGAGGTCGTAGAGGAACTTATTCCAGAAGCGACTATAGATCAAGTGACCCGTAGCATGCTCCGTACCGCCAATGTAGAGATCCACCTGTCGCCAGTAGCTATTAGCTTCGGGGGAGACCAAAGCGGACTTATCCTGCGGATCCATATAGCGTAGGTAGTAGGCGCTACTCCCAGCAAAGCCTGGCATCGTGCAGAGTTCGTAGGGATAGCCCTCCTCGGTACACCAATGCTTAGCACGTCCTAGCGGGGGCTCGCCACTCTCCGTGGGGAGATACTTGTCCACCTCAGGGAGCGTCAAGGGGAGCTTGTCGAGTGGCAACGTGTGTGGCACACCCTCCTTATAATATATAGGTATCGGCTCACCCCAGTAGCGCTGACGACTGAAGATAGCGTCACGCAGACGGTAGTTGATCCGCTTCTTGCCTAGCCCACGCTCATCGAGGTAGTGACACATGTAGTCGATCGCTTCGGCGACTGGCTTGCCATCGAGCAGAGGCGAATTGATTAGCTCGCCCTCTTTGCTGTCGAGGCTTTCGCTCCAAGTGGACGGGTCGGAAGCTTCGCCACCTTTTGGCAAAACGACCTGACGTATTGGCAGGTCAAAGTGCCGTGCGAAAGCAAAGTCTCTCGAGTCGTGCGCTGGCACTGCCATGATAGCGCCCGTGCCATAGCCCGCCAGCACATAGTCGCTGATCCAGATCGGGATCTGCTCACCCGTGAGCGGGTGCTGTGCATAGGAGCCGGTGAAGACACCCGTCACCGAGTGATCCGCCTGACGCTCACGCTCCGTGCGGCGCTTCGTACGATCTAAGTACGCCTCGACAGCCGCACGCTGCTCCTCTGTAGTTAGCTCAGCAACTAGACTACTCTCGGGCGCTAACACCATGAAGGTGACTCCGTAGAGCGTATCGGGGCGGGTCGTAAAGATCTCGATAGGGAGCTCACCATGGGCGGTACTAGCCTTGAAGGTGACCGACGCACCGACCGACTTACCGATCCAGTTGCGCTGCATCTCCTTGAGGGCATCGCTCCAGTCGAGCTGATCCAGACCTGCTAGCAGACGCTCCGCATAAGCAGAGACACGGAGGCTCCACTGCTTCATCTTGCGCTGCACCACAGGATAGCCACCACGCTCACTCACGCCGTCACTCACCTCATCATTAGCGAGGACGGTACCGAGCTCAGGACACCAGTTGACCACACTCTCCCCGAGGAAGGCCAAGCGGTAGTGCATCAGCCACTCGGACTGCTCCGCTTCGCTAGCGGCTCGCCACTCCTCAGCCGTTAGCTCCAGTGGCGTACTACTGTAAGCGGTACAGCCCTCTGTGCCATGCGCCTCGAGATGCTTGACCAACTTGTCGATAGACTCGGCACGGTCTGTCGCCGTGTCGTAGTAATGGTGGAAAAGCTGTACGAAGGTCCACTGCGTCCACTTGTAGTACTCCGGATCGCAGGTCACCACCTGACGGCTCCAGTCGAAGCCAAAGCCAATGTTGTCTAGCTGCTCACGATAGCGGGCGATGTTGACCCGCGTTGTCTCCTCAGGGTGACGATTCGTCTGAATAGCGTACTGCTCAGCTGGCAGACCGAAGGCATCGTACCCCATCGGGTGCAGGACGTTGTACCCTTGTAGTCGCTTATAGCGCGCATAGATGTCGGAGGCAATGTAGCCTAGCGGGTGCCCCACATGTAGCCCCGCACCCGAGGGATAGGGAAACATGTCTAGTACGTAGTACGAAGGCTTATCTCGGTCTATCTCTACCCGATAAATATCGGCATCTTGCCAGATGCGCTGAGCCGACTGCTCTATGTCGTGGTGATTGTAATCCATACAGTTCTCTCTATTATAGCACAAAGGTACGAAATTAGAGATTAGAGGATGGAGAGGTTAGAGATTAGAAGTTAGAGATTAGAGATTAGAAGTCCGATCATTCAGATAGTTCCGATTGCTCTAGCCAACAGCAAACAGCAAAAAAAAACAGTGAGGGAGACTCACTGCTGAGTCTCCCTCGCTATTTTTGTCACCTTACACAGGTGATGAAGTAGGCTTAGAGGCGCGCTTTACTTGATCTCCCAAGTATCCTCCGTCATGAGTAGCTCACGGAGTGTGCGCACCTTGTTCTTTGCCTTTTGCTGATCGATCTGATCATGGACAGCCCAGTCGTAGGTCGGTCCCTCGACATCTCGTATGACGCCCATAGCGACGGGGAGCCCGTCAGCACCGTTCATGGCGGCAAGCATCATATGTAGGAAGGGATTTGGCTCGTGTGCGTCGTGCGTCAGCACATCATCGAGCGTGTAGCCATCCTCACCGATTGTCACAGCACGTAGCTTGAAGCCATCCAGGACGAGACCACGCTGCTTGTCCTCACCGAAGAGCATCTTCTCGCCATGCTGCAGGACGATCGTCTTGTCGGCACGGACAGCACGATCGCTAATAGCGGCGTGTGCTCCATTGTTGAAGATCATACAGTTCACCAAGACCTCTGTGACTGCAAAGCCCTTGTGCTTAGCGCCAGCGATCAAACAAGCGGTGAGTGTAGGCTGATCGACGTCGAGCGAGCGCGCGAAGAAGTTACCACGAGCACCCATGACTAGCTCTGCTGGCTCGAAGGGATCCTCGACAGTACCGTAAGGAGAGCTCTTGGTGACGAGTCCACGAGGCGATGTAGGTGAGTACTGCCCCTTGGTCAGTCCGTAGATGCGGTTGTTGAAGAGGACCTCATTGATATCTACATTGCGTCGTACGGCATGGATGAAGTGGTTACCACCGATAGCGAGGCTATCGCCATCACCGGACATAAGCCATACGGTGAGGTCAGGACGAGCCACCTTGACGCCCGTAGCGACGGCAGCGCCACGACCATGTACGGTGTGGAAGCCGAAAGTACTCATATAATAAGGTAGTCGCGAGGAGCAGCCGATACCTGAGACGACGACCGTCTCATCGGGTGCTATGTCTAGCTCAGCCATCGCCTTATGGACAGCCGCTAGGACACCGTGGTCGCCACAACCTGGACACCACTTGACGGGTGATGCATTTTTGAAATCCTTGGGGGCAAAGCGTAGTGTGCCCTTCTCTAGATTACTATTTGTTTCAATCATAGCAGTTGTGGTCTTTTATAGTTGCTCAGCGAGTATCTCTTCGAAGGCAGTGACGAGGTTGCCCACCTTGAGGGGTTGTCCCTGCACTTGATTGTACTGATAAATATTAGCATCAGAGACCTTGTTGCGTAGGAGCATGGCCATCTGACCGAGGTTCTGCTCAGCGACGACAACACGTGGGTAGCGACGTAGGATCTCCTCTGTGTTCTTAGGCATAGGATTGATAAAGGTAAACTGCGTGTGTGCTACCTTATGCCCCTTCTTCTGTAATGTGCGGCAAGCATCGCTCAGGTGTCCGTAAGTACTACCCCACCCGACGATGAGCAGCTCAGCATCCTCTACATCACCCTCTACGGTGAGCGGTGGGATCACCTCTGCAATGTGCTGTATCTTGTTGTGACGCTGTAGGACCATCAACTCGTGGTTAGGACCATCTGTGCTGATAGCGCCAGTCTTATTGTCTTTCTCTAGACCACCCGTGCGGTAAGGCAGTGAGCCAGCTCCTGGTACAGACCAGTAGCGTACGAGAGTCTCAGGGTCACGCATATAGGGGAGCCAAGGCTCCTCACCCTTGTACTGATCTACGTAGTGAGGCTTGATCTCGGGATACTGCTCGTAGTCAGGGATACGCCATGCAACCGAACCATTACCCAGATAAGCATCTGAGAGCAGTACGACAGGCGTCATGTGCTCTACGGCTATCTTGGCTGCATAGTAAGCAGCATCAAAGCACTTAGAGGGAGAGGTAGGAGCGATCACTACCATCGGCGACTCACCATTGCGCCCATACATAGCCTGTAGGAGATCGGTCTGCTCTGACTTCGTAGGCATACCTGTCGAGGGACCACCTCGCTGTACGTCTACGAGTACGAGTGGTAGCTCAGCGATGACGGCGAGGTTGAGTGCCTCACTCTTGAGCGCCACACCAGGACCTGAAGTAGAGGTGACACCTAGGCGACCAGCGTAGGAAGCTCCGATGGCGGTACAGATACCTGCTATCTCATCCTCAGCCTGCATCGTGATCACGTCGAGAGACTTGTACTTAGCGAGGAAGTGTAAGATGTCTGTGGCGGGAGTAATAGGATAAGATCCTAGGAAGAGCTTGAGTCCAGCACGCTCAGCACCAGCTATGAGTCCAAAAGCGGTAGCTTTATTGCCCGTTACATCTAGATATACGCCAGCCTCCTGCGGAGCTCCCTCGATGACAAAGGGGGTGCCTACAGAGGCGTGTGTATTAGCCGCGTAGGAGTAGCCTCCGTGGAGGGCTGCTATGTTGGCCTGACGGATGATCTCCTTCTTAGCAAACTTCTTGCTGATGAAGTGCTCAGCCTGCTCGAGGGGTCTGTCAAAGAGCCACGATACGATGCCTAGGGCAAACATATTCTTGCATCTCAGTCTGCCTCTGGCATCCATATCTATATCCTTGAGTACCTCCTGCACCATCGTACTGATAGGGCATGCGAGCACTCTATCGGGATTGAGTCCCAGCTCCTTGATAGGATCATCTGTCTGGTAGAGAGCTTTCTTAAGATCCTTCTCTCCGCAAGAGTCACTATCGATGATGACGATAGAGTCGTGACGCAGGTTTTTCACATTGACCTTGAGGGCTGCGGCATTCATTGCCACCAGTACGTCGGCATAGTCTCCAGGCGTATGGACCTGATCATGTCCTATACGTACTTGAAAGCCCGATACGCCGCCCAGTGTACCTTGAGGAGCACGGATCTCAGCTGGATAATCGGGAAAGGTCGAGACCGAGTTACCATACATCGCTGACATATCAGAGAAGATGGAACCCGTGAGCTGCATACCATCGCCCGAGTCGCCTGAGAAGCGTACGACTACCTCTTCGATAATTCTTTTGTTCGGTTTGTCTGTCATAATTAGGATGAATAAAAGGCGTAGGGCCCAACTCCTTGAGAGGGTGATTGAGCGAGACCTTCCTAGCAATAGACCCCTACATAAAAACTTTCGTATACCACGAGGCTCTCCGGCATCTCTTACAGCAAGTGATACAAGTCAGCAAGCGCTAGAAATAGGGGGTACTAGCGACTGCCACGACACCTCCACTGTTATCTGATTCCATACAGCCACATGGACGGCACAAAGGTACGACTTATTTCGCTGATACTAGCCTTTTTTAGGTACGAAAGTGCCAACGCATACTTCTTCTATGATGAAACGATCAAATGCAACAAAGCTCCCAGCAACGACGAGTGTCACTGGGAGCTTTGCGCTATATGTCAGAAGTGGAGTTTCTACTCCGTGAAACTACGGTAGAAGTCGACATAAGCCTCGGGATGCTCTGCTGCTGGACCTGGATACTCTAGCACCTTATGGTCAGGCTCGGAGCGTAGATACTCGATCAGCTCGGGAGAGACCTTTTCCTGCCCGAGTATCACTCCGTCAGAGTAGTGGATCGCCATACGGCGCAGCGCATCGGGCGTCACCTCACCTTGGAGTGGGGCAAGCATATCGCCCGTGATCTTATCAAACTCTAGTTTCTTGATCAGATCGTCACCGATCACACCCTCCTCCTCGTTGCCATCGACTGAGAAGATCACCTTAGCACGCTCGAAGTAAGGATCGTCCTTGTAGGCAGTCTTAAGGTAGACAGGCGCCAAGGCTGAGAACCACCCCAGACAGTGTATCAAGTCAGGTATCCAGCGAAGGTTTTTGATCGCCTCAAAAACCCCGCGAATGAAGAAGATACTCCTATCGGCATTGTCACTAGGTGCTCCCTCCGAAGCTGGACCAAAGAGACTCTTACGCCCGAAGAGGTCTGAATTGTCGATGAAGTAGACCTGTATACGTGTAGAGGGTATGGAGGCTACCTTGATGACGAGTGGGTGATCGTAGTCATCGACGATGACGTTGATCCCAGATAGTCTGATCACCTCGTGGAGCTGATTACGACGCTCATTGACCAGTCCGTAGCGTGGCATAAAGATGCGTACATCATGCCCTGCATTCTGTATATGCTCTGGGAGGTAACGAGCGACATGCGCGAGGTCACTTTCAGGCAGATAAGGGTATATCTCTTGGGATATGTAGAGTACTTTTTTGTCTTTGGCAGCCATGATAAATTCTTTTCGTTCTCCACAAAGATACTAAAAACTAGCGAGACAGACGGTTCCCCTCACAAATGTGTCTCACCGAGAGGCTGGTACCCAGAGCGGGACTTGAACCCGCACGACCGCAATTGGCCAAGGGAGTTTAAGTCCCTCGTGTCTACCGATTCCACCATCTGGGCCACAGCACGACCGGCTGCATACGATGAGACAACAACCCCACCGCGCGACAAAGGTACAGAAAAAAGAGATGAGAGCTTAGTAGTTAGGGATTCTCCCCCTCTATTTCGCAAGTTCCGTCCACATTCGACCATTTTGCTTTAGGAGAGCTATCTGCTGCGACGGAAGATTTGACCGGCGCCGTTATTACATTATTATATAGTGTGTCAGGCGTGAAGTTGCGTCTACCTAATCACTAGCTTATGATCTCTTTTTCGTATCTTTGAGGAGCTTATTACTCTCACACCTTATATCGTATGTCTGACACCACAGCATTTACCCCCGAAGACCTCAGTTACCTCGCTGAGCGGGGCATCTCGTCCAGCGAAGCGGAGCGACAGCTCAAACTGCTCGTTGACGGGACTCCCTACCTTGTCATCGTTGACTCGGCAAAGATCGAGCGAGGCATCGTGCGCCTAGCAACTGACGAGATGGTTCAGTACCTCGACCTGTGGCACGACTATCTGCAGAAGCCAGGAGCCGATGTCATCAAGTTTGTCCCTGCCTCAGGAGCGGCGAGCCGTATGTTTAAGTCTCTCTA
This sequence comes from Porphyromonas asaccharolytica DSM 20707, assembly GCF_000212375.1. NCBI lineage: Bacteria > Pseudomonadati > Bacteroidota > Bacteroidia > Bacteroidales > Porphyromonadaceae > Porphyromonas > Porphyromonas asaccharolytica. The sequence continues at coordinate 621,777 of NC_015501.1, read as the reverse complement.
TGGGCTCCCCAAGGAGCAGCAGATCTCGCACGATGACCTGACACCCGAGCAGCAAACGTTTGTGGATCATCTAGAGTCTTTTGCCTTTTATGAGAAGCTGAGCGAGACTTGCCTGCGCAACAATTGGCGCACCATGAGCAAGCTAGTCGAGAGCGAGCAGTACGGCACCATCATTGATAACCTCCTCGACACACACGGCATGAGCTACGGCTCGCTACCCAAGGGTATGCTTCTCTTCCACGACTACCCCAATGGCACCAAGCGCACCCCTATTGAGGAGCACATGGTCGAGGGCGCACTCTATGCGCAAGACATACACGGACGTGTACGGCTACACTTCACCGTATCGCCAGAGCATCTGGAGGCTTTTCGCTCTCTAGTCGATAGACGCATCCAGAGCTTCGAGGATCTCTTCGGATGTCGCTACCAGGTGACCTATAGTGTTCAGGAGCGTAGCACCGATACGATCGCTCTAGACATAGAGCGCGGCACGCCTTTCCGCCGTGCTGATGGCACGCTCCTCCTCCGCCCCGGTGGGCACGGCACGCTCATTGGCAATCTCAGTCGGCTAGACGCTTCCGTCGTTTTCATCAAGAACATTGACAACGTCACGCCCGACCACCTAAAGAGCAATACAGTCCTCTACAAAAAGCTCCTCGGCGGTATCCTCCTCGCAGTACGTGACCGCATCTTCGGCTATCTACAGCAGCTCAAACGCTCGAAGGTCAACAAGGCACTGACGGAGGAGATCTTGACTTTCCTCGATGAGACACTCTGCATACAGATCCCGCACGCCGAGCTACTCAGCGAGGAAGAGCTAATACCCAAGCTGATGAGCAAGCTCAATCGCCCTATACGAGTCTGCGGCATGGTGCGCAACGAGGGCGAGCCTGGCGGTGGACCCTATCTAGTACGCGAAGCCGACGGCACCACCTCCCTGCAGATCCTAGAGAGCGTACAGGTGGACAAGAACAACCCCGAGGCACTCGAGATGATGCGCGAGGGGACCCACTTCAACCCAGTCGACCTCTGCTGCTACATACGAGACTACGAGGGCAACCCCTTTGACCTGCACAAGTATGTCAATCCGCAGACAGCTTTCATCAGTGAGAAGAGCGTCGAGGGGCGTCCGCTCAAAGCTCTGGAGCACCCAGGCCTTTGGAATGGAGCTATGCACGACTGGAATACCATCTTCGTCGAGGTACCCAGTGACACCTTTACCCCTGTCAAGACCGTCCTAGACCTGCTCCGCCCTGAGCATCAACCCCTCGCAGACTAGACCCAGACCTATAGATTCAAAGAACAAAAAATCATATATATGCCAACAAACAGTCCTATCAATCAGCGCATCGAGGCTCTCCGCCAAGCGATGCGCACGCATCATATAGATGCTTACATCATACCTAGTGGCGATGCCCATCTGAGCGAGTACACACCCGAGCGGTGGAAGTCGCGCACCTGGATCAGTGGCTTCACAGGCTCTGCCGGCACAGCCCTCGTGACGCTAGACAAGTCCTTCATGTGGACCGACTCACGCTACTATCTGCAGGCGACCAACGAGCTGCAAGGTAGCGAGATGACACTACAGCGTGGCGATGATCCTGACACGCCTACCATCCAGCAGTATCTCTCTACGCATCTGAGCGAGGGAGCGGTCGTCGGGGTCGATGGTGCCTGCTACTCCATGGCAGAGTATGCTCCTCTTGCCCAGTCGCTAGCGAACCACGGCATCAAGCTAGTCTCCCAGTACGACCTCATCGAGGAGGTCTGGAGCGACAGACCAAGCGTGCCAACCAATACGTTTTACCTACAGGATGTCAAATTTTCAGGCGAGCGCACCCGTGACCGTCTGCAGCGTATCCGCGAGGCTTATCAGAGCTATGGCGCCGAGGCGGTCGCTATCACGATGGTCGACGAGCTCTGCTGGAGCTTTAACATCAGAGGCAACGACGTCTCCTACAATCCCGTCGGCATCGCCTTCGGCTTTATCGACAATGAGCGGGCTTATCTCTTTGCATTGCCTGAGAAGACTGTCCCCGAGCTACGTCAGATACTCAATGGCGAGGGCGTAGAGATTCGCGACTACGACACCTTCTATGACTTCCTCAGCAAGCTGCCACAGGATCTCAAGGTGATGGTCGATCCGAAGCGCACCTCACAGCGTGTTCGTGAGGAGCTGGGCGAACGTCCCGTCATCACAGGCGACTCAGTCATATCGCACCTCAAATCGATCAAGAACGAGACAGAGATAGCTGGCATCCACCGAGCTATGCACCGTGATGGTGTCGCTCTGACCCGCTTCTTCATCTGGCTCGAGCAGGCTCTCAAGAAGGGCGAGCACGTCGACGAATACTCGGCAGGCGAGACGCTCCAACAGTTCCGCGCGAAGCAAGAGTTTTACGTCAGCGATAGCTTTGGCGTCATCTGCGGTTACCAAGCCCATGGAGCTATCGTGCACTACTCCGCCACGCCCGAGAGTGCCTACAAGCTAGAGCCCAAGGGCATGCTCCTACTAGACAGCGGTGGACAATATATAGATGGTACGACAGACATCACCCGCACGATCGCTCTCGGGCCAGTCACCGACCAGCAGCGCACAGACTTCACGCTAGTCCTCAAGGGACACATAGCGATTGCTACGGCACGCTTCCCCAAGGGGACCCGTGGTAACCAGCTAGACATACTAGCTCGCAAGGCTCTCTGGGATAGAGGTCTCTCTTATGGTCACGGTACGGGACATGGTGTCGGTGTCTTTATGAATGTACACGAGGGCCCGCAAAACATTCGCACGGACAATAATCCGACCCCGATGCATCTGCACACTTTCACCAGCAATGAGCCAGGTCTCTATCGTGCTGACCAGTATGGTATCCGCATCGAGAACTTGATCCTGACGGTCGAGAAGGAGCAGACCGAGTTCGGTACTTTCTATGGCTTTGAGACCATGACGCTCTGCTACCTAGACAATGCGCTCGTAGACAAGTCGCTCCTGACTGACCAGGAGATCGCTTGGTACAACGATTATCAGGAGCATGTCTACCAGGAGCTCTCTCCTCTACTCACCCCTGAGGAGGCTGAGTGGCTACGCAACAAGACCCTACCCCTCTAATCCGTATGGCATACCAATATCCAGCAGGAAGCCTCATCCCCGTGCGGGGCTTTACGCCTCAGCTCGGGGAGGGCACCTTCGTAGCCGAGGGTGCACGCATCATCGGTGATGTGGTTATGGGAGCAGGGTGCAGCGTATGGTTCAACGCTGTCGTACGTGGCGATGTCAATAGCATCCACATAGGCAATCACGTCAATATACAGGACGGTTGCACGCTCCACACGCTCCACGGGCGCTCTGTATGCGAGGTGGGCGACTACGCTTCACTAGGTCACAATGTGATCCTGCACGGTGCCAAGGTGGGTGCCTACGCGCTCATCGGCATGGGTGCTGTCGTCATGGACAACGCGGTGGTTGGTGAAGGCGCTATCGTAGCTGCTGGGGCGGTCGTCCTAGCCAATACGATCATCCCACCCTATACGATGTACGCTGGTACTCCCGCTAAGTATATCAAAGACGTACCTCCTGAGCAGAGCCAGTCGCTCAATAAGCGCACGGCACACGACTACGGTATGTATGCCGACTGGTTTATGAATCCTGAGAAATACTCTGAGGGTTCGCACGAATAGAATTTATCTCTCAACATATACCCCTTTATGAAGTTTTTTATCGATACAGCCAATCTCGAAGATATCCGCACAGCCGAAGCGCTCGGTGTCCTCGATGGCGTCACAACCAACCCCTCTCTCATGGCTAAGGAAGGCATCGCTGGCGATGCTGCCTGCCGTGAGCACTACCTCAAGATCTGCAATATCGTAGATGGCGACGTCAGTGCCGAGGTCCTGAGCACCACCTACGAGCAGATGCTCCCCGAGGCACGCGAGTTAGCTGCCCTACACAAGAACATCGTGGTCAAGGTACCCTGCACACAAGATGGTATCAAGACCATCTGCCAGCTTACCAAGGAGGGCATACGGACCAACTGTACGCTCATCTTCAACCTCGGTCAGGCGGTTCTAGCTGCTAAGGCTGGGGCTACCTACGTCTCTCCCTTTGTGGGTCGTCTCGACGACATCAGCTCAGACGGTGTCTCGCTCATCGCCGACATCGTAGAGACCTTCGAGACCTACGGCTTTAACACGCAGGTACTAGCCGCTAGCATCCGTCACACCCAGCACATCATCGACTGTATGCGCGTCGGTGCTGACGTAGCCACCTGCCCGCTCAAGGCTATCCTCGGTCTGCTCAAGCACCCGCTCACCGATAGCGGTCTCGCAGCCTTCATCGCCGACCAGGAGCGCGTCGCCAAGCAAGGCAAGTAAAATAGCACCGCCACGTGGAAATTTGAAAATTTCCACGTGGCTATTTTTTATTCTCCACGTAGGCGAGAAAAAATTCTTCGGAAGTTTCGTTTGATTCCTCCGAAGTTTCATTTGTCGCCCACGTGGAGATTTTTTTCCCCCTACGTGGAGATTTACGATTTCCTACGTGGAGATTTACGATTCTCCACGTGGAGATGTAACCGCACCACAACTTTGTCGTCAAAGCCGTGACGGGTAGCCTGGCATTCGTTGCATCAAAACGATCCGGGTAACGATTTGTGGGGCCACACGGTCATGCGTTTCTACATATTAGATCTGCAGAATTGCGAGGAGGTCGTTTGGAGGGTTGGGAGGCGATTTCGTACCTTTGCGGATGAAAGCTTTCCCCTTAGTCACCGTTAGACGATAAATCTATTATGGAAAATCTTTGGAATAGTATCCTAGCTGACTTCGCACACTTCACACTGTCGAGCTTCTTTGCGACCTTTATGATCCTCTTTGTCTCTATAGACATCATCGGAGCTATCCCGATCGCACTGAGTCTTAAGGAGAATGGTAAGGTCTTTCACCCCAGTAAGGTAGCCATCATCTCATGCATCATGTTCATCGCCTTCCTCTTCATCGGAGAGCCGCTGCTGGGCTTCTTTGGAGTGGATGTCTCGTCCTTTGCCGTGGCGGGTTCGATCGTCCTCTTCGTGCTGGCTGTCGAGATGATCTTCGGCATACAGGTCTTTCAGGACGACAATCCCTCGGGCAGTGCTGACATTGTACCGCTTGTCTTCCCGCTCTTTGCGGGTGCTGCCTCCTTTACGGCGATCCTAACGATGAAGTCCTCAGGGACGGCGACCTCGACGCTTTTCGTCGCTATCCTGCTGAACGTCGTCTGTATCTACCTAATGCTACGGACGGTGTCACTACTAGAGAAGTGGCTCGGACATGGCGGGATCTACATCCTGCGTAAGTTCTTTGGGGTCATCCTGCTAGCTATCTCGGTACGCTTCTTTATGGAGAACCTCATGATCATCCTCGAGCCTTTCTTTGATAAGTAAAGGTCGTAACACACTAAATGCGTAGAGGCTCATCCCAATCGGGACGAGCCTCTACTTGTTTTGTGGACTGCGGTCGAGCAGTCTACGTTTCCCCTAAACTTAGAAACTATGAGACTGTTGCAAAAGTCAACAGTCTCACAATCTTGCTTGCAAGATTGTCCTGACTTTGCAGAAAGGATGAAGCGCAAGGCGCTGAGGGTGAGGTCTGAAGGGAGCATACCTCCGTATGCGACCGAAGCCGAATCCCGAAAGCAACGTAGCGATTCGCCTTTATGCAATAGTCTCACTATGCGTGTCTATGGAAGAACCACCTTGTACGTTTGTGATCCTACGCGCAAGAGGTAGCTACCAGAGGAGAGCCCCTCTATACGGTACTCCTCGCCAGCCACAGCCTCAGTGGCGTAGCGTACTCGTCCATCTAGGTCCAGTAGTGAGAGTGTCTGACTCACGTCTGACCGAACGTAGAGTATGCCCTCAGCGATGCGCATCTGACAGCTAGCAGGCGCAAGGGTATCCTCTACCCCTCCAGCGATATCGACGACAATCCGGCCTTTGTAAACCTCGCCGTTGAGTCCGACACTCTTGTAGTCCTTGTCACGCTGCTGGTCGTGAGAGACGATGATCTCACTGCCTTGAGGGGTCGATACTCCACACCCCTCGAAGACGATCTCAAAGAGGTTGACGATGCCCCCCTTCTCGACGATGACATTAGCTGCATCGAAGATGATCTCGCCTCCGTACTCGAGGTACCCGAAGATGCCGGAGTCTTCTCCGGAGATGATCAGCTTAGGACCTTTCTCGATAGTGACACTCGTACCATTGACGACTAGAGCCTGACTCTTGGAGGTAATCTTGAGGGTGCCATCTCCGACGATGTTGCCTCCTGAGGTAAAGACGAGACCCATATAGTTGGTGACTATTTCGTTGTCTCCATGCACCTCGATGGTGATGTTTCCTAGAGCTTGCATCACGCTGATGCCTTGGATCATCTCCTCGGTGACAAACTTAAAGCCGTTGAGCTTGAGGAGCTTCTTCTCTGGGTCATAAGAGATGGTACCGTCTCCTAGGATATCGTGGCAATTGGCTGTGGTCACTTGCTTGCCTGTAACGAATAGCGGTATGTCGACGGGTCTGTCGATAAGCACTTTGCCCTTACAGATGCTACCGTCTAGCATGATAGCGCCCTGCTGAGCGACAGCGCCCTGCGGTGTGACGATCGCTGTACGTATCAAGGAGAGATCGGCAAAGTCGTAGAGTGCTCCTTCTGATCCGTCCAGGGCGAGGCGTGCGTCTTCGATGGTGAGTCTAGCGGTCTCCTTGTCTCCATGTAGCGCACGAAGCCCTGTAGCAGTACAGTTGACGCCCTGGATCTTGAGACTACCCTTTACTTCGATAGCCGTGCCGGCGGGGGCGCTTACCTCGAGGGATCCGTTTCCGTGGACCATCGACTCCTCACCACCTAGCAGGAGGGCTGTGTCGCTGTCGGAGGAGATCTTGTTTTCTCCTACGAGCGTGATGTAGACAGGCGTCTTAGCCTCGATGGCAGGGACGCCCTTAGCCTCGATATGACTATTCGAGAGGATGAGTGTGGCGTACTTCTTCTTGTAGGTAACCGTTTGATCGCCTAAGACGTCGGCCGCATTCTCTGGGGTGATGGCTACGCCGTTGACCTTGATGTCATAGTCGCTAGAGACTTTCTTGATGATGATCTGATCAGAGATGGGATCTCCATCTATCACGACTTCACCTCCATCGACTTTAGCACCATAAGGCTCTACGATGACGCAGTTTCTGAGGTAGATATTGCCAAGGTCAGACATAGAGGGCATATTGCCTCCCTTTGCTTTGAAAACCGTCCCCTCCTCGCCATCGATGGTTAGAGAGGTGCGCTCGCCATATCCACCACCGGTGATGCCGTAGTCGCCCGCTACATCTACGGTGCAGCCTCCCTGCACGACGAGCTGGCACCCGTTATCAATGTAACAAGCGACCCCCTTGGCAGTACACTGGAGGGATCCACCCTTGCCCGTGATGATGACCTTCTGCCCCTCGAGGGAGATACGTCCTAGGTGATGCTTCAGGACGTTGGTACCTTTTAGCAGGATCGTCACCTCTGGCGTCCCCTCGTGGATATAGATACTCTCGGTATTGCCCGTGCAGTTCATGCGCACATTGTCGAGCGTGAGTACTCGTGTCGTGGGGTCAAAGGAGATCTTACCCTGCTCCCCGTCACCAGTACCTGTCCAAATAGAAGCGGCATTGCTAGAGGTCACGGGCGTGCCGCCAATCTCTATGCCATAGTCTTGAGCCCTTGCTCCTACGGCAAGTGCCGTCAGGAGCAAGAGGCTGAGCGTAAATCTGAAAAAACGATTCATATGATTGGTTGTTTGATTGGTTTTAATCATTGAGCTCTCTTAAGGGATGAGACACTTGACCGACTCGACTGGCGTAGCGACGATGTAGAGTCGCTCTGTGAGGGCTACTAGCGGAATGTCGCACAGTCCATCAGCGTCAGACTGCGTCTGCAGCAGTAGCTGACCCGTCATATCATAGAGCGCGATCGAGGTGTCTGGTGCGGTAGTGACGTGTAGCATGTCCAGCGCCACGCGCACCTGCAGTGCCGACTCGGTCGTAGGTGCGAAGACGGGGTGGTTCGCTATCGGGAAGCCGATAGGTGATCCCGTGTCGCCACTGGCCCCTCCTAGATAGTCACTCATCTCCCAGCCCTGTGCGTGAGCTAGGTAAAGGAGCTCCTCCTGAAATGCATTGTCAGCACCCGCTCCCTGACTATTGAGCCAGAGGATCGTTGCTTTCTCCTCCTCGAGGCGCTTGGGGAGGCTCGCAATGAGTTTCTTACCAGCCTCAACGGTTAGCTTGTTGCCGTAGCAAGAGAGCAGGTTAAGCAGTGGGGTGCCACTCAGCTGGATGTCTGTGAGCTGATTGTCGTGTAGCCGGAGTGTCACAAGGTGTGGCAAATCCGTCAACTGAATCGTTGCGGGCTGATAGTCGTGTAGCTCGAGTTCGCGTAGATACTGCGCCTTGGTAAGCTCTATGCCCTTAATGGCGGCTCCGCTAACGATCAGTCTGTAAATATCTCCACGGAGGAGTAGCTCTGTGCCCTCGATGGTGTAGGAGATAGGATCCTTAGAGCTGATGACAGGCTCGGTGGTGCCTGTGACTTGCATCTCGCCGAGCACGCCGACGGTGAGCTGTATGGTACTGCCTGCCTTGTCAAAGGTGAGCTTGATCATCCCCTCGCCCAGCTCGGGAGCATCAGAGCCACGGTAGTCAAGACCCTTGCCAAAGTCGGCAAAGTCAGCATAGTCGACCACACGCCAATACTTACCTAGCGCCTGATCGACCAGAGCCTTGGTGCAGACATTACCCTCCGTCTGGCTAGGCGTATTGATCACCTTGAAGAGTCCTCTCGTGAGCCCTGTGCGGTCAGGTAGCTTGGCAACAATCTGAGCCATCTGAGGATCCTTGATCTGATTGTCATAGATCTCCACTTTGCTGAGCGGGACTCCTGCTGCGAGGGTGATCTCGGTGAGCTGGTTATTGTTGCAGAGTAACTGCTCTAGATGAGTCTGTGCGGAGAGGTCGAGCTTAGTAAGGTTATTATTAAAGAGATAAAGCACCTTGAGCTCTTTCTGCGCAGAGAGGTCGAGCTGCGAGAGGTTGTTGTGTCCCATCTGCAGGGAGGTGAGCTTGGGATTGTTACTCAGATCGATCGAAGCTATCTCCAGGTCTCCACAGCTGAGCTCCTCGAGTAGTGGGCAGTGTGACACGTCTAGTCCTCTAAAGGGGTTCTTGCTACAGCTCAGCCTGCGAAGCTGCTTGCTGTGCGAGAGATCTAGGCTCGTGAGCTTGGCATAAGCGCAGGAGAGCTCCTCGAGTAGTGGATACTTAGCCAGATCGAGGCTCTGTACCTTCGTGCCGTAGATGTCTAGGAAGAGCAGCTTAGGGTGCTCTCCGAGGGTCAATGTCTCGAGGTCAAAGTCATTTGATACGGAGAGCCACTCCAGTGAGGCTAGGTGCGCTACATCTAGGGCGGTGATCTCGTTGTCTCCACAAGAGAGGGTGCGCAGATCCACGTTTTGCGTTAAGTCTAGCGAGCGAATCTTGTTTTTCGAGACGTCTAGTTGCTGTAGCTTCGTACACTTGCTGAGATCTACTGACGAGGGGTAGTAGTTGTCCGAGTAGTCTAGGATCTCTAGATCGGCGCATTGAGCGAGGGCTAGGCTCTTGACGTAGTTGCCCTTGAGGCGCAGCTCCTTGAGGAGAGACTCTTTGGGGATGTCGAGACGCTCTAGCTGGTTGTAGGTACAGTCCAGGCGATGGAGAGCCTTGGCGTAAGCAATGTTTAGCTCGGTGAGGTTGTTATTATCACAACGTAGCTCAGCAAGCTCTTTGGCCTGACGGACGTCTAGAGCGGAGAGCTTTTGGTGAGAGAGGGTGATAGCCGTGATGGCTCCTGAGAGCTTCACATCAGCACTCTCGATGGTATAGGCGTGTGGCTTGCCATCAGCGAGGATCGCTCCTGCTAGGCCTTGAGCCGTTACTGCACCATCGGCCGATATGGTGAGTGTGATCGTCGATCCTACTGGCAGAGCCGTGGTAAATAGGATGCGAGAAGCTGCATAGCTCTGTAAAGAGCATAGGGCGAGGCCCATGAGCATAGTCATGAGTCCTCGCCTTATGATAGAGTGAAGCATCGTTTGTTTTGCTTATTGTGTTATGACCACCTTGTCAGTTTGTGTGCTGTCAGATGAGATGGTGCGAACGATGTATAGTCCGTCAGGTAGCTCAGAGACGCCCATATCGATGCGCTGACAAGGAGCTGTGTGGTAGTCACGCAGTAGCTGACCCGTGGTGTCGTATACCTGAAGTCCCTCAAGGGCAGCGCCCTCAGCAGTGATCGTACCGTAAGCGTACTGTACCGTCGTGGTGCCTCTGTCTACTAGCTCCTGGAGGTGACGTGGTGAAGCCTCAAAGACATAGATAAAGTCAAAGGTGTGGTTAGGATCACCATAGGATAGTAGCCAGTGCTCAGCCTTTGTGCAGTAACCCTTGAGGTCATAGCTAAACTCGCCGAAGCCTCCGTTTTCCTCTGTAATAGGTAGCATAGGCCAGAAGACCTTGGTCTTAGCCTTGTCGTCGTACTGATAGCGTAGCTCGAAGACGGGGTTAGGCTTACCCTTCTCAGGATCGGTCTCACCCTGATCATACGTATAGTTCATCGCCTTGACGCTGGACATCAGTCCCTGCTCATTCCACGTGTACTGCTCACCCTTCATGTAGAGCCACTTGGTCTGAACGGCTGCATACTTGACCTCTGACTTCTGTCCCTTGTCGTTGTAGCTGTAGAAGGTCTTGCCTGTGGGGGTCAACACTGTGGGGTGATCTGTATCTACTCCTGTAGCCTCTCCAAACTGCTCCTCGATGAGCTGTCCCTTGTCGTTGTAGATGTAGTCATTCATCACTTTGGCGCTCTGCTCTGTCCAATAGTCTATCTGTCCATCGGGACGATAGGCGATCTTGGTGTCAGCCATATCGGTTGTAAAGAGCTTCATCTGGCGTCTTACCATACGACCCTGATCATCGTATGTATAGTGAGTAAACATACTGGGCTTGCCATTGTCATAGGCTAGCGTGATGTCAATATCTGAGATACGTCCCTCCTCATCATATCGTATATCGTTGCGAGACTCGACAGTTCCGTCGCCCTTCATAGCGGTGCGGGATACCCACTTCTTGTTTTCGTCATACCCATAAGTATAGACCGTAGCCGTAGCGACCGTAGGCTCCACCTTCGTCAGATAGTACTCGTAGGTTACTGGGGCAGTCTTTGCAAAGGTAGCCGTGATCTTGCTATCCTCAAAGAGCTGGAACTCTAGATCCTCTAGGATATCATCGTCATTGACCTTGAGCTCCTGTAGCTCGTAGCCAGCCTCAGGGGTAGCGAGCACCTTGTAGGTCTCACCTTGTGGCATAAAGGGCCAGTCTTCCTTGTCGTAACCCTCGATAGCTATCGTCCCGTGCTCTGTCTCTTCAATGGTAACCTTAGCATACTCGAAGATAGGTGTGGGCTCTCCATACTCATCCTCATTCTTGCTAAATAGTGCCCACCCCTTGCGTCTAGCTACACTAGCCGCCTTGGGAGACCAAACGTTGCCCTCCTTGTATGTAACCTTGGTCCCCAGAGCAAAAATCTTATAAGCAGGTGACGTCGCATTGTAGTCGGCACCATGATCTGCCAAATCCTCTACAAGAGCCAGTGTCGTCTCTGCAGGGAGTGCACAGAGGTGCAAGCTGAGTAGCTTCAGGTTCGGGCAATTGGCTGCGGTCACCTTGGTAAGTTTTTGGCAACGCTCTAGGTAGACCTGAACTAGTGAAGTGTGACCCGATAGATCTATCTCCTCTATCTGAGCCTCCTGTAGGTAGATGTACTTTAGATTGTCAGATTTAGGTAGCTTTACCGTAGCAAGCTTAAGACAAGAACTAGCTGTGAGATCCTCTAGAGCGACACAGTCTGAGAGATCTAGTGTGGTGACCTCTGCCTGCATACAGTCTAGCGTGGTGAGCTGGCTCATCCCCTTTAGGTTAAGCTCCTTAACTGGGTTGCGAGCTACGTTGAGGCTCTTCAGATTGACTAGACCCGTTATGTCTAGATCAGTCACACCGCTGTTTTGGAGTTCTAGCTCCTCGAGTGCTGAACATCCAGAGAGGGCGACACGCTGGAGCTTCATACAGGCATTGCCAGCGAGAGTCTTTAGACTTGTACAGCCCGTTAGATCTAGTGCAGGCAGGGAGCTGTAGGCGCAGTTTAGCTTTTTAAGCGAGGTGACATTCTTAGCCTGTAGATCGGTGATCGAGCTGTTTTTGACACTAAGCTTCTCAATCGTCTTTGAGCTCGTGATGTCTATGGCAGAGAGTACGCTGACATATTCGCAACTTATCGAAGTGACAGCACCACGGATCTTAATCTCTAGCTCTGTGGGGGTGTAAGAAGTACGCTCTGCTGCGTAAGCCTCTGTGACGCCGTCGATGGTTATCTCACCCTCACCCTGTACCTCTAGAGAGAGTGGAATAGGCTCGTCATCATCGTTGGTGGGGAGCTCTGTAAGTTTCATCGTAATGACGTTTTGCTCAGCAGCTTCTTGAGCTGGTAGCGGCGCATAAATAGCGATCCCGAGGAGGGCTAGCAGCGCAGCAATAAGTAGTCGGTGACTCATTGTTTTTAAATTTTAGTTGGTTAGGATTGTCTATTAATTGACACATACATTCCTGTATCTGTCGCGAGCAAAGGTAACAATTATTTATTTAGCACACAATAGCAATATATTGGTACGACAAACAACTACCTGGAAATTCTATTAGGATTTTCTAAACTTTCGGCTTCTATAGCGGGATCGAGAGACTTCTAATCGCTAAGATGAACAGTCGCTACCGAATAAATCAATAACCTCACGGAAGAAATCGGGAAATTCTTCGGTGGAAATTTGCTATTTTCCAGGGAGGTACGAAATAATTCTTCGGACTTATCATTTGATTCTTCCGAAGTATCATTTGATTCTTCCGAAGTATTTTCCCATAGCTCGCTGGAGATTTTTTATTTTCCAGCGAGCTATTCTGAAATAGCCTCGGAGGAATTGTTAGTTGACGTGATCGGAGGTGCTCGGAGTGAAGTCGGATGAACAGAGGGGCTGGTGTGACGGGCAACCCACTGATCGTTATGCTATCTTTCTTTCTCCTTCTAGCCCTTATATCTAGTCGTGATCGCTATTTTTCGTACCTTCGTACCGAATAATCGAATCTTTAGATAAAGCATAATGATTGATCCAAAAAAACTACAGCAGATGGGCTTCGCTACGCGTGCCATCCATGCTGGTAGCGAGCGCAATCAGCACGGTACGCTGGCTACACCTATTTATCAGACCTCTACTTTTGTTTTTGACTCTGCGGAGCAGGGTGGCAGACGCTTTGCCCTTGAGGAGGACGGGTACATCTACACTCGTCTGGGGAATCCTACCTGCACAGCTGCTGAGCAGAAGGTTGCCTCTCTAGAGGGTGGTGAGGCTTGCGTCAGCGCTTCTTCAGGCATTGGTGCGATCACCTCGGCTATCTACCCCTTGGTGCAGGCTGGTGACCACATCGTCGCAGGTAAGACGCTCTACGGCTGCACCTACTCATTCCTCGAGCATGGACTCTCACGCTTTGGTGTGGAGGTGACCTTCGTCGATGCGCGCAATCTTGATGAGATCAAGGCTGCTATGCGCCCCAATACGAAGCTGGTCTACATCGAGACCCCGGCCAACCCTAACATGTACCTGACAGATATCGAAGGCGCTGCCAAGATAGCTCACAGCCAGGAGGGTACTGTGCTGATGGTGGACAATACTTACTGCACGCCTTTTATCACGCGTCCTCTAGACCTCGGTGCTGATGTCGTAGTACACTCAGCTACGAAGTATCTGAATGGTCACGGTGATGTGATCGCCGGATTTGTCGTCGGTCGCAAGGAATATATCGACCAGGTGCGTCTCTTTGCTGTAAAGGATATGACGGGATCAGTCCTAGGCCCGTTCGAAGCATACCTGATCGCTCGTGGTATCAAGACTCTGGAGATACGTATGGAGCGTCACTGCGCTAATGCACAGCGTGTCGCTGAGTTCCTCGAGCAGCACCCCGCTATCGCCTCGATCGCTTACCCAGGTCTCAAGAGCTTCCCACAGTATGAGCTAGCTCAGAAGCAGATGCGCCTACCAGGTGCTATGATCGCCTTCGAGCTCAAGGGTGGTCTAGAGGCTGGTCGCAAGCTGATGAATAGCCTCCACCTAGCTACACTCTGCGTGAGCCTTGGTGATGCTGAGACGCTTATCGAGCACCCAGCTAGCATGACTCACTCGCCCTACACACCTGAGGAGCGTGCTGCTTCTGACATTGGTGAGGGTATGGTACGTCTCTCTATCGGTCTAGAGAATGTCGAGGACATCATCGCAGACCTTAAGTGTGGTCTAGACGCACTCCTATAATAATAAGCTAGAAAAGGCTATCGCCACGAAGCGATAGCCTACACCAATAAATAAGCGCTCCCCCCATCGCAGTCGATGTACTGTGATGGGGGGAGCTTTTTTGTTCAGAGTCTGTCGAGTCGTGTGACTTCGTTAGTCGCGTACCTCGTAGGTCTGACCATCTGATATGATATAGTGCATCGCCTCGTCCCACGGCTCTAGCGGGATCTGCTCGACGATCTGTAGCGAGGAGGTGACCGCTGCTCGAAGGGCATGGGGACAGCGTGCGAAGAAGCGATCGTAGTAACCCTTGCCACGACCCATACGTCCACCATGCAGGTCGAATGCGACCCCCGGCACCAAGATAAGCTCTATCTCTGCTGGATCTATCGCCTCCTCAGTAGCTGCTGTCGGCTCAAGGATCTTGTAGTCCTCGCTGGTAATGAGCGACTCGGGCTGATAGGTGTAGAAGTTGATATCGTCACCCTCCACGCGGGGGATGAGGAGTCTCTTGTCGCTCTGGTAGCGCTCTAAGATAGCAGTCAGGTCTACCTCGTCGGGCAGGGCGCAGTATAGTGCTACGCAATGACTACGCACGAAGGGTAGAAACGTCTCTATCTGCCGACAGACACGCTCCGAGACCGCCTGTCGGTACTCCTCGGTCCATTCACTCCGCATCTTAGCACGGATGGCACGGCGTAATGCTTTTTTCTCCTCTCTCACTTTGTCACAACTCATCATCGTGTGTGATAATTTTCCTGTAGATATTGCTCTGCGCTGCTGATCATCGGATCGCCTTGGGTTATCACCTGATAGAAGCCCGTAGCACCGAAGAGATGATTAGCTATCAAGGCATGCATCTGTAGCTGCAAGCGCTGCGTGGCTTGGCGTAGCATCAGTGGCCGCTGGGCTATGCCTTGGTCAGCAGCGTATGCGGCTAGATCGTTGATTAGAGACTTCTCCTGAGCAAGCAAAGCTAGCAACTCCCGGACTGAGCTAATCTCACGGAGGTTCTCTCTATTTAAGTCGACAAAGTAAAAGGCAAACTCCTGCATCGCCCCAGACATGATCAGACGTGCTGCATAAGCATTGATCATCGCTGTGTCTTGCGGTACGAAGATATCGGGCATGATGCCATAACCGCTGAAGAGGAGACGCCCCTTATCGCTATGATACTCCCGCTGCTTTTGCTTAGTCAGTGAGAGCGTATCGGCATAGTCGCCCACGGGCTTGATGCCAGAGACGCTCATAAGACTCTCCTCGATCGAGGAGAGACTCCCCTGCTCATAGGGGCGCTGTATGTTGCGACCCGATGGCGTATAGTAGCGAGCCACCGTGAGACGTACGCTAGAGTGATCTGGGAAGGTAAAGGGCTGCTGAACCAAACCCTTGCCATAGGTCTGTCGTCCTACGATCATCGCCCGGTCGTGGTCTTGCATAGCCCCCGAAAAGATCTCAGAGGACGAGGCACTGTTCTCATTGACCAGCACTACTAGAGGCAACTTCTGCAGCATGCCCTCGCCATTGGCGACCACATCTTCACGAGGCATCGTGCGACCCTCCGTATAGACGATCAATTGATCCTTGCTAAGGAACTCATTGGCAACAGCAACAGCTGCATCCATGTAGCCTCCCGTATTGTCTCTCAGATCGAGGATTAGAGCTTTGGCTCCAGATCGCTGCAACTCACCCCAGTGCTGAATGAACTCGTCATAAGTAGTACGCGCCCAGGTGGTGATCTGCATCAGTCCGATGGTCGGCGTAAGCATATAGCTCACATCTATGCTTCTAATCGGCACAGGACCACGCACGACACTCACATTTCGTCGTGTATGGCGACGTAGTATCGATAGATGTGCGACCGATCCCTTCGGACCTCTGAGTGCTGAGGTGATGGTGTCTTGGTTGTTGCGCTCACCGAGGAGGCTCTTGCCATCGCAGGTTAAGATACGATCACCAGGCTCTAGACCGGCGGTCTCAGAGGGACCTCCAGCGAACACTTGGTCGACGACGATCGTGTCGGTGATGATGTTGTAGATGATCCCTATTCCCTCAAACTGTCCCTCCAGTCTCTGCTCCTCCATCTCCGACTCTAACGGTGGTATATAAGTAGAGTGCGGATCAAGCGACCCAAGCATATAAGGGAGTATGTCCGTACGTAGCTGCTCGATATCGACAGAGTCTACATAATACTTATCGACTAGCTGCAGTACCTGGTCAAACTTATCTGCGTGCGTGATCCCCCGATAGCGCGAGAATAGCCAAAAAGCACCTGCACCAATGAGCGCCCCCACTAGGAAACAGATTAAATATTTATACTGACGACGCATATCTACCATTTGTTCTTCTCAATATCTAGATAGGTACATATACTAATGGGTCGAGGAGTCGGCAGTAGTTGAAATTTCGTCCAGCGGTATGTAGACTACCTCAATGCCAGCACGCTCGAGTAGTTCGACACCATCGGTGAGTCGGTACTGCTCACCATACACGACACGTCGTATGCGACTCTGGATGATCAGCTTAGCACACTCTAGGCAGGGAGAAGCGGTAATGTAAATGGTCGCACCCGTGCAGTTATTGCCCGATGCCGCCACCTTGGTAATCGCATTGGCCTCAGCGTGGAGGACGTAAGGCTTGGTGATCCCTTCGTCATCTTCGCAGACATTTTCAAATCCCGAGGGCGTACCGTTGTATCCGTCTGAGATAATCATCTGATTGTGTACGATCAAGGCTCCTACTTGTCGGCGTCGACAGTAAGAGTTCTCAGCCCATATACGAGCCATGCGCAGATAACGGCGATCCAAGATCGTCTGCTTTGAGTCAGAAGCAGAAGAGGTAGTCGGTGTGATAGTCATCGTGTAGTGATTTACTCATAGCGTAAACCGCTACAAAGGTACTGATTATTTGGCACAAATGATACTCCTACTCCAAGTCCTCAATTCCGCAAGTCAAGTAGCAAGAGGTCGTCTGAAAAAACGTGTCGTCTCTGGGACTCTTACTGCAGCAAAAACGTCTTGAGACATGCGTCTACGGCAAAAGACTCGACATAGGAGTAGCTCCTTACCGCCTAAATGCAACAAGAGCAGCCCATGTAATATGAGCTGCTCTCGCAGTAGGTCTTGACGACCTTGGTCGGGATGACTGGATTCGAACCAGCGACCTCACGCCCCCCAGACGCGCACTCTAACCGGACTGAGCTACATCCCGTATTTCGTTGTGCAAAGGTACAACTTATTTTTGGACTAGGCAAACGGCATCTAGCTAAAAAACTAGCCCTCCTCTCCTAGGAGGTCGGGGCGGAGTGCTTGCGTACGTGCGACCGCCTGCTCATGCTCCCACTGCGCTATGCGCGCTTCATGGCCGCTGAGGAGGACCTCCGGCACGCACCACCCTTTGTACTCAGCGGGGCGGGTGTACATAGGCGGCGTGAGCAGGCCATCCTGAAAGGAGTCGCTCAGCGCACTATCCGCATCGCCTAAGACGCCTGGTATGAGCCGAATGGTCGCATCAGCAATGATCGCTGCCGCCAGCTCGCCACCTGTCAGGACGTAGTCCCCAATGGAGATCTCTCGTGTGATGAGATGCTCACGGATACGATGATCGATCCCCTTGTAGTGACCGCAGAGGATGATGATGTTCTCCATGAGACTCAGCTCATTGGCGACCGCTTGCGTTAGCACTGGCGCATCGGGTGCCGTGAAGATAACCTCGTCATAAGGGCGCTGGCTACGTAGCTCGGTGATGACGCGGTCGATCGGCTCGATGGACATAAGCATACCAGCTGCGCCCCCATAGGGGTAGTCGTCGATACGTCCCCAGCGATTGGTCGCATAGTCGCGGAGTTGATGTATATGTACCTCGGCAAAGCCCTCACGCTGTGCTCGCCCCACAATAGAGGTCGAGACAAACGGCTCGATCATCTCAGGCAGTACGGTGATAATGTCTATGCGCATATAGGCGTGTGGTCAAAAATGTGTAACCCGCTGTAGGTGCGGACCTGCGTGTCCGCCCTCAAGGCGTACAGCGCTCAGACGAGGACGGGCGGACACGCAGGTCCGCCCCTACAAAGGGTTACTCGTCTCGTTTTGACGCAACGCTTATGCGAAGGTCAGCTCCTGGATCAGACGGGGGCACTTAGCCCACTTGTCGATCATGAAGAGGACGTAGCGGATATCTACCGAGATAGTGCGCTGTAGATCAGGCTCAAACTCGATGTCGCCACTCATAGCCTCCCAGTTACCGTCGAAGGCTAGACCGATCAGGTTACCATTCTTGTCGAAGACAGGGCTACCTGAGTTACCACCCGTGATATCGTTGTCCGAGAGGAAGCAGGTGAAAAGGTGATCGCCCACACCGTAAGGTGCGAAGTTAGCAGGATTGCTTAGTAGCTCGAGGATCTCAGGCTGTACAGCGAACTCGCTGCTGTTGGGGTTCTGCTTCTGGAAGACACCACGCTCCGTCGTGAAGTGGTAGTACCACGCTCCATCACCTGGCTCGTAGCCAAGGATACGGCCGTAACTCATACGCATCGTGAAGTTAGCGTCTGATGGACGAAGTGCGTTAGGCTGGAACTCGCTCATAGCGGCAAAGAGCTCACGCTTGCCCTTCTCGATAGCGTGGTTGTACTCTAGGTACTTATCCAGCAAAGATGAGTAGTACGTCAATACGCTCTGGACGAGCTCCTGTACAGGATCGTTGGCAAGGGTCTCCTTGACCTTGTTCGGATCCATAGCCAGTACGGCCATCATCTTATCCTCATAAGGTACGACACTATTGGCAAAAAGCTCCTCAGCATAAGCCTTGTAGTCTCCGCCGAAGCGCTCGTCAATGACTTGATAGATGAAGGGGAGGTTATCTGCAGGAAGCTTCGTACGAAGCAATGAGAGCATAGCGGGGAGCACCTCACGATCTAGGTTGGGGAGGTAATCCTTGTAGAGGTCTTTCAGCTCCTTCTTGTCGCCAGAGCCCGCAGCTACCATAGCCTGATAACCGAGCCATACGATCTCGCTACCGCTCAGCATCGTCTCGATCATATAGTTGAGCTGACGGTTGTAGGGAGCGATCTCCTCGTAGGCACGCTTTAGGTCGGGTAGGATATTGCCGTAAGGCTTGCCTGTACGAGCTACCCACTGAGTGAATGCCTCCTCCTCGGCGCGCTTGCGGTCTACGACATGGAGCTTCTCGAGACCACGATTCATACCGATAGAGTTCTTCCAGTAGTTAGAGCTCTGAGCATACTTGCTAGCGTACTTGATGCGGGTCGCTTGGTCAGCCTCCATAGCGCGCTTCCAGATCTCCTGCTTGATGCCACGCGCCTCGATGCGGGGTGCGTTCTCATTCTCGATACGATCGATGACACCATAAGAGGTGAGGTAACGATCGGTAGAGCCTGGGAAACCAATGGTCATCGCGTAGTCCTGCTCCTGGTAACCCTTTAGAGAGACCTTCGTATAGTATACAGGACGGTAAGGCTTGTTGCTAGCTGAGTACTCAGCGGGCTTGTTGTTGGCATCAGCGTAAACACGGAAGACGCTAAAGTCGCCCGTATGGCGAGGCCACATCCAGTTGTCCGTATCACCGCCAAACTTACCGACGCTGCTCGGTGGGGTCATCACGAGACGTACATCCTTAAACTCGTCGTAGATGACGACATAGTACTTATTACCAGCATAGAAGGGGGTTACCTCGACAGCGTCAAAGGGAGACTTCGTGTACTCCTTGACGATCTCCTCAGAGACCTTGTCGATCGTCTCCTGACGCTTAGCCTCGTCGGTGATACCAGCGACAGCCTGCTCGATGCGAGCCGTCACGTCGATCTGCGCACGCAGGTACTTGACAGAGAGTCCTGGGATCGGTAGCTCCTCACGGAAAGACTGTGAGGCGAAGCCGTCACGTAGGTAGTCATGCTCTACGGTACTCTGGCTCTGGATGGCATCGTAACCGCAGTGGTGGTTGGTGAAGAGTAGTCCCTGATCGGAGACCGTGATACCGGTGCAGCCACCACCGAAGATAACCACGCCACGTGCTATCGAGGGTTTGTCTAGATTGTAGAGCTGGTCTAGAGGTAGGTTAAAGCCCAGCTCACGCATGCGAGCTTCGTTTTGCTCGTTGAGCTCACTGAGTACCCACATGCCCTTGTCGGCACGTGCTGTAGCACTGCACACGAGGAGTGCACAGAGGGTCAGGAGCAAGGTCTGTAGTTTATTCATAAGACGCTTATCTATTTAAAGTTAGTATTCTATTCTGCTTAGTTAGTTCGTTAGGATCAGCTCGAGCGCATCCGCTTTGGTACGCTTCTGCAGCCACTGCTCCAGCTTCTTACGCTCGGCAGGGGCGAGGCGGCTGGATGGTGTCGTCACGAGGATATGGAGGACGGAGTCTTGCCCTTGGATAAACTCCATGGAGGGCATGAGCCGTACCTTGCTAATGTCTGTAAAGACCGCCTTCGCCTCATCGCTCACATCGTGCGTCAGAGACTTGTAGTAGTCGTAGCGCAGGAGCGTACGACGTAGCGAGTCGATCTCGGCACGCTGCTCAGAGGCAGTACGCTCGGACCGCTCGTAGAGGTCACGCAGCAGGACACCGCCCAGCTGCTCGTAGTCCGTAGGAGCCTCGTTGTCGATCCCTTGGTGCACTTGTAAGTCGAAGTTGGACAGTCCATAGCTAGGCAGTAAGGCCGCGATGCTGTCGATCGTCTGAGACGAGAGCGGCTTGCCGATCAAGACGACGTCTATGTAGGGTCTCTTGTCTCCATCAGCTCGGATGAAAGACTGGCGGATCACCTGATGAGCAGGCGGTGCAAAGTGGTCTGCGATAAACTGCTTGGCACGCTGCTCCTGATAGGAGTCACGCACCAGACGGATACTTAAGTAGATACTCGGGATCAGCGTGCAGACAGCGATCACCGTGATCCAGCGATAGCTACGCTTGCGCATATCGCCCGAGGCGACCGACTTCATCGGGAAGCGCATGATGCGCACCATCACAAAAGTGGCGAAAGCGATAAAGACCGAGTTAATGAGGTATAGGTAGATGGCACCAAAGAAGAAAGGCCAATTGCCCGTAGCCAGCCCAAAGCCTGCCGTACAGAGGGGAGGCATAAGTGCCGTAGCGATAGCCACGCCGGGGAGTACCTGTCCCTTGCTCTTGCTGCTACCAGCGATCAGACCCGCCGCACCGCCAAAGAATGCGATCAAGACATCATACAGTGACGGCTCTGTACGTCCCAGTAGCTCACTACCAGGCTGATCAAGCGGGGTCAAGAGGAAGTAGATCGTAGCGGTCAGGATACTGAAGAGCGTCGTCAGGGCGAGGTTGCGCAGCGACTTACGTACGAGATCTAGGTCGGCAATGCCAAAGCCCAGTCCGAAGCCGATGATTGGGCCCATCAGCGGGGAGATAAGCATCGCACCGATGATCACCGCCGTCGAATTGACATTCAGACCTATCGATGCGACCAGGATAGCGCAAATCAGGATCCATAGCTTGGTGCCGCGAAACTCCACATCCCCCTTGAGCGACTCGATGGTCGCCACATCGCCTGCCTTATCATCGCGAAAGTCTAGGAGCCGACGCAGCCACCGCCACGCACTCATCCACCAGATATTTTCCTCCGGCTCCTCGACCTTAGTTGAGACGCTCTTCGTTGTTGCGATCTCCTTCGTCGCTTGAGGAGCGTTGTTAGCCGTTGATTGTTGACGATTGATCGTCGTCTTGGGAGCGCTACTAGCGGTCGTTGCTTGAGGAGTGCTAGTTGTTGTGGTGGCCGCCTTGGTGGTAGTAACCGTCTTAGAGACAGGAGGCTCCGTCTTATTGGCAGCCAGTTTGTCGGCAGCTACCTGATTAGGTAAGTGCTGATGGGTAGTCGAGTCATGAAGCACCTTATTATATATAGGAGTCGTCGGGCAGCTAGACAGTTCGTCAGCCATCGGCTCGTGATGCTGATGGCGAGAAGACTTTTGCTGAGCGACCAAACGCTTTAGGACGTCAATCGTAGGAGAGGAATTTTCAGAAGAAGGCATACGATGATTTCGATCAAGTATACATAAGAGACTGCTAAGATACTCATTTTCCCACACAGCGAAGATCTCCCTCCCCCCATCGTCCAGGTTGAGCTAAATTCTATTTTTTGAGGAGCTGGAAGAAATTTAGACTGACGTATTCTAATCAACTGAGACTATAAAACAGAATATCCACGTGGAGAATTTCGATTTTCCACGTGGATATTTTTTATTCTCCACGTAGGGACGAAACGATTCCTCCGAAGTTTCATTTGATTCCTCCGAAGTTTTATTTCATATCCACGTGGATATTTTTTATTCTCCACGTGGAGATTTGAGAATTTCCACGTGGGGATTTACCCCTTCTAAGGAAAAATCGTATCGGAGACTGTTGCAAAAGTCAACAGTCTCACAATCTTGCTTGCAAGATTGTCTAGACTTTGCAGAAAGGATGAAGCGCAAGGCGCTGAGGGTGAGGTCTGAAGGGAGCATACCTCCGTATGTGACCGAAGCCGAATCCCGAAAGCAACACAGCGATTCGCCTTTATGCAACAGTCTCATCGGGACCTAATAGATCCTCAACGGGCTATACGTAATATGTCGCCTTACGGACACACAAAAGTGTGCGTCCGCAAGACGACATATCGCATTTGACTCGTTACGAGGCTTAGCGCCCTAGGGGACGACGCTCACGCGGACGTGTCGTAGCCTCCTCTTCGATACGCTTGATCGGGGGCTGATAGTCGGGGTAGTGCTCCTCCTTTTCGGCTGGCTTGATGTAGGCTAGCTCATCGCCCTTGCGGACGGTCTGACCCTGACCTACACAGACCTCGATGAGCTTGCCCGTGAAGTTCGTATTGACACGCTCTATCTGACCAAATGGAGTCTCGATGTAGCAGAAGGGTTGACCCGTTACATACTCCGTGCCTGTGGCTGGAGCCATCGAACCCTCTGTAGGATCGACCTCCCAAAGGACGGTACCCGTCGTTGGGGCAGGGATCATCTGCGTACCTGCACGCATAGCCTTCTTGATGTCGCTCTCGTCGAAGCCCTTCTTAGCTAGAGCATCAGCCTTAGCCTTAGCGAGAGAAGCCTCAAACTCACGACGCAGGTCGCCACTCTTGTAGCGTCTATACTGCTCGGGGTGCATAGCCAGCTCGAAGAGCTCCTCGTCGTCGGGACCAAACTCCCAGCCATTCTCCTTCATCTCCTTGCGGAACTCATCCAGCGCATCGGGGTAGAACTGCTGTGGGTCGGCATCGGAGAACTCTAGTCCCTTCTCCTTGGCGAGTGCTACAAGCTCTGGATCTATCTTGCCAGGGATACGACCAGCCTTGCCGAGGATCATGTTCCACATGTTCTGGTCTATGGCGAGCCAGCGACCCTTGCCCTGCGTCATGTTGTAGACGTTCATCAGAGCGATGTTCTTGACATACTGGCTGAAGGGGGTTACTAGTGGGGGGTAACCGACACGTGGCCATACGTAAGCGACCTCGTTAAAGAGCTTGACCAGTAGGTCATCGATCGATAGCTCAGGCTGGTCGTGATTGCGCAGATACATATTGATACCTGAGTGAACGCCCTTGAGGTCGGCCATCATCGAGCCCATCATACCGCCTGGCAGACCGCAGCCGACGAGTAGCGAAGAGGTCTCCTTATTGGTCGAGCCCATGAAGTACCCAAGGAAGTCATCGATAAAGCTCTGAGTCATAGTACGAGCGCGCATGTAAGCGTCCATATTGATCTCAGGTACATCAAAGCCCGCATCGTAGAGCATCTCACGGATCGTGATCACGTCTGGGTGGATCTTACCCCAAGAGATAGGCTCCATGGCAACGTCTATGATGTCAGCGCCGTTTTCGCACACCTCTAGCATAGAGGCTACGGAAAAGCCTGGGCCTGAGTGTCCGTGATACTGAATGATCGTATCGGGGTGCTTAGACTTGATCGACTTGACGAGCTGCCCGAGGAAGTGAGGACGACCGATGCCGGCCATATCCTTGAGACAGATCTCATCAGCGCCAGCCTCGATGAGCTTGTCGGCTAGCGTAGAGTAGTACTCGATCGTATGTATCGGAGAGTAGGTGATACAGAGTGTCGCCTGAGCGGTCATGCCCGCTTCCTTGGCATAGTGTATGGAGGGGATGATGTTGCGTGGATCGTTGAGTCCATCGAAGATACGTGTGATGTCTACCCCCTGCGCATGCTTGACACGATACATCAACTTGCGGACGTCGGCCGGTACGGGGTACATGCGCAGTCCGTTGAGACCACGGTCTAGCATGTGCGTCTTGATGCCCGCCTCGTTGAGCGGCTTGGTGAAGGCGCGTACAGCGTCATTAGGGTTTTCGCCCGCGAGTAGCTTAACCTGCTCGAAGGCACCTCCGTTGGTCTCGACACGTGCGAAGCATCCCATCTCGATGATGAGCGGTGCGATCGCTGCTAGTTGCTCAGCACGTGGCTGGAACTTGCCAGAGGATTGCCACATATCTCTATATATGAGGCTAAACTGAATCTTTTTCTTTGTTGCCATATCTAGTGTATCTGTTGTTTTACCTACAAGGCTTGATGTGTCACCACCTGACCTCACCCACAAAGATACATATTTTACTCACATATAGCGACTCTCTCTACGCTCTTATCTGGAGAGACGCTTGTGGAGAGAGCTAGGCCGAGGAGGAAGAGCATCCCGATGAGGTACTCGGGGAGGTAGCTGACGAGGTCTACATTGCAGAGGATGATCCATAGCGAGACCACAACGATGAGGACACTACGGTGCTGCCTGAGTACTATCCAGAGCATCGAGCCGAGGAGTGAGAGCCAGAGCAGGAGTCCTATGACACCACTCTGCACGAGCGTCTGCATATATTGA
Organism: Porphyromonas asaccharolytica DSM 20707; assembly: GCF_000212375.1. Classification (NCBI taxonomy): domain Bacteria; kingdom Pseudomonadati; phylum Bacteroidota; class Bacteroidia; order Bacteroidales; family Porphyromonadaceae; genus Porphyromonas; species Porphyromonas asaccharolytica. The sequence goes on along the minus strand of NC_015501.1, from coordinate 596,468 downwards.
TTGTGAAAGTGGAAGAGGTGTGGCTCCTCGGGCGTCCCGATGGGTAGCGTCTGCAATAGCGTGTAGGCATAGTCTAGCCCGCCTCCGATTAGTATCGGCACCTCTTGGGCTGCTTGATAGCTAACCTGTAGAGCTTCGTTGCGCACCGTGCCATCGAGATAGCCGTGCATGAGGTAGGGCGAAGTGGTGTAGATGAGCGTCAGGAGGAGAGCTCCCGAGAGCATAACGTAAGCTGCTAGACGACCCGTATGCTTGGCTCCTTGTATCCGCGCTGTGATTCGATAGATAAGCGCATAGCCTTCGACAGCGATAGCCATGAGTAGGAGGTAGCGCGACTGCAGAGCACAGGCGTAGAGGAGGGAGACAAGTAGCACAGCGTGGGCATGAAGGCGCTGTGAGCGCTCACGACTACAGATATTCATCACGACGGGGATCAAGAGGTAGACGCCTAGATAGGTGTAGTGCGTGAAGGTAAAAGGCATCAGCATGTGGGAGCTATCGGCAACGAAGCCCGCCTCCACGAGATAGCTCTTGTTGAGTGTGAGCGTGATGAGCGGACTAGTGCCACAGCTGATCAGGACGCCGTAATAGAAGATGAGGAAGACGACCAAGTAGACCCATGCGATGCGCAGGGCGGCTAGCCAAAAGCTCTGCGTGAGACGCTCCGACGGGCCACTATAAATGAGGAAGTAGAGCGGGATCACGAGTAGCCAGACCTCGCGGCGCCAATAGTTGAGCGCTATCTCTTCATTTGTGGACCAGCCAACGGCGACGACCACTGTATAGAGGATATAAAGTGCGGCCGTGAGAGCCAAGGGGAAGAGAAAGCGCTGGCGGAGTGGACGACAGAGGCTCGCTCGCTCCTCCCAGCGGTTGTCTACAATCATCCCGATGAGGAAGAGCGTCTGCAGTCCGAGGTAACTATCGACCACCCCGAGCAGTAGATTGGCATAGCCTAAGCCAAAGCAGAGGAGCGGGAGGAAGTGATGCCGGTAGTCGAGCTTTGCTCCAGTAGCACGGGTCGCCCCTTTTGCCACAAGCCATGGGAGTAGTACCGCCCCCATGGAGAGGATCACAGCGACCGTCAGCAGTAGAGGTCGGTAAGTCAGTATGTCTCGCGCCAGTAGCGTCTCAGGAGTACGGTGAGGATAAGCTCCCGTAAGGGCGACGACGAGGGCGACGACAAGGGCTACCGCTACGACGATCAGCAGGAAGTAGCGAGAGACAAAGCGCGCTAGGCGACTAGCTAGAGAAGGCTCTCTGGCGATGGCAGTGTGTGAAGGCATCAAAGTACTATAGAGATAAGTCGTCGCATCGTGGTGAGTAGACCATCTGCGGGAAGTCGTGCGGATCAAAGCGCCAGCGCTTGTGGCTCCAGAGCCAGCGGTGTGGCGCCAAGCGAATGTTTTCCTCTAGCAGTGTCACATAGTCATCGACAAGCTGATGCTGTAGCTTGTCGGTCGGATGCTCACAGAGCAGCCGGAAGGTACCGACCCATTGCTTGGCCTGGTCGTCATGGCGTATCTCATAGAAGAGGAGCGGGATCTGTAGCTTGATAGCTAGATGACTCCACCCTGTGACAAAGGGTGTAGTGCGTCCGAAGAGCGACGAGACGTAGCGCATCTGCTCATAGTCAGGCGATTGGTCTGCCAGTAGACAGTAGAGGTGCATACGCTCATCGAGCTGTTCGGTCTGTTTGCTCCGATGACGCATGAGCGTACGAGCTAGCTGCATCATCTCAATGCAGTAGGCGTAGTGCTGCTCCCGCATCTCATGGGTGAGCTGATCGGCGATGGGATTGTGCAGTCGCTTGTAGATGACATGCAGCTGATAGCGACTCCGGTCTAGGTGCAGCGCTGAGGAGCCCATCAGTTCCCAGGGACCTATGTGTCCCAAGAGGACGAAGAGCTGTCTATGTCCCGCCTCGTAGAGCTGATCCAGTAGCTCCGTCTGCTCCAGACGAAAGAGCTGGCGCACCTGTTCATCAGGCCCGTAAGCGTAGCGCGCCTCGTGAAGCATCAGCTCCGCAAGATGACGGTAGAAGCGTCTGCCGACCATCTTTTGCTCATCGGGTGAGAGATGTGTCAGGGTGAGGCGTATGTTTTCCTCCACCACCTGACGTCGGTACTTAAAGAGATGATAGAGGAGCCAGTCCAGTGTAGGAACCAATACGCTATCAACGAAAGAGCGGGGTAAGCGTGCCAAGCCCCGCAATGTAGAGCGCATCAGCCGAAGCCGTAGTCGCTGCCATCGTGTGAGCTGCTTACTCTGCTCCATCGTCCAGCAGGTCGCTATAGTCTTGGTAGAGGAAGTCGTTGTAGGGGTAGCGCTGTATGTGGATCGCCTTGACACGCTCATAGAGGAGGCGTCGCAGCTCGTCCATACCCTCTCCCGTACGTGCCGAAATAAAGACGCAGTCGTTGCCCATACGCGCCATCCAGCTCTTCTCTAGCTCCTCACGTGTGCGGTTGAGCTTGGTCGCTGGTGTCAAGTCGTCGGGGTCTTTGGGGATATGCTGGTAAGCGTCGATCTTGTTGAAGACCAGTATCTGAGGTTTGTCACCTAGAGCCTCGATCTCTCGAAGCGTCTCGGTGACCACTGCTATCTGATCCTCAAACTCAGGGTGCGAGATGTCCACAACGTGCAGGATCAGATCCGACTCACGCACCTCGTCGAGGGTACTCTTGAACGACTCCACCAGCTGTGTCGGGAGCTTGCGTATGAAGCCCACGGTGTCGGCTAGGAGGAAGGGCAGATTACCCAACACGACCTTGCGAACGGTCGTGTCGAGCGTCGCAAAGAGCTTGTTCTCGGCAAAGATGTCGCTCTTAGCGAGGACATTCATCAGCGTAGACTTACCCACATTGGTATAGCCAACGAGTGCGACACGCACCATCTTGCCACGGTTCTGTCGCTGCACGCTCTTCTGCTTGTCGATCTTCTTGAGCTGCTCCTTGAGCTGTGAGATCTTGCGTAGGATGATCCGTCGGTCAGTCTCCAGCTGCGTCTCGCCCGGGCCACGTAGACCGATGTTACCACCACGCTGGCGCTCGAGGTGCGTCCACAGTCGGGTCAGACGTGGGAGCATATATTGGTACTGCGCCATCTCGACCTGCGTCTTGGCATGAGCCGTCTGCGCTCGTGTGGCAAAGATGTCGAGGATGAGGGAGGTGCGGTCGAGGATGCGTATGCCTAGCTGACGCTCTATGTTGCGCAGCTGATTAGGCGCTAGCTCATCGTCAAAGATCGCCAGCCCTACCTCATGGGCAGAGACATACTCGGCGATCTCGTCGAGCTTGCCTTTGCCCACAAAGGTGGCGGGGTGCGGCGTGTCAAGACGCTGTAAGAAGCGCGCCACAGGCTCTGCACCCGCAGTCTCTGAGAGAAAGGCCAGCTCATCAAGATACTCCTCCGCCTGCGTCTCCGACACGTCGGGAGTGATGAGCCCCACGAGGATCGTGCGCTCACTAGATTGAGAAGTCTTGATAAACTCTTTCATACAGAGGGGATGTAGGATTAATAGATCGCGTAAGACTTCTCACGCATGGCCTGATCATCGGCAAAGAGATGTACCCAAGGTATCTTCGCCGCGAGGAAGTTAGCAGGATAAGCTTTCGCCTCGGGCAAGAGATTGACGATGTGTCCCACCGCGTGGCGCACGTCCTGACCGAGTGCGAGGAAGACCAGTCGCTTAGACTCTTCAAGTGCCTCGAGCGTGACCGTAACCAGCTGACGCTGCTCCCCTTGCTCGGTGGTCATCTCATTGGGTGCAAAGACGTCGTCCGAGATATACAGCTCCACCTGGTCGGGATAGACCCCAGCGAGGTGACCATCCACACCCATCTCGAGGAGGGCTAGGTCAAACTGCGGACGACCGTCTAGATGGCTTACACGCTCCGCTACATGCTGCTGCAGAGAGGCCGCAGCCTGTGCGGGCTCTTGTGCAGACTCCTCCACAGCGTGGATATGCTCCGCAGGGATCTGTAGCGGATCGAATAGCAGACGCTGTAGCAGCGTGCGATGCGCTAGATCGGCTTCGCCCAGCTGCTCGTGAAGTAGGTAGAAGTGTACTCGATCCCATGCGATACGACTACGCCAAGGCTCTGACGTGAGTGCCTGTGCCAAGACCTCCGCATGCTCTTCCAATGAGAGTGCTAGATGAAAGTCGCCTTCGGTCGCCTCGACCGCTTCGGCAATAAACTGTGCGAGCTGTGTCGTGACTAGCTCGGGGGTACTGTATTGATGATAGTTCATAGGGTATATGCTAGGTTAGTAGTTATAAGATAAAGTGTCGTGACCATCATCCTTGTAGGCAGTTACTCCTCCCAGATGATGTCATCTATGAGGTCATGCTCCTCCTCCACCTTAAGCTTAGGCAGCGGGTTATCAGGATCATCGTCCTCTTGTGTCGTGCGGTCGTTGAGCGGTTGGCGTAGGATCTCGTTCGGGTCATGTAGTGAGGGGGCATTGATCTCTCGCCATATCAGATCCTTCAGCTCGGTCAGTCCTCGCTGCGCCACGGCAGAGATAAAGATCGTCGGGACCTCTTCGGGTAGTGTCTCTGAGACAAGATCGATAAGCTCACTGTCTGCCAAGTCTATCTTGGTGATAGCTAGGATGTGTCGCTTGTCGATCAATCCTGGATTATACTCCTCTAGCTCGCGACATAGCATCCGATACTCAGCGATGATGTCGGGGCTGTCTATAGGCACCATAAAGAGCAGTATCGAGTTACGCTCGATGTGTCTGAGGAAGCGTAGTCCCAGTCCCCTACCCTCAGCGGCACCCTCGATGATCCCTGGGATGTCTGCCATGACGAAAGAGCGATTGTCACGGTAAGAGACCATCCCTAGGTTCGGTTGTAGCGTGGTAAAGGGGTAGTCCGCAATTTTAGGCTTAGCCGCTGAGAGGGCTGCTAGGAGTGTAGACTTACCCGCATTGGGGAGTCCTACTAGTCCCACGTCCGCCAGCGTCTTGAGCTGCAGTACGACGAGACGCTCCTGACTAGGTTCGCCAGGCTGTGCGTAGCGAGGTGCTTGATTCGTCGATGTCTTGAAGAAGTTATTACCCTTGCCCCCGCGTCCGCCCGGGAGGAGTAGGTGCCGCTCACCATGCTGCGACACATCTAGGATAAATTCGCCCGTCGTAGCGTCATGCACGCTCGTCCCGCAAGGGACCTCGATCACAATGTCGGGCGCATCGGCACCCGTCTGTAGCTTAGCACTACCCGCCTCGCCATTCTCGGCGATGATATGACGATTGTAGCGCAGGTGTAGGAGCGTCCAGTAGTTTTGGTTGGCCTCTATATAAATGCTACCGCCACGACCACCGTCACCTCCGTCGGGACCACCCTTGGGGATGTACTTCTCACGACGAAAGTGTGCTGATCCTCTTCCGCCCTTGCCTGAGCGAAGGTAGATCTTGACATAGTCTACAAAGTTGCTCTCACCTGCCATTGGTTTACTTATTATGCTGTAAGCTCTTGTCTATAGCCACAAAGATAGCCCCCGTGATCTCCTCTATGGAGCCGGCGCCAGGCACCTCGTAGTGTACCCCCTTGCGGTGATAGTAATCCACGATCGGGAGTGTGCGCTCATTGTAGACGCGTATGCGGTCTGCGATCACCTCGGGCGTGTCGTCAGCACGTCCCTCGATCTTAGCACGATTGAGTAGGCGTGTCCGCAGCTCCTCTTCGGGTACCTTGAGTTCGATCAAGCAATCCACGCTCCTTTGATCCTTCTCTAGGAGAGCATCGAGAGCCTCAGCCTGTGCTACCGTACGGGGGAAGCCGTCGAAGATAACGCCATCGACACCCTCGGGGAGGTGGTGCAGCTCATTGGCTATAAGGTCGATAATCGTATCATCATCTACGAGATGCCCCTGAGAGATGATACTCTGTACGCGCTTGCCTAGAGGTGACTGGCGAGCGATCTCCTGTCGGAGTAGGTCGCCCGTAGAGATGTGCTCTAGATGGTAATGCTGCTCGATGAATTGGCTCTGTGTACCCTTGCCAGCACCTGGTGCGCCGAAGATTATTACGTGGATCATTGCTTTTAGTAGTGGTTTAGATGGTCTCTCTGGACCGTATGATTATTCCTGTATGATTACTCTTTTAGTATATAGATATCATCGAGCATACGCCCCCGCTCGTTGTAGTCGAGCCCGTGCCCGACGATGAAACTGTTATGGATCTCCATCCCCACATAGTCGGCATGGATAGGACACTGGAGCGCTTCGGGCTTGAGTAGCATAGTCGCTATGCGCACCTCAGCAGCGCCATCAGCAAGAAACTTCTCCTTGAGCTTCATCATCGTAAAGCCCGTGTCGATGAGATCCTCTATGATGATGACCAGACGACCCGCTAGAGGCGCTGTCACGGGCATCACCTCCTTAAGCTGGTAAGTACTCCCCATGCCAGAGTAGCTAGAGTAGCGTGCGAAGGCTACCTCCGCAGAGGTATTGATCGCCTGCAGCAATTCTGCGGCAAACATGAAGGAGCCGTTCATAATACAGACGAAGAGCGGATCATGTCCCTCCGTGTCTTGGCGTATCTGCTCCGCTAGTCGCCGTGTGGCAGCACGTAGCTGCTCTCCCTTGATGTATGGTACAAAGGTCTTGTCGTGTACTATAATCTCCTGATCAGTCATAGTGAAAATAACAAGCTGGCGGTCTCGCATAGAGGAGGCCGCCTCTTTTTTTTACTGTAGTGTGTAGCACAAAGGTACAAAAATAGGTGATGCCCCACCTCCACCTCCACTTCGCAAGTCTCACGAGTAGCGATCTGCGTCCGAGCCGTGGCGTCCCTACATGTGTCATAATCATCTCCACGTGGGAAATCGAAAATCTCCACGTGGATATTTTTTATTCTCCACGTGGGGACGAAACGATTCCTCCGAAGTTTCATTTGATTCCTCCGAAGTTTTATTTCTCGCCTACGTGGAGAATTTTTTTTCTCCACGTGGAGATTTTCGATTTCTCACGTGGAGATCGTCCCGTCAATAGGAAATGTGTCCAGAAACTTCTCCTGTAAAAGAATTTGTTAACTTATGGAATAGTCTCCTTGCATACGTTAGCGGACATGATTTTCTTTGCCCAGCCAAATTAGTTTCAGTACTTTTGGTGAGATAACTCCATACAGGACAAGTAATTCGCATACACTACAAAAACAAATATTCCCCCCTATGAAACCAAAACTACTACTAGTCACTCTACTGACGCTACTATGCGCTATGAGTGCACGGGCTGACTACCCAGCCGAATCGTACCAGCTAGATGGTACCCGCCTCATCAAGTGGCGAGGTAACGAGCAGGTGATCGACTTCACTTCTGATGCGAAGCTGCGTCAGGTGACTGAGATCGCCCCTAACGCTTTTGCTTACAAGGGAGACATACAGCGTATTGTCTTCCCCGCATCGCTACGTAAGATCGGCTTCAACGCTATCTACGAGTGTGGCGGTCTGACGGAAATCGTCTTTGCGGAGGGTCTCGAGGAGATTGCTTCGGAGGCTTTCTACCGCTGTCCTCAGCTACAGACCCTGCGCTTGCCAGCCTCTGTAAAGTCTATCGGTGAGTCTTTTGTGGTCAATTGTCAGGGGATCAAGAACTATCAACTGGCGGGTGCCAATAGCTACTACAAGGTGGTGGACGGTGTCCTCTACAATGCTACTGGCACGACACTGATCGCCTACCCCGCAGCAGCTGAGAGAGAGAGCTTTACGCTACCTGAGAGCGTGACCCGCATCGGGGACTACGCTTTTGCCTACACGGTGACGCTACAGTCTATCCAGTTGGGTCGGAAGGTGACGGAGATGGGTCGCAGGGCATTCTACACGAGCAAGGCTCTAGCGGGTTCTATCTCGATACCTGGTACGATCCGTGTGGTGGCTGACTCGGCATTCTACCAGTGCGACTACCTCACGGAGGTGACTTTTGAGGAGGGTATCGAGGTGATCGGCCAGGATGCCATCAGCCACTGTGCCCGCATTGAGCGTGTCTCTATGCCGTCTACCATTACGAAGCTCGGGGAGGGTTGCTTTAGCTATATGAGTTCGCTCCTAGAGTTTCGCAATCATATGACTACTCCGATACAGGGAAGTATGACCTTCTATCAAACACTGAAGTACAAGGCAACGCTCTATGTCCCTGCTGAGTCTGTCGAGACCTACAGAGTTCAGACTACTACGTGGAATGCCTTCAAGAATTACCTACCTCTAGAGGATAATAGTCAGATCAACCCCTCCTCCTACAAGCTCGAGGATGAGGGTCGTACACTAGTCGCATGGAGTGGCTCGGAGAAGGATATAGATATGTCTCAAGACAAAGTGCTGAACCGCGTACGGACGATCAAGGCGTTTACCTTCCTCAATAAAGAGGTGGAGCGTATCGTCCTTCCAGAGGCTCTAGAGACGATCGAAGAGGGTGCTTTCCAAAATTGTGAGGATCTAGCGGAGGTGGTCACCAATGAGCGCCTCAGATCTATCGGCAGTCGTGCCTTCTGGAACGACTTTGCGCTACGAAGCTTTACCTTCCCACAGAGCATTGAGTCGGTAGCGAGCGATGCTTTCGGCTACTGCACGGGGCTATCGAAGTTTGTCATGGCTTCGCCCAATGAGTACTACCAGGTGGTGGACGATGTCCTCCTCTCAGCCGATGGTACGCGTCTCGTCTGCTACGCTGCACTACGTGGCGAGAGCTATACGGTACCGGCTAGTGTGACGAAGATCGAGAAGGACGCCGCCGCTGGTGCCGTAGGGCTTGTGACGCTGACGCTCCCCGAGGGTCTCAAGGAGATCGGTGAGAGTGCTTTCCAGGGGTCGAGCAAGCTCAAGAAGGTGCATCTGCCAGCTTCGCTAGAGAGCTTTGGACCAGGTGCCTTCATGCGCTGTAAGTCGCTCGAGAGCTACTCGATAGCTACGGGCAATGCACACTATGCTGTACAGGGTAATACGCTCTACACGGCTGATCTGAAGACACTGGTGGCATATCCTGAGGCGTTTAGCTCGGTAGCCATTATCCCAGAGCAGGTGACGGCTATCGCTGCACGTGCCTTCCAGCGCAATGAGTCGCTCATGGAGGTGATCCTGCCTGCCAAACTGAAGGAGCTAGGCGACTACGCTTTCTACCACTGTACTAACCTACGCAAGGTGATCGCTCTGATGCCAGAGCCTGTCAGCGTAGACTATACGGGTGAGAGTCCTTTTGGAGAGATCAATCTCAAGCTTGCTACACTAGTTGTACCTATTGGCTCTGCTAATAAGTACAAGAAGGCGGCTATGTGGAGTGACTTTGGCACCATTATGGAGGGTGATACGCCCGTGACTGAGGGTCTCATCACGATGACGACGACGATACCGGTGGGTGAGAAGATCTTCTTCGTAGCTTTCAATGTAGACCACAACCCCTCCACGATCGAGGGTGTACGCATCGAGGGCAAGGATATGATCGTCGAGCAGCCTACGATCACAATCCGTGGCGACATAGCTACGCTCGTAGCTGCTCAGTGTCACCTCACACAGATCGACGTGACGGGTGCTCCTCACTTGACGACGCTATACCTACAGGAGAACGAGCTCACCGAGCTAGACCTCTCCCAGTCGGCACTCCTAGAGTCGGTCATCCTGGCTCACAATAAGCTACAGACTATTCACTGGACGGCTATGCCTAACCTGACGGCTCTCTTCCTCTATGACAATAAGCTCACCTCTGTAGATCTAAAGGGTATGTCACAGCTCACGACGCTACATATCTACAACAACCAGATCGGAGCTAACGCTATGGAGCAGATCGCCAACGCACTACCTCAGCGCAATCCTGAAGACAAGGCAAACTTTATGGCGATCGATACGCAGAATGCTAATGAGGGCAACCGCTTTGAGGATCGCTTCTTCAACATCACAACGCCTAAGAACTGGACGGTCTACGACTACGCCGGAGGTGCCAACGAGGGCAAGGGTGTCGTCTACACCTCTATCGAGCCACAGCCTCTCACGGGTGCTCTACGCCTCATCGTAGATGGTACTATGCTACAGATCACGGGTGCCTCTGCACATCAGATCGTCAGACTGTACGATCTCGCTGGAGGTCTCCTCTACAGTGGGCTATGCAGTGCCGAGGGTAACTGTACGCTCTCCCTAGGCGAATACCCTGCCGGCGGCTACATCGTCACCGTAGGCGATCACGCTGAGCGCATCTACATAGCTAGATAAGCGACGCCGCACGATAATACGACGCTAGCACGATACACGATAAGAGGGGGCACCCACTGCTGGGTGTCCCCTCTCTTTATATATAAGGTGTATCAAAGCGAAACGTGCAGCCCCCTGGTATGGACACCGAGCGTCCGTACAGATCGAGGTTACAGCGTTTGATGAATGGAATTGTCGTGCTGACGTAGCTTGTGTAGGGGCGGACACTCAGGTCCGCCCCTACGGTGGAAGCTTCCACCCCGCCGAGCGGTTCACCCGAAGAGAAGTCGACTGAGTTTCCGAAACGAGAAAAAACTTCGCATTTTACTTGTATATGAACTTAGAAAGCAGAGCGCAGCTCGCTCTTAGCTAGAGGCACTAGTGCCACTAGGAATACTAGCTCCCCTCTAATAATCTCTAATCTCTAACCTCTAATCTCTAACCTCTAAAGTCTAATCTCTCTCCTCACTAATTGCTATCTTTGTCGTGCATAACGACTGATGACACTATGGATACAAGAAGACAACAGAAGATAGCACGACTGATACAAAAGGAGATGGGAGAGATCTTTCGCCCACTGACACAACAGCTGCGTGGGGTGCTGGTGAGCGTCACCCTAGTGCGTGTCACCTCCGACCTGAGCAAGGCTTACATTTACCTAAGTATCTTCCCCTCGGAGCGTGCTGACGAATTACTTAAGTACATACAGGACAACGCTGGTAGCTACCGCTATGAGCTGGGACAGCGCACGGGCAAGCAGCTACGCATCATCCCCGAGCTGGAGTATCGTATAGATGACTCGCTAGACTATCTGGAGCGTATCGACAAGTTACTAGAGGAATAACTTCCCCACGCTCGCATACTTTTTCGCTAGCTCCACACGATGCGTCTGCCTCTCTTTATCGCTTGGCGATACCTCTTTGCTCACAAGAAGCTCGGTGCTATTAATATAGTCACCCGCGTGAGCGTGCTGGCCATCGCCGTGGTGTCGATGACGATGATCTGCGTGCTATCCATCTATAATGGTTACGAGCAGATGATCCTTGACAAGGTGGTCGGACTAGATCCACAGCTACTGATCACGAAGGGGGACGAAGCGCCCCTAGACCAAGGCGTGGTGACCCAAGAAATCCGTTCGATAAAGGGAATCAAATCGATAGCTCCGCTCGTATGGGGCGAGGGTCTGGTGAGTCGTATGGAGGGCGAGAGCTTCTCCGCGGCGCATCTATACGGTGTCGACAGCACCTATCTGCGCATCTCTAATATGGAGCGCTACCTATACAGTGGCGACATAGCGATACACCCTGGACAATACAATCTAGGTGCCTCGATAGCGCTCAACCTAAACACGATAGCGCACGACACAGATCCGCTCGTCATCACGCTCCCTAAGCGCAAGGGTTACATCAATCCGATCATGCCGATGACTTCGCTGCGGCGATCGCAGGGAGTACCCGTGTCGGTGCTTTTTACAGACAATGTGGTCTACGACAACTCGATCTTTATCCCGCTCTCTGAGCTACGTTCGCTACTGATGCTTGACGAAAACCAAGCGCACGGTCTGGCTCTACAGCTAGATGAGGGAGCAGATGAGGGGGCTATCCAGAAAGCTATAGCGACGAAGCTGGGTGAGGAGTACCTCGTTCGCAACCGACCTGAGCAGCAGCCGCACTTGATGCGCCTTGTGGCTATCGAAAAGTGGATCACGTCGCTCATCTTTGCCTTTATCCTCTTACTAGCTGCCTACAATGTGATGGCTAGCATCTCGATGCTCCTCATATCGAAGCAGGAGGATATAGCGATCCTCCACGCACTCGGCGAGACGCCACGGGAGATCAGACGTACCTTCCAGCTGGAGGGACTGATGGTGACACTCATCGGTGCTGTCGGTGGTATAGCTGTCGGCATCGTCCTCTGCTTGCTACAGATGCGCTTTGGGTGGCTTACGATGGATCTCGTTGTGGAGTCGCAGCCTTACCCAGTAGCTGTACGACTGACGGATCTACTGGTAGTGCTCTTACTGGTCTTTGCCGTTGGGTACCTAGCGGCTGTCTATCCCGTACGCAAGTTGATCGCTCACCGCAACGCTTCACGCTAATACTATGACAAATCAAGCTAATACTCCTGGTCTACTGCCTGACGTACCTGAGTACACGGCTCAGATCATACATCTATGGATCGCCGAGGAGAGTATACGTATCCTCACGCGACAGCAACAACCTCTGGGGCTACTCCAGCAACATCTGATGCAGTCCGATCCTCTCCGACAAGGTCTGATGAAAGAGCTACTCAGCGAGGAGTCGGTCGCACAGATCCTCAGCGGTCAGCATGCTCCCGTCACGAAGCAGCTACTTGCTGAGTGCGAAGCGATACACAAGAAGGTGAGCCAAGATGAGCGCAACATAGTCTACCAAGGGTGCTACATACTAGTCCTGCCGACGATCGTTGCCTTTAGAGCGAAGGATCCACATGCTAAGGAGATGGGCGAGATAGAGATCCTCTGCACGATCCTCTACAACGCCACCATGCAGGGACTCATAGGGAGCAGCACGGCAGGAGCTGAGCACTCCCCTACCGACACGCGTGTTTATCAGCAGATTAGCGCACTCTTTGCACTACTTGATCAGGAGTACCATCGCAAGCATCACCAGGAGGAGTCACAAGAGAAGCCACAGTCATGAGCAGAGGTCGCATCATCTTACTCGGTGCCTCGGGACAGCTAGGGCGCAGTATCACACGAGAGCTGGCAGAGCGTGATAATCCCTACGAACTGGCTAGCTACACGCATGAGCAGCTCGACTACACCGACACAGAGACTGTATCCCGAGCGATCAAGCTCTGGGAAGAGCAGGCTGTCGCTTACGACTGGACAATGGTGGTCAACTGTGCTGCCTTCACACAGGTAGACCTAGCCGAAGATCCGGTACACTATCGTGATCTCTTAGCACTCAATGCGCTACTGCCGGCACAGCTAGCGGAGAGCCATCTGCCGATCATACAGATTAGCACAGACTATGTCTTCGACGGAAAGCAGGGTACACCCTATCACGAGGAGGATAGGACCAATCCACAGAGTCTCTACGGTCGCACCAAGCGTCAGGGAGAGCTAGCACTCCTAATGCACCCGACGCATCCCGCTGAGCAGCATCTAGTCATTCGCACGCAGTGGCTCTGGGCTCCCTGGGGACACAACTTCGTTCGCACCATGCTACGACTGGCTCGTGAGGGGAAGTCGCTGCGCGTCGTCAACGATCAGATCGGTTCGCCTACGTCGGCACCTTCGCTGGCACGAGCCATTTGCAAGATCATCGCTTGCTACGATACGGAACGCACCTTTCGCACGCCCCTACTCCACTATGCCGACCGAGGTATCTGCTCGTGGTACGACTTCGCCTATGAGGCGATCGCCACACACCTGCCTGAGTACGACTTGTCGCAACTGACTCCGATCCCTACGGCTGAGTACCCTACGGCTGCCGAGCGTCCCGCTTACAGCGTACTGGCGACCGATAGGATAACTGCTTGCTACGGCATCACGCCCCCTCAGTGGCAAGATGAACTACAGATAGCTATAGACTGAATGCGCGCTAAGATAGAGGATCCACAACTGAGCCGTCAGATCAATCATCAGATCTTACGGCTCACGATCCCCAATATCATCTCCAATATCACCGTCCCGCTGCTCTCGCTCATCGATGTAGGGCTGGCAGGACACATGGCTCACCCCGAAGCTATCGGCTCGGTCACCGTGGCGGCTACCATCACCAACACAATTTACTGGCTCTTTGGCTTCATACGACTAGGCACGACGGGACTCGTAGCTCAGGCTTATGGCCGACAAGACAGCTCCGACATCAATCGTCAACTGGCTCGTGGTATCACGATGGCACTCCTCTGCACGATCGTCGTACTGATCATCTCCCCCTTTGCCACGCTCCTGAGCGGTGTCGTCACAGGCGGTGCTGCTGAGCGTCTAGGCGCAGAGGCTGAGCAATATATCCAGATCATTTTCTCGGCAGCACCTGCTGTCATGATGATCTATGCGCTGAATGGATGGTTCATCGGAATGCAAAACACCCGCATTCCAATGATTGCCTCGATGAGCGCACTGGTAGTCAACTTTCTCGTCTCCTATACGCTCGTCGTCTACTATCAGATGGGTGTAGAGGGACTCGCCATCGGTACCTGTGTGGCGCAGTATAGTCAGGCACTCCTACTACTCGCCACCCTACTCATTAGGTATCGCCATCTCGTACGTCATATGACGCTGCATCACTTCACCGATACGAAGGGTTACGGACGCTACCTCATCCTCGGACGTGATCTGATGCTCCGCTCCTTGCTGCTCAGCAGTATCACGCTCTTCTTCACCTATGCCGGTGTGCGTGAGGGTGCGATCGCTGTAGGAGCTAATGCGTTGCTGATGCAGTTCTTCAGTATCTTCAGTTACTTTATGGATGGCTTTGCCTACGCTGGTGAGTCGCTCTCAGGGCGCTACTTCGGAGCGGGTCGTATAGACCTACTTAACGCAGTGATAGGTCGTCTCTTTGCCATAGGCATCGTCCTCTCACTCCTAGCTGCGCTCCTCTTTGCGCTCTATCCTGATGGCTTGCTCCGCTTCTTGAGTAGCCACGACGAGATCATCGCTTACGCTAGGCAGTATCATCTCTGGGCAGCACTGATCCCACTGGTAGGCTTCGGTGCTTTCCTCTGGGATGGTATCTACGCAGGCACGACCCGCTCGGCAGGTCTCAAGTGGTCTATGATAGGGTCTAGTATAGTCTTCTTTGCACTCTACTATCTGCTCTATAATTCGCTCGGTATGACCGCCTTGTGGGTCGCTTTCGACAGCTATCTACTAGTACGTACAGCGATCCTTACGATGATCTGGTATAGGCGTCCGCTGAGGGTGTCAACAAGCTGTTCATAACCCCCATTATTCTGTCGAAAAGTCTGTTCATAACTCATCAATAACTCACTGCTAACTTATTTGCTTATTTCGAGAAGTTGTATAACTACAAAAAGATTTCAATTATCCAAATAAGTTACCGTTGAGTTATCAACCAGTTTTGATCAAGTTATCAACAGGTACAAATAGAGAGCGAGACGACCGTAACTGCTCACGATCGTCTCGCTTTTTTATACCCTCTAAGTAGCTACCAGAGCCGACTAGAGCGGATTGGATAGTAGTGTCAT
The DNA here is from genome assembly GCF_000212375.1 of Porphyromonas asaccharolytica DSM 20707. Lineage (NCBI taxonomy): Bacteria > Pseudomonadati > Bacteroidota > Bacteroidia > Bacteroidales > Porphyromonadaceae > Porphyromonas > Porphyromonas asaccharolytica. The sequence continues at coordinate 581,088 of NC_015501.1, read as the reverse complement.
TAGCTCTTGCACAGCGGGAGTTATGAACAGATTCGACGTACCATCATCATCATCATAAGTAGATATAGAAATAAGCTATACAGATATCATATATAGATGATGATATATGAGGTGTCGGCAACCGAGGGTCGCTACCCCAATGAGAAGAAAAAACGCATTTCCTCGGTGGCTATTTTTTATTTCTCACGTGGAAAAGAAAAATTCTCCACGTAGGCGAGAAACGATTCCTCGGACTTATCGTTTGATTCCTCCGAAGTTTTATTTCTCTCCTACGTGGAGAATTTTTTGTTTCTACCGAGCTATTTGCAAATCCCTACGTAGGAATTTACTCGTCCAGTCGAAAGGTGTCGGGAGCGTGACTAGAATTTGTACTGAGCTCCCAAGGTCACCATATGCAGTGGCTTGGCAGCGACGAATGCTTGCTGCTCGATCTGCTGACGTAGGAAGCAGTCGTAGTGGAGCGAGAGGCGCAGGTGGTCTTGCTGTATGAAGTAGTTGACACCTGTCGAGAGCTGATGTGAGCGGCCCTCGGTCAGTGCGGTCAGACTATTTAGCTTGAGATCTTGCTGAGCCTTTGGGTCGAAGTGTCTATTGCGATCATAGTATGCGTACCGACCGAAGAGCTCTAGATTAGCTGGTGTGATGCGCTCTACAATCTGTGCCATACCAGCGATGAATTGACGCTGTACGAGGATATTATTTTCAAAAGTAGCAGGCGCCTTGGGACCCACCGCTAGGTTAGCGTTTTGCCATCCTGGCTGCAAGCCCATAATGCCCTCAGCGGTGAGCATCAGCTGTCCGCCTTGATGCTTGATCGTGCTGGTGAGGAAGGCACCGCCGTAAGCACGCAGCATGCGATCATTCTTGCGCGTAGCTGTTTCCTTGTCAAAGGCATAGTAACCATCCGTCGCTGGTAGATATCCGCCATATCCCGATAGTCCAAAACTTATGTTGTGGTTACTCCCTTGCTCCGTAAGTGCTAGGCGTAGAGCTAGGTCTGGGATATTCTTCATCATACCTTTTCCTCCATTGCCAGATAGGATAGAGAGTGTCGACTCCAGCTGCCACTGCTTGCTTGGGTCTAGTGCTCCTTTGTATCCGACCATCAGTCCCATATCGGTATCTCCAGGGAAGAGATCGGCCATATAAAGAGATCGCTCGAAGGCTGCTCGCTTGCTAGAACTATAAGGTAGCTCATAGCCGAAATCGATCGTTGCTAGTCCCCCCTTGACAAAAGCTCCCTCAGCCCAGTGAGGCTTGTACTCGGCATAGGCGTTGAAGATAGAGAGATTTTTGTCTGTGGCGTTGATTTCGATCTTGGCGCCCAGGTCACCATAAGTTGCTTGGGTAGCGAGTCGTCCACGACGTATTCCCATCCTCGTGGTGGAGTGGTCGTAGGGAGGTGTGACGTTGCCCACCTTGATGTAGTCTGCCTCAGAGCCGTACTGCGCGATAGCCTGCACGTATCCGCTGAATGTAAAGCGTACCTGCTCCTGCGAATGTATCGAAGTGGCACCTAGGAGGAGTAGAGTCAGAGCGAAGAGTCGCTTCTGCATTGTAGAAATCATAAGATTAGAGATTAGAATTTAGAAGTTAGAGATTAGAAGTTTGTGCAAAGGTAGGGATATTTGCACCGACTGATCGCTACTTAACAAAAGATTAATCAATGGCTGGTCTCTGGTTCTGTTGGAGTTAGAGCGACCATTTCGTCAGAAAGCTATATATTTGTAGCATTGGAACCATAGATTGACATGATAGATGACGAGACTAAGCGTTAACATCAACAAGATAGCGACCCTCCGCAACGCTCGTGGCGGAGACACGCCTAATGTAGTACTGGCAGCACGCCGCTGTCAGGAGTTTGGTGCTGAGGGGATCACGGTACACCCGCGACCTGACGAGCGACACATCACTTATCAAGATGTGAGAGACCTCAGGGAGGTAGTCACCACAGAGTTCAACATCGAGGGTTACCCCTCTGACTCTTTTCTCGACCTCGTCTGCTCTGTACGCCCTGAGCAGGTGACGCTCGTGCCTGACAAGCCTGATGCGCTCACCTCCGATAGTGGCTGGGCGGTGGATGATCGTCGTGACTTCCTCAAGCCGATCATCGAGCGTCTGAAGCAGGCAGGCATACGTGTCTCGCTTTTCGTCGGGACCGACCCACGACATATAGAGGCAGCCGCAGAGATCGGTGCTGATCGTGTGGAGCTCTACACGGAGCCTTACGCGTCACAGATGGCGCAGAGTGGCGATCCGAAGATGATTGTTGCTCCCTTTGTAGAGGCTGCCCAGGTGGCACACCGTGTCGGTCTAGGAGTCAATGCGGGGCATGACCTGAATCGTGACAACTTAGCTTACTTCGTCCAGCATGTGACGCCACTAGATGAGGTTTCCATAGGACATGCACTCATTAGCGATGCCCTTTACCTAGGCCTCGAGGAGACGATCGCACAGTATCTCAAACAGGCTCACTCTAACTCATAAACATACTCTTGTAAGAATAACTTATGTATCCTATACTTCAGATTGCTAACACAGTAGCTGAGCAGACAACTACCGAACCCGCTACGATGTCTCTATGGGAACTGGCGTGCGCTGGTGGATGGATTATGATCGTCCTCCTGCTCCTATCGCTCGTTGCTATTTACGTTTTTGTAGCTAAGTATATCGAGCTGCGCAAGGTCAATCGTCCTGACGACTCCTTTATAGCACGCATCAAAGACTACCTCCAGATGGGGCGTAAAGATAGTGCGATAGCTCTCTGCAAGGAGAAGAATACCCCCGAGGCGCACATGATCGAAAAGGGTCTCAAGCGACTCGGACAGCCTGTCTCTGAGGTACTCCCAGCTATCGAAAACGTAGGCTCCTATGAGGTGGGACGTCTCGAGCGTGGACTACCCCTTCTAGCGACGATCGCTGCGGGTGCTCCGATGATTGGTTTCCTAGGTACAGTGACCGGTATGGTGCAGGCGTTCTTTGATCTAGCTAATGCGCCTGGTGGTATCGATGTATCGCTCCTCTCGAGCGGTATCTACCAAGCGTTGGTCACGACTGTGGGCGGTCTGATCGTCGGTATCGTGACGCTTTTTCTCTACAACTACTTGGTCGGACAGATCAACCGCATCGTCAATCGTCTAGAGGCTAATACGCTAGACTTTATGGATGTGATCAACGAACTGTAAGCGACCGTGCTACACCACTTAATGCTAAGCTCATGAGTATCAAGAGACGCAGTAAGCATATATCTGTATTTAGCATGGCATCGATGACCGATGTCATCTTCCTGCTGCTGATCTTCTTTATGGTGGTCAGCACGCTAGTGGTACCGAATGCGATCAAGGTCAATCTGCCCTCCTCGCAGTCGACCGCCACAACGCAAGAGCCGGTGGCACGCATCACCATCGATGCTGAGGGCTACTACTACATATCCACAGAGAGTGCACCTGAAGTGACGATGCTACCTGTCGAGGAGCTGGAGGCTAGACTCTACGAGATAGGAGCGGCACACGACGAGGAGGAGGATCCCTACGTAGTCCTCTACGCCGACAAATCCGTATCGTATGGTGAGATCGTCAAGGTGCTCAACGCCTCGGCTACCGCTGGACTACGTATGATCTTGGCGACAGAAGCTTTACAAGATAACAGCACCGAGAGAGATGTCTAAGGTTCGCTATGATAGATGGATCGCTGGAGGTGTAGCTTTGCTGCTACATCTGCTCGTCGTGGGCTTGCTCTTTTGGCTCAGTATGGATGCCTCTGAGCAAAAGCACACGAGAGACAAGGAGATATGGATCTCCGTCGGTGTAGATCCAGACTTTGGCGACAAGATCGAGCATCAAGGAGACTTGGTAGCTGCCGCATCTACCTCTGCTCGTCCCTCCTCTGCGGCATCCAAGAGTGCACAGCCAGCGTCTCCTCAGCAACCAGCACCTAAGGCTCCTGAAGCTACCCCTACGCCACGTCCTACCCCTACTCCCGTACGAGCTACACCAACGAAAGAGAAGCCCAAGGTCGTGCAGAAGCCTACTGGACCCTCTGAGCGTGATGTGGATAACAAGGTCTCTGGACTCTTCGATCGTAAGAAGCCAACGGGCGCTGAGTCTGGTACGGGCAAGAGCGACGCAGGTAGCGGTGTCGCTGACAAGGGGAGGGCTGGTTCCTCTGCTGGATGGTCGCTGGATGGTCGCTCGATCGTGGGCAATGGTGGACGACCGGTCATGCCGACACGCGTACCTGACATACGTGGTACGGTCGTTGTCGAGATCACGGTGAACGCCGCTGGACAGGTGACCAACGCTAAGGTCCGCCTGCGTGGTACCAACGTGGTGGACAACGCACTCCGCAAGGCAGCTGTCGATGCAGCTCGCAAGACACGCTTTAACGCTTTGGGTGGTGTGCCTGATCAAAAGGGCACGATCACCTATCACTTTGATGTCAAGGGCTAGCTTGCTGAGCAACCTTGACAAGAGACTCTTAATTACCTACTAACTTCACAACAAATAGCATGAGTAATATGAACAATATACTAGTCTTCCTCGCAGAGGGCTTCGAAGAGGTCGAGGCACTCGCCATCATTGACGTACTCAGACGTGGTAATCAACCCGTCACCACAGTATCTATCACAGGCTCTCTCGCTGTAAGAGGCTCACATGATGTGACTATCCAAGCAGATATGCTCCTCGAGGAGCTACATAGTGGAGTACTCCCCAAGGCTATCGCACTACCTGGCGGTATGACCAAGCTCAACGAGTGTGAGCCACTCCTCGAGCTGATACGTCGTCAGCACGAGGCGGGCGGTACGATCGCTGCTATCTGTGCCTCTCCACGAGTACTGGGCGCTACTGGTATCGGCGATGGTAAGATGCGTGCGACCTGCTATCCAGGCATTGAGGAGCAGGTACCAGGCTTCGTCTTGACAGGTGCCGATGTAGAGGTGTGCGGACATATTGTCACAGGACGCGGTCCAGCACTGGCACTACCCTTTGCCTTCAGACTGCTAGAGGAGGTAGCGGGTCGTAAGACCGCCGAGCAAGTCGCCGAGGGCTTCCTCTATAGCCTTTAGAGATTAGAAATTAGAAGTTAGGACAATGACTAAGAGACTCTTCTCCATTCTAATCTCTAACCTCTAATTTCTAATCTCTAACCTCTAAGTCATCATGCGCGTCTTCTTCAAGTTCGTCCGCAAGGAGTTCATCCACATCTTCAGGGATCCGCTTACGCTGATGCTTCTGATAGGTATGCCCATCGTCTTGGTGCTAGCCTTCGGCTTTGCGCTCACCTCTGAGGTAAAGCAGATCGATGTGGTCGTGGCGACACCGACGCGTACGCCCTTTGTCGAGAGACTCTTCACACACCTTGACGAGAGCGATGCGGTAGGCTCCGTCAGCTTGATCACTCCATACAAAGATATGGACGAAGCGCTACGCACAGGAGCAGCGCACGTCATCATCGTCTTACCAAGCAACATAGACAAAGAGCTGCTCGCAGGCACTGAGCCTACCGTGCAGCTCCGTCTTGATGCGAGCGATCCCAATACCTCGGCACTCATCAGTGCGCAGGTACAGGGGATCATCTACACGACCGTGCAGCAGTATCTAGAGCAGTTTGGTGCGCTCATGGCAATGCGTATGGCGACCGTGAGACCCTACCAGATAGAGACCTTCACGACGCTACTCTATAACCCTGAGATGCGGGCACCCTACTACTTCGTGCCAGGCGTTATGGGGCTTGTGCTGATGATCATCTGCGCCTTGATGACCTCCGTCTCGATCGTTCGGGAGAAGGAGTTTGGCTCTATGGAGGTCCTACTCACCTCGCCCGTCAATCCGATCACCATACTGCTCTCTAAGACCGTCCCCTACTTCACTTTGAGCATCTTCAACGTGATCACCATCTTACTCTTGTCACGCTTCGTGCTGGGAGTGCCGCTGCTTGGGTCGGTGAGTGCTATCTTCTTCGTGTCGCTCCTCTTCATCCTCGTGTCGCTCCTCCTCGGTATGCTCATCAGCACCATAACGGACAATCAGACCGCTGCCATGCTCATCAGCGGCGCCGGACTCCTGCTCCCTGTAGCGATGCTCTCAGGCATGTTCTTCCCGATCGAGAGTATGCCGATACTGCTACAATACATCGCACGAGCCATCCCTGCCACATGGTACTCTATAGCACTCAAGAAACTGATGATACAGGGTCTCGGCTGGTCCTCGATCCTCTGGGAGTCGCTCATCATGACGGGCATGAGCATCGTACTGGTCATATTAGCGCTGCTCAACTTCAAGAAGAAGCTCGAGTGAAAACATCAAACCACGCCTACGAACTATGCTACTAGCTCTCATACGAAAAGAGATATACAACCTCTTCCGCAATAGGTTGCTGCTCGGCATGGTCGTCATGTACCCTATCGTCGTCTTGATGCTTCTCCCCTTTGCTACGACTACGGATATCAAGAATCTGCAGACCGTCGTCATCGACCACGACCATACGTCGCTATCACAGAGACTACAACAGCAGTTCTTTAGCTCGGGCTACTTTGTCAACGCTTGGCAGGGCAAGCTACCCCCCACCCTTCGGGAAGGTATGGAGCTCATAGAGGATGGTAAGGCCGATCTCATCATAACGATCCCGCCACGCTTTGAGGAGCAACTCATGCGTGATCAAAAGGCTCAGATAGAGGCGCGAATCAACGCCTTCAACGCTACAAAAGGTGCCGTCGCCGGAGGCTACACACAGCAGATCGTACAGCGGTTTGCCGCTCAGCTCAACGAGTCGACGGGACTGAAGGAGCTAGCTACCATACCGCTCCGCATCGTCGAGGTCAATCGCTACAACCCTCAGGCGAATTATAAGAACTATATCATCCCCGGCCTTGTCGCCATGCTCATTACGATGACCGCATTCATCCTCCCAGCACTTAACATGGTGCAGGAGAAGGAGGTTGGCACCATCGAGCAGATGAATGTCACGCCGATCCACCCGCTCATCTTCATGCTCTCCAAGGCGCTCCCCTATATCGTCATATCGATACTCATGGTTTTCTTGGCACACCCTATCGTCGGACTGATGTACGGCTTATGGCCCCAAGGCAATGTCGGGATGATGATCGTCGGCACCATGCTCTACGTCCTTGCCATGAGCGGACTAGGACTGCTCATTACCAACTTTGCGCATACGCAGCAGCAGGCGATGTTCTCCTTCTTCTTCGTCATGATGTTTTTCATACTCCTCGGGGGGCTCTTCACACCTATCGAGGGTATGCCGTCGTGGGCACGTGCCCTAGCCGTGTCACACCCCTTCACGCACTACAGCATCTTGATGCGCACCTACTACCTCAAGTCGGTAGCCTTCACCGAGCTATGGCGCGAGTTGACAGCGCTCTCTGTTTTTGCCGTGGTCAACGGTGCTGCTGCCATCCTAACCTATCGTAAGCGCGCTTAGCGACAAGAGTTGAGACTCGCCTCTCCCCTTTTTTTCGTACCTTTGAAGATGATCTGTCTGATCCATGGACTAGCGCTCATTCTGTAGATCAGCACTATTCACTATACACACACTTTATCTTATGAAAAGACAATACACCTTACTCCTACTCCTGGCTATGACTCTGCTAGGAGTAGCTACACAGACGAAGGCTCAGACACCGCTCATGGAGCCCAGCATCGATCTAACCTTCATCACCGATGACGAAAACGCCTCGCTCCTCATAGGTGTCGTCGCTCCCGTAGACGGCTGCTGGATAGACCTCAATGGTGACGGTCAGTGCCAGGACAATGAGAAGATCCAAAAGGGAACCGAAAAGAGACCTATCGACCTGCCCAAAGATCTGACCAAGACGACTATCTATGGTCCCATCACCTACCTCAATCTCAATAAGACAGCACTCACCGCTATCGATCTCTCCAAGATCAATACCCTTAAGGAGCTATGGTGCTACCAGACAGGGATCATGGAGCTCGACGTCACTGGGCAGACTGATCTTGAGAAGCTCTTTTGCCACTCAAATATGATTAAGAAGCTAGACCTCTCGCAGAATCCTAAGCTCAGAGAGCTCGGTGTGCAGAATTCTATGCTCACGGCGATAGACCTCTCTAAGCTGCCAGAGCTTGAGGTGGCTGTGCTCAGTGGTAACAAACTCGGCACACTCGATCTAACACACAATCCTAAGCTAAGGATACTCTACTGCGAAAAGACCGAGCTCACCTCACTAGACCTCTCTAAGTGTCCCGACCTCACCTTCGTACAGTGCAGTATGAATTATGATCTCAAGACCGTAGATCTCTCTATGCTACCCAAGCTAGAGGTCTTCAAGGCTGACCTAATAGGTATGAAGTCACTAGACGTCTCTCACAACCCCAAGCTCAAGCAGCTACACCTCGGGGGTAATAATCTGACCACGCTAGATCTATCAAACAATCCTCTACTAGAGGAGCTGAACCTCAATCTCAACAAGAAGCTCACCTCACTCGACTTCCTCTCTGGTCTTCCCGAGCTCAAGATGCTTGCGATCAAGAAAATCAACTTTACCTTCGATCCAGACTTCTCTAAGAACACCAAGCTCGAGTACATCAATATGGCTAATTGTGGATTTAAGAAGCTCGATCTCTCGCACAATCCTATGATAAATAAGCTCTTCTGCGAGAGGAATGAGCTTACCGAGCTAGATCTGACGAAGACACCTAAACTACTAGACTTCATCGCCTTTGAGAACAACCTCACCTCGCTAGACTTCTCAGCCTGTAAGCAGCTTCAGTACGCCGACATCTCCGTCAACGCCATCGATGAGCATGCCATGCAGGTCATTGTGGAGTCGATCCCTAAGTTCAAGCTACTAGATCCGACATTCCTCGCTGCAGGCCGATTTATCGCCATCGACATAGCAGAGGGAGAGGAGAAAAACGACATCACCGATAGACAAGTCAAGGTAGCTACCGGCAAGGGCTGGGAGCTCATGAATGGTAATGCTGGTGACCCACAGCCATATCCTGGTAGAAGTACCGTCTCCGTGACACAACTCGCTACGACAGAGACAGCTATCTACTACAACTCCGCAGACGAGCGCCTCTATGTACGTCTCGCTGAGACCATGCCTGCTACCCTACTGAAGGTCTATGCAGCCTCTGGCGAGGAGCTCCTGAGCGAAGTGTACGACCAAGACGATAGCTCTATCTACGTAGGCTATCTACCACAAGGAGCCTACATCGTACAGGTAGGAGACACCACCTACAAATTTGTCAAGAGGTAGCAAACCCTCACCGCCTATAGTCCAAAATCATGCGATAGGCGTCAGGAGAGCGTCACAAGAAGTGACAGCTTCCACAGATAGCCACGTGAGAAATCTCAAATTCTCACGTGGCTATTTTTTATTTTCCACGTGGGCGCGAAACGATTCCTCCGACATATCATTTGATTCCTCCGAAGTTTCATTTCTTCCCCACGTGGATATTTTTTCTTCCCCACGTGGGGATTTGGAAATATCCACGTGGAGGAGCTTAGATATTAGAAATTAGAGGTTAGAGGGGAGCTAGTTTTTCTAGAGGTACTAGTATTTCTAGTGGCACCAGTGCCTCTAGCTAACTACGAACCGCGTCCCTACAGATCGAGGTTACAGCGTTTGATGAATGGAATTGTCGTGCTGACGTAGCTTGTGTAGGGGCGGACCTACGTGTCCGCCCGCAGAATAGACTGCGCTCAGGTGAGGACGGGCGGACACACAGGTCCGCCCCTACGGTGGAAGCTTCCACCCCGCCGAGCGGTTCACCCGAAGAGAAGTCGACTGAGTTTCCGAAACGAGAAAAAACTTCGCATTTTACTTGCATATAAACTTAGAAAGCTGGTCGACAGCTTTCTTGGATCTAAAAAAACGCTTCATGAAGTTTTTTATATATTTGCAGGTGTGTTATACTTGGCTCTGGGATGTACTCAACGCTGAGGCGAGTAGCTCCGTAGTCTACACACTGTATTATCTTGTTGCAACGAGAGGAGATACCGTTTTTGTAGCAATGTGACAGGGCTAAAAGAACAACCACCATGCATACTAATCAATCTAAATACAACTAGTTATGGTAAGACATTTACTCATTCTGGCCACCACGCTACTCTTGTCTGTGACAAGTGCATGGGCACAGACCAGTGGCAAGACAGGATCCCTCTCGTGGGATTACAACGAAGAGACAGCTACTCTGACTCTTTCTGGAACTGGAGATATGCCCAACTATGGGCTAGGCGAAGCTCCATGGGGGGAGTTTCTAGAGCAAATCGAGACCATTACGATCTCGTCAGGGATTACAACGATCGGAGACAACGCATTCAGTAATTGCGTCCGACTGACCAATCTCAACCTTCCAGATGACCTTAGGCGCATTGGCAAGAGTTCGTTCCTCGAATGTATCAGTCTACAGAGTATTATACTCCCGCCTAGTCTCAAGGAGATTGGTGATGGGGCTTTTGAGAGTTGCGAAAAGCTTGAGACAGTCTCTCTCCCCGCACAAGGACTAGAGATCATTGAGCCATTTGCATTCACCGAGTGTGTTGCCCTATCAAGTCTAGAAATCCCCAAGACTGTCACAACTATCGGTCGCTGGGCTTTCAGCGGATGCATCGCTATCCCCAAGATTGTTATCCCGTCAAGTGTACGATCGATAGGCGACAACGCCTTTAGTAGCAATACGGCACTCCAAGAGCTAACGCTATCGGAGGGGCTGGAGACCATCGAGGAGGCTGCTTTTAGTGCTTGCGAAAACCTGCCAGAGGTACTCATCCCAGCATCTGTAAAAGAGATCGGTGGAGGCGTTTTTGCCGATTGCTTCAAGCTCAAGAAGATCGATATAAATCCTCAAAACAGAGCCTACACGACAATCGATGGCGTCCTGTATACGGCAGATAAGCAGACTATTGTGCAGTACCCTGCCGGCAAGGAGGGGAGCAGCTTCGCAATACCTACCTCCATTAACAAAGTAGGTACACTAGCCTTCGCAGGCACTGTAGCACTGACCAGCGTGACACTACATGATGGTCTCAAAGTCATCGAAGACTATGGCTTCGCACGATGTGATGAGCTAAAGGCAATAGCTATTCCTTCTGGGGTAGCGGAGATTGGTAACGCACCATTTCACGACTGTCATAGTCTGGCAGCGATAGAGGTCTCTCCAGAAAACATTAACTACACCTCTCACGATGGAGTCCTCTACGACAAGTCACAAGTGTCACTAATCCAATACCCTGCAGGCAAGCAGGATACCATTTATAGCCTCCCCAAGAGCGTACAGATCATCAAGGAGTTTGGACTCTTCGACAATCAGTTTATTAAGAGTGTAGAGCTACCCAGTGGCTTGAGTTACATCGGAGATTTAACTTTTGGCTTTGACAAGAGTCTCAGTGAGATCACTGTACAGATGACTGACCCCAGTAAGATAACGCTAGGACTTATGGTCTTCTTTAGAGGATTTGGTGCCGTCCCATGCAAGCTCCGCGTACCTAAAGGGACCAAAGAGCTATATCAGCAAAGTGAACAGTGGCAAGACTTTTCGGATATTGAAGAGTTTGAGCCTCAGGGCGTTGAGATTGTAACGCCAGATCAACCCCAGACGACGGTCATATATGACCTTAGCGGACAGCAACTGCCCACAGATCTTCAGCAGCTCCCAGATGGGATCTACATCGTCAATGGAGAGAAGGTAATCAAGCAGACGGATCATAACTTATAAGGGTCTTCAGTCCGCAGCTTTCAAACAGTATCTCAAGACCAACGGCGTCGACCAAGACTACACCTATGACAGCGAGACTGGTATGGTCACGGTCTACAACGCACAGGGTGATATGCGTCAAGTACTCCTGCGTGAGTTTGACGGGCTCACTCGTTGCCTCGTACAGATCGTAGGATCACGATACTAACTCGATCTAGCACTACACTTATCTAGTAATAGATAGGGCTTGCTGAGTCTACTGGCTCAGCAAGCCCATACTTCAAAAACAATAAATCCTATGTCTAAACACAGATTACTTTCTTGTATGCTTGCTATCTTGCTGGGCTCTCTAGGGCTTGCAGCACAAGAGGCTCTGCCCCTGCATCCAGGCGTAGGGTCGGAGTGGTATTACGACATTGCCTCCTTGAGAGTCCCCTACGGATATGAGTATGGGTACATCAAGGTGGCTATCGTCCAGGATACAGTCGTAGATGAGATCCCCTGTCTTAAGACTGTTACGGAGTTTTATAACGAGCGGGGACATTTGTTCGATCGCAAGACAGGGTTGGTGCTTTATGAAGGTGCTAAGGCGTACGATCTATGCGATGGTAAGAAGTATCTCAAGTATGACCTTGATGCTCAGGAGGGAGAGGAGGTCCCCATCGGGTTTAACTATCAGCAGATGGATCCCCAAAGACACGGCATCTTAGGCGCTAAGGCTATCGTAGAGAAGCGTGAGCTAGTCGATATAGATGGTCATCAGCTGATACGACAGCACTACAAGATAGATGTTCGCTATGAGACAGCAGAAGGGTCGGTCGTAGACACCTTGCGCAGGAGCTTCACGCAGCTTATAGGCTGTGAGGAGCGAGATAACCTGCAGGGGATCTTCCCTCTTTGGTATGATCCTACGGGAGATACGCAACTCTTCGATAGTACTAATGAGAAGTTTAGATGCTTCCATAGCCCATCATTTGAGTACAAGGCAAAGTATGGAAATGATTGCGACTATGTATCTTATCCAGTGGCTATAGAGCTAGTGCAAAGGGCTACGCCAAGGCTTTGGATCGAAGGCGACAAGCTCCTATGGAGCGAAGTGACACCTCAAGTGATCTCCGTCTACGATATGTCTGCCACACTCATTCGCAGAGTGACGGTAGCAGACGGAGTCTCGTCAGCTGGACTAGACTTCCTCACAAAGGGAGAGAGCTACCTCTTTGTCGTAGAGGACTCTCTGGACCAGAGATATGCGCAGACGCTGCTCTTTTGATAATACTTTCTATTTGCCTGTAGGTAGCCGCTTCACCTGTAGGTAGCCACAATAGACACTAGGCGTAAGACAAGTAGTGCTGTACTCTGTCACTTGCAGTGAAGCTTAGCAAGCAATAGCAATGTGCGGGAATGTGCGTCTCGCAAAAAACTAGGCTATAAAACTCCCCATGAAGTTTTTTTCCTACATTTGTAACTGTGTTGCACTTGACACTGGAATGTGCGTAATTATCAGATAGTTATGGTTAATTATCAGACCTCTAATTACCATACCATAATTACAATACTACTTTTTTAGCAATGCTTTAACAGTGCTTGGTCACAAATGTTACCAGGCTTTAGTTCTTATATCGGTACCTTTGCGTCAGAAGCCATCAGAAATTTAAACGAAATCATTATGACAGAAAATAAGATGTTTTGTTTCCAGTGTCAGGAAACTGCAAAGGGAACAGGTTGCACCATTAAGGGTGTATGCGGTAAAGAGGCTGAAACTTCAAAGTGGCAAGATTTGTTGCTCAGCGTTGTACGTGGTGTGGGAACTATCCAACATACGCTGGGGGAAAATGCATCAAAAGAAGTTGCTGACTTCCTCGTAGATGCATTGTTTTCAACGATTACTAATGCGAACTTTGATGACCAGAGTATATTAAATAAGGTGGACACGGGCATTGCTCTGAAAAAACAATTGCTCGAAACAGCTTTAAGCAAGAACATTACTCTCCCTAATTATCAAGAAGTTCACTGGGGTGGCGAGAAGTCTGACTACTCTGAGGAAGGCGAACGCGAAGGAGTGCTTCGCAACGAGAACGCTGACCTCCGTTCACTGAAGGAACTTACCGTTCTTGGTCTTAAAGGTATAGCCGCTTATTATGACCATGCGACTCGTTTAGGCGAAACGAATGAAGAGATTATTGCTTTCATGTGCAAGGCTCTTGCCACGATTACTGCTCCAGATGCAGATAAGGAAACACTTCTTGGCATCGTACTCGAAACAGGTAAATATGGTGTAGACGTAATGGCATTGCTCGATAAAGCCAACACAGAAGCATACGGTACCCCTGAACTCACAAAGGTTAATATCGGTGTTGGCAAGAAGCCTGGTATTCTCATTTCAGGACACGACCTTAAGGATATTGAAGACCTTCTTATTCAGACAGAAGGCACAGGCATCGACGTTTATACCCACGGCGAGATGTTGCCAGCGCATTACTATCCACAACTAAAGAAATACAAGCACCTTGTGGGCAACTACGGCAATGCGTGGTGGAAGCAGAAGGAAGAGTTTGCAAGCTTCAATGGTCCTATCGTATTTACTACAAACTGTATCGTACCGCCTGCAAAGAATGCAAACTATGCTGAGAGAGTATTCACAACCAACTCTACTGGTTTCCCAGGTTGGAAGCACATCGCAACAGGCGAAGATGGTAAGAAAGATTTCTCTGAAGTTATCGCATTGGCTAAGACCTGCAAGGCTCCACAGGAAATAGAAACTGGAGAAATTGTAGGCGGATTTGCACACGCTCAAGTATTTGCGCTTGCCGACCAAGTAGTAGAAGCTGTGAAGAGTGGTGCTATCCGCAAGTTTGTCGTGATGAGCGGTTGCGACGGCCGTATGAAGAGCCGCAACTATTACGAAGAGTTTGCCAAGGCTCTGCCAAAAGATGTTGTAATCCTCACCAGCGGCTGTGCAAAGTATAGATACAACAAGTTAAACCTCGGAGATATTAATGGTATTCCGCGTGTTCTTGATGCTGGACAGTGCAACGACTCTTATTCTTGGGCAGTGGTGGCATTCAAACTGAAAGAGATTTTTGGTGCAAACGACATCAACGACCTGCCAATCTTCTTCAACATCGCATGGTACGAGCAGAAGGCAGTCATCGTTCTGCTTGCCCTTCTGCACCTTGGCGTGAAGAATATACATATCGGTCCTACCCTTCCAGCTTTCGTTTCTGAAGGCGTACTACAAGTGTTGGTTGACAATTTCGGACTTGCAGGCAATTCTACAGTGGAAGAAGACATTCAGAAATATATTCTCTGACATACATGTCCCTCGATAAACAACTATCGAGGGATTTTCTTTTAACATACAACAAGAAAGAGTAAAGTGCATTATTCTTAAAAGCAAACAAATATGGAAGTATCAATGCACGAAATACTAACAAATAGTCCCTTTTTCAATGGATTAACTGCTAAGGAAATCAAAGAGCTATTACAAACGGTAACCTATAAAATAGTGGAATATCCTGCCAAGGAGATTTACACACTTGCTGGTATGCCTTGCAAGTATGCCGACTTTATCCTCAAAGGCGAACTGATTTCGCATATGACTGGTTTGTCAGGCAAGCAAGTGCAGATAAACCGTCTGAAAGCTTGTGTCTTGATAGCTCCAGCGTTTATTTTTGCCAAGAACAACGCTATGCCCGTAAGTGTAGAAGCCGCACAGCACACTACCATTATGCGCATGATGCCATCGGAACTTAAACATCTGATAGATACCAACGAGCGCATACGAATGAACTTCATTCAGCTTCTTTCGTCTATTGATGTCTTCCTCACCCAGAAACTTCGTATGCTATCCCTCTTCACTGTCCGCGAAAAGGTGGCTTACTTCTTGATGAAAGCAGCCAAAGAACAACAAAGCCGCACAATAAAACTCAGTAATAGCCGTCAGGAGATAGCCGACACATTCGGTATTCAGAAGTTCTCGCTATTGCGATGCCTTTCCGAATTTGAAGATAACGGTGCCATTAAAATAGATGGAAAACAGATAACTATTCTCGATTCAGATAAAATGAAATAGGAGAAACAAAAGTTATAATTGCAACGACTAAGTCCGTTTATAGTACTTGTGGCAATTACTGTCTATGATAGCTATGCTATATGCCAACGATAAATCAGTCGACTGTTTTTGAAAATTAGTCGACTGTTTTCTCGTATTTTCCACTCCAAAATGCAATTTGGAGTGGAGGCGAGGCAGGTCGCTTGTTTTTACTTAGGGAAATTAGTACCTTTGCCCCAAACGTACAGCTACCCATAGCTACAACGACATACTGGATGAGTTATAAACCTAGATCTATCAGACTGCTCCTAAGCACCTTCCTGCTCACATTGCTCCTGAGTCAATGTGCAGCCAAGAGTCCCAGCGGTATGACCTTCAAGCATCCCGTACTGAAGCGTCCCCCCATACATCGTGTAGGAGGAGATAAAAAAGCCCAGACGGCACACGACGAATTGGTCGCTGACTTGATCGATACGGGCAAGGAACTACTAGGCAAGCCTTACGGTTATAGAGGTAATCTGCCCTGGCGCATGGACTGCTCGGGCTTCGTATCATACGTTTACTCACGATATGGCATCACCGTGCCACGTGGATCCGCTACACAAGCAAACTATGTCAAGAGGATCAAAAGAGAGGAGGTGCTACCTGGGGATCTGCTCTTCTTCAAGGGTCGTAATCGCAATAGCGGTCGTGTGGGGCATGTGGCGATGGTCATTGATGTCGTCGACGGCGATCTTGTCATGATGCATAGTACCAATAGTCGTGGTATCATCATCGAGCGACTCAGTCGCAGCGCTTACTTCTCGAGTCGCTATCTAAGCGCTGGGCGTGTGCCTGAGATGAATAAGCTGATCGAGGAGGGGACGGTTATGGTTCCCGTACCAACGCTCTCGCCTATTGCACCTAATCACCAGATTAATCCGATAGATATAGATCGTGAGAACCTCCTACCAGAGATCCCTATTGCTGCGCCTAAGCAGTGGCGTAGATAGGCTCTCTGTGAGACTGAGCGATGCGGTCTCGCTACCATTGACATCTATCGCAATATGAATCAATACCTAATCGTCGGGCTCGGTAATCCTACAGAGGAGTATCGTGGCACGAGACACAACATCGGCTTCCGTATGGTGAGCCACCTTGCTGATAAGCAGGGATGGACTTGGTCTACGGCTCGCCATGGGGAGATCACTTCAGGACGCATTAAGAATGTTCAGCTGACGCTCCTCAAGCCTTCTACCTATATGAATCTGAGCGGTACGGCCGTGCGCTATTGGATGCAGGAGTTGAAGATCCCAGTAGACCATATATTAATTTGTCTCGATGATTTGGCACTTCCCTTCGGCACGCTCCGTATGAAGCCTGGCGGTAGTGCTGGCGGGCACAATGGACTCAAGCATATCACGGAGCTTCTCGGTACGGATCGCTATCCACGACTACGCTTTGGCATAGGACATGACTACCCGAGGGGTAAGCAGATAGAGTATGTGCTGGCGCAGTTTCCCGAGGGGGAGCTGGCCGACATGCCTCGTCTCCTGGAGCGTGTCGATGAGATGATCGAGAGCTTCTGCCTGATGGGCGTGGAGCGGACGATGAATAGCTTTAACTAGTCAAGCCATGAGCAGACCAGTACGGATCGATAGCTTCCTCTGGGCGGTGCGTATCTTCAAGACACGCTCCATAGCGCAGGATGCCTGTCGGAAGGGTAGGGTAGCGATCAATGATGTGACTGCTAAGCCAGCCAAGATGGTCATGGCGGGCGACATCATATCGGTGCGCAAGCCGCCTGTGACACTATCCTTTAAGGTACTGCAGACCACGACCAATCGTATGGGGGCTAAGCTGGTCCCTGAGTATATCCTCAATGTGACACCTCCTGAGCAGTATGAGCTGCTAGAGATGAAGCGTATGTCGGGCTATGTAGATCGTGCGCAAGGCCTTGGTAGACCGACCAAGCGTGAGCGACGGGACCTAGAGCAGTTCCTCCAGGCACCGGTCATTGATGAGCCACTTCTAGAGGAGTGGAACGAAGAGACGCTCGACGATGATGAGGAGCAAGACAATCCGTCGTCTGATCTCCTCGACTGGGACAACTGGTAAGTAGCTGCTAACGAGATGCAGTACACGCCTCGCATACTAATCATTCATAGAGCACTGGCTCCCTACCGGATAGACCTCTTCAACCATCTGACGAAGCGGTACGATGTGGAGCTATACTTAGAGTATGGTCAGCCTCTGGAGCAAGACTTTAACTTAGCACAGCAAGGGGAGCGCATACAGTTTGACTATAAGCTGTTAGCCCCTGGGGGTCGTTTCTTCCCTAATCTGCGTCCCGAGCTACTGCGTATCTTGCGCAAGCCGTATGACTTGATCCTCTGTAGTGAGTTTAACCTCCTGACAGGGATGCTCTACCTACTGCGTGGACGCTCGGCACGTCCCTTACCACGTCTTGTCTCTATGTGCGATGACAACTTGGTGACGGCCGAGGCAACTATCGCTGACTCTTCCTACTGGTCTAAGCGCTGGCTCCTAGATCGCCTCGATGGGGTGATACTCTGCAGCGATCAGGTGAGGGATCGCTATCGAGACTTATGCCATGGAGAGCTATCGAAGTGGCACTACTTGCCGATCGTCCAAGATGAGCAATACCTGCAGCGACAGGTCGCACTAGCAGAGGAGCAGACCGCAGCGCTACGATCCCGCTATGCTATCCCTGACGGGCGGGCGGTGATCCTCTACGTGGGGCGACTCGATAAGGTAAAGAACTTGCCTCGTCTCCTAGAGGCTTTCAGATTACTCCTCGACGAAGGGCTAGACCTACAGCTGCTGATGGTGGGCGATGGACCGATGGACGCGGAGCTGCGTCAGCAAGCTACGATGCTCAAGCTAGAGGAGCGTGTCACATTTGCCGGCAAGCAGCAGGGGAGTGATCTCTATGCGCATTACGGACTCGGAGATGCGCTGATACTGCCGAGTACAAACGAACTCTTTGGAGCTACGGTTGCCGAGGCGCTCGCACTGGGCATGCCTGTAACGGTGAGCGAGGTGGCGAGCTCCTGCACACTCATTCGCTCTGAGCAGGAGGGTTACCGACTGAACCCGCTAGATACGGAGGATATAGCACGAGCCTTGAGACATCTCTATGAGTTGATAGGAGAGCACCGAGATGAGGTCACGAGGCATTCGCTACTGCCCTACACTTTCGACCAATATATGTCGCAGCTAGACGGCTATCTAGATAGTTTGATCGCTAAGCGCTATAAGTCATGATACAACGATATAAAACTTCGCTCCCAGCTCCACTGGCACTCCTTGTCTCGATAGTCGTGTGTCAACTATGTACCGCTATACAGTGGTATCTAGGTGATTCTATAAGCTTCCAAGTAAACAAGACGATGGCTCTAGTCCCTCTAGTGGCAAACGATCTAGCACTCGTAGCTACCCTAGTACTATCAGACCGCATAGCCATACAGCTCCTACTCATCACACCCCGTCAGCGATCGCTCTTACTGCTCCTGCAGGCGTTACTCTTGGTACCGCTCACGGAGTTCTTTACGCTCAGCTGGTCTGTCTGGGCGCTCCCCGTGCTGCTCATATCGCTATACCTGCAGATGCTTTGCTACAATCGTCCTGATAGGCGCCAGACGCTTACCCTCGCCGGACTCATGATGGGCATTGCCGTGCTACTCTACCCCCCGTTGCTTCTGATCGTACCGCTGAGCTTGTCGCTGCTTGCCTTGATGAAGGTGCGTCAGCTACGCGCTTACCTAGCTTATCTCTGTGGCTTCATAGCGATCCTTTGGCTCGTACTGCCTACGCTCTACCTCTGGCAAGGTGCTACACCATTGATAAACCTCTATACGCAGCTGTGGTTCAGTGTAGATATGCTTCTAAGCCCCGCTACGCCCTTCGACTGGATAGGGTGGGGCGTTATAGCCCTGTTGCTCATCATGGCGCGTATCGGGCTAGAAAGCATTCGTGGAGGCTCTCACGTCGTCACCTGGTACCGACAGAGAGCGCTACTACTGATGAGTACCTTCGTCCTCTTGCTGGCACTCGTTCAGGCAGAGACGATGCGCTCTACGCTCCTTCTTGCTGTACCGCTGGTCATCATACCGATCACCCCCTGGGCGAGTCAGCTCTCACGCCATACGTGGCGCTACTTGCTCCCGCTGCTCGTCATCCTCGTCCTTACGATGCAGCTCCTTCTCGCAGGCCTCGTCGTCCTCTAGGATAATAAGCGCACACAAAAGGAGGCTGTCAACTAATATGACAGCCTCCTCTCGTTTTTGTTGTCTAACTTCTATCTAACCATCAAAGCGTTGCGCTCATTGCGCCTTGCTCGTGCGTAGCTCTTTCCAAAGATCTATGACGAGTAGGACGGCGACGACGCAGACGAATGGTAGTATAGCTGCCTGTGCCCAGGAGAAGTGGGGTAGGAGGTCTGTGCAGAGGTGACAGATATTGAGCAGTAAGGTGATACAAGCGAGTACAAAACTGACGATAGTACTCCAACGCTGCTTGCCGTAGCAGCTACAGAGCAGCCCGATGAGTGGTACTAGGTAGAGCATCCACCCCGTAAAGGTGGTCATGGCAGGGAGCATCTCTGTGGTCATCTCTTCCGTTGCTACGCTGAGACCAGCAAAGAGTGGCATCAGCTCACAGAGCGTGTGGAAGATGTATCCCATCGGTATGAAAGCCCATAGAAGGGCAGTGCGAGTTTGTCTATTCATGATTATTTAGAGTTTGATGATTGTATAGATACCTGCGGGCGTAGTTACTACTGGCTTACTGCTACCCTGTCCTGTAGCTGGGTCGTAGCTGTAGAAGCCCAGACCGTCTTTAGCGTGTATGCCGAAGTAGATCTTGCCGTTGTAGGCGATGGTGGCATTAGCACTCCAGCCACTAGATCCGGGCAGAGGGAGTATCTTGCCCTTGCCACTCTTGAGGTCTAGCTCATAGGGGACGAAGTCTTTGTTTTTGGTAAATGTCTTGTCGTTGGGATCGACAACGAGCGAAGGCTTCTCCAGGAAGAAGTAGACCTTGCCCTGATAGTAGGTCATCGTCATACCAAAAGAGGTGGGCTCTGCGCCATCAGCTTTGGTCACGGAGACGTAGTACTCCTTGTCAAAGTCGGTCTCGCCCTTTTTGATCCTCAAGATACCCTCAGGCTTGCCAAACATAGCACTGCGAGGTCCTGAATAGAAGTATATGTTACCTGCCTCGTCGAGGATGGCACTGGTGTGTCCGACCATACCAAGGCTCTGTACGCGAGAGTCCTTGATGACCTTCTCGACCTTGTCCGTGGCGACATCAATGACCGCCACAGAGGCTGGCTCATCGTATAGCTCCATCATGGACTTTGTCTGATTGAGACAGAGGAAGAGCTTGCCATCTCGCACGATACCAGTCCCAGCATCGGGATCTTTGTCAGGAGCCTCAGCCTTGGGATCTGTAGCAGCATAGGGAGAGAGGTCTATCTCGCCCATCTCCTGCATGGTGGAGGGGTTAAAGATGACGAGCTGACCACGGCTAGCGCAGGTCACGCCGTAAGCCTTCGTATCGCTGGCAAAGATGACCTCAAGGACGTTGGGAGAGCCTTTGAAGGAGAGTGTCGCAACCTCCTGTAACTTACCATCCTTCATCTGATACTTGCGTAGCGTCTGCTCGCCACCATAGCCATACATACTGCCCGACATGGCGTAGATGTAGTCGCCGTACTTCTCTAAGAAGAGGTGCCCCACGGGGAGGGTCTGTGAATTGTCAAATGAGGTCTGCACGCCCTCTGCGAGGTCGGCTAGGGGCGTGAGCTGGAAGGCATTCTCCACCTGTGAGGCGTAGATAAACTTGACTCCCTGCGTCTGCTGCGGAGTGTTTTCCTCCTTTTGACATGAGCTGAGTGTGACTAGCCCTAAGAGGGCGGTCATGATTAGTAAGCTAAGATGCTTCATCGTTCTATTATTTATTAGGGTTATAATCATCTTGAGTAGTTAGAATGTGACCTTGAGCTTGGCACGTAGCGAGCGTGTCGGGAGTGGGTACTGATACTCCGCCCACTGCTTGGTGTCAAAGAGATTGTTGACCTCTAGAGCTAGGTGGTAATGCTGAAAGAGCGTGTACTGAACTCCCACGTTGAAGTTCCATCGGCGAGGTACCTGTAGTCGGCTCACCTTGCTCGCCTCCCACCCATAGCTAAAAGGTGCTGTGTACTCGCACGCTATAAAGCCCTCGGCATGATCATCGGAGAGGAGTAGCTGGTCGCCCTGTAGACGGATCTCCGCATTGCCAAAGAGGTAAGGCATGTTGGGTACACGATAGTTGTAGTGGAAGTTCTGACCGCCCCCGATCGCTGTCCTCATCTTGTCACGTGCATCTTGATAGGTGATGTTGGAGCGAATGGTCAGCCAAGGGAAGAGGTTGGCACATAGCTCTGCCTCTACGCCTGCTATGCGCACCTGACCGAAGTTTGTGTACTTCATGATAAGGCTCTCCATGACTAGCTTGATCATATCCCTCACATTCATATAGTATCCGTTGAGGTCGATGCGACAGTTGGGGTAGTCGTCAGGGTTGCAGAGCCAGTTGATGCCTAGGTTGAAGTTAAGGCTCCGCTCAGGGGCTAGCTTAGGCGAGGGGTAGATGAGTACGCCGTCACCGATGATCTCCTCGGCACGAGGGGTGCGCATGGTGTATTGCGTAGAGCCTTTGAGCGTGAGATTGGGGAGAGCCTTGATGGAGATAGCTTCGCTACCGCCCCATACGGAGCGTGAGCTGGTGAGTGGAGCGTGATCCTGCTCGTAGATGGTGAAGCCTAGGGGAGATACTGAGGAGTGAAAGTATACATGCTTCACACCCAGTTCATTGGTAATGCGCTCGTCCCACAGCTTCCACTCGTGTGTCAAACCTGATATGAGAGAGTGTATATACCCAGGGTAGCCACTCACAGCGAGCTTGGTATACTTGCTGGCTAGCTCATCGTGGGGATCACGTCGGGCGAAGCGGTAGGAGATATTGCCTAGGAGACGATGAGCAGGCGACAGCTGGTAGCGCAGGTTTAGCTGCTCCTGTATGTTGATGAGCTGGTCATGTGAGTCATTGGGCATGCTACCTATCTCGCCTTGACCGGAGCCACTGGGGAAGGTGCGCCCAGCGAAGTCGTAGCAATAGTGCGAGGTGTCCACGTGGTTCAGCAACTGGTACGCGACGATACTTGTCGAGCTTAGATAGAGCTTGCCGTCTAGTATGCTCTTTGCGACTGATAGAGCACCCTGTAGGCTCGTCGTGTGGGTGTGGGCATGCTGGATGTTGTTTTGCAGATTGAGGACACCTCCTTGTATCTCCTGATAGATGCGATCAGCACTGAGTGAGAGCGACAGATGGTCTATCCACGGCTTGTGCAGGGACAGAGACAGAGAGCCTCCATAGCTCGCATAGGTGTCATGATCTCGCCGTACCACCAGTCCATGCTCAAAGGGGGAGTCAAAGGTATAGTCATTGTCTGTGTAAAGCCCTTGGAGAGCTAGGGAGAGGTTCAGTCCGAGAGCGGGCAAGTACTTATTGGCGCGCAAGCTCCCCTTGTGCGTATGGAAGGAGCCCACCTCATAGGATGCGGTCAGATGGTCTTGCTGCTCTTCGTGACGCAGTATGATATTGACTGCTCCACCTAGTCCCTCGCCACCGAGCCACGAGGGGATGATCCCTTTGTACACCTCCACATGATCTATTTGGTCTACAGCAAAGGCATCGAGACAAGTTTGATCCGAGCTACCCATCGGGATGCCATTGACAAAGAGCGCAATGCGCTTGCCGTCTAGCCCCTGTATGATCATACGGGAAGTACTCCCGATGCCACCAGTGCTGGTCACCTTGACACCCATAGAGCGGTTGAGGACCTCATTGAGTGAGGAGACCGTGCCGTGCAGCTCTCGTGTGTCGATGACGGTGATGGACGAGGGGATCTCACGCAGTCGCTGTGCCTGCCCCTTACCGTGAACGAAGACTGTGTTTAGCTCTGCTGTAGCGTTTAAGAGGAGGATACGCTGAGGAGCTTGGCTCGCCCGCTTGCTACTATAGCGGAAGGTGTAGTCTTTGTAACCTACATAGCTTACCTTGATATGATACTCCCCATTGGTTGGTAGAGACAAGGTGAAGGCACCATCAGCATCTGTAGCTACGCCTTGATGTAGCTCCTCAACCCACAGTGAGGCACCGATGAGTGGCTCCTGCGACATAGCGTCTAGCACCACACCGCTGTAGGTGCGTCGCCCAGGATTGCTCTGAGCGACGAGCGTGCAGAAGATTGATGATAGTGCGACTAGGATATATATAGTGCGACCTAGCCAAACGCGATGATGCGAATAGGTACTCATGCGTGTCGCAAAAAAAACTTTATGTACACACAAAGGTACTAGCTATTCTCCTCGTTCCCAATACCTAAAGGTGGGTAACTGCTGCGGTCTGTCCGTTCTTACAAAGGGTCGCTCGTGAGATTTGCGGAGTCTAGGATCCGCTGAAATGTTTGCAGGCTACAGACCAATGTTAGTCTGTAGCCTGCGATAGTATCTTTGCCTGGTCTATGAACGAGACCTTTTTTCGACAATGATTGGGTAGTGGGTTGCGAGCGGAGATGCCTCAGAACTCACTGGTGAAGTGGAAGCGGATGTGCGGGAAGTCTTGCTGCGCCATCTGCAGGATGTAGCTGCTCTCTGCTAGGTAGACGTCTCGGCCTGCGTTGTCTAGAGCCATATACTGAGCTTTGCGACGCTTGAAGTTGGCTAGCTCCTCGGCATCGTCGCTCTCGATCCAGCACGCTTTATAAAGGTGCAGAGGCTCCCAGCGACACTCGGCGCCATACTCGTGGAGTAGTCGATACTGGATCACTTCGAACTGAAGTTGACCGACAGTACCGATGATGCGTCTGCCGTTGAACTGATTGACAAAGAGCTGTGCCACACCTTCGCCCATGAGTTGGTCGGTACCCTTGATGAGCTGCTTCTGCTTCATTGGATCCGCATTCTCGATATACTTAAAGAACTCAGGACTAAAGCTGGGCAGCCCCTTGAAGTGGAGCATTTCGCCTGACGTGAGGGTGTCTCCGATACGAAATAGGCCGGTGTCGGGGAGTCCTACGATGTCGCCGGCGTAGGCGTCATCGATGACCTCTTTCTTATTGGCCATGAAGGCGGTAGGCGAGGAGAAGCGCACCTGCTTGTCGAGCCGTGTGTGGTGGTAGTAAGCATTGCGCTCGAAGCGCCCTGAGCAGACCTTGACAAAGGCGATACAGCTACGGTGGTTGGGATCCATATTGGCGTGGATCTTGAAGACGAAGCCGGTGAAGCTCTCTTCGTAAGGACTTACCTCTCTCTCTTCGGCCTTTACGGGCTGGGGCGATGGTGCGATACGCACGAAGGTGTCTAGTAGCTCACGCACACCAAAGGTATTGAGCGCTGAGCCGAAGAAGACGGGTGCCTGCTCGCCTGCTAGATAAGCGTCGTGGTCGAATGTGGGGTAGACTCCCTCGACCATCTCGACCTCCTCGGCGAGTCGCTCGGCAGCGGCGGCTCCGATATGCTTGACGAGGTCGGGTGAGTCTAGGCTCTCGATGTGGTGGAGGTCCTCGACGACATGCTGCTTATTGGGCGTGAAGAGGTTGAGCTCGTGGTCGAAGATGTTGTACACGCCCTTGAAGCGATCTCCCATGCCTATGGGCCAAACCATCGGTGTGGTCACAACGCCTAGCTCTCGCTCTACCTCATCGAGCAGGTCGAAGGGGTCTAGTCCCTCGCGGTCTAGCTTGTTGATGAAGACGATGACGGGCGTGTGGCGCATACGGCATACCTCCATGAGACGACGCGTCTGCTGCTCGACACCCTTGGCGTGGTCTATGACGATGATGACGCTATCCACAGCGGTGAGCGTGCGGTAGGTGTCTTCGGCGAAGTCTTGGTGACCTGGGGTATCGAGGATGTTGACTTTATAGTCCTTATAGTTGAAGCCCATGACACTGGTTGCCACGGAGATACCACGCTGACGCTCTATCTCCATGAAGTCACTGGTGGCGCTCTTCTTGATCTTGTTGCTCTTGACGGCTCCAGCTACGTGGATGGCGCCTCCGTAGAGGAGGAGCTTCTCGGTGAGGGTCGTTTTACCCGCATCAGGGTGCGCTATGACGGCAAAGGTGCGACGACTACTTATTTCTTTTTCTAAAGGGGTGGACATCGTAAGATGATTAGCTATTGTACTTGTAAACGAGCTGACGAATGACCTCGACAACTTCTAAGGTGCGGGCACCTGTCAGCGTGCTATCGTTGGGCAGGTAGAGCAGATCGGGCGCCATACTTTGTGCTACGCCACTAACCACACTGCTGTAGGCGTGAAGTGCAGGGAGCTCGCTGAGACTCTCTAGGGGCGGTAGGAGCGGGACAAATTGCTCCTCCTGCAGTGTCCGTCCGAGCTCATGACGAGAGAAGTGCAGCATCGTGGGCTCGATATGTATCGGCTGACTACTATAATTAGGTCGATAGCTATGCGGTGTGTCTTCCGGCCAGCTTAGATAGCGGAGACCGAAGGCTTGCGTGAGGTATTTGCGGTAGAGCTTAGCCATGAGACGCTTTTTATCGACAGCCTCTTTGAGTTGCGCTAGCTGAGGAAGTAAGATAGCTGCCTGCAGAGGGGCTAGCGGATAGGGACGCAGCCAAGCTTCGATGGCAAGCTTCTCCTGAGCACTCCAGCTGTGATAAGGTGCATCGATCGAGAGACTACGATTTTCGGCCCAACTAAGCGCACCGGCTGTGCCAGCCTGTATGATCTCGCCTGTGGAGAAGGAAAAGAAGGAGAGCTGCCCCCATGTGCCACATGCTCGCTCATCGATATAACTCCCGAGTGCCTGCGAGCAGTCCTCGATGATGGTCATATTATACCGTTGCGCCACGGAGCAGAGCAGCTCCATATTGGCGGGGATACCGTGAGCGTGCGCCACAATGATAGCGCGGGGTAGGGGAGTGCCGGCATCGGTCATGCGCTCGAGGTGCTTGCCGAGAAGGAGCGGGTCCATAGCCATATTGAAGGAGGTGACCTCAACAAAGATCGGACGCAACCGCATCGCGAGCAGACTATGGATATACTCCTTACGCCAGTAAGCTGGTACGAAGACAGACTCGCCCTCTCGTAGCTGCAACATGCGTAGTGCGGCGGTAAGTGCTACTTGTGGCGAAGAGGTCAGATGGATCGTACGCTCTACCCCCAACAAACGGCGCAATGCTTGCTCAAATCCCGTACAAAGTCCCGAGTCGGTCAAAAAATCGTCAGGAATTTGCGCTTTAATGGCCTCTTGTGAGGGGTAAACGCCTTGATAGTTAAGCTGTTCGGTCGATATTGGAGGCATCTTCTGTAGTTTCTCGTTTTGGCTAGTTTCGGGCTGTTTGGCTCTTTTGGCGCTCTCTTTAGCTTTGCAGTGAGCAGATTTGGCAAAAAGCTATGCCCCTCTCCACTTTCATCGGTGTGGCGGGGCATAGCTTTTTAATTTGTCTCTTATCCCTCGATCGCCTTGAGGAGATTCTTGCCAAGACTGCTAGCACCTAGACGGAAGAGCTCAGGGGTGAGCCACTCCTCGCCAAGGATCTCCTTGACGATGCAGTAGTACTTGACCACGTCCTCTGGCGTGCGGACACCACCGCTCGCCTTGAAGCCTCGACGCTCACCGTGTAGCTCGTAATACTTGCGTAGCGTCTGACACATAACGTAAGCGGCCTCCAGTGAAGCGCCTGGATACTCCTTGCCTGTGGAGGTCTTGATGAAGTCAGCGCCTGAGTAGAGCGACAGAATCGATGCGATCTGTATCTGACGTGGGTCAGCGAGCAGACCGGACTCGATGATCACCTTGAGGTGCGCTCCACGAGCTGCGTCCTTGAGTTCCTCGATCTCGGTGCAGACGCCATCGTAGTCCTCTGATAGAAAGCGATTTAGGTTGAGGACAACGTCTACTTCGTTGGCTCCCTCGGCGACAGCCATAGAGACCTCAGCGACCTTGATCTCTGGGAAGGTCTGACTAGCGGGAAAGCCTGCAGCTACCGAAGCAATGCGTACATCGGGACAGGTGAGCGTAGCCTTGACCGTAGGCACCAGAGCGGGATAAACGCAGATGGCGGCTACGTTGGGTATGTCGGGGTGATTGGTCTCGAAGTCATTGACGCCAGCGACCATCTTGGTGACGCTCTCGTCGGTATCACCTCCCATCAGCGTGGTTAGGTCTATACAGCTGTAGAGTAGCTTGAGGACCTCTGGTGTGTAGCACTCTTTATAGTGTTTGTCGATGATCGCTTGGACCTTGGCGCTAACATCTCCTTCGATAGGTTCGTAGAGTGAGATCGCTTTATGGTATTTGTCTATCTGATGCATTGGTTTCTATTGTTTGAAGGTTTGTTATTCTGTTGTATCTAAGGGGCGAGCGGTTAGCTTGCTATTGTTTAAGTGTCTGGTTGCGTCGCGTTTCGTCTTCTTCTGGAGGTTCTTCTCAAGTGACTCCTGTAGGTTGACTCCGCACTGGTTGGCAATGCAGGTGAGCACCCAGAGCAAGTCTGCTAGCTCGTCCGCAAGATCGAGATGATCGGACGCCTTGGCACTCTGCTCTCCATAGAGTCGTGCCATAACACGTGCTACCTCGCCCGTCTCCTCCGTTAGGATCGCCATATTGGTCAGCGGATCGAAGTAGCGCACGCCGTAGGTGTGTATCCACTCATCGACTAGCTGCTGAAGCTCGTCTAGCGTTGTCTCTTTTGCTTTGTCTGTAGCGTCCATTAGAGCGTGTCGGTGTCTAAGATAATGGTCACAGGACCGTCATTATGTATCTCTACCTGCATATCGGCTCCAAATTTACCGGTTTTAATTGAATCTGAGCCCATGATGAGACGCATCTTAGCGACAAACTGCTCGTAGAGCGGCTCCGAAACTTCCCCTTTAGCGGCCTCGATATAGCTTGGACGGTTGCCTTTGCGACAGTTTGCCATGAGTGTAAACTGACTGACGACAAGAGCTTCGCCACCAATGTCTAGCAGCGAACGATTCATCACGCCTTCCTCATCGTCAAAGATGCGTAGCTTGCACACCTTCTGGCAGAGCTTCTCGATCTGTTCGGGACCATCTTCGTAGCCGATGCCGAGGAGTAGGACGATGCCTTGTCGAATGCTTCCGACGCAGTTGCCGTCGATCGACACAGAGGCGTGGATGACTCGCTGTAAAAGTGCTTTCATACTGTTTCTTCTCTAGGTTGTTTCTGTAGTTTCGTCGGAATGTAGCGTAGCTTCATCAGGATGTAGGTGGTTGTACAGCTTGTTTCCCTTGCTCGTGCCGAGGGTTGCGATCAGTTCGGCACGACTAGCCTTGACGACTCGCTGGGGTGTTTTGAAGGCTTGCAGCAAAGTCTCCTTGCTGCGTGCTCCAATGCCAGGGATCTCGTCGAGGATGCTCTTTGTCTGCTGCTTCGAGCGACTATCTCTGTGGAAAGTGATGCCAAAGCGGTGCGCCTCGTCACGTATATGACAGACCACCTTGAGCGTTTCTGACCGGCGATCCAAGACCAAAGGCTCCGACTCGCCTGGACGGTATAGCTCTTCGAAGCGCTCCGCAAGACCGAAGACGCACACTTTGTCGTAGATGCCCAGCTCTTTGAGTGTCTCGCAGGCGACATGCAGTTGCCCCTTACCACCATCTATGATGATCAGGTCGGGGAGTGGCTGCCCCTCGTCCAGCACACGGCGATAGCGTCGGTAGATGATCTCACGCATCGTCCGATAGTCGTCAGCCCCGACGACTGTTTTCACATGAAACTTTCGGTACTCGCTCTTCGCCGGCTTACCATTCTTAAAGACCACGCACGCCGCCACGGGATTGGTGCCTTGTATGTTTGAATTGTCAAAGCACTCCATATGGCGGGGTAGGCGATCGATGCCGAGATCCTTCTTCATCGTTGTGAGGAGACGTGTGGCACGCTGCTCGGGGTTGAGTTTCTCCTGACGCTTGTAGCAGTCCCAGCGGTAGCGTGAGACGTTGAGCTGAGCCAGTTCGAGGAGTTGCTTCTTCTCGCCACGCTGTGGCACCGTGATCCGATAGCTGTCGCTCGCCCATTCGCCAGGATCCGCCAGGATCACCTCACGAGCTGTGCTGCCGAAGCGCTGTCTTAGCTCCTCTATCAAGTAAGAGAGCAGGTCGCTCCGTGAGGAGTCGACCGTCTTCTTAAAGGTTAAGTTGTGCGCTAAGACGACCGCGCCGTGGCGAACCTGCATCATACAGACGAAACCATTGACGTCGTCTTCGTCATAGGCAAAAACATCAGCCTCGTGAATGTTTGGCGCAACAACATGCTTGCCCGAGTAGCGACGTAGCGTCTCAATATTCTGACGATGCTGCTCGGCTCGTTCGAACTCCAGACGCTCGCTCATACGATTCATCTCCTCCACCTCCTCCTCGATAAGAATGTTTATCTCTCCTTTGAGGATACGTCGGGCTAGTTGCACTGCGTGGGCGTACTCCTCGGCCGAGACCAAACCTTGACAGGGACCTCCGCACTTCTTAATGTGGTATTGCAGGCAAAGGTCCACCCGCCGCTCCCGCACCACTTCGGGGGTCAAAGCGTAGCGACACGAACGCAACTGAAGGACCCGATGAATTAAGTCGATCACCGTATGAGCCATCGCCACGTTGGGGTAGGGCCCGTAGTAATCTCCCTTGCCCTCCTCCTTTCTTGTGGCGAAGATGCGTGGAAACGGTTCGCTCGTGATGACAATGCGAGGGTAGGACTTATCATCCTTGAGTAGTATGTTGTATTTCGGCAGGTGGGTCTTGATCAGGTTGTTCTCTAAGACCAAAGCCTCAGCCTCGCTGTTGACTACAAAGTACTCTAGTTGGCGGATCTCGCTGACTAGCCTCGTCGTCTTCGGATCTTTCGGTGAATTGTTGAAGTAAGAGGAGACGCGATTGCGCAGATTTTTCGCTTTACCCACATAGATGATCGTCCCGTTCTTATTACGGTACTGATAGCATCCTGGGTCTTGTGGGATGGTTGGGAGGATAGCTTTGATTTCGTCTCGGTTCATTTCGATTGTTTCACGTGAAACGGTAAACTATCGTCCCAGTAGAACTAGGAGTATGTTGATGTCGCTCGGAGAGATGCCTGGGATGCGGGCGGCCTGAGCGATAGTGGCGGGGCGGATACGAGAGAGCTTCTCGCGAGCCTCTATGGGGAGTGCAGAGATCTGCTGATAGTCGAGCTTGT
This sequence comes from Porphyromonas asaccharolytica DSM 20707, assembly GCF_000212375.1. NCBI lineage: Bacteria > Pseudomonadati > Bacteroidota > Bacteroidia > Bacteroidales > Porphyromonadaceae > Porphyromonas > Porphyromonas asaccharolytica. The sequence continues at coordinate 550,094 of NC_015501.1, read as the reverse complement.
CGCCTAGCATTAGCGACTCCAAGCGGTGAAGCTTCTGCGCCGCTTGCTCCTCGCGCTCGATGTAGCCCCGATACTTGATGGCGGTCTCGGTGCGTGTGAGGATCTCCTCGTCATCACCTATCAAACCTGCCACCTGTGTGGCGAAACCGTCTAGCTGGGCGATCAAACCGCTGAGCGAAACGTGCGGACGAAGGAGTAGGGTCGTGAGCTTAGTGCCAAAGTCTAGAGGCTTCTCACCTAGACTGGCCAGGTAGCCGTTGACCTCCTCTGGCTTGACCGAGTAGTTAGCGCATAGATTGTCTAGTGTTGCTATGCCCTCTTTGATCTGCTCGAGGCGGCTCAGTCGCTCTGCGGTGGCTAGTCCTAGCTGCTCCGCATAGGGCGTCAGTCGCAGGTCGGCATTGTCTTGACGTAGGAGTATACGGTACTCAGCTCGTGAGGTAAACATACGGTATGGCTCGTCGACCCCCTTGGTTACGAGATCGTCAATGAGGACGCCTATGTAGGCTTCGTCTCGTCTTAGGACGAGCGGAGCCTTTTTTTGTAGGGCTAGGGCAGCATTGATACCTGCGAGGAGACCTTGTCCGGCTGCCTCCTCGTAGCCGGTGGTGCCGTTGACCTGACCCGCTAGGTAAAGGCCAGGTACTAGCTTACTCTCCAGCGTATGGTGCAGATCTCGCGGGTCAAAGAAGTCGTACTCGATCGCATAGCCTGGGCGGTAGAGCTGTACGTCTCGCAATGCGGGGATCGTCTGTAAAGCTCTGATCTGTATGTCGATAGGGAGCGACGAACTAAAGCCGTTGAGGTAGTATTCGTTCGTCTCCTCACCCTCAGGCTCGAGGAAGAGCTGATGGCGTGTGCGGTCGGCGAAGTTGACAATCTTCGTCTCTATGCTGGGACAGTAGCGCGGTCCGATGCTCTGTATCTGCCCATTGTAGAGTGGTGAGTCGCTGAGCGAAGCTCTAAGAATGTCGTGGCAAGCTTCGTTGGTATAGAGGATGTAGCAGGAGCGCTGTCGTAGCTGGCTTCGTTGCATTGGGAGGAAGCTAAAGCGACCCGCCTCCTCGTCACCTGGCTGCTCCTCTACAAGCGACCAATCTACGGAGCGTCCGTCGATGCGGGCTGGGGTGCCCGTCTTCATACGGTCTGCATGATGTCCCGCTGCTACGAGACACTCTGTGATGCCGTGGCTAGCTGGCTCTGAGATGCGTCCGCCTGGGATCATCGTCTTACCAAAGTGCATCAGTCCCCCGAGGAAAGTTCCAGCCGTGAGGACCACCTTTGCAGCCGTAAAGGTCATGCCTAATTGCGTCACTACCAGATGCTTGTTGTCCTCTGCGCCAAACTTTATATCTACGACGAAGTCTTGCCAAAGATCCAACCCGTCCGTCCTATCTAGCTGACCTCTCCATAGCTCCATAAAGCGCATGCGGTCTAGCTGTGCTCGCGGGCTCCACATAGCAGGGCCCTTGCTTCGGTTGAGCATACGCCACTGTATCGTAGCAGCGTCAGACATTTGTCCCGTGTAGCCGCTGAGTGCATCTATCTCTCTCACTATCTGTCCCTTGGCGATGCCACCCATGGCGGGGTTGCAGCTTAGCTGCGCCACCTTGTTCATGTCTCCCGTGATGAGGAGCGTCGAGGCACCCATGCGTGCAGTAGCGCACGCCGCCTCGCAGCCAGCGTGCCCTGCACCAATTACGATAATGTCAAAGTGAGTCTTCATTGTAGATACGTAGCCTCGGCTGACCTGTATCAGCCTCATGCAAAGGTACGAATTTAGACCTTAGAGATTAGAGATGCTAGCTTGGGGTGAGGGTGTGTCACGAATCATTTTCGTAAGTTTGCGCTATCAATCGATATAGGCAACGAATAATAACTATGAGACGACGCTTACTATGGATAGTTATGCTGCTGGTAGGGTGCGGAGCCCTCTTTGCACAGCGTAGCTACACACCGTCGCCATGCAATCTGCAGGCGCGAGAGGCATTTGAGGAGAGCCGACTAGGGATCTTCATTCACTGGGGACTGTATAGTATGTATGCTCAGGGGGAGTGGTATCTCAACTCTGGCAAGCTCAATAAAGATGAGTATGCTAAGGCTGCTTCATGCTTCTATCCGATACGCTTTGATGCTACGGCGTGGGCTCAGGCCATCAAGCGTTCAGGCGCACGCTATGTGACCTTTACGACGCGGCATCATGATGGTTTCTCGATGTATGACACGCAGACGAGTGACTACAACATTGTCGATGCTACCCCCTTCGGGCGAGATGTGCTAAGTGAGCTTGCCGAGGCGTGTAGAGCCGAGGGTCTCAAGCTACACCTCTACTATTCGATCCTCGACTGGATCCGCCCAGACTATCCTCTAGGTAGGACCGGACTGCACACGGGGCGCGTTATGGCACCTGACTATGATTCCTACTTTGCCTTTATGAAGGCGCAGCTCCACGAACTGTTGACCCGATACGGCGAGGTAGGGGCTATCTGGCTAGATGGTTATTGGGATCACGACAGTGACTCGGTCCCGTTTGACTGGAGGATGGAGGAGCTATACGCATACATTCATGAGCTTCAACCCTGCTGTCTGATAGGCAATAATCATCATATCTCGCCGCTTGAGGGCGAAGACTTTCAGATGTTCGAGCGCGACCTGCCAGGCGAAAACAAAGCGGGTCTCTCGGGACAGCAGATCAGCCACTTACCTCTGGAAATGTGCCAAACGATGAATGGCATGTGGGGCTATAAGGTCGCTGATACAAACTACAAGAGTACTGCCGAACTGGTCGAGCTGCTAGTTCGCGCCGCTGCCAAGGGAAGCAATCTGCTACTCAATGTAGGACCACAGCCCAATGGCGAGCTACCCGAGCAGGCCATTGAGCGGCTCAACGGGATCGGGGACTGGATGGAGCGCTATGGAGAGACGATCTACGGCAGCCAGGCGGGGCTCATTGCGGAGCAGCCTTGGGGTGTCTCCACGACAAAGGGAGCCAAGCTCTACCTCCATATCTTTGAAGATGTGGAGCAGATCGAGATCTCTCTGCCACAGGCTCCAAGGGCAGTAGTAGACTATATCACACGTGCACCGATAGCCTATACGCGTACTGATAGTGGCGCATTGCAGCTGACCATTCGTCGCCCCGCAGGTCTCATCGACTACGTGGTCGAGATCGAGCTGTGATCAAGTCCATGTGCGCTGTGAGCGAGTCTGTAGGCTCTGTGACCGCTAGACGATCAGACAGCTAGCGTAGCGACATATGACGCAGTAGTGACCCCTGTAGGAATGCTTTAGTATGCACTCCTACAGGGGTCGCTTTATGTAGAGACTGTTGCATAAAGGCGAATCGCTGTGTTGCTTTCGGGATTCGGCTTCGGTCACATACATAGGTATGCTCCCTTCAGACCTCACCCTCAGCGCCTTGCGCTTCATCCTTTCTGCAAAGTCTGAACAATCTTGCTAGCAAGATTGTGAGACTGTTGACTTTTGCAACAGTCTCATGTATGGTGACTGCGTATGCTAGTCCGCAGTCTGGTAGACAGCGAAGCTCATCGGACGATCACAGGCGTTAGTACCGTCTTGCCGTCACGCTCGGTGATCCGTGCTACGTAACGTCCTGCTGGGAGCTCTGCTACGGAGAGTGTCGTCTCTGGCATAGTGGTCTGCGTAGTGGCTACCAGCGTGCCATCGCTAGCAAAGAGCTCGATAGAGCTACCGATAGCCGTGCGGACGGTAATGTAATCTGTTGCGGGGTTAGGATAGAGCGCGATAGAAGCGTCTGTTGGGACTTGTAGAGCAGTCTCTTTTTCGAAGCGGACCTCTACATTCGTCTCCTGGAGCACTTCGAACTCCATACCCTCTAGAGGCTTCCCATTGACAAGTATCGACTGAATCTTATAGCCAGCTTCAGGTGTCACAGATAGCTGTAGCCGAACTCCCATGGGGACCTCACTGGCGGGTTGATAGTTCACAATAGAGGCAGCGCCATGCTCCCCTACGGTGAGGTGTACGGGATAGATCGTATAGCCCTCAAACTCAAGATACTGTGGCTCGGTCTTGGTGCTTTGGAATACTTTCCAAGACTTTTGCATGACCATCTCCACTTGATCTCTAGAGATGGCATTGCCGTAGAGACTGTCCTGAGCTACTACATAAAACTCGCCTATACCATACTCTAGGTTAGGCAGCTGGTCGATGAGCGCTTGCATCTTGTCACCTCTGATCTGATTGCCCTCTATATCTAGAGCTACAAGCTCCTCACACTCAGTAGGCAGGGTTAGCTCGGTCAGCTTATTGTAGGGGAGATATAGCATAGAGAGGTAAGATAGCGAGGAGACATCTACGCTGCTCAGTCCGCATGCAGATAGATTGAGCCAGAAGATGCTACTGCAGGGGCTTAGGTCTAGGTTGGTCAGAGGGTTCTCTGCAAGGTTGAGCTGCGCTAGGTCAGGACAGCCTCTGAGGTTGATAGTGGATATATTATTACCAGCTAGGAGTAGCTTGGTCAACCACTCGAGACCTGCTAGATCGATGGAGGAGAGATGATTTCCGTTTAGATTTAATTCTATAAGCTCCGGTAGGGTAGTGGGGTCGAAATCCTTAAACTGGTTGTTTGCTAGATATAGGAAGCTCAAGTTCTCGACATACCTACCATCGAACTCGGAGAGTTGGTTGTCATTGCAGTTGAGCAAGGCTAGGTGAGGTGTATTGGATAGGTCTAAAGTCGTTAGCTTGTTATTAGACAGATCGATACGATTCGTTGCTGACTCAGGCGCGAAGGTTATCTCTGTGAGCTTATTGCTCGAAGCGTTGAGATTATCAAGTGCAGGCTGGTGTGATAGATCGATCGTTGTGAACTGATTGTTTTGCATCCACAGCTCCTCGAGGAGTGGATTGTGAGAGAGGTCTATCTGAGTCAAGCTATTGTCACTAATGTTCAGGCGCTTCAAGCTCTGAAGAGCGGATACGTCGATATCTGTCAGGGCGTTTTCGTAGCAGAAGAGACCCTCTAGATCGCCATATATCGTGATGGTGTTAGCCTCTACGGCATGCTTACCCTCGGGGAGGCCTCGCTCATTGTCTTGACAGATGCCATCGTTGTTCCAGTCGATCCACGCCTTGTCTTGTTGCGCCTCATCGGCTAGCTGTGCGGAGATCGTCCACTGAGATACACCACTCGTCGTCAGGGTCGCACGGGGCATAGGTACTGGTATCTCCTCATATCCCTTGTAGATGCGCCAGTTCTTGAGTTGAGCCTCTCGGAGGGCTTGTGCAGAAACTTGATTTCCTTCGGGGCTGTCACTGCTTGTTTTGACCGCCTTGAGGGTGCCAGACTCTTGTCCAGACAGATCAGGTAGGCTCTTGATAAAGCTGTTAAAAGCCTCCTCTGAGAGCTGGTTGTCATAGAGTTCGACCTTCTTAATAGGAGCCGATGGATTGACTAGGAGCTTGGTTAGGCTGTTTTCGCTACAGTCCAGAGCAGTGAGTGCAGCTGCTGAGGAGAGATCGAGCTCAGCTATTTGATTCTGCCAGCAAGAGACCTCCTCTAGCTTAGTCAGTCCAGATACGTTGAGTGTCGTGAGTTGGTTCTTGTGAGCAGACACCTTGACAAGATCTGGACAAGAGGTAAGATCCAGCTGTGATAGCTTATTCTTGTAGCACTCCAAGAGTCTGAGGTGCGTCATGTCGCTCAGATCTAGCTGTGTCAACTTATTGCCATCACATACGAGCGTATCGATGAGGGTCAGACCGCTCATCTGAAGGGTCGTCAACCCTGCCTCCGTAGCATCTAGTATGCGCAGCTTAGGGCTCCCTGTCAGGTCTAGAGAGGGTATGCTGTTTGTGTGACAGATGAGTATCTCTAGCTCTGGCGCGTGCAGCGTGAGAGACGTAAGCTTGTTCCAGAAGCATCGCAGAGTCGTCAGGTCACGACCGTATACTTTGACCGACTTGCCTTCGGTCGTGTAGCTGTTGATCTTCGTCGGCATGCTGGGGTCTGTAGAGACCTGTAGCTCAGTGGGTGAGCCACTGCCGTAGTCGACTCGTATAGAGCCAGAGCGAGATGATACCCATAGGTTAAACTCTGTCCCCGTCGCATAGGTACCATTCATCTCTGCGACAAGGTCTTCTTGAGCTGTCAGAAGCATGCTTTGCGATAGTGACAGGCAAATGATTAGGACGCATCCTAGTAGTGATCTAATCCTTTTCATGTTTGTTGGTATTATGGATTTATGTTTTCTCAAGGTGAGTCGTCGTACTAAGCCCGTAGCATCTACTGAGTTACGTCAGCTCAAGGCAAAGATATTAAAAAAGATATTAGAGGTTAGAGGTTAGAGATTAGAGAGGCTCTAGTGACTCTAGCCAACAGCTAATAGCCAGTGGTCGACCTTCGGTCGCTTTCCTCGGTAGGGATTTTCGATTTTCCAGGGGGCTATTTTTTATTTTCCACGTGGAGGCGAAACGATTCCTCCGAAGTTTCATTTGATTCCTCCGAAGTTTTATTTCGTCTCCACGTGGAGAATTTTTCTTTTCCACGTGGAGATTTGAAAATACCTACGTGGAGATTTGAAAATACCTACGTGGAGATTCATTTCTTCTGTGTCTGATCAGGTTCTTGTGGTTGGATTAGAATATATTATGTACCTTTGCGGTGCATAGGTGTACGAGGAACAACCAAATCTTGTCACCCCGTCTGAATAGGGAACTTGGTGCGAAGCCAAGACTGTACTCTCAGCTGTAACTCCTGAAGTGCGCCCCTGCATTAAGATGTCACTGTAGCACGACCCCTACAAGCCTTCGCGTGAAGGTGCTGTAGGTAGCTATGGGAAGACCCAGGGTATCGCCCGTTTTGTACGACTCGATGTGAGCTATACGAACTAGGGAGAAGTCAGAAGACCTGCCTGTGCCATAGGACTTTTGTTTTCAGAGCTAGGAAATAAAAAGAATGACAGCGGGACATAGATGGCTTAACATAGTGCGTATGATAGAGTCCATAGCAGCGAGACTGACTATGAGGCTCTCTCTCGTCGTGTCTACACTCATCACTCTCTCCCTACTGCCAGCTTGGAGGGCTTTACAGGCGCTGACCTGTAGGATAGGGCCATATCCCGTGACTTCTGCTCTGTATTTCGATCGTCCTACTCTGACGCACGAAGATTCTATTCACTTTATACAGAAAAGAAGTTATGAAAACACGCGAAGAGTACATCGAGAGCCTTAGAGCTCTCCACCTTAACGTCTACTTCATGGGCCAGAAGATCGACAACCCCGTCGACCACCCCATGATCCGTCCATCGCTCAATTCGCTAGCGATGACCTATGAGCTGGCACAGCAGGAGGAGTACAAGGATCTGATGACCGCTACCTCCAACATTACGGGCAAGACGATCAATCGCTTCTGCCACATTCACCAGAGCGCTGAGGACCTCGTCAAGAAGGTCAAGATGCAGCGTCTCCTCGGTCAGAAGACCGCTAGCTGCTTCCAGCGCTGTGTCGGTATGGATGCCTTCAATGCTATCTGGTCTACCACCTATGAGATGGACGAGGCGTGCGGTACCAACTACCACCAGCGCTTCAGAGACTATGTACAGTACTGCCAGGACAACGACCTCGTCGTAGACGGTGCTATGACCGATCCTAAGGGCGACCGTAGCCTCTCACCCTCACAGCAGGAGGATCCAGATCTCTACGTACACATCAACGAGATACGTCCTGATGGTATCGTCGTCACGGGTGCCAAGGCTCACCAGACTGGCTCGGTCAATTCGCATGAGCACCTGATCATGCCTACCTGCTCGATGCGTGAGGAGGATGCTGACTACGCTGTCTCTTTTGCCATCCCCAGTGATGCCGAGGGCGTTACGATCATCTACGGCCGTCAGTCTTGCGACACACGCAAGATGGAGAAGGGCGCAGACATTGACCTGGGTAACTCAACCTTCGGAGGTCATGAGACGCTCTTCATCATGGATCACGTCTTCGTACCTATGGAGCGTGTCTTCATGTGCCGTGAGTACCAGTTCTCCAACATGCTTGTCGAGCGCTTCGCTGGCTATCACCGTCAGTCTTATGGTGGCTGTAAGGTAGGTGTGGGCGACGTACTCATCGGTGCTGCTGCTCTGGCTGCTGACTACAACGGTGTGCCTCGGGCTTCGCACATCAAGGACAAGCTGATCGAGATGGTTCACCTCAATGAGACGCTCTACGCTTGCGGTATCGCTTGCTCGGCTGAGGGCAAGAAGACGAAGTCGGGCAACTACCTGATCGATATGCTCCTGGCCAACGTATGTAAGCAGAATGTAACCCGCTATCCCTACGAGATCACACGTCTCGCTGAGGACATAGCTGGCGGTCTGATGGTTACGATGCCTAGCCAAGCTGACCTGCAGCACGAGGAGGTCGGGCCACTCGTACGTAAGTACCTCGCTGGTGCTAAGGGCACGGACACGGTAAATCGTATGCGCATCTTGCGTCTGATCGAGAATCTCACGCTCGGTACCGCAGCCGTAGGCTACCGCACGGAGAGCCTGCACGGTGCTGGCTCGCCACAGGCTCAGCGCATCATGATCTCGCGTCAGTGTAATATGGAGGCAAAGAAGGAGCTGGCTCGTAAGATAGCTCATCTCGACACCTCTCTAGATAAGCCTCAGGGCAAGTAGTCCCTATCTCTTATGACAGATCTATCCTCTAGGGTAGACGAGATCACGACCATCATCAGTAGCTATGTACGTCCTCAGCTCCAAGCACACGGGGGCGACATAGCGCTGCTGAGGGTCGCTGGCGAACAAGTTTTCGTCAAGGTCTCGGGGAGTTGTCAAGCATGCCCCTCGCTGAGTAGCACGATCCGGGAGGTGGTGCAGGAGACGCTACGAGGCGAGCTGGGCCTCCCCACCCTAATGGTAACCGTAGACGACAGCGTCAGCGACGAACTCATCGCCGAGGCGCTCCGTATCATACGAAAGTAACTTTTGCTGGCTCTTAGCTAAAGTCACTAGTACCACTAGCATCACTAGTACCACTAGTCCTCCTAGCATCACTAGAGCCACTCTAATCTCTAACCTCTATCTTCTAATCTCTAACCTCTCCATATGTCTATCCCATTTAGCAGTATCTCTCCCGACGAAGCGGTCTCCCACATACAGGACGGTGACTTCGTCGTACTATCTCATGCAGCCGCTGTACCGCAAGCGTGCGTCGCTGCCTTGGCGCGAAACTATGAGCGCTTCCACGATGTCCGCATCTTCCACATGGTCACCCTGGGCGAGAGCCCCTACACAGCACCCGAGATGGAGGGACACTTCAGACTCGTGACCAACTTCGTCGGTGCCAACACGCGTCCTGCCGTCGATGAGCAGCGCGCGGACTTCGTCCCCTCCTACTTCTACGAGGTGCCCTCGATGATGCAGCCAGGGGGAGTCTTTCACCCCGATGTAGCTATCGTGCAGCTCTCCTATCCCAACGAGGAGGGCTACTGCAGCTTCGGCACCTCCTGTGACTATAGCAAGCCAGCTGCTGAGCAGGCTCGAGTCGTCATCGGAGAGCTCAATAAGCAGATGCCATTCGTTGGCGGAGACAACCTCATACATATCTCTCAGCTCACACATATCGTAGAGGCCGACTACCCACTCTACGCACTTGACCTGCCACGCATCGGAGAGGTTGAGGAGGCTATCGGACGCAACTGCGCAGAGCTCATACAGGATGGAGACACGCTCCAGCTCGGCATCGGAGCAATCCCCGATGCTGTCTTGCTCTTTCTCAAGGATAAGAAGGATCTCGGTATCCACTCCGAGATGGTCTCTGACGGCGTGGTCAAGCTCATCAAGGCTCATACCATCACGGGTCGGTGCAAGACGCTCCTCCCCAACAAGGTGGTCGCTACATTCCTCATGGGTACGCAAGAACTCTACGACTTTGCGCACAACAACCCAGCCATCGAGATGCGTCCCGTCAACTATGTCAACGACCCGCGCATCATCGCCCAAAACGACCACCTCGTGAGCATCAATAGCTGTATCGAGGTAGACCTTATGGGGCAGGTGGTCTCTGAGGCGATGGGCTTGCGACAGTTCAGCGGTCCAGGCGGACAGGTTGACTTCGTGCGTGGTGCCGCTTGGTCTAAGGGCGGACGCAGCATCATCGCTATCCCCTCCACGGCACGCCGAGGCACCGCCTCCCGCATCGTACCGCTACTCACAGAGGGTGCCGCCATCACCACCTCTCGCAACGACGTAGACTACATCGTCACCGAGTATGGCGTAGCGCACCTCAAGGGCAAGTCGCTCCGTGAGCGAGCCTTAGCACTGACAGCTATCGCTCATCCCAATTTCCGCCCCGAGCTAGAGGCGGAGTGCAAGAGAAGATTCAAACTATAACAATACATTCTTACTATGCAACTATTCAAGCTCAAGACGGTCATCGACCAGTTCGAGACCTTTGCAGACTTTGCCAAAGCCTTTGCACTTGGGGAGCGTGACCTAGTCATCACCAATGACTTCCTCTACGAGCCCTTTATGAAAGCCTCCCAGCTACCCTGCCACTTCGTCATGCAGGAGCACTACGGCACAGGTGAGCCCTCGGAGGAGATGATGAATCAGATCCTCCACGACCTCCAGGGCACGGACTACGATCGTGTCATAGCCGTAGGCGGTGGCACGGTCATCGACATCTCCAAGCTCTTTGTGCTGCGTGGCTTGACAGACGTGATGGACGCTTTTGACAAGAAGATCCCTCTCGTCAAGGAGAAGCAGCTCATCATCATCCCCACGACCTGTGGTACGGGTAGCGAGGTGACCAATATCTCTATCGCTGAGATCAAGAGCCGCCAGACGAAGATGGGACTCGCTGACGATGCTATCGTAGCTGACAATGCGGTCATCATCCCTGAGCTGCTGAGGGGGCTGCCCTTCAAGTTTTACGCTTGCAGCGCCATCGATGCGCTGATACATGCTGTGGAGTCCTTCCTCTCGCCCAAGTGCAATCCCTACACCGCAATCTTTAGCGAAGCCGCTTGGCAGATCATCATCCCGGTCTTCCAGAAGATACGAGACAAGGGTCCCGACTACCGCTTCGACTGTATGGGCGAGATGATTATGGCGAGCAACTTCGCGGGCATCGCCTTTGGCAATGCAGGTGTTGGCGCCGTCCATGCGCTCTCTTATCCGCTCGGTGGCTCCTATCACGTACCGCACGGAGAGGCAAACTATCAGTTCTTCACCGAGGTCTTTAAGGCTTACGAGCGCAAGGCTCCAGCGGGTCAGATGCAGCTCCTCAAGGAGAAGCTCGCCAAGCTGATGGGTTGTACGCCCGCCACGCTCTTTGACGAAATCGACGCACTGCTCTCAGCTTTGATCGCCAAGAATTCGCTTCGCACATACGGTATGAAGGAGGCTGAGATCGAAGGCTTTGCCGATGCGGTCATCGCTACGCAGCAGCGCCTCCTTGCGAACAACTATACCCCCCTCACACGGGACGAGATCAGAGACATCTACAAGGCTCTCTACTAATAAAGCTATCATACATTCAATCTATAAACAACCATATCATGGATATCAAAGAAATGGTCTCTCTAGCACGAGAGGCACAGAAGGATTACCAAGCACGCTTCGATCAGGACGCTGTAGACCAGGTGGTCAAGGCTCTCTGTCGTGTCGTCTATGACAATGCTGAGATGCTCGCTCGTGAAGCTGTCGACGAGACCGAGATGGGCGTCTATGAGGACAAAGTAGCTAAGTGCCGCAACAAGTCAAAAGGCGTATGGAGCAACCTCCAGGGCAAGAAGAGTATGGGCGTACTGGACATCGACGAGAAGACCGGCCTCATCAAGATCGCTAAGCCCGTAGGTGTCGTCGCTGCGATCACTCCGACGACTAATCCGATCGTCACTCCGATGGCAAACATCGCCTTCGCTCTCAAGACACGCAACGCGATCATCGTCTCGCCACACCCACGCTCTAAGAACTGCTCCGCACATACCATCCAGCTCATACTGGAGCGTCTTAAGGAGTTCAACGTACCTGAGCACCTCATTCAGTGCGTCACCGAGCCCTCTATCCAAGCCACGCAAGACCTTATGGCGGCTGTCGACGTCGTAGTTGCTACGGGTGGTATGGGCATGGTACACTCTGCTTACTCTTCGGGCAAGCCCTCCTTTGGCGTAGGCGCTGGCAACGTGCAGGTCATCCTCGATGAGCATATCGACTACAAAGAAGCTGCCGAGACCATCATCCGTGGACGTATCTTTGACAACGGCATCATCTGCTCTGGCGAGCAGTGCTTCATCTACCCTGAGCAGCACCGGGAGGAGATCTTCCAGGCCTTCAAGGATCACGGAGCTTACTTCGTACCAGCTGAGGAGCACGACAAGCTGGTCAATACGCTCTTCGTCAACGGCACCATCAGCCGTGACGTCGTCGGCAAGAGCGTGCAGCACATTGCTCAGCTCGCTGGTATCTCCGTACCCGAGGGGACCCGTATGCTCATCGTCCCTGCCAAGGGCGTCGGCACGGCCGATCCTATCTGCAAGGAGAAGATGTGTCCCGTGATGACCTGCCTGCCTTACAAGCACTTTGACGAGGCTATTGAGATTGCCAATACCAACCTCAAGATGGAGGGTAGTGGCCACACGGCAGGTATCCACTCAAACAATCAGGGTAACATCATCAAGGCTGGCGATGAGATCACTATCTCGCGTCTGATCGTCAATGCGCCTTGCTCGATCACGGCTGGTGGATCGATCCAAAACGGTCTCTCCGTGACTACAACCCTAGGCTGCGGTAGCTGGGGCAATAACTCTATCTCGGAGAACCTTACCTACAAGCACCTACTCAACATCTCTCGCATCGCTCGCATGTCGCCACACGTCCACGTGCCGACCGACGAGGAGATCTGGGCGATGAACTAAGTCCGCTAGCGCAGACGCTCTGCGTTTGTGTCACGCTCTGCGCTCACTACGACTGAGAGCGCACCTAATACAACGCTCCCGATGAGGCCTTGCCCCGTCGGGAGCGTTTTTTTGGTGTTGTCTCGCATAGCGCAAATCTCATGCTACACTTCCCCGCCTCCCATACCTCTAAATAAAAAGCAAGCCACCCGCTCTGACGAACGGGTGGCTTGCTTTGTTGTCGCTGATCAGCGCCTCTAGAAGTGGAAGGAGAGGTCAGCACCGAAGGTGCGTGGCTGCGCCTGCTGGAGGAACGAATTGCCAAACGACTGGAAGTAGAAGGTCGCATAGCGCGTGTCCGTCAGGTTACGTCCCCAGATGGCTACGGTGACGTAGGGAAGACGTACGCCGAGGCGCGCTCCGAGCGTCATGTAGGGATCTTGGCGATGCTGATTCTCTGAGTCCCAGTAGATAGGACCATTACCACGCAGCTCTACTGAGGCGAGTACGCCCTTGAGCCAGGAAGTCTGGATAGGCTCATTCAGCTGGAGCATCGTTGCGTAGGTATGTGCTGGGACGTAGGGGATATAGTTACCCTCATAGTTTACCTCTATCGGTGCACCGCCCTTAGGATTAGCACGGCTCGTGAGGTAGTCTTGGAAGGTCGCATGCGTATAGCCATACTGAGCAGAGATCGTGAGCGAACGCCAGATACGCGCCTTGACACTCGCCTCAGCACCGAGCGAGAGTGCCTTGCCCGCATTGACCGTCGTACGTCCCGTACCCGTAGTCACGAAGCGTGCCACCTGTAGGTCTCGTATCCATGAGCCAAAGAGCGTAGCCGACACGAAGAGGCGATCTTGTAGCGTCAGGAGCCGTCCGCCTAGCTCTAGGTTATAGGCATGCTCAGGCTTGAAGGCAGCTAGGTTAGCATCGCCCGTCTGTACCTGTGGCTGCTGCTTGCCCTGCGACATAACGAGCGCCATCATCTCCCGCTGTGCCTGCTGCATCAGCACCTCGGTCATCATCTGCTCATTATATCCGCCCGTCTTGTAGCTCTTAGAGGCTGCTACAAAGAGGTAGCTGCCAGCCGTGGGGCGATAGCTCAGAGAGAGCTTAGGTAGGACTTGGAAGAAGTCTTGATAGTCACCCTCACCCACCAAGCGACTGGTCACGTCAAAGTGTCTCTTTGCCTCAGGCTTAGCTTTTGGAGCTACCTCCAGCCCTAGGCTAAAGTCGCTGTCGAAGTCCATCGCCTGACGCTCCGCATCGATACGTAGACCTAAGTTAAGGTCGAAGCCTGTCCAGCCAAACGGCTCATGCAGATTACTCTCGTGATAAAGAGCTACACCATAGCTGCTCTTGTCAAAGAGGTTGTGATTGACTCGCTCCTTAGAGGCATCGACCATCATCTGTACAGGCACCTTGTCGTTTTTGTTTGCCCTATCTAGTCCAGGCTGTATCATAGCCATCAGTCCCTCGGGGCGTATCGCTACGGGGACCTCTAGATGATTCATCTGGTAGATACCATTGAGACCCAGTGTCCAGTTGTAGGTCATCTGCTCCTTATTGCGTAGGATGAGGTCAGCCGTGACAGCATCTTGATGCTGCTTTTGGTTGATCGTAAAGATATCTCGAGGCGTGTAGTCCTGATCCATCAGCATATTGTCTCGCAGTGCCTGGTAGCTGGTGGTGAAGTCTAGCCGTACCTCGTCCCAGCTCTTGTCATAAGCTAGGCGCGCCTCGCCGACGGTACGATCGTAGGAGCCAGGGGCGTTGTAGTTGATCGGCATCGTCTCGCCACTCTTAGGATGGATCATCGCATAGGGGAAAGCACCCTGCCGTACACCATCCCATACACCTGCTAGGCGCAACCTCTGCGAAGCATCAGGACGCCACTCGAAGTGCATGTTGGCACCATACGCCTCCTCAGCATCAGCTGGCGTGCCATCGAAAGCATTCGTATAGAAGCCGTTATTTCTATTGTAATACCCCCCAAGGGCGAGCCCCACCTTGGAGCTAAATGCGTGAGCCAGTCGCGCAGCTCCCTCGACAATCCCATGATTACCAGCTCTAGCACGTACATCCAGTGCGGGGTCGTCAATAGGCGAGCGAGAGGTCAGGAGGATCGTTCCCGCCATAGCGTTGCGCCCGTAGATGTTGCTCAGTGCTCCGCTCATCACCTCTATGGACTCGATGCCGAGGAGGTAACGATTGATCGAACTATTGAGCACGGGTACGCCATCGATAAAGAAAGCGGTGGACTGCCCGCCACTACGCGTACCGATACCACGCATATAGATCGGCGAGGTGAGACGCGAGCCGTAGTCGGGCATGTAGAGATTAGGGACTACCGCCGTCAAGTCTGACAGATGCTTTATGTCATACTCACGAAGCATCGTCGGGGTCACGAGACTCATCGCTCCAGGAGTACTCATCAAGAGACCCGCTTGGCGCAGTAGAGGACGATGGGTTAGGACCCTCACCTCGTCTAGTTCGTAGGTCATCGCCGAGTCTGCGACAGTAGGCATTTCGTCGATAGCCCCCTGTAGTGGCAAGAAGAGTAGACTTGCCAAGGAAATAAAAAGTAGTTGTCGTAGGTTCATCATATACTTACATTTTGCGTTATCGCGTGCAAATGTAAGCAACCGTCATCGAATAAAGGGTTAATTAGTGCGAAGTTGTACCATAGATCGCAACTAAGTCAAAATTGTCCGCCGCTTAGTTGAGAAACGTATCTTTTGGCACAAGATTTCGACACATTTGCGAGAGATTTCCCCCTTGAACCCCTCTGATTAAAAAGAGATCAGGTCGCAGAGTAGTAGACTCCACGACCTGATCTCAATTATATAGGGGCTTCTAGATATTGTACCCTCCAGAAAAAGCTGCCAGTGATGTGCTAAAAAAGATAGCCCAAACAGTGTAAGCTATGCCCACAGCAAAGCCAACACAGGCGGAGACGATGATCCATATACGAGCCTGACGGCTAGCATATTCAGCGCCCTGGTAGTCACCTGCGATATAGCGAGAGGAGACTTGCGAAGAGTAAACGATCGCCACGATACCGCCGATGAGGCAGCAGAGGATCGTCACAGCGATGCTCCATGCGAGATAAGTCGGTGGCATAGGAGGCTGCTCGGCTGGCGTGTTGTACTGCGGGGGACGACTGTACTGCGGCTCTCTGTGATACTGCGGCGCTGCTGGGGCTCCATAGCTAGGCGCATTGTAGCTAGGCGGTGTCTGTGCGCTCCTTGTAAAGAGCGAGTTCAGCTCGCTCACCTCACGGGCAGGAGCCCAGTCGGTCATACCCTCCGTCCAGACAACCGTGTCAGGCGTGATCTCCATCGCGGCCAGCTCCTCTAGGGTGTAGGGACCAGCTTGCTGGTCATTGCGAATGATATAGTATTGCTTCATCGAAGATTGATTTGTTTGTTGCACTACAAAGGTAGCACTTTCGGAGTTGCTAGCAAACAGATGAAAGAGGTGACTGCGTCACCATGCGTCCCGCCCCATTGATTCATCTGTTAATGATCCATCCAAGTAGACCTCCAATGAGAAATGCCAGGAGCATCACTAGAAAGATGTAGGCTGGAACTCTAACCCACAGGCGAGCTTGACGACTAGCATAGGCGGCACCCTCATAGTTACCAGCGTAGTAGCGAGAGGAGACCTGTATAGAGTAGACAATCGCAATGATACCTATGATGCGAGAAAGAAAGATGGTCACGAGGATACTCCAGACGAGATAGGTCGGTGGCATAGGAGGACGGACTGATGGTCGAGCCTCCGGACCCGTAGTGTCGTAGCGAGGAGCTTCAGTCGCCTGACGATATGGCACTTGATAAGGAGGAGGCGTCTGTGCAGTGGTGGAAGCAAAGAGCGAGTTAAGCTCGTTCACCTGATAAGCGGGTATCCAGTCAGCTATATCCTCAGCCCAGACTATCGTGTCGGGTTTGATCCCCATCGCAGCAAGCTCCTCTATCGTATAGGGTCCAGCTGGCTGATTATTGCGAATGATGTAGTATTGCTTCATGAGATTAGTCTACTATACAACCAAAGGTACTGAATGTTTGTAAACGAAGAGTCTACTCAAGCACCGCAACGCTTACGAGTAACGAAGCTGCGATTGTCAGAAGGAGCTGAACTCTATGAGGAGACTTGGGAGTCCCCACCTGGAGAGCAGCAATTCTTCGATACGACAAGGGAACGTTGGCTCTAGAAGCGATGTCTCGGATCGGCTCTTTGATACGGCTCCGTTTAATCTTTCGACAGTTTAGCTCCTCTAAGACGGAGACACACACATACGACACACTATGCGACAGATACCTTTACGGAGTCTCTGCCTACTCCTGATACTGCACGTCTTATACTTTACATTACCTGCCCAAGTGGTCACGACCGTACGAGGTGCCGTACGGGACGGCGCCGAGGCTCCTCTGGTGGGTGCCAACGTGGCATTCTATCGGCTCACACCCTCAGGCGATAAGCAGCTCGTGGCGGGCGGTACGAGCGATAGCAAGGGGCGCTTTGCGATAGCTCAAGTGCCTCAGGAGCAGCTCTCCCTAGAGGTCTCCTACATAGGCTATCAGAACTACCAGGACAACCTGACGATCACGGCTGGGCTAAACTTAGGAGTCATACAGCTCAAGGAGGATGAGCATCTGCTCGAGGTGGTGGTCGTAGAGGGTAAAGCAACCGACATGACGGTACGAGGCGATACGATCGCCTTCAACGCTGATGCCTACAAGGTGCCGCAAGGTGCTATGCTCGAGGAGCTGGTCAAGCGTCTTCCAGGAGCGGAGATTGATGAGAATGGTCAGATCACCATCGGTGGGCAGCAGGTGGCGAAGATTATGCTCGACGGCAAGGAGTTCTTTAGCGGGGATACGAAGGTCGCTATGCGTAATCTGCCAGCCTCCGTGGTCAATCAGCTGGAGGTGCTAAACCAGCAGAGCGACGAGGCGCGCGTCACGGGCTTTGACGACGATGAGGAGCAGACCGTACTCAACATACGCACGAAGCCTGATATGCGTCAAGGTACTTTCGGACACGCTCTGGCGGGTTATGGCTTGGACCACCGCTATGAGCTTAGCGGGATGCTCAACTACTTCTCCAAGCGGCACCAGACGACGCTCATCGCTGGCAGTAACAATACAAACGGGCAGGGACTCTCTGACCTGGACCTAGGCGGTGGCTCTGGTGGATGGGGGCGTGGCGGCGGTAGACGTGGTGGTGGCTTCGGAAATCAAGGTATAACCACCTCTGCACAGATCGCTGCTAATGAGACTTACACACCTAATGATCGGCTGGAGATCAATGCGAATGCACGCTATGGATATACCCAAAACGATCTCTCGACACGCACCGAGACGGAGAACCTCTTGCCTGACAGCCCCAGTACATTTACCAATGAGACATCCGAGGCTCTCAGACGTGGACACAATCTAGGGGGCGATGCTTTTATCAAGTGGCAAGCGACGGACCGCACGGAGCTGATCTACCGCCCTGCGGTACATTACAGTTGGGGCATAGATCAGGAGGAGCGTAACTATCGCACTACGGATAGCGAGGATAACGAGCTGCATCGAGGCAGTCAGGAGAACCTTCGGGAGCATAGTGGGCTACGCCTCTTCAACATGCTCCTCCTAGGGCACAAGCTCAATGACGAGGGACGTACTCTCAGCCTACAACTCAACGGAGGCTTCCTCGGTGGCAACGCTAGCACCGAGAGCCACTCGACGCTTCACTCGGTCGAGGGGGATCAGTCACAGCAGACGCTCCTGGAGGATCGCGATCAGACCTTCAACTACCGCATACGCACGGGCTACGTGGAGCCACTCACAGAGCTGCTCTCACTACAAGCGCAACTAGAGTGGAGCGACCGCATACGGAGTAGTGAGCGTGACTACAAGCTGCCTGACGCTACGGGTGTCTGGACACAGCTAGATGCCACGATGGATACGAAGATGAAGACCCGCCTCAGCTCGCTAAGTGGAGGTGTAGACCTCAAGGTGGCCAACAAACTGCTCGACCTGACCGTAGGACTACGTATCCGCCCTACCTGGATGACTACGGAGCAGTTGCAACTAGCTAGCCAAGAGCCTCTCGTGCGCCGAGAGACGATATGGGCGCCTTCACTCAACTTTCGCTACACGCCTAGCAAGCAAACGATGCTTCGCCTAGGCTATTGGGGACGCTCAGAGATGCCTTCTGCAGGACAGATGTATAGTCTCCCCGATGCGACCAATCTGCGGGAGTCGATCGTAGGTAATCCAGATCTACGTCCCAGCTACCAGCATCAGCTGTTTGGTATGTTTCGCACCTTCATCCCCAGTACGAGCCAAGCGATCAATCTACGCTTCTTCGGTGCTTATACCCACCACGCTGTGATCAGCGATCAGACGGTCGATGCCAAGACGCAGCGCCGACAGATCACCTACATCAATGCCGATGGGGGAGAGTATATGGTGCATGCTAACGGCTCCTTTACCACGCCCCTCTTTACGAAGTCGCTGTCGCTGGCGGTCTCGCTCGGCTCGGCGTACAACTACCGCCTAGGACGCATCAATGGTGTGACCAATGGGGCGCACTCATGGACGCTGTCTCCGAACCTCTCTTTAGCCTATTCAAACAGTTGGCTCTACCTACGCGCTAAGGGAGGACTCAGATACCACTACGGCAGCCAAAGTCTACAGATCGCCACTTCGCCACACACTTACGACTGGAGTGCTGGAGGCGATGCGTCGGTGACGCTCCCACTAGGCTTCAAGGTGGAGAGCGAGGCGATCTACACACAAGGGATCGGATACCAAGAGCCTTACAACGTCGCCTCCGTACTGTGGAGCGCTGGGCTTTCTTACTCTTTCCTGAAGGATCAAGCAGCGACCCTACGCATCAAGGTGTATGACCTACTCAACGAGCAGCAGAGCATCTGGCGTCAGGTCACCGCTACGGAGATTAGCGACACCTGGTCCAACAGTCTCGGCCGCTACGCCATGCTGCACTTGATCTACCGCTTCCGACTCTAGATGAACCCGCAGGCTGACAGATAGCTCTTGAAGGGTTGCTCAGAGAAGCGTACCTGCCGTCGTCATGCAAGCGCTCCGGCAGAAGTATCCCAATGGACGCATTGACGATATCGACTTCATCGAGATGCCTCAGGGCTCTTACTACCGCTTCGAGATAGAGCAGAGAGGTGCCCGTGAGGAGTACGTCTACATCACTCCTGAGGGTGTGATCACCGAGGTCAATGTCTATCACAGATGATCTGCTAGCCACTAAATAGCAATAACTGACAAGGCGGGCTAGACCATAGCGTCTAGCCCGCCTTGCTGTATATCTGCTCAATGCGTGTCTCTACGGAAGCAATATTTTGTAACTCGATATGTCCCCGAAAACGGCAAAACGGGTACACGTCACACTCGATATGTACCCGAAAACGACAAGACGGGTACACGTCACACTCGATATGTACCCGAAAAGGGCAAAACGGGTACATGTCACACTCGATATGTACCCGAAAACGGCAAAACGGGTACACGTCGCACTTTTGCAAAAACTTGCTGCTAAAGCACTCGTTGAGATCTTTTACCTATATTTGTAGGTGTGTTGCACTTGACAATGGAGTGTGTACCACGGGAAGCTATAACAACAGCTTTATTACCTTAGCACAGTCGTTCATGGCAAGCTCACAGCATATGCCTTCTATCAAGAAAAGGTAGAAGCCAAACAATTGGTATCCTCTCCCATACGATGCTCTTCTCTTCGTATGAATAGATGCGCAAGTATTGAAGACCTCATCAAGAAATACTGCTCAATAAACATACTAAAGGCATGAAAGATCATTACATCAAAAAGACTTTGTGGAGCCTCTGTCTCATCTCTTCGATAGGGTTGAGTGCACAAACTTTCAATCTAGATGGCATCGCTTATGAGGTGAACTCAGCGACTGAGCATACCGTCTCTGTGGTGAAAAACTCTGAAGGTTATACTGGATCGGTTGTCATCCCGGCTACGGTATCACACGAGGGGGACGCATACACGGTGACGGCTATCGACTATGAAGCTTTTTATGGCTGCTCTAAGCTCAAAGCGGTCACGCTCCCTGTGGGGCTTAAGCAGATAGGGGTCGATGCTTTTAGAGATTGTGTCGGACTCTCTGAGATAGATATCCCAGAGAGCGTGGAGATGATCGGGGGGCACGCATTCTCTTGCTGTGAAAATCTACAGACTGTCACTCTTACTGAGGGGGTGGGGCGTATAGGCGAGTATGCCTTCTATGATTGTGCCGCACTGAAGAGTGTCTCGGTGCCAGGGAGCGTGGAGACGATCGGAGAGGCTGCCTTTGCCAAGTGCTTCAGCCTCCAGTCTGTCGCCATAGCCGAAGGGGTCGACAGTATATGCGAAGGAGCATTTAGCAAGTGTATCTATCTGACAGATATTTCTATACCTGGGAGCGTGTCTTATCTCGGGGGCAATCTGTGTGCTACCTGTGGTAGCCTGACCTCAGTGACCCTAGGCGAGGGGCTTACGGAGATAGGCGACTATATGTTCGCTGGGTGTACTGCCCTCACTGCTCTGGCCTTACCCTCGTCTGTGACGAAGATAGGTGATTATGCCTTGTATGGCTGTGCAGCACTCGAAGAGCTGGCCTTGCCTCAAGGATTGAGTCATGTCGGGATCTACTCCTTTAAGGATTGTACATCTCTTGCCAAAATCCTCATACCAGGGACGCTCACAGAGGTCTCACAAGGAGCATTCTCTGGATGTGCAGCACTAACGGAAGTAACGGCCTCTGAGGGTGTGCAGCGCATCGGTGAGAGTGCTTTTCTAGACTGTACGGCACTCAAAACGGTCAATCTACCTAGTAGCTTAGAGCAACTGTACGACTATGCTTTCTCAGGGTGTACGGCACTACAAAGCATTCATGCAGAGGGTGGACTACGCAATCTAGGTAAGTATGCCTTCCTCAGCTGTACATCTCTCACAGAGGTTCCTCTGGCAGAGGAGATGGGCCATCTTGACGATGGAGCATTCTATGGTTGCTCTCAGCTACAAAAACTTGTCCTGCCAGAGGGACTTACCAGTGTGAGCGACTACCTCTGTGCTGGGTGTACGGCGCTCTCCTCGCTCTCTCTGCCAGCGAGCTTGCAGCGTGTCGGTCAGTACGCTTTTCAAGAGTGCTCCTCTCTGACCTCTATCGTCATACCTGAGGGGGTTACCTCCATAGGTACTTCTGCATTCTTTATGTGTGCAGCGATGACCTCGCTCTCCATACCCAGTACTACGTCTGAGATAGGCTCATTTGCTTTCTCTGGATGCACGGCGCTGACCTCTATCGAGTCTCATATCACTGATCCGAGCGACACGGAAGCCTTCGAGACTGAAGAGGATGCGCCTATCTATACAGCAGCAACGCTCTACGTGCCCAGCGGCACTAAGGATCGCTACAGAGAGCATAGTCAGTGGCGACTCTTCAAAAACATCTGCGAGAAGGGGGACGATGCCAATACGATCGTTTCGCTCGGCACAGAGACTGAGCCTGTGGAGATACGACGATTTGATATCTCAGGAAAGCAACTATCCGAACCTTGCGAAGGTATCAATATCATCGAGATGAGCAATGGCGAAACTCGCAAAGTCTTCGTCAAGGAATAGTCGATGACCTTTTTTCCCTATGAACCAAATGGGGTAAGAAATAATCCAATGTGTAACGATGATGTAGGAATGCACCGATGTGTTGCGTCCCTACATCATCGTTGTTTGCGGAATTAAGTTTACTCGGTGAGGAGGGTCAGGAGGCGGGAGCCGTCGGGCTGCGCCTCGATGTGGATGACGGCGGTGTCCTCGGGGAGTAGGGGAGCGATGACGTCGGGCCACTCGATATAGCAGCGAGCACCTGAGCGGATATACTCGGCTAGTCCTATCTGGTCGGCATCGGCTAGGTTCTCCAGACGATAGCAGTCTATATGATAGATGGTGTCGTCGGACTGAGTCGTATAGACGTTGACAATGGCAAAGGTGGGGCTATTGACCACCTCCTCTTCGCTGGCACCATCGAGACGGCACAGCTGGTGAACGAGTGTCGTCTTGCCCGCTCCTAGATCCCCCTGAAGGGCGATGACGGGGTAGTCGGCTAGTCGTGTGTGTACCTCCTGGGCTATGCGTGGGAGGTCGGCAAGGGATTGTAGTGTGAGACGCATATAGTTAATGGTATTAACGAGGCGTGAGCGTGATACAAGGCACGAGCATCTCCTCCATAGAGATACCCCCGTGCTG
This sequence comes from Porphyromonas asaccharolytica DSM 20707, assembly GCF_000212375.1. NCBI lineage: Bacteria > Pseudomonadati > Bacteroidota > Bacteroidia > Bacteroidales > Porphyromonadaceae > Porphyromonas > Porphyromonas asaccharolytica. The sequence goes on along the minus strand of NC_015501.1, from coordinate 526,939 downwards.
GAGCGTGTCACGGTAGTAATTGACGTAGTAGTTATAGTTGTTGGGATAGGCGAAGAAGTTCTGCTCGTAGCAGAAGACGTATCCGTCTGTCAGATGGCTGACTGGAAGACCTATATCTTTAGGTTTGCGAGGTGCATAAGCCTCCTTGGCATCGAAGGTGAGACTTTGCCCTAGCTTATAGCGTAGATTGGTCGAAGTGTTGCGATTGCCGACGATCTTGACCGGCTTGCGAACGCGAACGGTGCCATGGTCGGTCGTTAATATGATCTTGGCGCCCATCTGAGCGATCTGCTCGAAGAGCCGATAGGTGGTCGAGTGGCGGAACCAGCTTTGCGTCAGGGAGCGGTAAGCGGCCTCGCTGCTGGCTAGCTCGCGGATCATCTTGCTCTCGGTACGAGCGTGCGATAGCATATCGACGAAGTTGAGGACGATGACATTGAGCTGATTGTCCTCTAGCTCGTTGAGCTGAGCGAGGAGTCGCTCGCCAAAGGAAGTCTCGTAGACCTTGCGGTAGGCGAAGCTGTAAGGCTTGCGGTAACGCTTGAGAAGGCTTGCGATCATAGGCTCTTCGTTGAGATTTTTGCCCTCTTCGCTCTCCTCATCGACCCATAGCTCGGGAAAGGTTTTCGCAATCTCTAGGGGCATAAGTCCTGAGAAGATCGCATTGCGTGCATACTGTGTGGCTGTGGGTAGGATGGCGGTGTACATACCGTCGTCGAAGGTGAAGAGTCCGCTCAGCATCTCCTGCACGGCGAGCCACTGGTCCCAGCGGAAGTTGTCGATGAGGATTAGGAAGATATGCTCGCCACGATCTAGCATCGGGAAGACCTTGTCACGCATCAGCGTGTGGCTCATCGTGGGGGCGCTCTTAGGATTTTGTATCCACCCCTCGTACTCCTTGATGATATACTTGGCGAAAAGTCTATTTGCCTCATCGCGCTGCGACTGCAGCGTCTCCGCCATATCGGGGAGGTAGTTGTCTACCTGCATGACCCACTTAGAGATCTCCTTATAGATAGCCATCCACTCGTCGATGGTGCTAGCACTATTGATTCGTAGGGATAATTCACGGAAGGCTTGTATGTAGTTTTGCTGGGTAGCCTCGGTGACGATCTGCTCTCGATGCAGTACTTTCTTGAGCGAGAGGAGGAGTTGGTGGGGATTGACCGGCTTGATGAGGTAGTCGGCTATCTGACGGCTGATCGCTTCATTCATCAGGTGCTCCTCCTCGCTCTTGGTGACCATGACGACGGGGAGGTAGGGGTAGAGTGGTGCGATGCGTGCGAGCGTCTCTAGTCCCGATAAGCCTGGCATCTGCTCATCGAGGAAAACTAAGTCGTACGCCTGCTCTTGCAGCAAGTCGAGGGCATCGGCGCCACTCACGCAGGGGGTAACCTGATAGCCGTGCTGCTCGAGGAATATGATGTGCGGTCTCAGAAGATCTATCTCGTCATCGACCCAAAGTATCTGTATTGCGGACATAGATGCGTAGCTTATTGTGTGGAAAAGTTAGTGCTGGCAGTACCAGTCGTAGAGCTGGGGGATGCCGACGGCAAGGGGCGTGGTGGCGGTGTAGCCGAGGGAGGTGAGACGTGTCAGGTCGAGGAGCTTACGCGGTGTGCCGTCGGGCTTCGTGCCGTCCCACTCAATGCGCCCCTCGTAGTGCGTCGCCTCAGCGACGAGCGTGGCGAGCGTACGGATGGAGACCTCTTCGCCAGAGCCGATGTTGATGTGCGTGTTACGGATCTCTTGCTCACCAGCGGGGTATAACTCAGCGAACGACACCCGCTCGGCAATGGTTATGCAAGCCTCCGCTAGGTCGTCGCTCCACATAAACTCACGCAGTGCCGACCCGGTGCCCCATAACTGCAAACTGGTGGGCGTGATGCCGTAGCGTGCTAGCTCTGCCGTGAACTCTGCCAGACTACTCTGCTCTGTTAAACCCTCCAGCGGACGCTGCGCCACGTCCCGTCGTAGTGCTGCCAGGTCGCTACGAAGCAACGCTCCCGCTAGGTGTAGCTTACGGATCATAGCGGGCAGGACATGACTATTAACTAGGTCAAAGTTGTCTCCATAACCATATAGATTGGTCGGCATGACCGAGAGATAGTTCGTGCCGTACTGAAGATTCATACTCTCGCACATCTTCATCCCTGCGATCTTGGCGATAGCGTACGGCTCGTTGGTGTACTCCAGTGGGGAGGTGAGCAGCGCATCCTCACGCATCGGCTGAGGCGCAAGCCGAGGATAAATGCAGCTACTACCGAGGAAGAGCAGTCCCTCGACACCATTGTGCAGCGCAGAGGTGAGGACGTTTTGCTGTATCCCCAGATTGTTCATGATAAAGTCGGCACGATAGGTCTGATTGGCCATAATCCCGCCCACATGCGCTGCTGCGAGAAATATGTAGTCAGGTCGCTCCTCACGCATGAAGCGCTCTACCGCCACTGCGTCCAGTAAGTCTAGCTCTTGATGGGTGCGGGTGATCAGCTGTTGGTAGCCCCGTGCCTGCAGTTGGCGAAGGATTGCCGATCCTACTAAGCCTCGATGTCCAGCCACATAGATGCGGCTCTCAGGTTTCAATTGTCTCATAGCTTCTTACGCTCTTCTTGTGCAAATAGCTCTAGATCGCTCTCGACCATACGTTTGACTAGTTCCTCGAAAGGTGTCATCCGTGGGTTCCACCCTAGGTGTTGACGTGCCTTCGTTGGATCGCCTAGGAGCGTCTCTACCTCAGCGGGACGGAAGAAGCTCTCGTCCACAGCGACCAGTACGCGCCCCGTGGCACGATCCACACCCTCCTCGTGAAGCCCTTCACCTCGCCACTCTAAGTCAATGCCTACATAGTGGAAAGCAAGCGTGGCAAACTCCCGCACCGAGTGCTGTTCGCCTGTGGCGATGACAAAGTCCTCGGGCTTCTCGTTTTGCAGCATCAGCCACATACAGTAGACATAGTCAGGCGCATAGCCCCAGTCACGGAGTGCATTGAGATTGCCCAGGTAAAGCTTGTCCTGCAGTCCCAGCTTAATGCGTGCTGCTGCCATTGTGATCTTGCGGGTGACGAAGTTCTCGCCCCGTCGCTCACTCTCATGGTTAAAGAGGATCCCGTTGACCGCAAACATACCGTAGCTCTCCCGGTAGTTGCGAATGATCCAGTAGGCGTAGAGCTTAGCGCAGGCGTAGGGCGAGCAGGGGCGGAAGGGCGTCAGCTCATTTTGCGGAGTCTCCGCCACGTGACCATATAGCTCACTCGTGGAGGCTTGGTAGATGCGTACCGCCTGGCTCATGCCTAGGATGCGTACCGCCTCGAGTAGTCTGAGGGTGCCGATGGCGGTCACATCGCCTGTGTACTCTGGCACGTCAAAGGAGACCTTGACATGGCTCTGAGCCGCTAGATTGTAAATCTCCGTGGGGCGCACCTCTTGAATGATGCGTATGAGCGACGAACTGTCCGTCATGTCGGCCCAGTGAAGCTCTATCTTGCGTCTCTGCCCTTGATCACGCACCCAGTCGTCAAGGTATAGATGCTCGATGCGAGCGGTGTTGAAGTAAGAGGCGCGGCGCAGTGTGCCATGCACCTCGTATCCCTTGGATAGAAGCAGCTCAGCGAGGTAAGAGCCGTCTTGCCCCGTGATGCCTGTGATGAGAGCTATAGGTCTAGACATAGATGTCACGATATCGATTTAATCCCAAAGGTACGAAATTAGAGATTAGAAGTTAGAAATGAGAGGTTAGAGAGGCACTAGTCACTCTAGTGGTGCTAGTAGCTCTAGTGACTCTAGTCAATAGCTAACAGCCCATAGCCGACCTTCAGTCGCTTTCCTCGGTAGGGATTTTCGATTTTCCAGGTGGATATTTTTTATTTTCCACGTGGAGGCGAAACGATTCCTCCGAAGTTTCATTTGATTCCTCCGAAGTTTCATTTCGTCCCCACGTGGAAAATTTTCTGTTTCCACGTGGAGATTTTCGATTTTCCACGTGGAGATTTTCGATTTTCCACGTGGAGAGTGACTAGACGAGTCCAGGGCGACCAGAGGTGATCGTTAATACATCCTTTTTTGTATCTTCGCCTGCGGTAGGTATGCGTGCGTACCTCGATGCTTTAAGAGATTCTCCACACTAACACAAACCAATATGATCCAAACAATTACGCAATTACGCAAGGTCTGTATAGCTAGCTGTGCTATCGCACTCTGCTCGCTAGGCCTGCAAGCTCAGAATGCTGAGCTGGTCAAGCTGTCGCTCCATCAGCCAGAGCTACAAGCGCTCAGAGCTGATGATGCCTCCATAACGGGTGAGTCTAGCATTCCCGCCGATGAGAAGCAAGCACTCATCGACATCTACAACAGTCTCGATGGGGCTAACTGGAAGCCTTCTTACAAGCGCTGGGATCTAACTGCCGATCCTGAGACCTGGAGTGGCGTCACGATCCAAAACGGTCACGTCGTGGGGCTCAAGATAGATCGTCTCTGGGCTAAGGGCGAGGTGCCAGCCTCTATCGCTGATCTGACTGAGCTAGAAACCTTCATGTGCTACTCGAATCAGATCACCAAGTTCCCCGATGAGCTCTTTACTATGAAGAAGCTAAAGACCTTCGTCGCTGACTTGCAGAATGTCGGAGAGACTCGCACACTGACGCAAGAGTTCCCCAAGAAAGTAGATCTGCCAGCCATGGAGTCCTTCTCTATGGCAAACAATGCCCTGACAGGATCTCTGCCGAGTGATATGAACATGCCTAAGTTGAACTTCTTAGGACTCCAGGACAACAAGCTCACGGGCAGTGTCCCCGAGACCTTGACAAAGTGTCCAAACCTAGAGTATCTCTACCTCCACATGAATGACCTCTCAGGTGATATACCTCAAGACTGGACAGCCTGCACGAAGCTCAAGCACTTTGTCTTCGAGCAGAACCCTCAGCTCGGAGGCAACTTCCCCGCTTCGCTGACTCAGCTGACCACTCTAGAGGCTATCTCCCTCCAGATGACCTCCATCAAGGGTGAGATCCCCTCAAATATTGGTGACCTAACCAATATGAGCCAGTTTTTTCTCACCGGCTCTAAGATGAGCGGGGTCATCCCTGAGAGCATTGGTAAGCTAACCAAGATGACGATTCTAGCCTTTGGCGACTGTCAGTTCACGGGTCCGCTGCCAGCTAGCCTAGCCAACCTAACGAATCTAACGCTCATCAACCTTACGAACAATCCTATAGGTGGTGAAATACCAGAGTGGCTCTCAAAGCTCTCCATGCTCAAGGACCTCAGAATGGCTAAGTGTCAGCTCACAGGCGAGATACCAGCCAGCCTATTCCCCTCTACTAAGGGAGGAACCGATGGACTGCCCGAGCTGCAAAATCTAGACTTCTCGCACAATGAGCTAACAGGCGAGCTCTCTAGCCAGATCACCAACAGCTCTAACCTAGTACGTATCTGGATCTCGCACAATAAGATGTCTGGCAATCCGACCGGATACTTCACGTACGATAACTTTAACCACCTCGTGCAGATCGAGCTCAACGACAACCAGTTCTCGGGAGGCATCGGTACACTATTTACCAACCCCGAGCGTATGCTAGTCCGTGTAGACATCTCAAACAACAACTTCTCAGGGCCGATCCTCCCAGAGCCTAGCAAGTCTGACTACGGTGTGCTACTAGGCTTTACAGGCGAGAGTGCCATCATCCATGGTAACAAGTTCGTCTTTGCGGACTTTAGCAACTTCCAGGGTGCTCTAGAGATTGGCTCAGATGCAGACAAGACGCTCGTCTATGCCCCACAGAAACCGACCACAGAGGATAAAACCATGGAGCTAGGCAATGGCAAAAGCGTAACACTAGACGCAACGCTCGAAGACCCTGATAACTGGAAGCAAGGAGCAGCATCCTTCATCCCCAATAAATACCAGTGGTACAAGGATGGCAAGGCAATCGCAGGTGCAAACGAAGCAACCTACACCATCGCCAGCTATAGTGACAGCGACAATGGTGTATACCACTGCCAGATCACAAACATCATCGCGCCTAAGCTCAAGCTCACCACAGGCAAGACGACAATCGAGCATGACACATCTGTAGCAGAGGTTACCAAGCCGGCTCTCCAGATCACAAGAGGTGCTGCCACACTCCACATCAATGGTGCTCAGGAGGCTGCTCTCTACACCATGGAGGGTGCCTGCATCGCTCGCACAGAGGGCGCCACGCTATCTATCGAGGGTGTAGCCCCTGGCTGCTATCTCATCATCGTGACTGTCGACAACGTACGCCACACGGTGAAGTACATCCTATAAAGGAGGTTACACATAACGCCTAAACACAACAAAGGAGGCTGTCACACACGTGGCAGTCTCCTTTGCTCTTACTCATAAGAAGCTAAACTAGCTGTTAGCTAGTGCTGATAGAAAAACTTCTAGTCTCTAACTTCTAATCTCTAATTTCGTACCTTAGCGATATGAATCACACTCGAAGGAATGAGATACGTTGTGATCCGACTCGTATGAGAAGGCTCCTACGCTCCATAACTCTGTCGCTATGGGGGGCTGTCCTCGTGGGCGTCGTCTACTACTTTGTCGTGATTCATCAAAGGCCTCAGACTCAGACGGCTCGTACACAGATAGCACCTCGGACGGAGTGGCACGATGTGCCGATTGCGGATGTGGGGGCTGGAGAGGTGTATGAAGAGCTGGAGCAGTACGGCACGCTCTATGCGCTGGAGTATCTACTGGACTATGACTCGATATGGCCCCGCGATGAACTACAGCGGCTGATTCTCTTCGGACTCTATGACGAAGAGGATGATGACGATGAAGAGGTGCTGGTGTGTGTGACGCCGATGAAGTCTACCACGTCCAAGGGATCGTCAGAGCAGTCGCAAGTACAGTCTACAAGGCGTCAGGGCGCTATCTCTGATTGGGATTATCTCTTTCAGCAGTATGGTGAGCGATATGGTTGGGATTGGTATGTCTTAGCTTCGATAGCTTATCAGGAGTCGCACTTTCGTGCAGAGGTCGTCGGTATGGGCGGTGCTACGGGACTGATGGGTATCATGCCGGCTACGGGACGACGCTATGGCTACAGTCGCGCTAAGCTCAAGCATGCCGAGAGCTCTATCCGTGTAGCCTGTATGGCACTACGAGACTTCGGTCGCGCTTTCGCCCATATCACCGACGCCGAGCAGCGAATGAAGTTTACTCTGGCCTCGTACAATGCGGGCAATGCTCATGTGCTAGATGCTCGTAGACTAGCGGAGAACGCGGGCTTAGATCCTGATCGCTGGGACGACTCTGTGGAGATCTATATGGCTCGTCTGGACGAACCGAAGTACTACCAGGACCCACTTGTGCAGCATGGACGTGCTAATGGCGATCATACGGTGCGCTACGTGGCGGAGGTCTTCCATCGAGCGCAATCCTATAAAAAGAAAGTTCAATATGCTACAGCTGAATAATGTCTCACTAAGTTTCGGCAATAGAGTCCTCTTTACAGACATTTCGCTCTCGCTCCTAGAGGGTGACAAGGTCGGACTCGTTGGGGTAAACGGAACGGGCAAGTCCTCGCTACTGCGGATCATCATGGGCGAGCTAGAGCCAGATAGCGGGACGATCTCTCGGCGCAACGGCCTGCGCATCGGATACCTGTCTCAGCAGCATCGCTTTGCCGAGGGGATACGGGTGATAGATGCGGTTTTTTCGCCACATGACCCTACGGCGCATCTCGTGGGTGCCTGGCAGAGTGCTGTGGAGCGAGGCGACGCTGAGGCACAGGAGCGACTCCTACCTGATATGGATCGTCTCTCCGCGTGGCAATATGAGCAGGAGGCGACAGCGATACTGCACGCCCTACGTATCACCGATGTGGAGCGTCCTATGGAGCTACTCTCAGGCGGTGAGGTCAAACGAGTAGCACTCGCCGGTGTCTTGCTCCAGCAGCCAGATCTCTTGATCCTCGATGAGCCGACGAACCACTTAGATCTAGAGGTGATCGAGTGGCTCGAGGGTTACCTCTCACGATCACGGCTCACGCTCCTACTGGTGACCCATGACCGTTACTTCCTCGATCATATCTGTACTCGTATCGTGGAGATGGATCAGCAGCAGCTGTATAGCTATGAGGGCAACTATGAGACCTTCCTCGCCAAGCGGCAGGAGCGTCTAGAGCAAATGGCACAAACGAGTGACCGACTGGCTAATATCTATCGTCAGGAGTTGGTCTGGATGCGTGCTACCCCACAAGCACGAGGTGGCAAGCAGCGTGCCCGCAAGGAGCACTTTGCAGAGCTATCTCAGGAACTCTCTCAGGCGCGGCAGATACTGCGTGAGCAGACGGCCATCGAGCCGCTTCACTCGTCCGTTCGCCTAGGTAAGCAGGTGATCGAGCTGGAGGGCGTCTCCAAGAGCTTTGAGGAGTCGAAGCCACTCGTCCGAGACTTTGACTATACCTTCTCACGCAGAGATCGTGTCGGCATCGTCGGCCCCAACGGTTGTGGCAAGACGACTCTGCTCAAGATGATCATTGGCGAGCTAGAGCCAGACAGCGGATCGGTACTTATCGGCGAGACGGTACAGTTTGGCTACTTCGGTCAGAAGTTGCCGAGCTACGCCCCCGACAAGCGGGTGATCGACGTGATCTCCGACATCGCTAGTCACATTACGGATCCTGTGACGGGACAGTCGGTCTCAGCCACACAACTATTACAGAGGTTTCTTTTCACCAGTGATCGTATCTACACGCCCGTGTCACTACTCAGTGGTGGCGAGCTCAGACGACTCTACCTCTGTACCGTGCTGATGGCTAGCCCCAACCTGCTCATACTCGATGAGCCGACGAATGATCTAGACATTACGACGCTGGGTGTACTGGAGAGCTACCTTAGCTCCTTCGAGGGAGTCCTTATTATTGTAACGCACGATCGCTACTTCCTCGACAAGCTCGTGGAGCATCTCTTCGTCTTCGAGAGGGGAGGACATATTCGAGACTTCCCAGGCAACTTTACTCAGTACCGTCTGCAGCAGGAGGTCGAAGCGCAGCAAGCGTCTGAGCAGGCTACGCCTCGGGAGACCAAAAGCACACCGCCTGCGGCTAGTCAGGCGACTCGTCAAGGCAATAGAAAGAAGCGACGCAGCTATCGTGAGGAGCAAGAGTTTCAGCAGCTGGAGCAGCAGATCCCACAGCTCGAGGGACGCATTGCGGAGCTAGAGCAGCGGATGTCTTCGGGGAGCCTTAGCAACGAAGAGCTGCTCAAGGCTGGAGAGGAGATCGCACAGACGCAACAAGAGATGGAGCAGGCGTCTGAGCGTTGGTTTGAACTAGCCGCTATCGAAGAGGAATCATGAGATTAAGACTACCCATCTGGCTGGCTCGCCAACTCTACAGTCGCGAGAATCGTCGTCACAGCAAGGTGTACGCCTTGGTGCGCTTTGCGATCCCGGCCATAGCTCTGAGCCTGGCGGTCATGCTCCTAGGCATTGCGATCATGGACGGCTTTCAGTACAGTGTCCGTGATACGGTGCGGCTCGTAACAGGCGATGTGATCCTCTGCGAGTATGGCAAGCAGCCGATAGACCTAGATAATGTGATCACCCTGACGCCCCAGATGACGCAGCGGATGAACGAGATGCCAGAGATCGCCTCCGTGCGCCCCGTCCGTACGGCTGTCGGCATGATCAAGACAGATAGTACTTATCAAGGAGTAGCCGTCACGGGAGTAGACGACTTTACATTCCTCGAGCCACTCTGCGCCATGGGTGATTTGTCTGACAGTACGCTTGCGGAGGGGGCAAATCCGATCGTCCTACCTAAAACCTCTGCGCAGAAGCTAGGACTAACGATCGGTGACAAGGTCGTACTCTACTTCCTAGGCGACAAGGTGTCAGTACGCTCCTTTACGCTGATAGCAATACTGGAGCTAGCCAATACGGCGCAGCCACTTGCCTATGTGACCAACGACCTGCTGGGACGCGTGGGGGACTGGCAACAAGACCAGTACACACGCATTGAGATCCTCGCAAAGAACAGGGATCGCTCCCTCCTAGATATGGAGACCACGCTCTCAGATCAACTGATCCAGTCGCTCTCGGAGCCGGGCGTTACCAAGGAGACGCTAGGGATCTATACCGGCTCTCAGATCAATGGCGGAGTCTATCAGTGGATCGACTCGCTACGACCGAATGTACAGATACTGCTGGTGCTGATGGCGCTCGTGGCAGCCTTTACGATGATCAACGCGCTCCTGATCATTATCCTAGACTTGACGCAGACCATCGGCTTGCTCAAGGCTCTCGGCATGACCTACCGCTCGCTCACGACGATGAGTCTAGCGATCGCTCTGCGCATCATCGCCTGGGGTATGCTCTGGGGCAACCTCCTGGCAGGCATCATCATCTGGAGCCAGCATCAGTGGCAGTGGCTCACGCTTGACCCGAATATCTACTATATCTCACACGTTGCGATGCGTATCCGTCCAGGGGCGTGGATCGTGGTCAATGTGGCGACGCTCTTGCTCTGCCTCATTCTCCTACTCCTCCCGGCACGTATCATCCAGCGGATCTCACCGACGACGGCACTTCGCTTCGAATAACTACTAACTATGACGAAAAGCTCTACCGCTTCCCCCAAAAAAGGTCTTATACAGACTATCTATCAGGAGATAAAGACCCTCTTACTGGGGTTCAGTCAAGTGTTTCTCCTGCAAAGCACATTGTCAGGCGCCTTGATCCTCGTGGGGCTCTTCTGCAACTCTTGGCAGCTAGCCCTCTTAGCTCTCTTGGGTTGTCTGGTCTCACGATCGGCTGCCTCGCTCTGGCGAGATACGGAGCAGGAGATAGCCGATGGTCTATACGGCTTCAACGGCACCTTGGTGGGTATCGCTCTAGGAGTCTACTGGGAGATTAGTTGGCTCTCGATACTTCTACTGGTGGTTGGGGCAGCACTCTCCACTTGGTTGGCGCGTGCCTGTCGTCGGCATGCTCAGCTACCAGGGTTGACGGCTCCTTTTATCATCGCTGTGTGGGCGCTGCTACTAGTGAGCATGCTAGCTCCAGAGCGTATGGGACTGCTCGACACCGCAGCGCAGCTAGAGGAGGGTGCCCCCTTGTGGCGGATGCTCGGTGTGGCGCTTGGGGATAGTGTCGGGCAGGTGATGTTTCAAGCGAATGTCTTGACAGGTCTCTTCTTCTTTCTGGCGATCGCCTGGGAGTCACGCCGCAAAGCGCTCTACACCTTGCTAGGAGTCTTCATTCCTATGCTTGCGATACCGTTTGTCCCAGAGACTGTATGGCGTGAAGGCTTGCTGGGCTACAACGCCGTGCTCTGTGCCATCTATTGGGCAGGCACTAGCGAGCGCAGCTTACGCTATGCGGTCGTATCGGTAGTGCTCTCTGTGCTCATAGAGCTGCTCGCACTTTACGCTGGTCTGATCCCGCTGACGGCTCCCTTCGTGCTCTCTGTATGGGTCGTCTGGCTATGGAGTAGACGTCGTCAGCTAGCTATCGCTAAGAGATAAAGTTAGACGGCTGAGCATAATACGTGGCGAGGGGGGTTGCGTCGCAAACATTTAATGCTTAACTTTGTACGAGTAATAGGAGTGCTCCCTCCTAGGGGGGCTTTCCGCCTTTGTGCAAACGCTTGCATACACATTAAAAATACAATATAACTCTCATGACAAAAGTAGGTATCAATGGTTTTGGTCGTATCGGCCGACTAGTCTTCCGCGCTTCGATGAAGCGTGATGATCTCGAGGTAGTAGCAATCAACGACCTCATCGATGTCGAGTATATGGCATATATGCTCAAGTATGACTCTGTACATGGACGCTTCGACGGGACGGTCGACGTACAGGATGGCATGCTCGTAGTCAACGGTCGCAAGATCCGTGTGACAGCTGAGAAGGAGCCACGTCTGATCAACTGGGGCGCTGCCGGCGTAGAGTATGTCGTAGAGAGTACAGGACGCTTCCTCACCAAGGAGCTCTCACAGGGACACATCGAGGCTGGCGCTAAGTATGTCGTCATGTCTGCTCCCTCTAAGGATGACACTCCTATGTTCGTCACTGGTGTCAACCTAGAGAAGTATGTCCGCGGTACGCAGTTCGTCTCTAACGCTTCTTGTACGACCAACTGTCTCGCTCCGCTCGTAAAGGTGCTCAACGACAACTTCGGCGTAGAGCAGGGTCTTATGACTACCGTACACGCTGCTACGGCTACACAGAAGACGGTCGACGGCCCCTCACTCAAGGACTGGCGTGGCGGACGCTCTGCTATCGGCAACATCATCCCCTCCTCAACGGGTGCTGCTAAGGCTGTCGGCAAGGTGATCCCTGAGCTCAATGGTAAGCTCACCGGTATGTCTTTCCGCGTACCTACGATGGATGTTTCTGTCGTGGACCTGACGGTACAGCTCAAGCGTGGTGCTAGCTACGACGAGATCTGCGCTGCTATGAAGAAGGCTTCGGAGACCAACCTCAAGGGAATCATGGAGTACTGCGACGAGCTACTCGTGAGCCAGGACTTCGTGAGTGATCCACACACCTCTATCTTTGACGCTAAGGCTGGTATCGCTCTGACTGATACCTTCGTCAAGGTAGTCGCTTGGTATGACAATGAGTGGGGTTACTCTAACAAGGTACTCTGCCTCATCGCTCACATGGCTGAGGTCAATAAGTAATCACGCTAAGACTAGCGAAGAGTTTTCACTCTAAAACAATCGGACGCAAGGCGCAGGTGGTAGAAAGAGCATCGAGTGCAACCTCTACCTCTGTGACTTGCGTCTCGCTTTTTATCCCTAAAGCGTATCACGAGCCGTGGCAGACTCTGCGAGGCTGTTGCGGTAGTGGTGCCTTCCTTTACTTATATATTAAGACGATAAGCTGATGGACTTTTACGAACTAGATCTAGAGGATGAGGTCCTCGACGGACTGGATGCGATGAACTTTGTGGAGACCTCTCCAATCCAATCGGAGACGATCCCCCCACTTCTAGAGGGGCGAGACGTCATCGGTTGTGCGCAGACTGGCTCGGGCAAGACGGCAGCTTATCTGCTCCCCTTCCTCAATAAAGTAGCACGTCAAGAGCTACCCAAGGAGCACCTTGGAGCCGTCGTCATGGCGCCCACACGAGAGCTCGCCAAGCAGATCGATCAGGAGGTCGAGGGCTTTGGCTATTACGTATCGGTCTCCACGCTCGCTATCTACGGAGGCACTGACGGCATCGCGTGGGAGCAGCAAAGACGAGGCATGGCGCTTGGGGCGGACATCGTCATCGCTACACCAGGGCGACTGCTCTCGATGCTACGTCTCGGGGCGTGTGATCTGTCGCATGTGCAGTACTTCGTATTAGACGAGGCGGATCGCATGCTTGATATGGGCTTTTACGAGGACATTATGGAGATCTACAAAGCACTGCCTGAGGATTGCCAGCATGTGATGTTCTCTGCTACGATGCCTAAAGAGATCCTCAAGCTCTCAGAGAGCATATTGGTCGACCCCGTCCTTGTCGAGCTAGCTGTGGCAAAGCCTCCTAAGTCGATCATGCAGACCGCATACATCTGCTATGATGCGCAGAAGCTCCCGATCATCCGATCCCTCTTTACGAATCCTGAGTCTGAGGTGTCACGCACCATCATCTTTGCGGGAACCAAGGCGACTGTCCACGCACTTGCTCAGACACTCTCTAGAGATGGACTACCCGTTGCCGAGATGCACTCGGATCTGTCTCAGGAGCGCCGTGAGGAGGTCTTGAGAGACTTCCGCATGGGACGCATCAAAGTACTTGTAGCCACTGATATCGTGGCGCGTGGTATCGACATTGACGATATTGCGGTAGTGATCAACTATGAGGTGCCTCGCGACTTTGAAGACTACGTTCACCGCATCGGGCGTACAGCACGTGGTGCCGATGGCAAGGGCTTGGCGATCACACTCGTCTCGCCCAGTGATCAGCAGGACTTCGCACGCTTGGAGCACTTCCTCGAGCAGGAGATCTATCGTATCCCGCTCGACCCTTCACTAGGCGAAGCTCCCGCCTATGCCCCTAATGAGCGTGCTAATAGTCGTGGCGCCGCCAGAGGCAAAGGCAACGGACGTAGCAGATCGCAAGGCAAAGGCAACGGACGAGGTAACGCCCAAGGCAAAGGTCGCTCTTCACAGCGCAAGGGTCGCTCTGGCGGTCGCAAGGGTAGCAAGCAGTAGCCGACTAGCAGTAATTGACGCTATGAAAGCTCATCAGCGTATCGGCATCCTGAGCGATACGCACGGATATATCGATGATCAGATCTGTAAGGCGCTTGCCGCGTGTGATCTGATCTTTCATGCAGGAGACATCGGCGCTCCGCAGGTGCTAGAGCGGCTGCAGTCCATAGCCCCCACGCTAGCTGTCTATGGCAATATCGACGACGCTGCGCTACATGCACAGCTTCCAGAGGTGGTTCATACAGAGGTGGCGGGTGTGGAGCTGGTTATGACACATATAGGAGGTTATCCAGGGCACTATGAGCGTGTCTTTGCGCCTTATCTCACACCGTGGCGTGAGCATCCGATGATTACCATCTCGGGGCATAGTCATATCCTCAAGGTGATGCCCGACAAGTCCCGTCCGGGATTGCTCCATATCAACCCTGGAGCGGTGGGGCGCAGTGGGTGGCATCAGAGTCGCACCCTTATACGTTTGCAGATTACCTCAGGGCGACCACACGATCTAGAAGTGGTCGAGTGGCCTCGCTGAGATACCGATCGTTTGAGCGATCGGTTAGATCCCCTTAGCCTCATCCATAGAGATCAGATTGTTCATCAGGGCGTAGATCGTCAGACCACTAGGCGAGTGTATGTCTAGCTTGGCGGCTATGTTGCGCCGGTGCGTCACGACCGTGTGCGGTGAGAGGTGCAGGACATCGGCTATTTCCTTATTGGTCAAGCCTCGTGCTACCCACGTAACCACCTCACACTCTCGCTGCGAGAGGGGCGTCTGCTTTGCCTCCTCGCTCTCTAGAGACTCCGTATCAGGTTGCTCTGCTTCTTGTATTAACTGTATCAAGCTCTGTGGCTCGATCGTTGGTAAGCAGACGAAGCTGTAGCCTTTGTAAAGATCCTCTGGGAGTAGATTGTGATTGATCGCAACGAGTATAGGCTCCTTGCCGGCGGGTAGTAGATCTGGATTGTACTGTACACCCGTCAGGAGCGGGTTTGCGATGATTATGTCAGGAGCGATGAATGTAATATGCTGTCTCAGGGCATCTAGATCGAGTAGATCCACACATAGCTGTACGGAAGAGTCGGGGAAGCCTCTACGCAGCGCTAGCTGCAAGCCATAAGCGAGGAGCTTGTGGGGCTCGATGATAAGTATCGTGTGTTGCATCCGATGGTGCTTTTATGCGTGTCTGTTGCTAGCTTGGAGCGTCTCCTCGATCTGCTTGATGATCGGTACGAAGAGACAGTCCTCTATATGATTGTGCCACATCAGGTCACTCTCGGTGGTAAAAAGCTCGTGCAGGACATTTGTCAGCGCATAGTCTCCCATCGACTGGTAGTACTTGATTAAGATATTCTTGAGATCGGTGATCTTCATCTCTATATGGTCGTGTCTACTCTCAAACTCGTCGATCGAGTAGCCCTTGTCGCAATCTCCCTTTAGCAGACGATGGACGTAGGGGAAGAGCACCTCGTCCTCGTATCCCATGTGCTTGTGTACCTCCTCGACATAAGCATCGTAGAAGCGGTGGATCAGGGCAGCCACCTCTGGCGAACCCTCCTCGACAGCGGTAAAAAGATCGCCTCGCAGATTTGGAAGCTTATAGTCCAGGAAGTAGTGATGCGATCGCTGCAGATAAGCTATGAGCGACTCAGCCGAGATCTCTTGTAGCAGCTCCTCTGAGATCGTGTCGGACTGAGTCGTCAGCATATTGACGACAGCGAGGAGCGTATTCGTATCGACACCATTAGCCCGGCACACCTCATCGACGCTCTTGTCTCCGAAGCCTAGAGGGATGCCAAAGCGAGTGATCACCATGAGTAAGTCATAATGCGTCAAGATCAACTTACTCAGAGAGGTGTGAGCGTCGAAGGGATGATTGAGGAGGGTAGGGGGATTCATAGACAGATTAGTTTTTGGTAAGTGTGTTGCTCTAACTAGATACCGCAGACAAAGATACAAACGATCGGCTGACCGCTCAATACCTATCTGTAGGTAGAGGTTAGAGATTAGATTTTAGAAGTTAGAGATTAGAAGTTAGAGAGTTGTGGGTAGGGGTGCTAGTGCTGCTAGTAGCTCTAGTAGCACTAGTCCCCTTGGCCAACAGCCAATGGCTAGCCGCTAGTCGACTAGGACGCGGTATAGCTGGTCGCCTATGCGAACGAGGTAGGGTCCTGACGGTAGTGTCGAGCTGTTGTATGGCTCACCGCATCGTGCGGTGCCGATCAGTATGCCCTGAGCTGTGTAGAGAGACATCTCCGTATCTGCTGCATAGCCCTCGACGATGAGTCGATCGTTGGCAATATAGACACGCGGAGTCTCTGCCGTCGGTGTGGTGAGTGCATTGCCCCGGCAGAAGGTTACCTCCAGATTGATCTCCTTATCGACCTTGACACCGACCTCTAGTTCGTCTCGCCAGTCGGTCATCTCCTCGCCGTTGACGATCCACTTGTCCACCCGTAGCGTCGGGTCTGGCGTGGCGACACAGTACACCGTCTCGCCCTCCTTGACCAGTGTCCCTGAGTTTATGATCTCTTGTGTACTGCTGAGTCGTACGGAGAGGTAGCCTCCAGGACCATAGGTGAAGTTAAACGGATACTGTGGCACCGTAAGCTCCCTAAAGACAGCGGTCACATGACCATCACGATAGAGCTCGTAGTAGAAAGGACTCCCCTCGTCTAGTGCTCGCTCGCCGTCGGTCCTCCAGTAGTCTAGCTCATGTCCCTTGTCCGCTTTAGCCACGAAGGTGATCTCTGTGCCTGCAGGGATACGGTCGCCCGACTTAATCTTTACCGCTGTGCCCATATTATTCATATAGTAAGCATCCTCGATGATGCCACCACCCTCACTATCGTAAGTGATCGTGTAGCCCTCTGCGGGGAGCTTCTTATAGTGAGCGACGATATTTACATCGTCTGTGATAATGTACTCAATGAGATATTGGTAAGCCTCGTGACAGCGCTCGCCATTGATCTCATAGTAGTCTACCTGATAGCCATCCTCTAGCTCAGACTGTATGTACACCTTGGTGCCACGCTCCACGAGATCGCCCGAGGCAAGCTCTTTCCAGGGATTGACGATGGCGACACTCAGAGTCCCTCCCTCATTCATAGAGAAAGTGACCCGCGCCTGTCCCGTAGGTTGCTCGCTAGCAGTGCGTGGCACACGAGCCACGATTTGATTCGTCTCGGCCGCCGTTGCATAGTGTGGGTAGTAGTCATTGTGCGTCTGAATGCCTACCAGTAACGTGTCTAGTTGCTGCCCTCCTCGTGTAAAGAGCGACTCGGATAGCTTGAAGACACCCCTCTCTACACTGTATTGATCTGAGAAGATCGGTGTATTGGGTGCCTCTCCCTCCTCAGAGGCGATCATCACGTTGGGATAGGTCGTGGTGTAGCTCTGTCCCTTGGCATCTTGTACTGTCTGCTGGAAGGAGAGATCTATCGTCCGAGGCGATACATGGATAGGGTCAAGAGTTATCTCGGGGCACTGGTCATAGTTGACATCAGACTCTCGCAGCTCATCGGTAAAGAGCGGCAGTTGATCATAGGTGAGAGCATTGCCCATAAGGTTAGCCTTCCGAAGTGTGGCGAGTCCCTTGACGCCTACCAGACGACGTAGCTGCGGATTGTTGTACACCTCTAGAGAGCTAAGCTGTGTCAAGCCCGTGAGATCTATCGCTTGTAACTGTAGCTGCGTATTGAGCTTGAGCTTCTGCAGATGCTTCTGTTGCGTCAGGTCGAGGGTGCCTTGCAGTGAAGGCATCTCAGGGGTGCCGAGACGTGTCGAGAGCGAAAGCTCCTCGAGTGTGCCGTCTTGCGGTAGGGTGATGCTCCGCAAGTTTTGCACCTTAAGTACCTTAAGCTGCGGACAGCGAGAGACATCTAGGTGGTAGGGCGTCGTAGAGCCCGACATGGGACAGGCGAAAGCAAAGTCTAGTCGCTCTAGGACGGGTGAGGCTATCTGGCCAAAACCTAAGACATTGAGCTGTCCCTCCGTAGCCCACGGCTCCTCGAGCATCGTCACAGAGGTACCATCGATAGTTATCTTAGTCCCCTCCGCCACAGGCTTAGCATAGGTGTGGGTGACAGCCTTAGCATAGCGACTCTTGGGGTCAGCTAGCGTCTCGCTCGACCCGTCTCCCCAGTAGATGGTGACCGAGGCGCCAGGTAGCGTGTTGTACTTAAAGGTCACGGAGCTACTCCCTGGAGTCACACATAGCTTGATAGGATACTCTAGAGCGTCCTGAGCCAGTAGCGCCTGGAGTGGTAGTAGGCAGAGTAGGAGCCAATAGGTAATCTTTGCTTTCATACAGATATGGATCTATTGATACGATGACAAAGGCTCTCGACACAACTATGGGAACTTAGTTGCAGAGCCTTGCAAGATCAACCAAGCTCCCGTTGATATGGCGAAGATAGTTATTTCTGATGACAAAGTGTAATCAGATAGGTCTGAGCGTCCGTTGTCGAACAGACCAAAACAACGAGTACTGACTCCGTAACTTTTGATACAACGGACGCTCAGACCGAGCGTCCCTACGGAGATCGGGGTTACAGCGTTTGATGAGTAGAATTGTCGTGCTGACGTAGCTTGTGTAGGGGCGGACCTGCGTGTCCGCCCGCAGAATAGACTGCGCTCAGGTGAGGACGGGCGGACACACAGGTCCGCCCCTACGGAGATCGAGGTTACAGCGTTTGATGAATGGAATTGTCGTGCTGACGTAGCTTGTGTAGGGGCGGACCTACGTGTCCGCCCGCAGAATAGACTGCACTCAGGTGAGGACGGGCGGACACACAGGTCCGCCCCTACGGTGGAAGCTTCCACCCCGCCGAGCGGTTCACCCGAAGAGAAGTCGACTGAGTTTCCGAAACGAGAAAAAACTTCGCATTTTACTTGCATATAAACTTAGAAAGCAGCGGGCTAGACGTCAACCACAAAGGCGCATCAAGCAGTACTGCTTGATGCGCCTTTTGTGTGTATGACGGGCATGTCATACATCTGTGGTGAAAGTCCACACGGGGCGTAGTTGCCAACGAACCCCATAGCGACTTGCAAGTTTCAAGGGGTGACCCTTGGGAGAGAAGAAGCAATAGCGAATTCGTGGCCTGACGAACAGAAACCTAATACCAAGGCGTATCAAGCGGACAAGCTGGCACGCGACAGTGAAGCTCCAAAAGGCAACCGTAACCTTGATGCGTAAATTAGGCAGGTAAACGATGAAAGATGTATGGCTTATCCCGTGAGGCCTCGGCAGTCCTCAAGGATAGTAACAACGAATGTCGAGGAGTCAGCAGAGGTCGAAGTAGCCGTTCTCGCGCAGAACAAGGCGAAGGACCGAATAATTCGTAACGTTAATCAAGAATGTATGTTCCGATGTACATTGCTGACGAGTGGCAACGGTCAAAACGTCAATGCGATCGACCACATAGAGCTAAGCACGCGAGCATCGGAAGCGGAAATTAAGAAAGACGGAAGATGAAACTAATCGAACAGATACTCGCCAAGAATAATGTACGCGAGGCACTCAATCGTGTTGTGAGCAACAAGGGCGCCTCGGGTATAGACGGTATGAAAGTCGAGGAGCTCCGCGACTATATGAACGCCAATTGGACGAGCATCAAGCAGTCGATCCTAGAGCGTAGGTACAAGCCAGCCCCCGTACGGAGGGTTGAGATACCTAAGCCCAACGGAGGCGTACGCAAGCTCGGTATCCCGACCGTTGTCGACCGAACCCTTCAACAATCGATTGTCCAAGTCCTGACTCCCATCTTCGAGGCAGAGTTTCAAGAGAACAGCTACGGCTTCCGCCCCGGCAGGAGCTGTGAGCAAGCCGTTCAGAAGCTTTTGGAATACCTCAACGAGGGAGCGGAGTGGATAGTTGACATAGACTTGGAGAAGTTCTTCGACAATGTTCCACAAGACAAACTGATGAGTTATGTGGGTCGTGTGATCCATGACCCAGACACCGAAAGTCTGATACGCAAGTATCTGAAGTCGGGCGTAATGGAGAATGGTCTTTACGAAGCCACAGAACTCGGCACGCCCCAAGGTGGCAATTTGTCCCCCTTGTTGAGCAATGTGATGCTCAACGAGCTAGATAAGGAAATGGTCAGACGGGGGCTGCGCTATGTTCGATACGCAGACGACTGCGTCATAGCAGTAAGAAGCGAAGCAAGTGCCAAACGAGTGATGCACTCTGTCACCCAATGGATAGAGCGTGTCCTCGGGCTTAAGGTCAATGCCACCAAAACGCACGTCTGCCGGCCGAGCAAACTTAAGTACCTCGGTTTTGGATTTTACAAATCCCCTCAGACCAAGCAGTGGACGGCAAGACCTCACGAGGACTCCGTAGCGAAGTTTGTCAGGAAGCTGAAGAAACTATGCAAACGCTCGTGGAGCATCTCCATGACTGCCCGTATCACAATGCTGAACAGAGTGATACGTGGATGGATAAACTACTTTGCCATTGGAGCTATGAAAGGCAAGATGGTAGGGATAGACGAACATCTGCGCACGATGCTACGTAAGGTGATATGGAAGCAATGGAAAACACCTCGAAAGCGAGCCTGGGGGCTACGCAAGCTTGGTATCTGCAACGACTTAGCCAAGCTCACCTCGTGCAGCGGAGACCGCTACGAATGGGTGGTGAGACGTACATGCGTGGTACGAGCAATATCGAAAGATGTGCTAGCCCGCAGAGGCCTCGTAAGCTGTTTGGACTACTATGCGATTAGACACTCTTTGAAAACGAATTAAACCGCCGTATGCCGAACGGCACGTACGGTGGTGTGAGAGGAAAGGAAACGAAAGTAGGTCAGAAAACTTTCGTTTCCCGACCTACTCGATTAAGTCTCGTGATATGCGAGACGAGTAGTTTCTTTAGTCTAGTATGGTGACCCAGCCGTGTGTATCAGGCTCGTCGCCGTACTGGATGCCACGTAGCTTGTTGTAGAGCTTCTGGCAGATAGGACCGGGCTTACCATCCTTAGAGATCTGGTAAGTCTTGTGCTCATCGAGGTCATCGACACGTAGTATCGGGCTGATGACAGCAGCCGTACCACAAGCACCAGCCTCCTCAAAGGTAGCTAGCTCCTCCTCAGGTACATGACGACGCTCTACCTTCAGACCGAGGTCCTCAGCGAGCTGCATCAAGCTCTTGTTCGTGATAGAGGGTAGGATAGAGGTAGACTCAGGTGTGATGTAAGTGTTGTCTCTAATTCCGAAGAAGTTAGCTGGACCGCACTCATCGATATACTTCTTCTCCTTAGCATCGAGGAAGAGGCAAGCGCTGTAGCCCTTCTCATGAGCTAGGACGGTAGGTACCATACCAGCAGCATAGTTACCACCGACCTTGATCGTACCAGTACCCAGAGGAGCGGCACGGTCATAGCCACGCATGATAGCCATAGGAGTAGGCTTGAAGCCCTCCTTGAAGTAAGGCCCTACGGGAGATACGAAGACGATAAAGAGGTACTCAGGAGCTGGCTTGACACCTACCTGCTCACCTAGTCCGAGTAGGAGTGGGCGGATGTAGAGTGAAGCACCGCTCTCGTAGGGAGGTACGTAGTCCTTGTTGAGCTCGACAGCCTTCTTGACAGCCTTGATAAAGAGCTCTTCGGGTACGGGAGCCATGACGACACCCTCAGCTGAGCGGATCATACGCTTAGCATTCTCCTCGACACGGAAGAGGCGGATCTTACCATCCTTGCCACGGTAAGCCTTCAGACCCTCAAAAGCCTCCTGACCGTAGTGCAGACAGGTAGCGCCCATGTGTAGCGTGACCGTCTCCAGTGAAGAGACCTCTAGCTCACCCCACTTGCCATCACGATAGTAACAGCGTACGTTGTAATCGGTCTTGAGGTAACCAAACCCCAATGATGACCAGTCCAAATTCTTCATACTATATATAGGTAATAAAGTTGTTAGTAAAGTCCGTAGTAACGATCGGTCTACAAAGATACCTATTTTATTTGGTATTAGACGACTCAAAACTAACCTCTCCCCGCAAATCTTACGACTACCCCTTTGGAGGGACGCACGGCTCGACAGAAAAAGTCAATCTCCACGTAGGTATTTCCAAATTCTCCACGTGGAAAAGAAAAATTCTCCACGTGGAGACGAAATAAAACTTCGGAGGAATCAAATGAAACTTCGGAGGAATCAAATGAAACTTCGGAGGAATCGTTTAGCGCCTACGTGGAGAATAAAAAATAGCCACGTGGGGATTTGAGATTCTCCACGTGGCTATCGTGTAGTAGGATCTTCAGGAGCGTTTGTTAGCTCTGCTGAAGATCTCTGAGCATAGGCACTATCTGACGAGGACTTTGTATGCCTTCCCGTCTATCGATACGATGTAGGTCGCATCGGAGAGGTGGCGGATAGTGGTAGCTCGGTGTGGCTCGGTAACGAAGCTGGCGACCTGATCGCCCGTGGTGTCGTAGACGATCACCTGTGCCTGCTGCGGGGTCGTCACCTCGATGGTGTGCGGAGCCGTCGTGATGCGGTAGCTTGCCTCGTCGATACGCACGATGCTGTTGGGACAGCCAGAGCCGTCGCCTGTGACATCGACCTGCCAACCCTTTTGCGTGGCTATGTCGGTCTTGGCGGTTGCCACCTCGGGATTGCCTGCGATGCGGATCTCTCCAGTGGTGACCTTAGGCAGTGCCTCGAAGAGCTGATTCATATCGCAGGGCGCTATGACGCACTGGTCCACCGCTAGGTAGTTTAGCTTGTTGCAGCTACCTAGCGTCAGGCTCTGGAGCGGGTTCTGTGTTAGCTTTACTTTGGTCAGGTTGGGCGACTCAGGGATCTCTAGTCTGGTGAGCCCGCACTCCATCGCTGAGAACTGCTGTAGCGCCGAGTGTGGCGCGAAGGTTATCTGCGTGAGGTTGGGATTGACAGAGCAGAAGAGTCGGTTGAGCTTCGCACACTTGGAGACATCTAGCTGGGTCAAGAGATTGGATCCACAAGCAAATCCCTTCAAGCTCTCGCAAGCATCGAGACGGAGTTCTTTGATCTGATTATTGGCACAGTTAAACTCTTCGAGCTTCTTGCAGCTTGACAGGTCAAGCTGCTGAATGCGGTTGGTGTGACACATGATGAGCGTCGCCTTGGACAGGTTGGAGAGGTCGAGCTGCTCGATGTTGTTGGCACTACACTCGAGCTCTTGGAGGAGCTTGCAGTGAGCAATGTCTAGGCGGTCGATCTGATTTTCGTAGCAGTAGAGATACTGCAGGTAGTTGAGCCCGGTGAGGTCTAGCTCCTTGATCTGATTCTTACCACAGCTGAGGTCTACTAGGTAGGGACAACCCGTGACCTTGATGGAGGTGATAGCGTTTTCGTGGCAATAGAGCGTGCCTAGCTCCGGATTGTTTGAAGCGTCGATGGCGGTGATGGCCTCTCCGTTCTTACTACAGCTAAAGTCTGCGACATTGCTATGTAGCCGGACGGTACTCCCTGGGCATACTATGTGAAACTCTGAGGGATTGTCGTAGTCGGAGCTGATGAGCATCTTCTGAAAGGTGCCTGGAGTAGCCTCTATCCAGACGTAGGAGTCAGGCTCGTAGACACGCATCGTCACCGTAATGTTGCTCCCAGGCTTGGTGGTTAGCGTGATGACTGGGGTTCCCGCAGGGGGCGCCTCGACATCTCCCGAGGGGCAGCCCGTGTTGTCACCCTGTACGTCCACCTGCCAGTTTCTCTGCTGGGCTAGTGTGGTGGTAGAGGTGGTGGCACCAGGATTGCCAACGATCGATAGATTGCCCTGACTCTGAGGTGTCGGGAGAGAGCGAAAGAGATCGTTCAGACTGCAGGCGTCCATACTGTTTTCATCGGCAGATAGGTGAACGAGGGCTGTGCAGTCGGTCACATCTAGTGCGGTAAGCCGGTTAGCGTATATGGAGAGCCTCTCGAGAGCTGCGAAGCCTGTGAGCGTGATCGAGGAGAGCTGGTTATTGCTCGCATTGAGACTGTTGAGGAGCGTGCAGCCAGCTATCTGTAGTTGAGTGATCTGATTGTCGGAGCAAGAGAGCGTGGTGAGCGTAGCTCGGGACGATGTGAGGTCGAGCTGCGTCAGTTTGTTTTCTGAGCAGTCGACACTTGTGAGCTTAGGAGATAAGTGGCAGTCTAGAGCGGTCAACTGATTATCATAAATGTCTAGATCCTCTAGCAGAGGCAACTTGTTCAAGTCTAAGCTCTGAATCTTGTTTTGGTAAGCAGAGAGGAGGCTTATCTCATTGGTTTCAGGGAGTGCGATAGATGCGATCTGGTTTTCTCCAGCGTAGACCGCCTGTAGTTTGGAGCAGGTGGAGAGGTCTAGGGCAGTGAGCGCGTTTTGGGCGCAGTTCATCTTCTGCAGCTTTACAGCACTCGTGAGCGCTAAGGAGGTAAGCTGATTATTGAAACAGGATAGCTCCTCTAGGGCGGCACAGCCCGACAGGTCGAGCGACGTGAGTGCATTCGTAGCGCAGCTCAGGAGACGGAGCTTAGTGCACCCCTTGACGGATAGGGAGGTGAGCGCATTATTGTCGCAGTAGAGCTGCTCGAGGGGTGTGAAGTTCGTCGCGTCTACACCTGTGATGGCCGCTCCATTGGCAGGGCAGCCGAAGACGTGGAAGGAGCCATAGATCTTCACCCGCCCGGCGGTGGAGGTGTACTTAAAGACTGTTGGCACGCTGGGATTGTCTCCGATAGAGAGTGGCGTAAACTCTCCCTCTTGTAGCTCTATCCAAGCTTGTCGTGCGTCAGATCGCGCTATGAGACCAAACTGAAACGTCTTGCCAGGCTGTACCTCTAGCGTGATGCATTTCGTTCCCATCGGGGGAACACTCTGCGCCCACATCGCAGATGTGGTGAGCAGAGTGAGTAGGAGTAAGAGAGCTTTCTTTGTCATAGCTTCTTCTGTTGATTATAATGATAGACCCCGTGAGGGGGTGATCCTATTAGAGTACGAGGATGGGGGCCGTAGCGCAGCTCCCGTCCGCTCTATTGAGCAGTGCGACATACTTGCCGGTCGCTAGAGGCAGTGCCAGCGTGGTGGTTCCGGAAGGCTCGAGACGTGCTACGACAGCACCCGAGAGGTCAACGATCATCAGCGACGTGACAGAGACGGCACTCTCTAGGTGGAGTTGCTGTGCCTCGCTGTCGTAGTAGATGCGCAGGTCGTCTGCTATCGGAGCGGGCGCGTCGGTGCCGTTGAAGTATCCGTCGACCGTTAGCTCCCAAAAGCCTGACCGCAGTGTCGGCTGCAGGTCGTCTGACTCCCCCTCTTCGTCATCGTCGGCCCGTAGCGCCGAGCGAGGCTGTGTGCTGCCCATCTTGACACTAGAGATGAGACATACGTAGCGACAAGCGTCCTCTTTGGAGACTCCGTGGAGCGTTAGCTTAGCCTCATTAGCGTTAGGGACAGGCTGTAGCGTGGTCATATTGTACCACCGATAGTGCTCGTCGCCGATGAGCGTGCCTGGATAAGTGGCGTCAAAGGTAACGTCGCTGCCTGACGTGACGCTCTCCTTATGAGGCTCACTGTAAGCTTGCTGCATACCAAAGCGGAAGATGCAATCTTTGTTTTTGATGAACCGATCCCACGCCTTAAAGTCCGCAAAGGAGAAGCGACAGTTGCGCACATCGATCATATCTAGATTCTCGAGCTTCTTGTAGATCGCAGGCACGGCGCCTGAGAGATTGTTGTCTCTGAGGGCGATCTTGCCCAGCTCAGTCGCATCTTGCCACGTAGCGGGGATAGAGCCTGTGAATTGGTTGTATCCTAGGTCCAGGTACCAGAGCTTCTTCGGCAGTTGTTGTGGTAATGCACCTGTGAACTGGTTGTGGTCGGCAAAAAAGGCTTCGCAGTCCTCCATTGTGCTCAAGTCTTCTGGCAGAGAACCTGTAAACTTATTGTCAGAGCAGGAGAAGCGCTGCAAGCGAGGTAACATCGTGATGCTCTCGGGGAAGGGCCCTGTGAACTGGTTGCTGTTGAGGTAGAGTCGTCCTGGCTCTGTAACGCCTAGTCCCAGCTCTAGGGGCTTGCCGAGGTTGACGAGGGTGCTCAGGTCTGGTATCTCGCCGCTCATCTTGTTGTTTTGGACAGAGAGGATCTGCAGTTCGGTACACTCACCGATAGAGGCGGGAATAGAGCCCGTCAGCTGGTTGAAGGAGAGC
Source organism: Porphyromonas asaccharolytica DSM 20707 (assembly GCF_000212375.1). Lineage (NCBI taxonomy): Bacteria > Pseudomonadati > Bacteroidota > Bacteroidia > Bacteroidales > Porphyromonadaceae > Porphyromonas > Porphyromonas asaccharolytica. Next base: position 500,608 of record NC_015501.1, on the reverse strand, counting down.
TCTAAAACCTGCAGATTGCGACAGAGACCGATCTGCTCGGGCAGCTGTCCTGAGAGATTGGAGAAAGAAGCATCGAGATGCTCCAGCTGAGGCATCTTAGAGATGTCAGGGAGCGTACCGGTTACCTCTGAGATCACATTGCCCTTGTCATCTACATTATAGAAGTTTGCCAAGTGTAGGATCTTCAGATTGACCAATTTGTCTAGGTTAGGCAGCTGTCCCGTCCATAGATTGCTACTGAGCATCAGCGCCTGCAGTTGCGTCATCGAGCCAAACGCCTCAGGGATAGGGCCTGAGAGCTTATTGTTGGAGAGACCCACGAGACGTAGCTCAGGGAGTGCTGTGAAAAAGCTCTTCGGCAGTTGTCCCGTCAGTCCTACCCCATCAAGCGCAATGCCCTGCACGTGGCCGCCTTCGATGATTACGCCAGCGTACTTGTCTGGTCCTGAAGCTGCACGCCAATTGTACCCCTCAGCCCAACCAGCACCACCGCACTGGTCATAGATCTCGAGGAGAGCCTGCTGCTCCGATGCGGGGATGACGCCCTGAGCCTGTAGCGAGGAGCTAGTGCTCCCCCAGCCGAAAAGGAGGAGGAGACTAGCTAAGATGATCGTATAGAGTTGAGATTGCTTAGCGTACATATACCTTGTAGCTTGATTGATTGACCGTAACGATGTAGAGACCCTCTGCTAGTGGCAGCTCATACGTACCAGCGGGCAGATAGTGAGAGGCTAGCTGTAGACCGCTAGGCGAGTAGATAGAGACGAGACTCTCAGCGTCAGCCAGCTCTAGGTGGAGCGCAGCTAGAGCGCCGTACACGACAGCAGGGGCGACCGTCTGTGGCTGCTGCACGGCAACGGTGATCGTCGGGTCGACCTTGTAGTTCTTAAAGTTGCACCACGCATCGGCTGCTTGGTAAGCTTCTTTGATCTCCTCCGAAGCGACAACGACCGTGACCGTCTCGTAATGCTCCTCGGTGAATGCGTTCTCTGACGTGACAGGAGGCTCCTCGCGCAGCGTTGTGATCGTCTCTAGGGCATCACAAGCGAAGAATGCCATATCCTTAATCTCGTTAACATTTTCGCCCAGCCAGATCTGCTTGATGTGTGAGCAATTGACAAAAGCTTGCTCGCCGATGTCGGCAACCTTCTTAGGAAAGCGAACTTCCCGCAGCGAGACACAGTCGAAGAAACCATAGTCTGGTATTAGCTCGATGCTATCGGGGAAGACGATCGCCTCTAGCGAAGTGCAGCCATGGAAGACGCTCTCGCCAAGGTTCAGAGCCGTCTGAGGGAGCGCTATACTACGCAGCGCAGTGCAGTAGCTAAAGGCATCCTCCTCGATGTCGGTCACACCCTCCGGTAGCACCACCTCCTCGAGAAGCATCGCTTGACTACAACTAGAGGCGGGGATCGTCGTGAGCTGCTTAGGATAGGTCAGCTTGCGCAGCTGAGCGTAACCCTTAAAGTTGAAGCCTTCTAGCGGATTGGCCTCAGCATCATAGGTGACCTCGCTGAGATCTAGCTCCTGCATGCGAGGTAGCTGAGTAAGCGCCTCCAGGTCGGCACTCGTTATCGTACCCGTTAGTTTGACCGCACGGTATAGTTCAGGCGTTGTCAGAGCGGTGATGGTACCCTCTAGTGGCTTCTCGGCAGAGACTGCAGCAGTGAGCGTCAGCATCTCCGATACGTTGGCAAACTCTTTCCACCCATCAGCTGCTGTGTAGGCATCCTTGGCACCCTCAGGAACGACAAGCGTTAGCTCGCTCATAGCAGAGAGATCGGCTAGACCAGCTAGATCCTCCTTCTTGTTAGAGACGACGGGCGTCGGATTGGTCACGATCAAAGTCTTGAGTGCATCACAACCACCGAATGCCTTGTCGCTCATCTTCTTCATCGAGCGAGGTAGCGTCACCGTCTCCAGGCTCTTACAGTGGGCGAAGGCGCCATATAGTATCTCCTCACACCCGTCAGGTATCGTCACTTCAGTGATCGCTGTGCGAGCGAAAGCACCGCCCATCAGAGTCTTGAGCTTGGAGGGTAGGACGATACTAGCAAGTGCTTCGCAACCGCTGAAGGCGTTGCCCCCGATCCTAGTTACGCCAGCGGGGATCATGATCTCCTCTAGTGCAGCACAGTTCATAAATGCTTGGTCGCCGATAGTCTCCATCGCCATACTCTGTATGGTGACACTCGTAAGAGCCACGCAGCCATTGAATGCGTCATGCTCGATAGTGCGCATCAGTGGTGGTAGTTGTATCTCGGAGAGACTCGTGCAGCCTTCGAAGGCTGAGACACCGATCGTGCTAAGCATCTCTGGTAAGTCTAGCTCCTCAAGAGAGGTACAGCCCTTAAAGGTAGAAAAGGAGATCTCACGCATCGTAGCGGGTAGCGTCACCTCGGAGAGCGCCTCGCAATCCTGAAAGAGAGACTTACCTATATAGCTGACCTCTCCAGGTATCTCCACCTGTGCGAGGAGCTTGCACCCCTCGAAGGCTGAAGACCCAAGCGAGTCAATCGACTCAGGGAGCTCGATAGCCTCTAGGCTCTCGCACCAGCCAAATGACAGTTCGCCCACATAGGTAAGTGTGCTAGGCAGATGTATCTCGGTTAGCTTGGTGCCGTTTTGTAAGCAGCGAGTCCCTAGTCGAGTCACACTGTTCGGTAGTGTTATTGAGGTGAGGCTCTCTGCCAGTTCACCCGCAAAGAGGAAGTAACCCGGCATGGTCCCAGGTACTGTCTCGACAGTCTCCGACATATAGGGATTGCCCTCGTAACTACCGCCAGCGACGACCTCCACGCCAGAGAGGTCGAGTGAGGTGATGCCAGCCGTCTTCCTCAGCGCTCCGAAGTCGTCCGCATTGAGCGACCCCGTGATCACTAGATTAGACAGCTCGGTCGTTTCGCTCAGCTTCGCCTGGAGCGTGCCTGGCTCAGTGACCTCGATCGTGGTCTGAGCCGATAGTGACGCTATGCTCCACCATAAGAGCAGTGAGAGCGCATAGGTCAATAAAGTGTAGTAATGCTTCATATACTATGTGATTTGATTAGTGTCATGGGAGCGCTAGAAGAGGCGATCGCTCCGATATTTGAGTCTCATCGCACGCTAGCACCACAAATGTACCCATTCTCACCGAGAGGCACAAGGTGGTCGAGCAGACCTCAATCTCGCAAATCGCTACACGTACTTGCCAGAAAAAGTCAATATCCACGTGGAGAATCTCAAATCCCCACGTGGATATTTTTTATTCTCCACGTGGAGGCGAAACGATTCCTCCGAAGTTTCATTTGATTCCTCCGAAGTTTTATTTCGTCCCCACGTGGAGAATTTTTCTTTTCCACGTGGAGAATTTAAATTTCCTCCGTAGGAAATGGATTTTTCGTGAGATGAAGAGGTGAGCGGATTGGGCTATTTTTGGTATCTTCGCATAGAAAACAAAAATCAGCATGACACAGAATATAAAAGTAGGAGACACTATCCGCTACCTCAATGCGTCGGGCGGTGGTGTCGTCAAGCGCATCGAGCGTGGTGTGGCGTGGGTCGAGGGCCCCGACGGTTTCGAGCTGCCCACACCGATACATGAATGCGTGGTGGTAGACAACCGTGACACTTTCGTACCAGCATATAAGCCTCCCGTAGTGAAGCGACAAGAGCCGGCAGCGCAGCCAAACAAAAGCAGTGCGCCCGTGGCGACTCCCGCTACCCCAGAGACTGTCGAGAGCGCAGAGCAAGACTTGAGCTTTGTGGCTCCTATATCTAAGGGTCCTTGGTTTGACCGTCCAGGAGGTGAGCAGCTACAGGTGCATATCGCCTATCTCCCCGTATCGTATGAGCACTTCGGACAGTCTCCCTACGAGACTTATCTGATCAATGAGAGCAACTATCATCTCCTTTTCACCTATAGCACGACAACCTCAGCGGGAGGCTACAAGCTCCGCTCGGCGGGCGTCCTAGAGCCTGATATGCGGGTACTGGTCGAGGAGTTTGACGCGTCGGAGATCAACGATCATGCCGTCTCACACTTCCAGTTTATCGCATACAAGCCTGAGCGTACCTATCGCTCCATGCCACCCGTAGAGCGTCAAGTACGGATGGATGTGGTCAAACTGGTGAAGCGTCACGCCTTTCGTGAGAACCCCTTCTTTGATGAGGATGCGCTTGTGATCCCCGTCCTAGAGGCATACGATGGCACCCAGCAAGCTCCTGCAGAGGAGCCAGCACCAGCGACGAATCGCTCAGGAGCCTTGCCTCAGCGTGCTATCGAGCGTGCAGAGCAAGCGACAGCAGCACAAAAAGGATCACAGAAGGCACCGCAAAAGCCTACTAAGAAGAGTACAGCTAAGACTAAGTCTGAGCCCAAGCGCCCCGACGCCCCAGCAGCTCCACAGGCTGTGCCTGCGACGCCTGAGCAAACTATCGAGAAGGTGGGACTAGAGGCGGAGCGTATCCTCCCGAATGCTACAGGGATGACCCCACACGAGGTGCTGCTCTACCAGCTGAAGAACTTCCGCCGTGAGCTAGACAAGCGCCTCGATCGTCGTGGCAGCAAGGTGGTCTTCATCCATGGAGCTGGTCAGGGTGTCCTGCATCAACTGATCATCAACCGCATCGAGCAGGACTACCCGATGGTGCAGTATCGAGACGTCACGTTCGACGGATTCCCGATGGGCGCTATCGAAGTCACTATCTCCGAAAAATAACGACACATCGTGCTAGAGATCGAGCGCAAGTACCTCGTCAGTCGTGATGACTACCTCCGAGAGGCGTCTCACCACCACCATATCCGTCAGGGCTATCTGACAGCAGACGGACGGGTGACGGTGCGGGTGCGCATCATCGACGATGAGGCGCGACTCACTATCAAGGGAGGCTCCACTGCTGACGGACTGATCCGCTCCGAGTGGGAGTACCCGATCCCTGTCACCGATGCTGAGGAGATGCTGCGCCAGTGTGCTAGCAGTAGCCTTGAGAAGGTGCGCTACTACGTGCCTTACGAGGGCTTCGTGTGGGAGGTAGACCGCTTTGGCGGGCGGCTAGAAGGTCTGGTCATGGCAGAGGTGGAGCTGACGAGCCCTGCAGATCGTCCTGAGCTACCCACTTGGCTGGGGCGTGAGGTGACGGGCGACCCGCGCTACTACAATGCTATGCTAGCGCAAGAGCTGGCGCCACCACCCACCACTTGAGACTGTTGCAAAAGTCGACAGTCTCTACTTAAGAGAATCAATGTAACTATATAAAGATAACTACCTATGACAACTCACCTAAGAAGAGTACTGCTGCTCCTGCTTACCAGTCTCACCCTCTCGGCCGTAGCACTGGCTGATGGAGGTATGTGGCTACTGGAGCAGATGGCTGACCAAGCTGACGAACTCCAAGCTAAGGGGCTACAGATCCCTGTGGAGGAGATATACAATCCCGATGGCCCTTGCTTGCAGCGGGCAGTCGTGATGTTTGACGGGGGCTGCTCAGGCGTCTTCGTCTCGAACCAAGGACTCGTTTTGACCAACCACCACTGTGGCTACGATCAGATACAGAGCCACTCAGCCGTAGAGCACAACTACCTACGTGACGGCATCTGGACGCAGTCCATGCGTGAGGAGCTACCCTGTCCAGGACTAGAGGTGATCTCTATCGATAAGATCACCAACGTGACCGACCAGGTGAACAAGCTGCTCAAGGAGTCTCCCTACAAGGAGGATCCGATGGCGGCTTTCTCCATTGCGACGCTCACCAAGATGATCCCCGCGATCGTAGGCGAGGAGGCAATGAAGCAGCCTGGCATTCGCTACGAGCTGAAGCCTTTCTATGGGGGTAACCGCTACTACCTCTTTACCAAGAAGGTCTTTACCGACGTGCGTCTTGTAGCGGCTCCGCCCAGTGCTATCGGTAAGTATGGCTCCGACACGGACAACTGGATGTGGCCTCGCCACACGGGAGACTTCTCCATATTCCGTGTTTATGTGGACAAGAACAATAACCCCGCGGACTACAGCGCTGACAATGTGCCGTACAAGCCAGAGCGCTTTGCAGCGGTCTCTACTTCAGGCGTACAGCGCGACGACTTTGCGCTGATTATGGGCTTCCCCGGGACGACCAATCACTTCTTCACAGAGGCGCAAGTAGACGAGTGGTCTGAGATAGATAATAACATACGTATCGAGATGCGTGGTCTGCGTCAGGAGGTGATGCTACGTCGTATGCTTGCTGACGAAAAGGTCAACATACAGTACGCTGCTAAGTATGCCTACTCGCAAAACGGCTACAAGCGCGCTCAAGGTGCCAACTGGGCAATCCGTACCCGTAACCTACAGGCGACTAAGCGTGCGCAGCAGGATGAGCTGGCGCAATGGGCTAAAGCAAACAACCGTACCGAGGTGACCAAAGCTATCCAGACGATCGCTGACTGTGTCGCTGCGCGTCGGGAGGCGCGTCGTGTGCAGTGGTACCTCATGGAGGGCATTCTGACGCCAATCGAGTTTCTACAGATACCGCTAGTGGACGGCAAGAAGCTTCAGCAGTGGAGCGACCCGAAGGTGCGCGAGGAGATCATCAGCGAGCTGCGTAGTGGCTACGCTGCTTTCTATAATAAGGACTATGATCCAACGGTCGACAAAGAGGTTGCGACAGTACTCCTGCAGCGCTACACGGAGCGTATCGATGAGGCGCACTGGCCAGAAGCTCTTCGTGAGGGGGTGGCTCAGTATCACTCGGTACAGGCTTATGTGACTCATCTCTTCGACAGCTCGATCTTTGCTGATCCAGCACGCTTCGAGACTTTCCTCAAGACTCCCTCACGTGAGCAGCTGCTGAACGATCCGATGATGCAGTTTGCCGTATCGACCATCAATCTCTTTGTCCAGATGCGTGAGCAGCAGGCTGCTTACGATGATCCGATCAAGCTGGCTCACAGAGACTATGTGCGTGGCGCGATGGATATGCAAGGTGCGCGCAAGGTGTGGCCCGATGCTAACCTGACGCTCCGCTTTACCTACGGTAATGTGCGTGGCTACACTCCTCGCGACAACGTCTACTACGGTCATCAGACGACCCTCACGGGGGTGATGGAAAAGGAAGACCCCACGAGCTGGGAGTTTGCCCTGCCTGACCAAATCAAAGAGATTTACAAGCAAAAGGACTACGGTGTCTATGCGTTACCCAATGGCGAGATGCCAGTCAACTTCTGCGCTACGACCCATACGACGGGCGGTAACTCGGGGAGCCCTGTCTTCGACAGTAAGGGACGCCTGATCGGACTGAACTTCGACCGCAACTGGGAGGGTGTCGGTGGCGACATCGAGTACCTGCCAGACTACCAGAGGAGCATTATCCTAGATATACGCTACCTCCTCATGCTCGTCGACAAGTATGGTCACTGTCAGCGACTGCTCGACGAGATGAACCTTGTTAAGTAAACCACCTATGGAGACACTACAACTAGAGGAGCAGATCGTCAAGATGCTCCGCACCGTCTACGACCCTGAGATCCCTGTCAATATCTACGACCTAGGTCTTATCTACAACGTGGATATACAGGAGGAGGGGGCTAAGGTGGTGATCACGATGACACTCACGGCGCCCAATTGCCCGGCCGCAGACTTTATCCTACAAGATGTACAGATCAAAGTCGAGAGCATCAAGGGTGTCAAGCGGTGTGACATAGAGCTCACCTTCGACCCATCGTGGGATAGCTCGATGATGTCCGAAGAGGCACAGCTGGAGCTGGGCTTCCTCTAGGGCAAAGCATAGCTGACGCCCTACCTATGGGAGCTATATACTTTCTATCCGATGCACACCTAGGGTCGCCTTACCACGACGATCCTAGGCGTGCTGAACTACGACTGGTCGCCTGGCTACGCTCCATAGCGGACGATGCCGAGGCGGTCTACCTGCTGGGCGATATGCTCGACTACTGGTTTGACTACAAGTATGTCGTGCCGAGGGGATCGGTACGCTTCCTCGCAGCCCTGGCTGATCTCGTGCAGCGAGGTGTCGAGGTGCACTACATCATGGGCAATCACGACCTTTGGCTCACTGATTACTTTGAAAAAGAGCTAGGTGTCATCGTGCATCGTGATACGGTCGTCTGCCAGCTCAAGGGGCGTACCTTCCGCCTGTCGCACGGACATCGTGAGTATGCCCTACGCTACAAGAAGGAGCGATGGCTCTTCGGTACATTCGAGAGCCGGCTCGCACGCTGTCTCTATGCAGCGATCCATCCTCGCTGGACGGTCGCCTTCGCACAGCGATGGGCTTACCGCAATCGCCTGCGACAGATGCGAGCTGCCGACGATCCGTCACGACCTGGCCACAATCCGCAGATGAATGTGGAGCGAGACGAGTGGCTCGTGCAGTACACCAAGGAGCTGATCCCGCAGCACCCCGAGATAGACTACTATATATATGGTCACCGTCACCTGCTGCTCAATCTCTCGCTCCCCGACGATCGTCGCTGCATCATCCTCGGCGACTGGATTCATTATAACTCTTACGCCCGCTGGGATGGCGAGGCACTCACCTTATCGCTCTACGACGAGCAGTAAATAAAACATCGGCTCATCTCGTCTTCGAGGTGAGCCGATGCTTGTAATTACTCAGAGGGGTCTGCTAACTGACTAGAGATGGTCCGCAAAGGGACGCACGGAGAGCCCCATCTGACGATAGTTGTCGACTAACTTACCGTCGTCAAAGATGCCCGCAGCACCCTCGCCGATCCACACGTAGTATGCTGACGTGTCACCATCAGGCGTGCTGGTCCAGTAGAAGCCATCGGTACCTACGTATACTTGGTTGCCCTCATCGACCTGACCCGCAAAGGGGAACTGACGCTCTACATCATTTTGCTTATCTTGAGCCCAAAAGCTCTCCTTAGCGACCTCTTCGATAGTCCCGTCAAAGCTCTCTCCGAGAGGACGTACGGTAACTGTCAGGAGACCGCCATCCTTCCCTTCTGATACTTGGTAGCGGTAGGCGGCTAGGAGCTTTTTGTCCTGAGCTGGGGGGAAGCCCTCCTCGGCAGCAGCCTTGGCAGGAGCTAGGCGGAGCGCATAGGAGATGCCATTGCCCATATTCTTGTAGTCAGAGCTGTAGGTAGCTTTTGTGTCTCCTATCTGAATAGCCTCCTCGACGGCTAGATGCTTGTTAGCGACTTGAAAGATGAGCGTAGGCTCCTCCAGGCTGGTGATAGGCGGAATGATCCCAGCCCACTCGTATCGTGAGCCTACGTGGGTACCTTGTGGCACTGACGTGAGCGCCTCTGAGTAGGTGAAGAAAGTCTTCACAGAATCACCCTCAAGGAGAAGATTCCCCTCAGAGATATAGTCGAGAGGCGTGACAGCCTTGACGACGATAGGCTTAGCCGGCTGTGGCTCTTCGTCACACGCTACGCAAGCCCCAAGTGCTAGTAGGATTACTAAGATGATAGACGGCTTTATCTGGATCATATTATGGATGGATTAAGTGATTTCGCTCTTGCTGAGACAGGTAGCTCACCTCATCTCTTCGCAAATCTACTCAAAAAAGCGGATAGTGCTACACACGCTCTAGACTCAGCAGGGCTGACGCATGACTCAGCCCTGCCCTCTAATCTCTAACTTCTAACCTCTAACTTCTGCCCTCTAATCTCTAATTACATATCTTTACAGGGGAATTCGTCCGATTCCCTCCTTTCTCGAATATCCACGTGGAAAATCTCAAATTCTCACGTGGCTATTTTTTATTCTCCACGTGGGCGTCATTCAATTCCTCCGAAGTTTCATTTGATTCCTCCGAAGAATTTTTTCTTCTCCACGTGGAAAATCTCAATTCTCCACGTGGAGATTTCAAAATATCCACGTGGAAAACACTTTTCCCCGACACAGCGCCGTATCGATATGTAGCCTGTTCTAAATAATTGTAACGCGTCAGCCCCTGGTGGAGAGTTTAGATATTTTTTGTTTGTTGAGAATAATTGCTATATTTGCCAACGGGCATGTTGCTCAGTCTTATTATAGGCACTCGTTCGTCACAAATATCACTGAGTAACCAAACATTTTACAGAAGCCGCTCTCGAGCTACACTTCTTACAGAGTGGCAGAGATGCTAGAGCTCCAGTATGATACGAAGTCTATAACTAATAATCAATACAAGATCGCTTATGAAACGAATATTACCACTTATGCTGACGCTGCTCACGATGGTACTGACGGCACTGACCGGTACCGCTCAGGAGACGGCGGTGACGAACTACACGAGGCAGGGCACTGCCGGTGCAGACTCTGGAGAGAGCTATAAGGTAACTTATGAGGCTGGTACTGGAGGTAAAATAACTAAGGCCTCCTATCAGAACCCAACAGCTGCTTGGCAAAATGTAGATGTCCAATCTGGAGATATGGTCCCTGCAGGTGCCATGATGGAATTAAATGCCGAGCCTGATGAAGGTTATGAAATTGACCAATGGACAATCAATGGTGAGCCAAGGGGAAATGGATTCATGATTTTCCCAACAGTCAATGCTGCGCTGGATATAAAGGTGACCTTCAAGAAGCCTGCAACGCACAAAGTTCACTTCTCACTAGAGGGTAATGGAACTATCAAAGGGCTCTACCCTAAAAATGGATGGGATACAGAATTTTATGATGGAGATGATCTCCCCGAAGGAGTTCTAGTAACCTTCTTTGTAACGCCTGACAATGACTATGAAGTAGACAAATGGGTCGTCAATGGAAGCGAAGAAGCTCCAGATAGAGATTTTCCTCACATCTTGCGAAAGACTCTTACGGAGGAGCTTACTGTCAAGGCTGTCCTCAAGAAGGGCACGCCCAAGTATAATGTGTCTCTCGGCGTTGGCGAAAACGGCAGTATCAGAGGAAAGTTTGTTGATGAAACAGGTGCAAACAGACTATTTTTTGAAGGCTCAAATATTCCTATTCAAGAAGGTACCGAACTTGAGATACGCGCTATTCCAAACCTTGGCTATATGGTCGACCAATGGCATACCACAGCTGAAAATACGCCACTAGTCCCTTCACCCGATGATCCGAACCTTTGTGTGGTTACAGTGACTGAGCCTATGGCAATATATGTTACCTTCAAAGAGGGTGAATCAGGCTATCAAGTTAACTACGAGGCTGGAGAGCATGGCACTATAGAAAAGGCTGTAGTGTGGCTCCCCGATGGCGCTACGCCATTTGAGTCTGGACAAAGTCTTCCTGCTGGGCAAAGGGTTGAGTTCACAGCAAAGCCTGACAAAGGCTATGAGGTAGATCAGTGGCTCGTAAAGAAGGGAAACAACGAAGAGACCTTTACAGGCATCACTGAATTCCAAACGGAGATCGAGGGCAAGATGGATGTCAAGGTCACCTTTAAGAAGGGGGCACCTGCTCAATACCCTGTTTCTTGGACGGTAGAAGGCGGAACTCTTGAAGCTAAGTATAAGGCTCAAGGATCAGAGGAGTGGACGATAATCGATAATGGTGGTCGCGTCACTGAGGGCACCGTGGTAACACTGACCGTTGATCCAGGAGACAATGAGATCAAGGAGTGGTACATCAACAATGCCCTCATGGAAGAACTCGCAGGTGTCAATGAAACAACCATCACTGTAGAGGGTGAGACTGAAATTGAGGTCTTGTGTGCTCCTGCCACGCCTCAACCTAAGACCTATAAGGTTACTTACTCGGTCTCTCCCAAGGATCAGGCTACGCTGACCGTCACTGACGCTAAGACCAAGGAGACTATAGCCTCTGGTGCTGACGTCGTAGAGGGTACCGAGATCACTTGTCAAGTCACCATTCCTGAGGGATGGGAGCTAGAGAAGTGGACCATCGGTGGCACGGACTATACCGAGGGTGCTAAGGAGTCAACCATCACATTGACCGTAGATAAGGATCTCGAGATACAAGCAGTACTGCAGAAACAGTCCGAGCCTCAACCTACGACCTATAAGGTGACCTACTCTGTATCACCTAAGGATCAGGCTACACTGACCGTGACTGACGCTAAGACCAAGGAGGCTATCACCTCTGGCTCTAAGGTCGTAGAGGGTACGGAGATCACCTGCCAGCTAGCAATCCCCGAGGGATCTATGTGGCAGCTAGAGAAGTGGACCATCGGTGGCAAGGACTACACCGAGGGTGCTAAGAAGTCAACCATCACACTGACCGTCGATAAGGATCTCGAGATACAAGCTGTACTACTAGACCACACCTCTGTAGCGGCTCCTGCGGAGACTCACTACGTAGTCTCTCTACAGGATGGAGAGCTGATGATCCAAGGACTCACCACGCCTACTCCTATATATCTATATAGTACGGCGGGCGAGCTGATGCTATCTCGTCTGATGGAGACATCAGTGCTTTCACTTCGTGCTCTACCTCAAGGTGTTTACTTCCTCGTCGTAGAGGGTCAGGTCTACAAGGTAATCAAATAACCTGACAGCCAATTAAAGCAATCCCTCTGGGACCAATTGTCGTGGAGGGATTGTAATGAATACGCTTAACATCACACAATATCAATCATATGAATAAAAGAAACTATACGAGTCTCAGTAGTTTGTGGCGCACGTTGTGCCTACTTGCCTGCTGTGGCTTCCTATCCATCCCATCGCTATTGGCGCAACAACCCAAAGGGTGGGAGATTGCGTTAGCACCTCCAGGAATAGAGGTGCCAGATAATGTGACAGCAAACGGATTTACTGCCACTTGGACCAATGTCGACGCTCAGCAACTCAATGATGATGGCACGCCTTGGAATAAGATATTCTTTCGGCTCATTACCACTAGAGAGATCGAAGCAAAGGCAGATGGTGCATATAACATCCTCAATTCGAAGATCAAGCCCAATCCTACAGGCAAAAGAGAGCTAGTCTCTGAGCAACAAGCTCATCTCGATGCGCAACTCTCTCAGCCAGACTGGTCAGCAGCCCTAGTTTACTGGACTCCAGATGGCTTTTCTATCAATGCGAAGGATTTAAAAAGTTATGGAATTCCTGAGGATATGATAGGAGTCAATGCTCGTCTAACGTCGCCCGTGATAGATCTCTTTAATGGAGATCGTACATACACGCTTGAGTTCACTGTTAAGGTGCTACAAGCTGAAGGCGATGTCAAGATGAAAGTCATGGGCTACGGAGAGGAATATAGCTACCTATCAGGGGTTCCTGGTGTGAAAGATATTACGGTGAAGAATGATGGCAAACCGCATAAGTACCGCTTCAAATTTGACGGGGGTACTTGGTGCCATCGTATCGTCATCGAGATTGATGACTATGCAGAGGTCGAGTTTTCTAAAGACATCGTTGTCAAGCAAGATCTCAAGAAGGGTGATCACGCCTATCGAAGCACCAGCTACTTTATGATACCCTACGATCAAGCTAAGTGTGATCGTGAAGATCTAGCTGATCTGTCTAGTCCCGAGAGATTTGCAGCTAAGTACTCATTCGATGTGACAGGGCTAGGTAGTGGTGTTCTAGATGCAGCCAAGGCAAAAGCCGATGGTGAGCGCATTGCTTATCGAATGCTCTATGCGGATGATCGGCCAGGCCAACAAAATAGCCAACGACTAAGGAAGTCTATGTACTCTGAGCCTGCTTATCTAGATGATGTAGAGGACTCAAACAACTACCTTTATGTAGGCTACTGCAACTATGAGGCTCCTAACTACAATGCAATTGAGCCTACTGGAGTGTCTTGGGCCGGCTATCATGGCGGTGCCATCAAGCTAACCAAAGAGAAGCTTAAGGATTATGTAGGAAGCAAGGTTGTTGGCATACGCTTTGCCTCAGCTGCTTGCTTGCAGAAGGATCAGATTAATAATGATCCAGGGTTCTTTACTCCGAAGCTCCCCTGTATCTTCCTCGCTAAAACCGTGCTGACACAAGACCGATCTGATGTCAACAATCCCAAAGTGCTAACTAAGTGGGATCCAATTCAGATTACTACGGTCGACATGCTTAAGGATGGGTGGAATACGCTCTTCTTTAACGAGCCGTATGAGATTACTGCTGAGAGCGAGTTCTTTGCAGGAGCTTATGCTTATGACGCTGCTGCTGCGGGTGGTATCCTCGTCAGAAGCTATCAGTCACCAGGCGTAGACCCCAATTCTGCATGGATCTCCTCCAACTGGGGTGAATATGATATCGAAAAGGTTCGCTTTGATGGTATAGTGAATGAGGCTGAAGGCCCTCTGTTGATGCAAATTGTTATCGAACCTAAGGAATTAGGACCGACAACACTAAATCGCGGGGTAATAAATAAGCTTCACGCACCTGCATATGTTTACTCCAATGAAGAGATTAAGCCTACCATAGAACTTTTCAATTCAGGAGTCAAGGCTATCTCTACGATTAAGGTGGAGACGGATCTTGCAGGTCACAAACAAACACAAGTCATAAAACTGCCTAAGTCTCTTGCATCATCGCTCTCTAAAGTCGTGGAGCTACAGCCAATCGACCATGAGGGTATCTTCGGCAAGACTGAACTTAAGGTTACACTCCTAGAGGTTAATGAGGTAGCTCTCGAGGCGCCCTCTGTACTAACAGCTAAATTAGAGATTCTCAAGCGAGACGAGGCCTATGCACGTACTACGCTAGTTGAGATATTCACCTCTGAAGGGTGTCCTAACTGCCCAGCAGGTGATCAGCGTATGGAGGATCTTATCAATAAGCCTGAGAATGCAGAGATCAAGGATCGTCTTGCGATTGTGTCGCATCACGCCTTTAATGTGCCAGACTTTATGATGATTCCCTACAGTCAGGGGCTAGGTGCCTTTGCTGGAGTCTTAAATTCGGGAGGTCGCATCACATTAGCTAGCGCAGGGTCTCCAACCAATATGTTTGATCGCAAGCCTCAAGCAGGCATGATGGGTGCTAGAGGTAGTAATGGAATTATCTATAGCATGATAAGCAGTCAGAAAGAACTTGATCTGATTTCAGAGGCTTCTAAATCTGATCCTGCCTACGTAAGACTTGAGGTCAAGCCTTGGTTTAAGAAGGAGAGCAACCTCCTTAAAGTTACTGTACAGGGTCGTGCCTCTACACGCTTAGATCGCTCTCGTCCGGTCTACCTGACCATCATGATGACTCAGGATCGTATCAAGCCTCGCAATCAGATGGGTAAGAAGCCAGCAGGCTTTATGCACACCAACGTGCTGAGGTATGTCGATGAGGGTGGCTTTAAGGGCTCTGAGGTGACTTTTGATGAAAAGGGCGATTTCCAGATTGTCAAGCACATCTCAATCAATACGACCAACGCTACGACAGGCACACTTCCTGCGAACCAGTTCCTCTTAGAGGAGGATAACAAGAATGTCGAGGATGTAATGAAGGAAGTCAATGTCATTGCCTTCCTACACTACTATGAGGAACTCCCGACCAATGACGATGTGGAGGATAATGATCCGAGACTCCTCAAGAATGAGGTGCTCAACGCAGCACAGCGTCGTGTCTCCTTTACGGACTTTGATAGTGTCGAGGAGATCATTACTCAAGATGTCCAGGTGACTATCGAGGAGGGTGCTGTACGTGTCAACGTCCCTGTCGCTGGGCTACAGGTGTACGACATGACAGGTCGTCTTGTGCCCGCTACGGGACTTACGGCTGGAGCTTATGTCGTTCGTCTTGAGCTACAGGACGGCTCCAAAATGTTTACTAAGGTTGTTGCCAAGTAAATCATAATCCTAAATGCTCCCCTAGGTCTCGACAGAATATGCTGACTTATGGGGAGCATTTAGACTTTTCTAATCAACCATCAAAGCTTACATTATATACAACAGATACAGACAATGCACTATTTGAATAAACTATCAATGGTCTCGCTATTACTACTGAGTGCCACGGTCTCTCTCTTTGGTCAGGACTTGTTCTCGGGAGGAGATGGCTCTCAAGAAGATCCATATCAGATCGCTACGGAGGCTGACCTACGCACATTAGCTACAGAGGTCAACAGCAACTTCAACACCTTCGCTGGGCAGTACCTCAAGCAGACAGCAGACATCACCTTCACGTCTGACGAACCTATCCAGCCTATCGGTGGCCCGATCCTTGATGACTTTACGCGACCTAATGAGATGTGCTTCCAGGGAACGTATGACGGTGATATGCACAAGATCTACAACCTCAATATCTATGATGATCGTCAGCTGGTTGAGGGTGAAGTAGTTCACATGGGTGTCGGGCTCTTTGGTGTACTAGGCGAGGGGGCGACCATAAAGAATGTGGTCATCGCCTCGGGCCACATCTATGGGTTTGCATCCGTTGGTGCTATCGTGGGGCAAATTAAGAACGACTGTACGATCACCCGCTGTAAGATCGGCCCCGATGTACGTATCACTTCTTGGGCTAATGCCGGAGGTATCGCTGGTACTTCGCTCGGCGAGGGGATGAAGATCATCGAGTGTGTCAACTATGCCAACATCGAGGTGTATGGTGTGGGGCTACACAAGACTGCTGGTGGTATCATCGCATCGTCTGCAAATACGACCATCGAGGGCTGTGCGAACTTTGGAGACATCTGGGCAAAGGGTGGCTTTGCTGGTGGTATCATAGGTTATATGCCAGCATCCGATAATAAATTCATTTTCCACTACCCTGAAATAAGAAGCTGTATGAATGCTGGGGATATCTCCTCTATGGATCCAGCCTCTGGAGGGCTAATTGGAGCTGTCCTATACAACCTGACAGGTGATCTGGGACCCATCCCTCATCAGCTCATCTCGAACTCATACAATTATGGTCAGACATTGGTGACTTTTACAGCTACCTATGGCCCTATTTGTGCATTTTATTCTAGTCGCTTTCCTGTTACCGTGTCGAAGACCTTTTACAACAAGGATCGCTACATCATGAAGCAAAAGGAGGGGCCTGATGCGGAGCTTGCCTTTTCTCTCGGAGAGGCTAAGTCTCACGAGGAGTTCACCTCACCAGCCTTCATCACAACGCTGAACGAAGGTGGCGCGTCAGACTTTGAGGCTGACAAGCATAAGATCAATGGCACGATGCCTATCCTCAAGTGGATCAACGACACCTACGATGCAGAGATCGACAAGCCCAACCAGTATCGTACCGACATCCCATTCTCGAAGTTCAAGGAGCGTGCAGGTTCATTCTTCAATCCTAATCGCTCTGGAGACTTCATCATCTACGATATGAGTCGTCAGATGCCCAATATCCAAGCTAAGTCACTAGGATGTAATCTAGACAAGGGCTGGGTAGGTCGTGTCCTACCGATACAGGGAGGCAAGTCATACCGCTTCTTTATGTCTACCTCGGCATTCCGCCGCTATCTCAAGGAGGATGGTATGTATGTGGATGGTCGTCCTGACAAGCCTGCAGACCACTGGCTCATCACGCCTGCCTTTACGGTCACGGGAGACATCCCATGGTTCCACTGGGTAGGAGCTTCGGAAGATGAAGATGCGCTTTCTAGTTACGATCTTTATGTCGTAGAGGGAGCCGAGGAGCCTATGCCTAGCAAGATCCTTGAGTCCAAGCCTGTCTATACGGTAGACAAGGAGGCCGGGATTTCCCCATTTAAGGAGACTATTGATGGTGAGGAGCGATACTACTTTACTCTTACGGCTCACAAGGTAGACCTCTCTAAGTACATTGGCAAGGAGATCAGGCTTGCCTTTAGAGATCGCTCTATAGACCAGTACAACCTCTTCATCGGTCAGATGAAGATGGCTCAGGCTAATGCCATCAGTACGGTGGATAGCCGCGTCAACTGTCTCGTCGAGGTCTCTGAGCAGACGCTCTCAGCTACTCGTCCCGAGAGTCTCTTGACACTGTACAGCATCTCAGGTCAGCAGCTAGCTCAGACATCAGATCAGCTTGTCTATCGTGGTCAGCCTGGTGTCTATGTCCTAGTCGTATCTGATGCTACTGGTTATACCGAAAGACGCAAGGTAGTACTCTACTAGTCTCTATACTGGAGATCGACCTCGATGAGCCCACAAAGAGGATTCCTTGGGGTCGATCTCTCTTTTTCCTCACATTACTAAACCCTCATTTCAATGAAACGAACGATTACACTCTTACTAGCCTGTATGGCTTTGTCGGCATCAATGAGTCTGTCGGCTCAAGAGCTACAGACCCGCAAGGCTCTGGTCAATCCACGGAATGCTGGTGCCGAGATCACCGTGCTTTCAGGGCACTCAGGTCTGCGCTCCACCTTTATCTCTCCAGCGGAGGCAAAGGGCGATCTGACGCTCTTCCTCAAGGAGGACTTCTCTCTCATGACCGCTGGTAGTGAGTTAGCACCTGACACCGTCGGGACTATCTGCGCTCCCGATGGAACGTACAAGTATCGCATCTGGCAAAACATCGACCCTCAGTACACTCACTGGCGTGGCTGGGGTGGTACATTTGATGGTCTAACCTTCGAGGAGTGCCAGGGCAAAGGCTCCACACATGCTGCTGGTGGTACTATACATCTAGGGAGCAAGGAGGGCGCCAAACTCAATACGCCGCCCCTAGATCTGATGGATGTCAAGCTACATGAGGATGACCTCACGAGTGACAATATCATCGTCATACGCTTTAAGGCCAAGGTGACACAGCCTATCGACCCTAAGCTCTGCATGGTAAGGCTCTTCGTCGAGTCTGCTGAGACCTCTTGGTATCGAGACGGTGACAATCCCGTCTACAAGGGTGAGTGGAGCGTACTACGTCCTCTGACTCCAGAGATTACGACCCTATCGACAGAGTGGGAGACCTATGAAATGGCCTTCGCAGGTGCTGGCCATAGCACCATCGTCAATATGGGCTTTCAGGTGATGCCTCTGAGTCGAGAGATCGCTGAGACTGGTGATTACCACTTTGACCTCCTCCTAGACGATGTCGAGGTGTACAAGATGAAGCCCTTCCTACCCATTCCGAAGGTGACAAGCTTTACAGACTTTACGTCTGATAGCTTTGTCGCTAATTGGGCAGCTGTCGAAGGGGCTGATAGCTATCTCGTAGATGTCTACTATATGGCTGTCGATGAGACCGTACCCCCCAATCCGATGGGACAGCGTCCTATGATCCGCAAGGACTATCTAATGGGACAAAAGGTCACGACCAATAGCTATAAGGTCACAGGCATCGACCCGCAGTACGTTTACTACTACAATGTACGAGCTGTGCAAGGGGACAAAGAGTCTTACCGCTCCGTAGACCAAGCGGTCAATGGACTCTCTGTACCAGAGCTACAGCCGGTGTCAGATCTGACTGCTGATCACTATGTCGCCTCGTGGTCTGAAGTGCCCTCGGCTGGTCGATACTTCTACATGGCTTATCATGACAGACGAGTATACACCGACTCAGAGGTTACGCTGATCGATGAGGACTTTACGGGTGTCAAAGACCTAGATGGCAACGCTACTGGATGGGGCGTCGACAATCCTCCCGCAGGTTGCTATGCTAAGGCTTACCCTACAGATCTCAACATGCCTGGATGGGAGATGTACTCTTATGCTCCCTGTACAGACTATGTGGGCTTCGACGGGTGGCAGTTCATCAATCATGGTGCTAGTGCCTCGATGCAGGCTCCCGAGCTAGACCTCTCGCATGGCGGTGGTGTGGTCCGTGTATCTGTCAGTCTGTATGGAGCCTATGATGTGACTAGCAATCAGTTCCCACAGGCAGCGCTCGCACTCTTTAACTACAATGAGGAGACTGAAAAGTATGAGCAGGCAGACCTCGTCTACATCGCAGAGGAGGCACAGAGACCTATCATCAATCAGTGGCAAGACTACTCTGTACAGCTCCGGAATGGTAGCAAGCGCTCCATCATCGCCCTCTTTGCAGTCAAGGGACCCGAGTATCTCTTTGTAGATAACTTCAAAGTCACGCAGCGCTTTAAGAAAGGCGAGTCCTATCTAGCTCCCTACTTTGGCGAGCCACTCCATGAAGGTACTTCGATAAATGTCTCTGTACCTGCTCCTCTGCAGCAAGATGCGCTCTATCATCGAGTCAGAGCTGTCAAGGCCAATGAGCAGGGGCTGCTCATGAGTAAATTCTCTAAGCTTGAGGAGATACGCAAGGCTACTGCTGTCAGTCAGCTGGTCCTAACGGAGCCTAGCGCCAAGATGATCGAAGGCGTGCTGACCATCGTCAACCCCAACGGCGACTCAGTACAAGTGTATGACGTGACAGGACGAGTACTCTATAGCTCAGCGCAGGCTGACACACAGCTTGAGCTCACACTCCCTACGGAGCAATCCTACATCGTACGTATCGGCAGCCAGCTGTACAAAGTACGCTAGCGAGATCACATACGCTATAAAAAGCGATAGCCACGTGAGAATTTGAGATTTCTCACGTGGCTATTTTTTATTCTCCACGTGGGCGTGAATCATTTCCTCCGAAGTTTCATTTGATTCCTCCGAAGTTTCATTTCTTTCCTACGTGGAGAATTTTCATTTCCCACGTGGAGATTTTCAAATCTCCACGTGGAGATCGACTTTTCCTGACAAATCCGAGTAACGATCTGTGTGGGGGCTACATGTATCGTGAGATTTGCGGAGTCGAGCTATCTACTAAAGGAGTGATGGGGTAGACGAGACGACAAAAAAAGAGCCTGTTGCTTCTTGCAACAGGCTCAGAAGAGAGTTACAGAGTACTGTACCCTCGATTCCAGGTGACCTCCGATCCGTGCGTTCGTACAGCCTCTGTGCGGGCAAGGACGAAGAAGTAGTCGCTCAGACGATTGACAAAGCGAACGATCAGATCATCTACACGGCTCTCCTCACGGAGGCGGTAGATGTTGCGCTCGGCACGACGGCATACGGTGCGACAGACGTGACAGAGTGCAGCCGTGCGTCCACCAGAGGGGAGGACGAACTCCTTGAGACGAGGGAGCGTAGCGTCCAGCTCGTCGATCTTATGCTCCAGCTTCTCAATGTCCGTCGGGTCTATCCGCATAGCTGCGAGATACTCCTCCTGATCGGGGGGCGTGGCTAGACTGCCTGCTACGTTAAAGAGGATATGCTGTAGACGCAGCAGGAAGTCGTGCGTCTCATCTGTGAGGTCCTCAGCGAGGAGGACGCCGATATGGCTGTTGAGCTCATCGATAGTGCCGTAGCACTCGAGGCGTATGTGACCCTTGGAGATGCGTGTACCGCCGACGAGTCCCGTGGTACCGTCATCGCCACGGCGGGTGTATATGGGGCTTTTCTTCATAGTTGTAGGTTATTTGAGTAGGTAATAGGGTTAATGTCTGATACGTGTCCAGAAGTCTTGGCGGGGCAACTTATGATCTAGGAAGAGTAGTTGTCCGCCGGTATAGTCGATCATCATGCCAGCCTCTCTCTGGCGGAAGGTTTTGGGCACCTTCCTCCCTATATGCCAAAGTAAGGAGCCGCTCTCCCACGGCATATCCGCTAGGGGTGCACCTTGCCACAGGATCAGCGCACGATCGTAGGCTAGTGCCTTGTCGTACTGCGTGACGAGCTGTGTGAGGGGCCACTGGTAGAGCAGCTGCAGTGCGAGTTGCCTCTGCTGGTGGTCTAGGAGGTCGGCACTCTCGGGTAGCTCCTCTAGATGCTCTGGGTAGTACGCTACGCCACGCTGGTCTAGCACTAAGGTGATAAGCCGAAAGGCTGTCGGCGAGTGGACGCTATGTCCTAGCGAAGTCCACCAGCGTCTGAGGAGTGTGCCCATAGTGTATAGCTTATGATCTGACTAGATAAAATCATGCGAAGACGAGCTAATGATACCATTAGCTTGCCTTCGCATGATATTTAGTCTTAGCTGCAATTACTCAGCTACGACGGGAGCCTCAGCAGGAGCCTCTACGACTAGAGCACCCTCGCAAAGCTGCTTGTCGCCCTTGCCGAAGTAGAAAGAGTCACCCTTCGTCCAGAAGTAGTAGCCCTCCTCGTTTTCCCACTTAGCACCGTCAGCGCTGACAGCGTTCTTCAGCTCGTAAACGACATTGCCCTCGACATCCTTGAGCGATGCATTCTCACGATTCTCGCCGGTGACTGTTAGCTCAAAGTGCTGCTTGCCATCAGCCGTAGCGTAGTTGAAGACTTCGGGCTCAGCAACTACAGGAGCCTCTACGACCATAGCGGTAGAGTCTACGGTAGTAGTCGTTGCGTCCTTCTTCTCCGTGTTACAAGCTACTAGTGCTAGACCAGCAGCTACGATTAGCATAAACTTTTTCATATTCGTATGATTGATTAAAGTGAATAGAATCCGATTGATTACGCCTGCTGCTCCTTAAAGCGGGAGCCGACCAAAGCGTAGTAAAGCATATAGAGCTCTCCTGCTACAACGAGTAGCCAGGTGTAGTGATACCCTCCGAGGAGGTCCGCTAGCAAGCTCTGTAAGAATGGTAAGAGTGCCCCTCCGATGAGTCCCATCAGGAGCACGCCTGAGGCTCTCGTGGCTAGACTCCCTAGCTCCTTAAGTGCTAGCGAATAGATAGCGCCCCACATGACCGAGTGGCATAGTCCTACAGCGATGAGCCAGTAAGGCTGATTGGTCACGACAGCGATCAGGATGAGGATTGCGGAGAGCAGCGTGGTACTCCAGAGTAGCTTGCGGTCAGAGACACGGTTCAGGAAGCTACCTACGAAGCGCCCTACTAGCATAGCTCCCCAGTAGAGCGTAGCGTAGAGAGCCACGGTGTTATAGCTCAGCGCGAGGTCATGCTGACCATATAGGATGATGTTGGCACCGATGCAGACCTCGACACCGACATAGCAGAAGAGCGCTATGCAGCCGAGACGCACACGTCGTATGCGCCACACGGTCTTGAAGCTCACCTCGGCATCCTCACTGCTGGTCGTCCCCTCGATATGCGGGACATGGAGTCGCTTGACCACGTAGGAGAGGATGAGTACGACACCCATCAGGATGATCATCGGCACGATGACCTCTTGGATCTGTACATCTTTCAGATCCTCCACCCCGCCGAAGATAACCATCGATACAAAGAGTGGCGCTAGCATGGTCATCGTTGAGTTGCCCACACCACCGATGTTTTGACGCTGTACAGCGGAGGTGCCAGGTACGGTACAGGCGATGAGATAAGGATTGACCGAAGACTGCATGAAGGTGATCCCCGCTCCACAAACGAAGGAGCCGAGTAGGAAGATCAGATAGCTCACAGGCAGCTGTACTGTCTCGGAGAGCGTGATCCAGAGCGAGGTGTGCATGAAGAGCAGTGCCGAGAGGACAAAGAGTAGGATGCCTCCCGCCAGCAAAAGCAACCCTCTGACGATGGTCATCTTGTAGCCATGCCGCTCGACGAAGCGTGACGAGACAGGTCCCAGCACAAGGTACGAGAGGAAGAAAGCGAAGATGAGTAGCGTCGTAAAGCTATTGGTCCAGGCCCCTGCTGAGTGCAGATAAGCACTCTGTATGGGTGCTTGAAACTGCTGATTGATGCTCGTGATGAAGCCGATGACGGTCATCATGATCACCATAGTTATGAAAGGCCCAAGATAGTTTGGTTTGGTTCCTGTCGAAAGGGTTGGCATACGAACTTGCTAGTCTAATCCGCTGCAAAGTTATACAAAAAGAAGTCACCAACCACAAGTTTAGTTCGAAACATACTCATAGCAGCGGTAACGAAAGAATCTTGAGATAGGTGACTTCCTTGTATTTAGCCTTAGTAGAGCTCTGTGGCTGGTGCCACAGAAGCTCTAAATCTTATCGTCTAGTCGTCATGACGCTCACGACGTGGACGACGCTCACGGCGCTCTCCATCGTCACGACGCTCACGGCGTGGACGACGCTCAGGCTCTACATAGCCCTCGGGCTTAGGTAGGAGTGCCTTGTGTGATAGACTGAACTTGCCCGTCTTGGGGTCGATCTCGATGAGCTTGACATCGATCGTGTCGCCCTCCTTGAGACCTGTATCCTCGATCGTGGCAAAGCGCTTCCAGTCGATCTCGCTGATGTGAAGCAGTCCATCCTTGCCTGGCATAAACTGTACGAAGCAGCCGTAAGGCATCACGGAGGAGACGGTACCCTTGTAGACCTCGCCCACCTCTGGGGTAGCGACGATGCCTCGTACCATAGCTAGTGCTGCATCGAGAGACTCCTTGTTGGAGCTGCTGATCTCGACGATACCATAGTTGTCCACCTCTTCGATGTTGACCGTGGCACCACTCTGCTCCTGAATGCCCTGGATGATCTTACCGCCCGGGCCAATGACAGCTCCGATGAACTCCTTGCCGATGCGTAGCGTCTCAATGCGTGGTGCATGAGGCTTCATGTCAGGACGAGCCTCGGGCTGTGCCTCCTCGATCTTGTCGAGAATGTGGAGACGACCAGCCTTAGCCTGTGCCAAAGCTTTTGCTAGGATCTCATAGCTCAGACCATCGACCTTGATATCCATCTGCGTAGCGGTGATACCATCACGCGTACCGGTCACCTTAAAGTCCATATCGCCGAGGTGATCCTCGTCACCTAGGATGTCAGAGAGGATGGCGTAGTTGGTCCCCTTGTTCTCACTGATGAGACCCATGGCGATACCGGAGACAGGCTTCTTCATCTGGACACCAGCATCACGCAGTGCGAGCGTACCAGCGCAGACAGTTGCCATAGAGGAGGATCCGTTGGACTCAAGGATATCACTCATCACACGGATTACGTAGGGGTAGTCCTCGGGGATCATACGCTTGAGCGCACGGTGTGCTAGGTTACCGTGACCTATCTCACGACGGCTGATGCCGCGCGAAGCTTTTGCCTCGCCTGTGGAGAAGGGCGGGAAGTTGTAGTGTAGGAGGAAACGCTCCTTACCGTAGTTGAGTACATCATCGACTAGCTTCTCATCGCTCTTAGTACCGAGCGTCACTGTAGATAGAGACTGCGTCTCACCACGTGTGAAGATAGCCGATCCGTGAGGTCCTGGTAGGCAGTCGGTCTCGATCCAGATAGGACGTATCTCGTTGGTACGACGACCATCGAGACGCTTGCCCTCGTCGAGGATCATACGACGCATAGCCGCCTTCTCCATATCGTGATAGTAGCGGTCGATGATCATACCCTTAGCCTCAAGCTCCTCTTCGGTAAACTGCGCCTTGAACTCCTCAACGATCGCCTCAAAGGCATCGCCACGAGCATGCTTGTCGGTACCAGCGGTAGCTACCTTGTAGATCTTGTCATAGAGCTCACGCTGCATACGCTCACGTAGCTCCTCGTCTTGCTCCTCAGCGGGGTACTCGCGCTTGGTCATCTTGCCGACAGCCTCCGAGAGCTCTAGCTGAGCCTGGCACTGTACCTTGATAGCCTCGTGAGCTACCTTGATAGCCTCGAGCATCTCCTCCTCTTGGACCTCTTCCATCTCGCCCTCGACCATCATAATGTTGTCGAGTGTAGCTGCGACCATCAGGTCAATGTCTGCACGCTCTAGCTGCTCGAAGGTAGGATTGATGACAAACTCCCCATCGATGCGTGCTACACGTACCTCACTGATAGGACCTCCGAAAGGAATATCGGAGACCGCTAGTGCAGCCGAAGCTGCTAGTCCAGCGAGTGCGTCAGGCATATCGACACCGTCAGAAGAGAAGAGGATAATGTTCACATAAACCTCTGCATGGTAGTCATCGGGGAAGAGTGGACGCAGTGCGCGATCCACTAGTCGGCAAGTTAATATCTCATAGTCTGAGGCGCGTCCCTCACGGCGTGTGAAGCCTCCGGGGAAGCGGCCTACGGCTGAATACTTCTCTTTGTACTCTACCTGTAGTGGCATAAAGTCTACATCGGGCTTAGCCTCCTTGGCTGCTGTTACAGCTGCGAGTAGTACGGTAGAGCCCATGGTGACGGTGACAGCACCGTCGGCTTGCTTGGCAAGCTTGCCCGTCTCGATGGTGATCGTGCGACCATCGGGTAGGGTGATTGTCTTGTTGACCGGATTGATCATAAAAATCGTCTGATTACTTAGTTCTATTGTCTTATACCTCGATAAAATCGTCCAAAGTTACAAAAACTAATGCAGATTGCGACAATTCGTCCTGCACAAGTTCCACATCTTATAAGAATTAACCCCTTTTACAGCGTGCGGTGATCTATGTAGACGGTGTCCGCAAAGAAGGCTCCTCGCACCCCCTCGGGATAGCGGTCTACGACGATGACGGTAGGGTGAGCGATAGAAAGAAAGCGTGCCAACTCTTCGCGCGCCTGCTGTCGGGCATTCCGTATGTAGCCTGCACGGTAGACCTCATCGATGAGTCGCTGCGGGATACGCCGCTTGGCTCTATTCTCTTGCTCTGCAGTGAGTGTCTTCGTGGTGAAGCCCTGACGTAGTGAGTGTACATCGATCACGGTGTAACCGATCTCGTGCGGTGTAACCTCTTCGGGGGGAAGCTGCACATAGAGCGTGTCGCCCTGTAGCTGCGTGGGGAGCTGGTCTATATCGAAGTCTATGTAGGTACGAGCCTGTATGACGTAGGCTAGCACCATACCATCGATGGTATCGACCATGGGGATCTCTTGATAGCACTCGCCTGTGGAGAGCTTGAGCACCTCCTCGATCGAGCGAACGGTCATAGCGTGTGTGACTACATCGCTGTAGTCCTCGCTCTTGTTCTTGTTTTTGGAGCAGCTACGCCATAGGAGGACGATACCGACTAGAAGCAGTATCGCTAGGAGTATATAAGGGATGCGCTTAAGCCATTTGCCCATAGAGATGAGAAGCTACAAAGGTGAGAGATGAATCAATGAGTAGGCTGTGTCAATGCTGAGCCGCGCTCTACAATGACGACCGTAGGCGGTAGCTCGTAGGAGAGGAGGAGCTGCGTGAGCCATCGGCGTAGCTTCTCGATAGAGCGCTGTCGTATCTGAGCGATGAGCTGATCATTGGAGGTGATCTCCTGCTGGAGCACTTGGTAGGCGCGATTCTTGACACGGGCACGATCTTGCGGAGTGATAGGGTTCCGGAGGGGTGCTACATACTCGTACTCAGTCCTTAGCGTGAAGTCTCGCCCGCGCAGCTCCACCTGTATGGGGGATATGTAGACGGTGAGCTGCTGCTTGTCGCTGTCGTAGCTTACATCGTCTGCCGAGAAGCCTGTCAAGTCGGTATAACTCACCAATGTCGCATCAAAGGAGTAGATGCCTACACGGTTACCTACTTTCGTCTGATTGCTCAGCCACTTGGCGAAGTCCTTAAAGCTACTGATGTCGTAGAAAGATATCTTGGGATCCTGCAGGGTGACCGCCTTCTGGAGCGTCGTCTCCGTGAGAAGCAGTTTGCCAACGCTCTGGTACTGCTGTACGATCGCCTCTTGTAGCAGCTCTTCGGGCTTCTTTTGCTTGGAGCAGCTAGGCAGGCTTACGAGCAAACAGAAAAGTGCTGAGAGCAGTAAGAGGCATTGGCGCCGAAGATGCTTCATAACTTTGCGATACTATAATGTAGGTCGTAGGAAGAGAGTTACTGCTCGACCATCTTGAGGACAGCGGGGAGCATCTCTACAATATCGCGGGCTATCATGCTACGTGGGGAGCATCGCTCGCCATAATGATTGGCTGTCAAGCCATGGATGTAAACGCCTAGCGGTGCGGCCTCGGCGGGTGCGTAGCCTTGTGCTAGGAGCGAGAGGATGATGCCCGTGAGTACATCTCCGCTGCCGGCGGTGGCGAGGGCTGGTGTGCCTGAGCTGTTGAAAATAACCTCGCCAGTGGGCAGGCAAGTAGCAGTGTTAGCCCCCTTGAGTACGACGATGAGCTCCTGCTCCATGGCTAGCTCCTGCGCTTTCGTCAGGCGGTGATGGTCATCAAGGGCATTGCCTATGATGCGGTCCAGCTCGCCTGGATGCGGTGTGAGTATGGTCTCCTTGGGTAGGACGCTCAGCAGCTCGGGGTGGAGAGCTAGGAGATTGAGCGCATCGGCATCGAGGAGTAGTGGAGTGGCAGGCTGTATGTTTTGCAGGAGATGCTCCAAGAGATGTAGCGTGAGCGGTGCTGTGCCAATGCCAGGTCCCATGGCAATAGCTTGATAGCTGTGTAGCTCCTTAGGAAGAGTACCAACGATGGTCTCCTCTTTGTCCTTCTCCACGAGAGCCTCGGGAATGATTATGTTCGCTAGCTGAGCTAGTGAGCTAGGTAGATGCATTGTAAGCTTGCCTAGTCCTGAGCGCATGGCGCCCATACCTGCCAGCATAGCCGCGCCCGCCATCGCCTCGGATCCTGCGATGAGAAGGGCATGTCCTTGCGTCCCTTTGTGTGCAAAGTGTGAGAGCGGCTTCAAGGCTCTACGAGCATCTTGAGGCGTGTAGAGGTAGTAGTCCGTCTGTATGGCAGGATCTTCGTCCATGTTGAGACTGAGCGAGAGGATGCGTAGCGAGCCTGTATAGCACTCGTTGTCCGATAGGAGGAGGGCTATCTTGGGACTTTCGCAGGTAAGGGTGTAGTCCGACTTGATGATCGCCTGCAGGTTGTTCTCGCTATTGTCCTTGTCATATAGTCCCGAGGGTATGTCCACCGCGATGACGGTGGCTGGCGAAGCGTTGATCAATTGATCTACCAGCACGGCAAAGCCTCCCTCTAGAGGGCGCGAGAGCCCTGTGCCAAAGAGTGCATCGATGACGAGCGTCTGAGCAGTCAAGAGCGGTGGCTGAAACTCATCTGCGACAATGGTTAGGGCGTCAGGGTGAAACTCCTGAAGCTTCGTCTGCTGCCAGGCGCAAGCCTCCGAGAGCTCCTCCTCTTGCTTGCAAAAGAGGTAGCAGTGTACCCTATGTCCCTCCTGCAGTAAGCGCCGTGCGATGGCTAGGCCATCAGCTCCGTTATTGCCAGGGCCTGCGAAGACGTAGACGATGCCTTGTGGCAGGTCTGAGATACTCCTAAGCTCTACGACAAAGCGCTGAGCGACACGCTCCACAAGGTCGTGGATGGAGAGATGATCACGCTCGAGGATATAACTATCCGTGCTGCCCCATTGGCGTCCGACGAGTATCTTTTTCATT
The DNA here is from genome assembly GCF_000212375.1 of Porphyromonas asaccharolytica DSM 20707. Taxonomy (NCBI): domain Bacteria; kingdom Pseudomonadati; phylum Bacteroidota; class Bacteroidia; order Bacteroidales; family Porphyromonadaceae; genus Porphyromonas; species Porphyromonas asaccharolytica. Next base: position 471,733 of record NC_015501.1, on the reverse strand, counting down.
GTTTCAGCTGGTCTGTTTAGTTGGTTGGTTGCGACTTAGCTATGGTCTTGGAGCTTTTGTCTAGAGCTAATCCATCGATCCACGGACGATGCCGCGCTTGCTGTCGCTGATGAAGTTGTAGATGAGGTCGCGCTCGTAGCACTGCGGATAGCGACTCTGTATCTCTACGAGCGCCTCGCTGTTGTTGAGCCCACCCTGATAAAGTGTGCGGTAGATGTCATTGATGAGGAAGATCTGCTCATTGGTAAAGCCTCTGCGACGCAGCCCTACGATATTGATGCCGCAGTAAACGATCGGATCGCGCCCCACGAGACAGTAGGGTGGGATGTCCTTGGTTACCTTAGAGCCACCCTGTATCATCACATGCTGCGAGATGCGTACGAACTGATGTACCAGTACAGCACCGCTGAGGATCGCATAGTCGTCTATCTCGACCTCTCCAGCGAGCTGGGTTGCATTACCTAGGATGATGTGATCCTTGAGGATGCAGTCATGTGCTACATGTGAGTAAGCCATGATGAGACAGTTACTACCGACGACTGTCGTGCCACGCGAAGCGGTGCCACGATTGACGGTAGCGAACTCTCGGATAGTTGTATGGTCACCGATGACGGCTGTGGTCTCCTCACCTTTGAACTTAAGGTCTTGTGGTACACCGGCGATCACGGCGTAGGGATGTATGTGACAGTCGCTACCGATACGCGCTCCGCTGCGTATTATGCAGCCTTGGTCTAGGACTGTGCGGTCACCGATGACCGTGTTGGCCTCTATGGTGACAAAAGGTCCGACCGTCACCTCAGCACCTATCTGTGCCTCAGGGTGTACCTGAGCGAGAGGAGATATAAGCGTTTGAGCCATATAGTAGATATGATTGTTTACTCCTTATTCTTTACTATCTGAGCCATAAAGTCAGCTTCACAAACCAACTGACTACCCACGAAAGTAAGTCCCCTGACACTAGCCAAGCCACGGCGCACCTCACTGGTGAGCATCACCTTAAAGAGGAGGGTGTCTCCAGGGACGACCTTGTTTCTGAACTTCACATTGTTGATTGTCAGGAAGTAGGTCGAGTAGCGCTCAGGATCCTCGATGCCGCTAAGTACGAGTAGCCCAGCCGTCTGTGCCATAGCCTCGACGATTAGTACACCCGGCATGACAGGCTCTGTGGGGAAGTGACCGAGGAAGAAAGTCTCGTTGAAGCTCACGTTTTTGACCCCCACAATATGGTTCTTGTCTAGGTGGATCACCTTGTCCACAAGGAGGAAAGGATAGCGGTGTGGTAAGAGTCCCTTGATCTGGTTAAGATCAAGTACCGGTGCCGCATTGGGATCGTAAACAGGAGGTTGTGTCTCCATTCCTTTGATCTCCTTGCGGATCGCCCGTGCCAGCTTATTATTGATCTTATGCCCAGGCTTGGTCGCTATGATATGACCCTGCACGAAGATGCCTGCTAAGGCTAGATCGCCTAGTATGTCGATGATCTTGTGGCGTGCGGGCTCGTTGAGGATGCCCTCTTTCGGGTTGATCACACCCAGCTGATTCACCTCAGCAACGGGACGATGGAGAGCCTCCGCCAGTGCTTTAGCATCGCTCTCAGAGAGTGGCTCATCGTTGATCACCATCGCATTGGCTAGGTCTCCGCCCTTGATCAAGCCCTGACTGAGGAGAGGTAGTATCTCTCGTACGAAAACGAAGGAGCGTGCCTCAGCGACCTCCTCGCCATAGCGACTAAGGTCGCGCAGCGAAGCGTATTGGTTGCTCAGTAGCGGAGAGGCAAAGCTTAGGTGCGCCTCTACGCCGAGCTGATCTGATGGAAGAAGGAGAATGGAGGCTCCCGTCTCTTCATCTCTGACCTCGATAGGCTTACGTACGACAAAGACCTCACGAGTCGCAGACTGCTCCTTGAGTCCAGCCTCTTGGATCGCCTGTACATAAGGATAGGCTGAGCCATCTAGTATAGGGGCCTCGTCACCATCGACCGTGATGAGACAGTTGTCCACGCCGAGTGCGTAGAGAGCACTGAGACAATGCTCGAGCGTAGAGACCTGCACAGCGCCACGCTCTATACAAGTAGCACGCTGCGTTGTCGTGACGTAGTCCGCATAAGCGGGGATCGTAGGACTCCCCTCGAGGTCGGAGCGACAAATTTGGTAACCACTATGGGGCTCCGCAGGTGAGAGCGTCAAGGTGTGGTTGGCTCCCGTGTGAAGCCCTACACCTTGGAAGGTGAGTGTCGTAGCGAGTGTGTACTGATTCATAACGTGAGTGTGTCTGCTTTTAGAGTATCTATCTATTTAGTTCCCGAGGAGGCCTGCTCTTCGAGCTTGTCTACTCGGCGCATCAGCTCAGGAAGCTTAGGGAGCGTTGCGAAGGCACGTAGCGCCTTGCCCACAGGCATAGCGGGAGTACCCATCACGATGCTGTGCGGCTGGAGGTCACCCAGTACGCCTGTCTGACCACCGAGCCTCGAGTGGTCGCCTACGGTGAGGTGACCTGCTATGCCCACCTGACCGCCTAGCTGACACCACTCCTTGATGTGTGCCGAGCCGGCTAGTCCTGCTTGGGCTGCGATGACCGTGTGCTCATCGACGGTGCAGTTGTGTGCTATCTGTACGAGGTTGTCGATCTTGACACCCGAAGCGATGCGCGTCACGCCCATCGTAGCGCGATCGATGCAACTATTAGCCCCTATCTCCACATGGTCTCCTATCTCCACATGTCCTATCTGCGGGATCTTGTCATAGCCATGATCCGTAGGAGCAAAGCCAAAGCCATCGGCGCCAATCACTGTGCCCGAATGAATGCGGCAATGATGCCCGATGATGCTATCCGAGTAGAGTGTGACCCGTGGGTGTAGTGTCGTGTGGTCACCGATAGAGCAGTTGGCACCGATGACGCAGTGTGCCGAGATGACGACCTGCTCGCCCAGCTTGACATCCGCTTCGATACAGACGTACGGGCCGATGATGCACTCCTTGGGTATCTCTACCGAAGGGTCTATGATAGCCGTCGGGTGGACGCCCGTCCAGTGAGGTTCCTGCTGAGAGACGTAGAGTCGCATCAGCTGTGAGAGCGTCTCGTAAGGGTTTGCTACACGGATCAACGTCGTAGAGCAGGGCTGTGTCGGAGCAAATCGCTCATCGACGAGTACGGCTGAGGCATGTGTCGTGTAGAGGTAGGGCTCATACTTCATATTGGCTAGGAAGCTCAAGTCTCCCATCTTCGCCTGCTCAATGCCTGCGAAGCCTTGTAGCTGAGCCGTGCCGTCGCCCTCTAGCGTACCACCGATTAGCTTGGCAATGTCTGCAACTGTGTACATCTACCTTATATATATTAGTCTATGATACCCTTGTCTAGGAGCGTCTGCTCCATCTGGCGTGCTAGGTCAGAGGCAGCCTGCGCAGCAGCCGATGCAAAGCGCTCGTCATTGCCGGCATAGATGATACCACGCGAACTATTGACGATTAGCCCGCAGTCGCTCGTCATCGCATGCTCTGCGACCGCCTCCAGGCTACCACCCTGAGCACCTACACCAGGTACGAGGAGGAACGCATTAGGAGCCACCGCCCGCACACGCTCCATCAGATTGCTCTGCGTAGCTCCTACGACAAACATAATATGGTCCGCACCCTCCCAGCTTAGAGCCGTCCGGAGTACCTGCTCGAAGAGGCAAGTCTCCTCGCCCGTATGGAGCATCTGAAAGTCCTGCGCCCCCTGATTGCTCGTCAAGGCTAGTAGGATCACCCACTTGTCGCTATACTCTAGGAAAGGTAGCACACTGTCGCTACCCATGTAGGGAGCCACGGTGAGCGCATCGACCTTAAAGTTCTCGTAGAAGGCACGCGCATACATCTTGCTCGTATTGCCTATGTCACCACGCTTAGCATCGGCGATGATCAGCTGCTCAGGATAATTCTGACGTATGTATTCCACCGTATCGCCAAAGACCTGCATGCCGAAGGCTCCGAGCGTTTCATAGAAAGCTAGGTTGAGCTTAAAGGCTATAGCGTACTGTGCTGTGGCATCGATGATCGCTTTGTTGAAGTCCAGAATAGGATTATCCCCCTTCAGCAGGTGCGGAGGCAACTTCTGTATATCTGGATCAAGACCCACGCAGAGGTAGCTCCGCTTGGCTCGTATTTGTGCTATGATTTGCTCGCGATTCATGAGATAATCTTCTGTTTATTTGAAGTAAGTAGTCATATACGGTCTACTAAGGTAGTGAAAAAACTGGACATCTCTCATCTGCGCTCACGGATCTGATGCTTTTTCCGGCTAATTTTTAATTTGAGGCGCTGGGTAGAAGGTCGATCCCCACGTGGGAATTCTCAAATATCCACGTGGAGAATAAAAAATCTCCACGTGGATATGAAATGAAACTTCGGAGGAATCAAATGAAACTTCGGAGGAATCGTTTCTTCCCTACGTGGAGAATAAAAAATCTCCACGTGGGAAATCGAAAATCTCCACGTGGATATTCTGTTTTATAGTCTCAGTTGATTGGAATACGTCAGTTTAAAGTTTGCCCAGCACCTCAAAATAGGAGTTAGCCCATCACTTGATGCGGAGACCGAGCGTCTTCGTCAGGTAAGCCACCTCTTTGTAGTGCTCGGCATAGTAAGCCGCACGCTCTTGTGCCGTGGAGGCGTGCTGCGTCTGTTCAACGGCTGCGACCTCTGTCGTTAGTGTGAGGTGATCGTTGTGTAGCTTAGCCTTGAGGTAACGCAGCAAAGAGCGTTCGATCCGCTCGAACGACTCCAGCTGTATGTTGCTCACCAAGGAGACTTTGAGTCCATGAGGTGGTTGTAGTTCTGGTGTCACCGTGTGGAGTAGCTGTGAGAGGTAGGCATCGTCTGTCAGCTCCTCATCGGCAAATGCGAACCACCACTTGAGAAGCTCATCAGGCGTGACGGGCTCGTTACGCTGTCCAGACTCTGTAGCATCTGAGTCTTCGTCTGCTTGGGTAGCAGAGGCTTCTTGCGCCGTGAGCGACTCTTGCGCCTGACGCTTGAGAGCCGAGATGCGTAGGGAGGAGCCTTTTGGAGCGTATTGTTTCGGTTGACTAGTCGCTAGCTGAGGACTCTTTTTTTTTTCGCTGGGTGTAGGTGTAGCCTGATAGGTGGCTTGTGGCGTCTGCACGCTACTCTCTTGTGGTGCTGTAGTCGCTGGGGCAGTAGGAGCAGCCGGGGCTGTCGAGGAGGACTGACTAGACGATGGAGCTGGCGCTGGCGCTGCCGTCGCAGGGGCGACCGTAGCATTCTTAAAGGCGCCACACATCTCCGAGATTCCCATCAGTGTCAGCTCGACTAGGAGACGCTTAGCTTGCGATGAGCGGTAGTTACGCTCGCAGGCGACCAGCTTGGAGATAGACTTGTAGAGAAAGAGCGGGTGGATCTGCTGCGCTAGCGTCATAAATCGCTCTGCATGAACACCTGTATAGGGGAAGAGCTGCACCGTCTCTGGGCTTCGTGCCACCAGTAGATTGCGCATAAAGTCTGCTAGTCCGATGATCAGCTGTCGCATGGCGACCCCTTTGCCGAGGAGCTCATCGAGGAGTAAGAGTGTACGCTTGTAGTCTCCACTGTATAGGTAGGTGGTGAAGTAAAAGTAGTACTCGTCGTCTAGTATGTTGAGCGTCTGCAACGTCTGCTCGTAAGAGATGACACCATTCTGTGCCGTACTGGCCAAGCGATCGAAGAGCGAGAGCGCATCGCGCATACCTCCGTCGGCGATCCGCGCTATCGTGTCGAAAGAGCGCGGATCGTACTGCAGCCCCTCCGCATCTGCCACGCGGCGCAGCTGCTCAGCGATCTGCTCTGGCGGTATCGGCTTGAAGTCGTACACCTGACAGCGTGAGAGGATGGTAGGGAGGACTTTGTCCTTTTCAGTTGTAGCTAGGATAAAGACCACATAGCCTGGTGGCTCCTCAAGCGTTTTGAGAAAAGCATTGAATGCGCCCGACGAGAGCATGTGCACCTCGTCGATGATGTAGACCTTGTACTTGCCTTGCTGTGGACGTATGTAGACATCTTCGTTGAGACGGCGTATATCGTCGACCGAGTTGTTGGAAGCAGCATCTAGCTCGTATATGTTGAACGCTCGCTGATGCAGAGCCGCCTGACAGTTGGGGCATACGCCACACGCCTCCCCTTGCGGGGTGAGCTGCTCGCAATTGATCGTGCGAGCTAAGATACGAGCTGCCGAGGTCTTACCCACACCACGAGGACCGCAGAAAAGGTAAGCGTGAGCTATCTTGCCTTGCTTGATAGCACTCTTGAGCGTGAGGCATATAGCCTCCTGCCCGAGCATCTCATCGAAAGTCTGCGGGCGGTACTTACGCGCTGATACTACAAAGTTGTCACTCATCTGCCTTAGGGTTATCATCGTCTGAGTGAGCCTCCTCATAGCGCTCCTGCTCTGATTTGCTCAAAGCTGAGAGACCATTGTTCTGAACGATTTTGGAGAGACGCTCGAGAGACTTCGTCTCCTGAAGCTCCGTAGAGGCAGTCGGCTTAGCCTTCGATCCAGGGACGAAGTCGTGACGATAGAGATTGATAAAGAGTACGATCAGTGAGAGGATCAGCGGCCCGAAGATGACTCCCCAGAAGCCGAAGAGCGAGAGACCGATGAAGACTCCGAAGATCGTGATGAGCGGGTGGATGTTTGCCATCTGCTTCTGTAGGAGTAAGCGAGCCACATTGTCCACGCCGCCGATGACGATGAAGCCGTAGAGAGCTAGTAGGATAGCGTTGAGCCAGTCCCCATTGATCCCCATGACGACTGCTATCGGGATCCACACGAGCATCGTGCCGAGCACAGGGATGATCGTCGTAAAGGTCGTCAGCACCGCAAAGAGCAACGCATTGTCTACCCCAAAGATCAGGTAGCCTATGTAAGCAAAGACTCCCTGTACAATAGCTAAGAGCGGGATGCCGATAGCGTTGCTCTTGACGATACTAATGGTCTCGTTAGAGACCGTCTTCTTATTGCACTCTGTAAAGGGCAGGAGCTCCTCCACCGCTGCTTCAAACTGGTCATAACCTCGTAGCATGAAGTAGAGGAGGAAGAGGATGATAAAGGCGTTTAGAAAGAATGAAGACATCCCTTGCAGCAGCCCCTTTACGAGAGAGGTCGAGAAGCTCGTCAGCTTCTGTATGTTTTCATTACTCCAGAGCTCTATGCCAAAGCGCTCCTCCACTTGTTTGACCACATCCTGCGCTTGTGTCGTCAGCACATTGAGTGACTCAGGATCAAAAGCGGAGAAGAGGTCGATCAGCATCAAAACAATCCCCAGTAGTGGTATCAAAAAGAAAAAGATAGCCTCTACCGTCAGGAGCGATGCCGCCCAGTTGCGGCCCCATCGCTTGCGCTCGACGAGCCACTTCATCTGACCTCGTAGGAGGACATAGATCGTCAAGGCTCCCAGCACGCCACTCATGTAGGGGAGGGAGTGCTTACCGATGATCAGTAACAAGAGGAGAATCAGCGTGATCAGAGAGGTGCGAGGGGTCCAGAAGGAGACTTTATATACAGGCTCTCCAAGCTTCGTACGACTATGTGTCAGGTCTTCGGGAGAGATTTGATTACAACACTGGGTCGTAGACGATGATTGAGAGGAGTCGTTAGGGACTTTGCTATTTGTTGTCATAGAGCTAAGAGTAAGGGTGAGAAGTATCGTATATAGATCAGCCAACTTTCACCCAAAGGTACGAAAAAAGAGGTTAGAGGTTAGAAGTTAGAGGTTAGAAGTTAGAGGTTAGAAGTTAGGGATTAGAAGTTAGAGATTAGATCTACCGTTAGGTCCTTTACCTTGTCTGCAGAGAGATGGATGGGACGCATGGACCCATAAGTGTAGCTCACACCGTGAAAACAATCAGAGCCTACCCACGACGTCGTGGATAGGCTCTGACAATTGGTCTCGCTCGCTCTCAGATTAGAGCGAGTAGAGGGAGAGAGCTTACTTCTTAGCTGCTGCGAGCTTTCTCTGTTGCTGCTTGTTGCGGACTAGGTAAGCAATAGGCGACGCGACAAAGAGCGTACAGAAGATACCGTAAACGATACCGATGAGTAGCGCAAAGGTAAAGCTACGCATAGAGGCTCCACCGAGGATAAAGATGATGAAGACCACTAGGAAGGTCGAGAAGGAAGTCTGTACGGTACGAGCTAGCGTACTATTGAGTGCTTCATTCATCACAAGCTTCTCATCGCGGTTCGGATAGTTGTGTAGCGTCTCACGAACACGGTCGAAGACGACGACCACGTCGTTGATCGAGTATCCAATGATCGCCAGTAGCGCGGCGATGAAGTTCTGATCCAGCTCCATCGTGAAGGGCATGATCTGCCAGAGCAGTATGTAGCTAGCCACGATGAGTAGCGTGGTGGTAGCCACAGAGGCGAAGGCTCCTAGCGAGAAGGCCCAGTTGCGGAAGCGGAGTAAGATGTACAGTCCCATGAAGATCAGGGAGAGAACCACCGCTATGACAGCCTGACGAGAGATATCCTTAGACATACTCGGGCTGACACGCTGTGAGCTGACGACATAGTTGTCGACAAACTGCTGCTGTGTCGTACCCTGTGGAAGGAACTTCTGTACGCCCTCGAAGACCTTACCCATGACGAGTAGCTCCTCATCTTCACTCTCCTGAGTCATGCCGATGCCATAGTTGGTCGAGATACGTACCTGATTGCCCTCTGTACCGATGGAGGTGACGAGGACATGCTCATCTAGGGGCTGCATCAAAGCCTCACGGACCTCAGCCGAAGAGACTGGCTGCTCAAAGGCGACGATATAGTTACGACCGCCTGAGAACTCGATACCTCTATTGAGACCCCATACGAACGAGCCAATGAGACCGAGCACTAGGATAGAGCCAAAGATGATGAAGCCCTTGTTGCGGTTCTCTAGAATCTTGTACGTGGGGTTGTTTAGCAGGTTGCGTGTGAGGAAGGTTGTATAGGTAACCTTGTCCATACGTCCCTTCTTGTCAAGCGCCTCGACAACGATACGTGTCAAGAAGACGGCCGTGATAAAGGAAGCGATGACACCGATGATGAGCGTCGTAGCGAAGCCACGGATAGGACCTGTACCAAAGGCATAGAGTACACCACCCGTGATGACGGTCGTGAGGTTGGAGTCAAAGATTGCTGAGAAGGCATTGCCGTAACCATCTTGTATAGCACGAGTCATAGACTTGCCAGCACGTAGCTCCTCCTTGATACGCTCGAAGATCAGGATGTTCGCATCCACCGCCATACCGAGCGTCAGCACAAGTCCTGCAATACCGGACAGCGTCAAGACGCTGTGGAAAGAGGCCAGGACACCGAGCGTGAAGAAGCTGTTGAGGATCAGAGCACCATCGGCAATAAGACCTGGGATAAGACCGTAAGCGAGGCACATATAGATCATCAGTAGGATGATCGCAATGATAAAGGAGATGATACCTGCCTGGATAGACTCGCTACCGAGGGTTGGTCCGACGACACTCTCCTGCTCGATCTCGACAGAAGCCTCCATACGTCCAGAGTTGAGGACGTTGGCAAGGTCGGTCGTCTCATCGACCGTAAAGGCACCAGAGATCTCAGAGCGACCACCTGTAATCTCCGAGTTGACATTAGGTGCTGAATAGACGACACCATCGAGGACGATAGCGATATTTCTACCGATATTGTCACCCGTCAGGCGCGCCCACTTGCGGGCTCCCTCATCATTCATAGTCATAGTGACGACGGGACGGTTCTGACCGAGGTCGTTGCGCACCTCACTACGTGCCGTAGTGACCACCTCACCACCTAGATCGGGGAGTGCATTGCGGTTACCACGGATAGCGTATAGCTCGTAGATGTCTGTCTCCTTGCCTGTCTGTGGGTTCTTGATAGGCGAGTTACCCCAGAGAAGCATTAGGTCCTCACGGATTATCTTCTGCTTCTGAGCCTCCTCGAGCATCTCATCGATCTTGTCTAGATCAGCACGACGAGCGTAACCGACGACGGTACCACGATTGGTCATGTTGAGCTTGCTAAAGAGGACATCCTCTACACCTGTGGTAGCAGGCTTCTGTACTGCTGTCGAGTCAGCCACAGTAGCTGTCGAGTCAGCTGCGGTAGCGGCCGTATCGGCAGGCATCAGGTCGTTGCCGTTTGCCATAGCGGTGAGACGGTTGTTGGCATCGATGAGGTCGCTAGCGATCTCGTCGTAAGTGTAAGTGCGCCAGAACTGTAGGTTAGCGCTGCGCTGTAGTAGCTCACGGACACGCTGAGGCTCTGTGACACCAGGTAGCTCGACAAGGATACGACCCTGCCCCTCGATGCGCTGTACGTTTGGAGCGACCACACCAAAGCGGTCGATACGCGTCTTGAGGACGTTGATGGCAGCGTCGATAGCACTGCTGTACTTCTCTTGAAGCACCTCGATAACCTCCTGATCGCTAGACTTAGGGGAGATGACATCACGGAGGGGGCCATTGCTAAAGATGACAGCGAGCGACCCTGAGGGCTCGAGCTCTTTGTAAGCCTTTACGAAAGTTCCGACGAAGTCATTACTGCCCTCCTTAGCGGCCTTGTCTATAGCCTCGATGAAGGCTGGCGACTGGTTATGTCCTGAGAGGTTGCGCAGGAGATCACGTCCGTTGACCTTGAGGACGACGTTCATACCGCCCTTGAGGTCTAGTCCGAGGCCTATCTGCTGGTTGCGGGCTTTCTTGAGCGTGTAGCCAAACCACACCTTCTCGTTGGCCATTGAGTCGAGGTACGCTTTGCCATCCTCGCCCGCTGCGGTCATCGCCAGTGCCTTCTGATCATAGTGCCTTACCACAGGGGTAAAGGAGATGTAGAAAGCGCAGATGATCGTCAGTAGAGAGGCGAAGAGGATCACAAATCCTTTGTTCTGCATGAGTATATTTGATATATCGTTATTATTTCACGTAGTCTAGATTGCCACAAAGTTACGCTAAAATATACTATTGACAAACAGATACCCCTCCGATCGTCCAAAAAACTACTCGGCGCCACACTGCGAAAGCGCCCAAACGTGGCTATGGGATAACAAAAATAGGACGGCACCTAAGCACCGTCCTATTCATTACAGAGCGGAAAACGAGGCTCGAACTCGCGACCCTCAGCTTGGGAAGCTGATGCTCTACCAACTGAGCTATTTCCGCATATCACCCTCCTCGGATTGTGAAGGCAAAGGTACAATAATTTTTCAAACCAACGTCCGAGACGAATAACATTTGTAGGGACGCACGATCTGTGCGCCCCTACGGAGATCGGGGTTACAGCGTTTGATGAGTAGAATTGTCGTGCTGACGTAGCTTGCGTAGGGGCGGACCTGCGTGTCCGCCCGCAGAATAGACTGCGCTCAGGTGAGGACGGGCGGACACACAGGTCCGCCCCTACGGAGATCGGGGTTACAGCGTTTGATGAGTAGAATTGTCGTGCTGACGTAGCTTGTGTAGGGGCGGACCTGCGTGTCCGCCCGCAGAATAGACTGCGCTCAGGTGAGGACGGGCGGACACACAGGTCCGCCCCTACGGTGGGAGCTTCCACCCCGCCGAGCGGTTCACCCGAAGAGAAGTCGACCGAGCTTCCGAAACGAGAAAAAACTTCGCATTTTGCTTGCATTTGAACTTAGAAAGCAGCGGGTTACTCGGCTCGTGCGTCCCTACGTGGATATTCGTTTAGGAGTCGGCTCGTTGTGTCGACGGCAGCCCTTTGCGTTTTTAGGACTGACGGTAGCGCTATCGACGTGCGTACTGCGAGCGACCGAGCGAGTAGACGTCTCCTCCGAGACTGTCTACGGCTACGATGACGGGGAGCTCCTCGACACGTAGCTTGCGGATCGCTTCGGGTCCTAAGTCGTCGAAGGCGATCACCTCGGCCTCCTTGACGCACTTGCCCATCAGGGCGGCGGCTCCACCGATGGCGGCAAAGTAAACGCCTTTGTACTGCTTGATCGCATCAACGACCTCTGGGCTACGCAAGCCCTTGCCGATCATCACACGCAGGCCGTGGGCTATGAGCGTCGGCGAATAGGCATCCATACGTCCTCCCGTAGTGGGACCGACGGAGCCAATAGGCTGTCCAGGCTTAGCGGGGCAAGGACCCGCATAGTAAACGACTTGCCCAGCGAAGTCGAAGGGCATCTCCTCGCCTCGCTCTAGCATCTCGACAAGACGCAGATGCGCTGCGTCACGTGCTGTATAGATAGTCCCCGAGATGTAGCACATATCTCCCGCTCTGAGCGGAGTAATCATCTCTGTCGTAAAGGGGGCTCTGAGTATCTTCTTCTCTTCCATGTCTCTATATATTTATAGTACACCCTCTGCGTGACGTGTGGCGTGGCAACTGATATTGACCGCTACGGGTAGGCCTGCGATGTGTGTTGCACCCGTATTGATGGCGACGGCTAAGGCGGTGGTGTCTCCACCGAAGCCCGCTGGGCCGATGCCCATCTTATTGATCTCTTGGAGTAGCTCCTCCTCAATCTCAGCCACGGCGGGATCGGGATGACGCTCACCGATAGGACGTAGTAGGGCGCGCTTAGCTAGCTCCGCAGAGCGCTCCATCGTGCCACCGATACCGATGCCGACGATGATCGGTGGACAGGGGTTGCCCCCAGCGTGGGAGATGGTGTCGAGGATAAACTGCTTGATGCCGGCTACCCCTTGACTGGGGGTGAGCATCGAGAGTGCACTCTTATTTTCACTGCCGAAGCCCTTGGGAGCTACGGTGATGTGCATTTGGTCACCGGGCACGATGCGGTAGTGGATGACAGCGGGTGTGTTGTCTCCCGTATTGTGTCGATGTATCGGGTCACTCACGACGGACTTGCGCAGGTAGCCGTGGGTGTAGCCTCTGCGGACGCCCTCGTTGATGGCGTCTTCGATCAGATCACCCTCGACGTGCAGATCCTGTCCCATGTCGACGAAGATGACGGTCATACCCGTATCTTGACACATAGGGGCACGCTCACTGCGCGCGATGTGGACGTTTTCGATGATGGTACTAAGTACGTTTCGTGCTAGAGGCGAGCGATCTCGCTCTGCGCCCTGCTGCATGGCAGCCTCGATGTCGGGCGATAGATTGACACAAGCCTCTATGCAAAGTTTCTCCACCAAGTCTGTGATGGCTGTAGAGGATATTGTACGCATATATTAAGTGTGTAAGTAAACTGTCTTGTTAAGTAGTTATGGACGAATGAGTTTGCAGCTGTATCGCTCACCTGCTCCGGTAAGATGTACGATGTAAACGCCAGATTGCAGCGCATAGTCGGCAAGGGATAGTGATGAGTGTGCACTCGCTAGCGGAAGCGACAAGATGCGCTGCCCAGCAGCACTATAGAGCTCTACCTCTGCTGCGGCATTCCCAGCCAACCATGAGTCTGGCAGTAGGAGGTAGAGACGCTCTCCGATGAGCATCACACGTGGCTCGTCTGCAGACTCTAGGTCAGATGTACCGCCCGCCTTGAGCTTACCCAAGACGATGGGGTCTATCCAGTAGTGACCTAAGTAAGGTGCACGCCCAGCCTTTGCAGGCTCCCAGTTAGAGCCGACGAGGCGCCACGCATAGGGGGTGGCGTGTGGCTGCGCTTTGCTCATGAGCAGTGGTGCTGACAGGGGCTTGCCCTCACTCCCCTCTAGTGCTATGTAGTAGGAGCCTGCGGGGAGTGTCAGCGACTCACCATCTTTTGCGGGGAAGAAGGCTTGGAAGGCATCTGAGAGTGTTCGCATCTGTGGACTTTGTCCCGAGTCATTTAGCAGTAGATACGTAGGCTTCGGTAGCGTCTGCTCGTAGAGCTTCTCACCAGGCTTGCCCCCCTTGTCGCCATATATAGTGAGGGTCACGGGCGTCCACTCCTGTATGGCCCCCATGACCAGTACCGAGCCTAGGTACTGCACAGATGTGTCGATGTCGTAGCGCACCGCGATACCCTCGACAGTTGCATCAGGGGTGCTAATGGCCACACTGTCACGCATCAGACTGTAGAGCTGATGTGAGAGGCGTACGGGAGGCATCGTGGCAAAAGGATCTAGTCCCCCCCAAGGAAGTCTGATCACTCGTTGGTGCGAGGTGAGGCTTCAGACACTTATCATCAGGGTAGCCCGTGAAAACCTCGCTTAGAGCGTAGTAATAGTCATTGTACGGAGTAGAGCAGTAGGAGTTGCCACCCGAGAGAGCCCCGATGAGACGATGATCTCTGTCGAAGAGACCCGATCCTGAGGAGCCTCCGGCAGTTGTCCCGACATCCCACTCCTTGATATGTAGGTGCGAATTGACCCATCGTACAGGCACCGATGCTATATCGTAACTCTCTAGAGCGGGCTTATCGTTCGAGCGATTGTAGCGTCGTACGGAGGCCTTCGGATGATGGATGCCGATGACTGGCGCGGGGAAGTCACGCTCAGCATTCCACCCTGCCAGGTAGGGCTTGTAGCTGGGCGGTATAGCACATTGTCCCTGTGGTACATCTGGTCTGACGCCTGTGATACGAAGCAGGCACATGTCATGCTCCTCATTATAGGCGACCAGCTCGGCACCCGCTAGCGTTTGCTCCTCGATGCCATTGATGAGAGGATCGCCTGTGGGACTAAAGTAGTTGAAGTAAAAAACAGACTGCTCTGCACTCTGACGTACATAGTCGAGGTCTCTGTACTGATAGCTAGCATTGAGGCAGTGGGCTGCGGTCAAGACGAGAGCCTCTCCATCTTGGCGGCTGTTGTTGATCAACGTGCCTGACGAGAAGTAGCGTCCCCGCACCACTAACAGGAGTTCGCTACGAGCGATGCGCTCCACCTCTGGGTGCCGCACCGTCGCCTCAGCGCACTCAAGTCCCTTCACGACAAACCAGGGAGAACCTGGTCCTTGATGACCTCCGACTGCAGGTGGTAGCTCCTCCCCTACGGCAGTGAGCAGAGCGGTCGTAACGGTCGACAATCGCCACGGGAGATCTCTGCGCTTGCCACTGGCGGGATAGAAGTAGACTATGAGTCGCTCGCCATAAAGTGGAGCCGTGGTAAGGCTATGAGACGAGACATTGTTTGCCTCGGTAAAAGCGCCTCGCACATCGCCCTCTTCATTCGTTATAAGGAGCATATCGCCACGACTCAGTTGATACTGATCAAAGTAGAGTGTATTCCAGCCTGCCTCCTCAAGCTGCAGCACACCCTGCCAAGCACGCTCGCCCGAAGCGGTCGTGATCCAGTCGCCCCACAGCTGGCTCTCGGGCAGCTGACAGTACTCTATCGCCGGCAGCTCCAAGAGTCGTAGCCCCGAGGAAGTCGTCTCCTCTTGCTGTCGGAGTGTGCTAGTAGGCTGCGTGCGAGAGGTCGCTTGTAGCTGGTAAGCCTCTAGAGTATTGCGCAGTGTGGTATGACGCTCCCCTAGATCCGTCACTATGGTAGCGGGGAGAGGCGTCGAGAGCTGAGCCACCGCAGGCAAAGCCAGTAGGAGCGCGATGAGCGAGAGACACGCGCACCTGCCGTAGGAGAGCAAACCTGTGCAAGAGCGAGTCCTAAACCGACGCAAAGCTCCCGTCACTAGAGGCGTATCGAGTCTATTCATAGGGATAGTCCGAAAGATATTCTCTCAAAGGTACGAATAAACTCGAACAGCAGAAAAACAGTCCCCCGCATCTCCTACACAAAGACGCCCCCGCCACCACCTATCGTGATGATTGGAGCGTCTTGGATATCGGCAGCAACGTCTCTCTAGTAGACCTTCTTGTCTTTACAATAGCTGGGAAACGTCACGCCGAAGATCACATCGATGAGCTTGCGTATGGAGAAGGCTTTTAGACCGTTCGATTAGAAGCGATAGCCTAGGCCTACGTAGAAGTTCATATTGTTGACCTTTACCTCATCAAAAGCGGAGGTATTGAGTAGGCCATACTCGAAGCCTAGGTTGACCCCAAACTGACGATACTCAAAGGCTGCCTGCAGTCCGAGACCAAGGTCGAAGGGCTTGAGGACCTTAGGATCTGTCTTGTAGGGATTGTTTTCACCCTTGTTGACTGCATCATCAGCAGCCTTGGCCATCTCTCTAGCAGCATCAGCTATCTTACCTTCGCCAGTTACCGAGGTCTTCTGAGAGACCTTCCCTAGGAATCCGTAAGAGAACCAAGGACCAGCCTGGATAGAGACCGCCATATCGGGAGCGACAGCTACACGATATCCTACATGTACGGGGACCTCTACGTTGTGTAGCCATGTAGAGGAGACGACCTTCATAGCGTAGTCAGTCATCTTAGGCAGCTCGACCGTAGCCTTAGTACCACGGCTGAGGAAGTAGAGACCCGGATTGATGTAGAAGCCATCTGATATGGCGAACTCGACACCAGCACCGACACGATAGCCGGTGAGTATGTCTCCATCATTCGTTTCTCCATTCGCCTTGCCAGTCATGTTGGAGAAGTTAGCGCCAGCCTCCACCTTGATCGTGGGGCGCATCTGAGCTGTCGCGAGCGTAGTAGCTGCGAGCAGCGTGATGAGTGATAGAATTACCTTCTTCATAGTAAATAGGGTTTATGTGATACAGAAGGGCGACCTGCCCATAAGTGAGTAGGTCGCCCCATCAGCTTCGTTAGAGAAGTCGATTTAGGTCGCTCTGATTAGAAGCGATAGCCTAGACCTACGTAGAAGTTCATGTTGTTGACCTTCACGTTCTCGACATTAGAGGTGTTGAGTAGACCATACTCGAAGCCTAGGTTGACACCAAACTGACGATACTCGAAGGCAGCCTGCATACCGACACCTAGGTCAAAGGGCTTGAGGCTCTGCTTAACAGCTTTGCCATCCTTGTATGGGTTGTTGTCACCCTTGTTGAGCTCGTCAACGATCTTCTTTGCAGCATCAGCAGCGAGACCCTCTCCGGTTGCCTTGTAAACTCTCTTACCGAGGAATCCGTAAGAGAACCAAGGACCAGCCTGGATAGAGACCGCCATGTCGGGAGCGATACCTGCGCGATATCCTACGTGTACAGGGACCTCGACGTTGTGTAGCCAAAGAGTTGCATCAGCCTTAGCACCTAGCAGCTCTATACCCTCGCTCTTAGCACCACGGCTGAGGAAGTACAGACCTGGGTTAACGTAGAAGCCTTCAGCAAAGCCAAACTCAGCGCCAACACCTACACGGTAGCCGATCATCATCTTGCCATCGGTTGACTTGTCGTTGACCTTGGTCGTCTGGTTAGCGAAGTTAGCACCAGCCTCCACCTTGATCGTGGGGCGCATCTGAGCTGTAGCTAGCGTTGTAGCTGCGAGCAGCGTGACGAGTGATAGAATTACTTTCTTCATTGTTAGTTGATTATGAAATTGTTAATTAGATATGAGTCGGTCTAAAGGTACTCCCTCTTGCAGTCGCCTAAATACGCTTATTTAGCCGTGTGGAAGTGCCTTCCGATGGCAAATATACAGAAAAACGATTACAGCGCAAGTTACAGCCTAGATTCGTAGATCTCCCTCGGGGAGTATTTACTGTACTACGTCCCTAGCGGGAGCGTCGTACTAGAGTCCTCGGGGACGATAACACAATCTTACTTGACGACGAGTCGCTGTGATGCGCTCTCGGTGACTACGAGATAGGTCCCGTCGCTTAGAGCGGTGAGGTCTATCTGTAGGCTGCCTGAACGGTCAGCACGTAGGCGTGTGATCAGCTGTCCCTCTAGCGTGTAGAGTGCTACGGTAGCCTTAGGTACTAGACCTGCGACGATCGCATACTCCTTAGCTGGGTTAGGATAGACTGAGAGCGTAGCCGCGGTGGCTGCATCAAGCCCTGTGTGATCGACGAACTCAGCAACGACTGTCACATCCTCAGTGACCGTAAAGGTCATATCCTTGAGGATATCTTTACCGTTGGCTGTGAGCTTGGTGAGCTCGCACTTATCGTTAGCACCCTTAGCTACGACCGTGAGCTTAGTCCCCTCGGGTACAGCCTTGAGGTCTACCTTCTCCTGGATAGAGATGGTGCCGTGCTCGTTGCTTTGCAGCGTGACGACGTAGTTCTTCTGTAGCTTGGTAAAGGTTGCCTTGACCTCGGTATCTTCTTTCATCTCAAAGGACTTGGTAGCTAGGATGTCCTCGGATCCAGCCGTAAGCGCTGTGAGCTCGTAGCCGATCTCGGGTGTAGCCTCGATGGTTACGATCGTCCCTTGAGCCACATGCGTTAAGTCTGTGATCTCGGAGCCATCAGCTTTGGCAATGATTTTACCACCTTCTGAAGGGGTGAGTGTCAATTCGAAAGTCTTGGGCTCGGGGTTTAGATCCTTAAAGACCGCCTCTACTATGAGGTCCTCCTCGACTCTGCAACTATAGTCGAGTGGTCTGTCGGCGTTGAGTGGTAGCTCATCGCCATTGACGATCCACTTCTCCAGCTTATAGCCATCGCTGGGCTTGGCGGTTATGTAGAGCCCTGTGTACTCAACAATCTGCTCCCCAGATTGCAAGGTGACTAGCCGACTGTTTTCGTCAAAGTAGACGGCTGTTAGGGTGCCTCCCTCTGTAGGTGTGGCAAAGAAAGTTACCGTGTACATATCGCTTTCTACAGCTTGCTGCAGAGACCTCTGCTGACCGTAGAGCTGCGTCACGGCAAGAGCTAAGAGGCATAGCCAGATGGGTAGTAATCTTTTCATCGTATGGTAGATAGGTTTAGTTAGTATGTGCGACCATTGGGCGGTCAAGCGTCTTAATAAATAATCGGACTCCCTCAGCTCAAGGTCTGACGAACATCGGCTGAGGGAGTCCCTCCCTGTACATCAATCGTGCGCAGGTATGAGTGGCTGCTCAGTGCGCCTCACATATAGGCTAGCGCATTACCTTGGTTACCTCACCGCCTATGGTGAGTAGGTAGCTACCTGCGGGAAGCTCTGCAACTGATAGCTGCAGACTACCCATGAGGTCTGTACGTGCGCGCTGCAAGAGCATGCCGCCTGCTGTGTAGAGAGCGACCTCTGCATGAGGAGCTGCGTATATGATCTCGATGTAGTCTCTCGTGAGTTGTAGCTGGTAGCTCTTAGCCGTGGCGATGCGCTCATTGGCTAGTGGGTTCTTGCCACTGTTTTCATAGCCTTTGTAGTCATAGACGAGCCACGACTTATTGTTGGCAATCTTCACATCGGCACTGTTGACTTGGTTTTCCTCACCATTGTCCGCTGAATTGATCGCATAGAGCTCACCACGCTCCCCAGCACTTCTCGCGGGCAGGCTCTCGAAGAGTTGCTTCATAGCTTGTGCGTTGATCGCGTTCTTGTAGCAGAATATCTCTTTGAGTGCAGGGCAGGGGTTGAGGTCGAGAGCTGTCAGCAGATTCTCTCGGCAGTCGAGGGTCTCTAGGCGTGAAAGACCTTCGAGAGAGAGAGTCGTGAGTTGGTTCTCAGCGACATCTAGCTCAGTGATCTGAGTGCAGTCTGAGAGACCCTTGATCTCGGATAGGCTGTTGCGCTCTAGACTTACCTCCTTTAGTTTGGTTAGCCCTGTCAGGTCTACCGTCGTCATGTGATTGCCCGGGAGCCAAGCGGTCTCTAGCTCGGTACAATCAGAGAGGTCGAGTGCGGGGAGCTCACTACCGGCGCAATTGATGAAGGTGAGCTCGGAGCAGCCCTTGACATTGATAGAGGTCATCGTATTGTGCAGGGCAAACAGTCTGACGAGCTTAGGACTCTGAGAGGCATCGATGTCGTACACGCGACCGCCGTTTTCGGAGCTATCGATCGTATGTACGAGTCCGATGATGCGGATCATACCCCGCTTGGACTGGTACTTCTCAATAGATGGTACGCCACTTGGGATGACTTTCTCCAGGATGACGCCCTCATCGGTCTCTACCTTAACCTTGCTGTCTGAAGCAAAGCCTGCGAGTCCTAGGTAGACGTCCTTGTCCGGCTTGACTCTTATGGTGATACAAGGATCTGTAGTTTGGCTCTTTTGACCAGGGATATCTATCTTCCAGCCTTTATCGATAGCGATGTAGCCAGCAGCTGCCTCAGCACCAGCATTGCCAGAGACTTTGATAGTACCTTCGGCTGTCGGGAGGGCTGTATAGATCTTATTGAGCGCCTCGGCATCGAGCTGATTGCTCTGTAAGTATAGCGTCCTCAGAGCGGGCAGTGATCCTAGCGTGAGCGATGTGAGCTGATTGCCATCGAGCTCTAGGTCGTTGAGGAGCGGACACTCCCCAAGTGTGACCTGTGCGATCTGATTGTTGGGTACTCTCAGTCTTTTGAGCTTAGCCAGGGAGAGAGTTTCCTCACCGAGCGTGGTGAGCTTATTGCCCTTGGCATAAAACTCGGTGATAGATGCTGGGAGAGCGATCTGCTCTAAGGCACAATTGTCGGCTCGTATGGAGCTGAGACTAGTGAGTGTAGAGACCTCGAGCGAAGTCAGAGCGGGATTGTCTGAGACGATCAGCGTCCTAAGCGTATTTAAGCCAGATAGATCTAAGGTCGCTAACTGATTTAGCTTGACATTGAGTGTGGAGATAGAGGTGAGCCCATGCACATTGAGGCTAGTCAGATGGTTGTTTTGCAGATTGAGACTCTCTATCGCTGGAGTCTTAGAGAGATCTAGCGTGGTGAGCTCGTTGTCCGCTAGGGAGAGCATACCCATGGATGGTGCATCGATAGTGATCGCTGTGATCTTGGCTCCTGTCGCTAGGAAGGAGAGACAATCCCCATAAATCTTGATTTCCTCGCCAGCTTTTTGCCCCTTGACCATCGTGGCGGTGGGGGAGACCAGTGTGCCGTCACCCCAGTCTATCTGGATGGGCGTAGTGCCTCCGATGATTGTAAAGGAATAGTTCGTCCCGATCTCTCCTGATGTGGTGAGTCGTATCGTCGGCTCACTAGCATCTCTCAGGGTGCTGATAGGAGCCGGCTGTCTCTCGAGCGCATGGCTCATCGATGGACAGCAAAGGATCAAAAGTAGTAGGAGTAGAGGTGTAATTCTTTTTCTCATAGTAGATTGTGTTGGGATTAAAGAGATGTGATTTGTAGCACTGGGGTTATGAACGACTTTGTGTCTGATTTATGCGAGATCCTATCGTGGGAGCCGAAGATCTTCGTGAGAAATAATATCGGAGACTGTCGCACGCAACAATCTCCGATAGTTCTTTGTGGGGAGCCACGGGAGGAAGATCGAGGCTTCCTCCGTGGCTATCCGAAAGTAAGTTAACTATGATGTATACTCAGTCAGTATGACTCGTAAGAGAGATGACGAACTGACTATGCACGTAGTTTTACAGAGTCGTTAGTGCTTGATGACGAGTCGCTGTGATGCGCTCTCGGTGACTACGAGATAGGTGCCGTCGCTTAGAGCGGTCAGGTCTATCTGTAGGCTGCCTGAGCGGTCAGCACGTAGACGCGTGATCAGCTGTCCCTCGAGCGTGTAGAGTGCTACGGTAGCCTCAGGTGCTAGACCTGCGACGATCGCATACTCCTTAGCTGGGTTAGGATAGAGTGAGAGCGTAGCCGTGGTGGCTGCCTCAAGCCCTGTGTGATCGACGAACTCAGCAACGACTGTCATATCCTCAGTGACCGTAAAGGTCATATCCTTGAGGATATCTTTACCGTTGGCTGTGAGCTTGGTGAGCTCGCACTTATCGTTAGCACCCTTAGCTACGACCGTGAGCTTAGTACCCTCGGGTACAGCCTTGAGGTCTACCTTCTCCTGGATAGAGATGGTGCCGTGCTCGTTGCTTTGCAGCGTGACGACGTAGTTCTTCTGTAGCTTGGTAAAGGTTGCCTTGACCTCGGTAGCTC
The DNA here is from genome assembly GCF_000212375.1 of Porphyromonas asaccharolytica DSM 20707. NCBI lineage: Bacteria > Pseudomonadati > Bacteroidota > Bacteroidia > Bacteroidales > Porphyromonadaceae > Porphyromonas > Porphyromonas asaccharolytica. The sequence continues at coordinate 449,989 of NC_015501.1, read as the reverse complement.
CCTTCATCTCAAAGGACTTGGTAGCTAGGATATCCTCGGATCCAGCCGTAAGCGCTGTGAGCTCGTAGCCGGTCTCGGGTGTAGCCTCGATGGTTACCTTAGTACCCTCGGTGACGTTGTCACCAGACTTTAGCTCCTTGTCACCAACCTTAGCTGCGAGGCTACCGCCCTTGGTAGCTGTGAGGGTGAGCGGATATACCTTCTTGAAGACTACCTTGAGGTCAAGGTCAGCCTTGAGCTGATGCTCGTATACCGTAGGATTGCTAGGTGTGACATCCTCATCGTTGGCTATCCAGCTTACGATCTTATAGCCATCGTTAGCCTTTGCTGTGAAGGTGAGATAGGTCTCATCACCAGTGAACTTGGCACCGGTTTCGAAGGGGACCTCCTCCTCCTTGTCATTGTCATAGTAAGTAGCCGTGACGGTACCACCCTCGGTAGGATCAGCTGCAAAGGTTACCGTGTGCTCCTCAACAGGAGTTGAACCCTTGAAGATGGCGACTACGTTGAGATCCCCAGTGAGCTCGGTAGCGTACTGCTCTGGGTTGGTAAAGTCCACGGGAGCGTCTAGACCATTGACGGTAAACTTCTCGAACTCATAGCCAGCGTATGCCTCAGCTTTGAAGGTTACATATTTGCCTTCAGGCACCTTGTTGCCAGAAACTATATCAACGTTACTGAAGCCTTCGGCGTAAGTTGCTGTGACGATACCGCACTCAAAAGGATCAGCTGCGAAGGTGACGGTGTAGCCGTCGTTGGTATCGTCAGCCTTCTTGAAGTATACCTGAACGTCAGAGTTCTTTTGGATGGCCATCGATAGCATATTGTCGTTGCCAGCGAAGGTATCCTCCTTGCCGTTGACAGTCCACTTCTCTACCGTGTATCCTGGATCAGCTTCTGCCTGGAAGAACAAGTTTGTAGCATAGTCTACCTCGTCCCCACTATTTACAGTGTAGGGATCTCCAGTTGCTGGATAAGCTAAGACGGATAGCTTACCACCTTCGGTAGCTACACCGTAGGTGAGTGTCACCTTGCTAGGTGCAGGCGTATTCTGCTTGAAGACAGCCTCTACCGTAAGGTCTGCATGGATGGTGTGAATATACTGATTAGGAGTGGAATCATCGAGAGGTTGCTCCTCGCCATCAACAATCCACTTTTCTAGCTCATAGCCTTCGTTAGCCTTTGCTGTGAAGGTGAGCCAGCTAGACTCTTTAACTCGATCACCAGAATTGAAGGGGACTAGTGTATACCCTTCTCCAAAGTAGGTAGCTGTCACGACACCACCCTCGTTAGGTGTGGCGAAGAAGGTGACTAAGTGTCCCTCAGTCGCTGCGCCCTCCTTGAAGTGTGCCTTGATATCGTTGGTACCCTCTACGACTGTGTACTCGATGGTCGTCTGCCCGGGGAAGAGCTCCTCACCATTGATCGTCCATCCAGATACAGAGTAACCCGTGCTAGGTGTAGCGACGAACTGAAGCGTATTGCCGATAGCAATCGAGTCACCACTGGCAATGGGTGTATTGTCTAGCTTGTCTGTACAAGCGAGTGCACCCTCGCCATCGTATGTAAAGGTGACGACAGCCTTAGGAGCTGTAGTCGATACGAAGTTGGCAACGATCGTGTTGGCCTTGTCTGGTCGGACATAGTAGGAGATATCTGTCTGACCAGCGAGTGTGTCTACACTGTTGATGGTCCAGTTAAGTAGCTTAGCACCAGCATCAGCCGTAGCGGTGAAGCGGAGTGAGGTGTCCTCCTGGATAGAGTCTCCAGAGTTTATCTGATCACCCCAATATCCTATCTTACCAGTTACGGAGCCAGCTCCAGTTGCAGAGAAGGTGACAGGTAGCACAGCTAGCTTCTTAAAGATAGCCTTGAAGGCGACATCCGCCGTTACTACGTAGTCGTAGATCTTACTCGTCTCATACGCAGTACTGCGTACGCCATCGATCTCCCAATAGTCAAAGGCGTAACCATCTTCCTTGTAAGCGTAGATTGAGATCTTGCTACCGTCGGGTACGATGCCCCCTGAGGTGACATTTTCCCAGTAGCTGTCCTTGACGTCTACTCTACCTCCCTCAGCAGGAGAGGCTTCAAACGTGACAACGCGAGGAGTAAACTGATTGAACTCAACATAGAGTGTGTCCTCTGAATAGAAGGAGTGTGAGAACTCTTTCTTACCATTGTAGAACTCATCGCTCTTACCATTGACACTCCAGCTCTTTACCATATAGAGGGAGTCAGGTACTGCTGTGAAGTCGATGCTTGAACCCTTTGCGATGGGGTAGCCATCCTTGACAGGAACTTGCGTATAGTAAGGACTGTACAAGCTCATTTTGCCTGTAACCTTACCGCCATCACTAGAGGAGAAGTGTACTGGAATAGTCTCTGTATCAGCTCCTGCGGCAAAGTGTGCGACGATGGTGTTGTCACCCTCTTTAACCTTATAGATGAGAGGACTCTCCTTGCCGATAGTGTCTCCTGCGAGCGTCCAGCCGACGAGATGATACCCCTCGCTAGGCTTAGCTAATAGGATCACTTGAGACTCTTCGTAGAGCTTTTCACCAGAAGCGACCTCTGCGAAGGTGGCATTGTAACTACTGCTTTCTTTCTTAAAGCCTACGACCTCTCCATTTGCCTCTGCGGAGAAGTTGATGGTCAGCTGGTCTTTCATGCGCGCAAAGAGCTTGACATGGGTCTTGTCCATGATCTTATACTCTATAGACGAGCCATTAGCACTTTGCGGATAGAGTGATCCGTTGATCTCCCAGTGGTCGAGCTTGTAAGCATCCTCAAAGCGAGGAGTAAAGGTAACAGCTGAGCCACGCTTGACAGAGTCCCCTGAGTTGATGGGACTCCAATTAAAGTACGCCTCTAGTGTTGCGCCTTCTGTAGCCTCGTAGGTGAGCTGGTCATAGACAGGATCAATGACCTCTACGCTCAGCGTAGTCTCGGCAATAACCGTGTAGACGACTTCCTTCTTGCCGTAGCTATCGTTGTCCTTTTTACCATTGATGGTCCAGTGACCTACGTCTTTGTCTCCCTTGGGCGACACCTCAAAGGAGACACGTGTACCTGCTGGCACCATGTCTCCATCCTTGACGTCTGTATTGCCCCACCCAGATGTGGCAAGGTAAGAGGCTTTTATACTTCCCTCTCCGACGACGGAGAAATGAACCGCATAGCCGTCAGCAGGGGCTGTCTTGAAGTGCGCAACTACATTGAGCGGCGCTTGTAGGTTCTCTGTAGGAAGGGTGTAGTCGGTGAGGTCGTTTCGCTCACCATTGACCTCCCAGTAGTCTAGCTGGTAGCCTTCATTGGCCTCTGCGTAGAAGTTGACATCTAGTCCGGCAGAGACATTTTGACCTGACGTGATGGTTTCCCACGGAGAGACAACGGTCGCTCTGATCGTGCCTCCCTCCATAGCGCTGAAGGTCACGGGGTAGGTCTTCTGACCGTAGACCCGTGGCACTGCAAACGCTAAGAAGCATAGCAGAATGGGTAATAGTCTTTTCATAGCTTGTACTAAGTTTAGTGTATAAATAAGTTTCTTGCGTAGTGTAGGCATCCTATCTTCGATTACTGCTACCGTCCTGCTGCATCTCACTACGCTACGACTGATCGCCTCGTAATCAAATGCAGGAGAATGCTTAAAGTGTCGCCGACAACCTGCCTTCACAAGGGCGAAATTAAGCAATCTTTTAATAAAAAACAAGCCCTCTCGACTTTGCTTCAAACTTTATGTCTGAAAAGGGGCAAAGTCGAGGGGGCTTACGACAGTCTGTCGCGATAACTAGAGGAGGAGTCTCTCGCACCAGTCTGCGCTGAGGAGTAGATAGACCCCTTGTGGCAGTAGGCTCGTGGGAATCTCTGCATATCCTGTGCCGTCGCTCTCGGCGCTGGCGACAGAGATGCCACTCATGGAGCATAGCTCTATATGAATGCCAGGGGCAAGCTCTGAGAGCTCGATGCCCTGCTCTGTGACGACGATATGTGGGCGGGGTGCGACACTACTATATGTAGGTGTCGTGCCGACATGGCTGCCAGCATAGGGATTGCGTCCTTCGTTTTCACCACCGAGCCAGTCGTAGATATCCCAAGCACGCTGATTGGCTAGCGCTACATCCTCTGGAGCGCACTTGTTTTGCTCTGTAGGGCTGGTGCTGTCTAGCAGATAGATACGAGCCTTGTTGGTGACTTGACGCTGTGGCAGTCGCTCGATGAGCTTGTGGATAGTCTCACTCGACAAGCGATTGTTGTAGAGATAGACACGGTTGATAAGTGCTGAGGTACCGCTTGGGAGCGTTACAGACTCTAGCGCATTGTCTGTCGCAGAGAGCATCAAGAGCTTCTCATTGCTACTGACATCTAGCTGGGTCAGCTGGTTAAAATCTAGTGAGAGCAGATTGAGACTACTCATCCCTGCGATGTCTAGCTCAGTGATCTGATTATGATGCGCATAGAGAGCAGCTAGGGCTTTGCTAGCAGCGGTCAGATCGAGTTTAGTCAACTTATTGCTGGAGAGATCTAGATAAGATATCTCCCCATGGATGGTAATCTGCTCTCTCGAGGAGATCGTAAAGGAGTTGTACCGATACTGAACGTACTCATAGCGCTCGCCTGGATCGCAGACTCCATTGTTATTGAGGTCTATCCATACGTTTTCGGCACCCGCGGGAGACTCGATCAGGACCTTTAGCTTATCGCCTACCGCAGCATCGGTGGCGATGACGATCTGAGCATTGCCAGCATACGGCGCAGTCTGCGTCTGCGCAGCTCCTGAGAGAGCTGAGCAGAGCAGAAAGGTGGATAATAAGAGAGGTAGTCGCTTCATATCCTTTAGTTGTCTCATCGGTTAATGCTTGACGACGAAGCGAGCAGCCCCACCTTGATGCTGTAGTAGGTAGCCACCCTCAGAATAAGTGGAGAGGTCTACAGAGACCGTGCCTTGGAGATCAGCCTCGATCGTTGCGAGGCGTACACCTGAGAGGGTGTAGATGGAGATCTGCTCCTGTGGCATCAGACCTGTGACGGTGAGTAGCTGATCAGCGACGGTCGGGAAGAGCTTGACCTGTGCGCTATCCTCTATCGGGTTGATGCTTAGGGGATCCTTGAAGAAGACCTCTACTAGAGTCTCCTCTCTGACTACGATGGTCATCTCATTGCCATCGACCTCTAGGAGCTCGTGGTTGCAGTAGACACGATCTACGACATAGCCCTCGTCGGGGGTCATCGTGAGCTTTAGCTCAGTACGCTCAGGGATTGCAGTCAGATCGTCAGCACCTGTGAGCTGAGCCTTACCATGCTTTGCTACCTCTAGCGTGACTGGATAAAGAGCAGCACCTGCATAGGGGGATACGGTCGATGTCGACTCACTATTGCCAAAGACCTCCCACCCCTTATCTGTTGCGATCTTAACATCCGAGACGAGACAGATGTTGCGCTCCTGAGCATTGTCCGTAGTGATCAGCTCGATCTTAGGAGCACGGAAGTAGGACGACTTCTTAGCCTCTGGGAGGGAGTTCATAAAGGCTGTCATAGCGGCACCCTTGATGAAGTTGTTGTAAAGCGTGACGGACTGCAGGTTCTTGCACTCAGGGAGGGTTATCTCCTGTAGCTTATTATTCCTCAGGTCGATGGTCTCTACAGAAGGATTGGATGCTGTAAAGGTTGAGAGCTGATTATTGCTCAAGATCAAGTAGGTGAGTGCCGTTGCCTCGGAAAGGTCTATCTGCTCTATGGCGCAGTTGCCAGCTTCGAGATTCCTTAGCGCTGTATTACCTGCGAGGGTTAGCTTGCGTAGGTTACTGTTTTGGTTACAGTTGACCTCTGTCAGATAGCTGAGCCCGGAGAGGTCTATCTCCTCTACGGAGGTGTTTGGAGCGATCAGCTCCTCGAGCTTGGTACAGCCGGAGAGGTCGAGTTTCTGAACTTTTGTAGAGCCACAAGTGAGGAACGTGAGCTCACTATTTGCTTTTAAGTCGATGGCAGTTATTGGGTTTGCGTTGCAGTCGAACTGATACAGCTCGGGGCAGTTACTCAGATCGATGCTCGTGATGTCGTTGTTGTAGCATATAAAGGTCTTCAGCTTGACCGACTTGCTCAGATCGATCTCGGTAAGGTAGTTACCCGGGCAGGTGAGCTCTTCGAGCGTAGGGCATCCTGTGACATCGAGAGAGTAGATACTGTCCTGTCCTATGGTACAGAGCGTGATGTTTGTACCAGTGATCGTTAGTTCAGGCTGCTTGACAGAGAGCTGGTAGTTGACAGATCCGTCCCACATGGGAGATCCTCCACTCTCCATGCCAGAGGCCCCCTCGACCTTGGGCGTGCCATCGCACTTGATAGAGATGTTAAAGCGATCCGTGGGCTTCATATGAGTCGTCAGCTTAATAACGCTCTCCTGACCATACATCGGGAGAGAAAAGAGTGCTAAGAGACATAGCAGAGTGGGTAGCAGTTTTTTCATAGTTTATGTTATACTGTTTATGAAGATGTAAAAGAGGGCTCCAGTGTGTGCCGCTAGAAACCGCCGAAAGGCGAAGTTAGCCAATTTGATGCTAAAAAGCAAATGTAAGTCTCTGTGCTAGACAAGGATTAGTAGGTGACGCCAGAAGTCCTAGGGACACTAGTAGCCCCAGGGCTGACACATTATATACAATGGACTCATCGACCTCTCTACTCCTCGCTTGTCGCTCATGTGCAGCGCCTGATAGAGCGATTATGATGCATCAGCCCTAGCGGGATAAATTCAACGCTGGTTCGCTACAATAATTTAGAGCTGGCTACATATCAAAACGGCACTGTGTCGGGGAAAAGTGATCTCCACGTGGATATTTCGAAATCTCCACGTGGAGATTTTTTCTTTCCCACGTGGGGAAGAAAAAATTCCTCGGAGGAATCAAATGAAACTTCGGAGGAAATGAATGACGCTCACGTGGAAAACAAAAAATATCCACGTGGAGATTTGAGATTTTCCACGTGGATATTCGAGAAAGGAGGGAATCGGACGAATTTCCCCGTAAAGATATGTAAACAGGGATTAGAGGTTAGAGATTAGAGATTAGGACGGACACATTATATATAGTACCCTCATCTAAGCCTAGCTTGTGGCTCATATCTAGCTCCTGAAAGAGCGATTATAAGGCGTCAGCCCTGCTAGTAGCCCCAGTCTCTCTAGTCACTAACCTCTTTTTTCGTACCTTTGGAGAGCATTAAGTAACTATGGTCGCTCCGAGACGACCTTTCCTTCACTCTATCTCATTCTATCTCATGACTAGAAGAAATTTATTTCGTAGCCTCGTGGCTCTCATTTTATCCACATTCGCTCTGCCTATGACTGCACAGCAAGGGTCCAAGCAAATGACCCCAGAGATGCTGCTCACGATGCCTCGTGTAGGGAGCTATGCGCTAGCCCCTGATGGTAAGCAGGTCATCTACAACGTATCTCAGCCCTCTATCAAGGACAACAACAGCCGCACCTCTATCTACCTCATCAATAGCGATGGCTCTGGTCGTACCGAGCTAACCGCTCCCTCGGCTGGTAGCGAGTACACACCACGCTGGAGCCGTGACGGCAAGCAGATATACTTCATGCGTGGCACGGACCAGGGCATGCAGCTCTTCGCACGCACCCTTAGCGATGGGGTAGAGCGTCAGCTCACGGCTATCGACGGGGGAATCGTCGACTATCTCTTCTCGCCAGATGAGACGACACTGCTCTATGTCCAGGATATCAAGGCACGACCCGTCGTCACGGACGTCTATCCTGATCTAGACAAGGCTGACGCACGTATCATCGAGGATCTCATGTACAAGCATTGGGACGAGTGGGTCTCGACGATGCCACACCCCTTCATCGCAAAGGTTACGGCACAGCCCATCACTAAGGGTCTAGACCTACTCGAGGGTGAACCGTATGAGGCTCCTATGCGTCCCTTCAACGGCATCGAGGATATAGCTTTCAGCCCCGATGGCAACCTCATCGCTTACGCTTGTCGCAAGAAGACGGGACTAGAGTACAGTCTCTCGACCAATAGTGATATATACCTATATAATGTATCTACTGGTGAGACGACCAACGTCAGTGAGGGCATCATGGGTTACGATACGCACCCTGTCTTCAGTCCCGATGGTCGCTCACTCATCTGGATCGGTATGGAGCACGACGGCTATGAGTCAGACCTACAGGTGATGTATCTCTACGACTTGGCAAAGAAGCAGTACCGTCCCCTCACGGCCGACTTTGAGTACAATATCGCCAACCCCACCTGGAGTGCCGACAGTAAGACCATCTACTTCATCACTTGCCGAGAGGCACTGACACACCTCTACAGCTATCAGCTAGCTAATGGCAAGATCAAGCAGATCACCGACGGACAGTACGACTACACAGGCTTTGATATGAATGCCGAGGGCGTCTGCGTCGCTTCTCGCCAGTCCATGACCTATCCTACGGAGCTCTATATGGTCAATCTGAAGAACGGCAAGGCTACCGCACTAACTGAGGAGGACAAGCCGATCATGAGTCAGCTAGGCGACCTAACTTGCGAAAAGCGCTGGATGCCTACGACCGACGGCGGTAAGATGCTCACATGGGTACTCTACCCACCACACTTTGATAAGAGCAAGCAGTACCCCTCCATCCTTTACTGTCAGGGAGGTCCGCAAAGCACCATAAGCCAGTTCTGGTCCTATCGCTGGAACCCCCGCATCATGGCTGAGCAGGGCTACATCGTCATCCTGCCCAACCGCCACGGCGTGCCAGGCTTTGGTAAGGCGTGGAACGAGCAGATCAGTGGCGACTATAGCGGTCAGAACATCCGCGACTACCTCACCGCCGCAGACCTGATGAAGCAAGAGCCCTTCATCGCACCAGATCGTATGGGCGCTGTGGGCGCTAGCTACGGTGGGTACTCCGTCTACTACCTAGCTGGTGTACACGAGGGTCGCTTCGCAGCCTTCATCGCACATGCGGGTATCTTCAACCTCGAGGCTCAGTATCTAGAGACCGAGGAGAAGTGGTTTGCCAATTGGGATATGGGCGGTGCTCCTTGGGAAAAGGACAACGCTACCGCTCAGCGCACCTTTGCCAATTCACCGCACAAGCTGGTCGACAAGTGGGATACGCCTATCCTGATCATTCACGGTGAGTATGACTTCCGCATACTTGCCTCGCAAGGTATGATGGCCTTTGACGCCGCTAAGATGCGTGGTATACCTACGAAGATGCTACTCTTCCCCGAGGAGACGCACTGGGTCCTCAAGCCTCAGAATGCACTCCTATGGCAGCGCACCTTTTTTGACTGGCTCGATCGTTGGCTCAAGAAGTAAGAGACCGTGATAGATACACTCGTATTTGATTTCGGAGGCGTCTTAGTGGATCTCCAACCGGAGGTGTCGCTAAGACGCTTTCGCGAGCTAGGCGTTCAGGACATCGACGAGATGCTCAATCCGTACCGACAGCTCGGCGTCTTTCACGACCTCGAGATGGGACTCGTGGGGCGCGAGGAGTTTGTCGCACGCCTTAATGAGCATGCCGGCACAGACCTAACCGATGAGCAGATCAATGAGGCGATCCTGCTCTTCCTCAAGGGGGTACCTCAGTACAAGTTTGACTGCCTAGAGCAGCTCCGTAAGAAGTACAAGATCTACATCTTGTCGAATACCAATCCCTACATCATGGCGTATGCCCATAGTCCACACTTCCTCCCCGCTACGGGGCGCACGCTGAGCGACTATGTGGACAAGGTTTATGCCTCCTGCGAGATGCAGACGATGAAGCCTGACCGAGCTATCTACGAGCAGATGATAGCCGACAGCGGCATGGTGCCCGAGCGTACGCTCTTCATCGATGACAGCACCGCCAACCTTGAGGCCGCTGCAGCACTGGGTCTGCAGACACTCCTAGCGGTCAATGCCACCGACTGGCGCCCCGCCCTAGCGGCTCGTCTGCAGCACGATTAGACCTCGCAGATGCTCGTCGCGCTCCCTCGGGTAGTCTGATTACTCCGCAGCCTCCGCTCTTTCTGCAGAGCTGATACGCTATAACTTGGTGCTACAGAATGATAGCCACGTAGGAAATCTTAAATTCCCACGTGGCTATTTTTTATTCTCCACGTAGGAGCGAATCATTTCCTCCGAAGTTTCATTTGATTCCTCCGAAGTTTTATTTCGTCCCTACGTAAGCATTTTTCATTTGCCACGTGGAGATTTGAGATTTTCCACGTGGATATTCGATAAAGGAGGGAATCGGAGGAATTGCCCCGTAAAGATATGTAAATAAAGAGTAGAGGTTAAAAGTTAGAGATTAGGGGGGAGAAGTTAGAAATTAGAGATTAAAGGGCAGGGTGGACACCTTATTATATATAGTGAGCTCAACCTCCCTCGGGAGACTGTTGCAAAAGTCAACAGTCTCATTAGACGAGTAACAATGTGTAGGGACGCTCGGCTAGTGTCTAGCGGGAGGGCGTCTGTTGTGGTCAAGCGATACGTATGGTCAATCTACGAAACCTAGAGATTGAGGTTGGACGACCGCTTGCGGTCGGACGCTTCGTAGCCCCCAGTCGGAGGGGCAAAGCCCCGAACGACTGCGGGGTCAGGAGTGCCACACGAAGCAAGCGACCTCCCCGGAGTGGGAGGTCGGACTGTGACTGTAAGCTTCGCCTAGTCCGACCCACAAGGGGTCGATCGTTTACCACGTTCGCCTGTCCATCGGTCGTTCGGGGCTGTGCCCCTCCGACCGACGGCTACGATGCGTCGGACCTCTAGCGAGGTCCTTTTCCGCAAGAAAGGTGTCGGAGAGATTAGAGGTCAGAGAGAATTGTGTGGCGAAATGTGCGGACGCACGAAAGTGTCTAGCGGGAGGGCGTCTGTCGTGGTCAAGCGATACGTATGGTCGATCTACGAAACCTAGAGATTGAGGTTGGACGACCGCTTGCGGTCGGACGCTTCGTAGCCCCCAGTCGGAGGGGCAAAGCCCCGAACGACTGCGGGGTCAGGAGTGCCACACGAAGCAAGCGACCTCCCCGGAGTGGGAGGTCGGACTGTGACTGTAAGCTTCGCCTAGTCCGACCCACAAGGGGTCGATCGTTTACCACGTTCGCCTGTCCATCGGTCGTTCGGGGCTGTGCCCCTCCGACCGACGGCTACGATGCGTCGGACCTCTTGCGAGGTCCTTTTTATCAGAGCTATCTGAGGTATCAGACGAGTAACCTTTGTAGGGACGCACGGTCCGTGCGTCCGTCCCCGTTAAAGCCCTGACACTATAACTCTTGACACAACGGACGCACGAGCCGTGCGTCCCTACACCGGTTACACGTGTCGCTGTGACACAACGGAGGTTGTCTCCTTTGACACAACGGACGCATGAGCCGTGCGTCCCTACAACTGTTACTCGTCTAACCTCTGATCTCTAACTTCTAATCTCTACGCTCGCTTGTCAGGTCAAAAAGTTTTTGTACCTTTGTCCCCGCTATGCCTACTATAGGTGATTGTGATGTGCGACATATCGTGATCTACAACATATTATGGCAGGGTAGCACGAGAATCATATTTGTAAATCAAGAATTAAGTAAACGAGAAGTTAATGCCTACTATCCAACAGTTAGTAAGAAAGGGACGAGAGACCTTTGAGGAAAAAGGTAAGTCTCCAGCCTTAGGTTCATGCCCACAGCGTCGTGGCGTCTGTGTCCGCGTTTACACAACCACTCCTAAGAAGCCTAACTCGGCTATGCGTAAAGTGGCTCGTGTACGTCTGACCAACGGCAAGGAGGTTAATGCCTACATCCCTGGAGAGGGTCACAACCTTCAGGAGCATAGTATCGTCTTGGTGCGTGGCGGTCGTGTCAAGGACCTGCCTGGTGTACGCTACCATATCGTGCGTGGCGCACTCGATACTGCTGGTGTCGACGGACGTCGCCAGCGTCGCTCTAAGTACGGAGCTAAGCGTCCTAAGGCGAAGTAAACTAGTCGCCTAGATTGAGATGCCGTGGCGAGGTGCTGGATGGCCTGCTGTCCCCCTCGACCTATTACTCCCCCTAGTGGGCGAGTATACTATATATAGGTACATCAGCGAGTACCTCTCCCCACAGAAAAATCTATCGACACTCCTCGTAGCAGTGTACCCGAGCTCCTTAAAGAGTCGCGCACATCTAGCACGGGAGTGCAATCTAAATCTAGTAACCACATTTGTTCCCGTGGTTCTATTTGGATAAGCTAATCCTTGACCCCAAGGATAGGTTGAGTAAATGCTCCAGAGGGAGCGTTGAAGACAACAAATCATGATGATGGCAACCCAAATAAGACGACGAGACAATAGTATAATATCACGAAATAATGAGAAAGGCTAAGCCTAAGAAGAGGCAGGTACTGCCCGATCCCGTATTTGGAGATCGTCAGGTCACAAAGTTTGTGAACCACCTCATGTATGATGGCAAGAAGAGTCTTGCATATAGCATCTTCTACAGAGCCCTTGATATCGTCAAGGATAAGATGTCGCAAGAGGAGAAGAGCGCCCTAGAGATCTGGAAGGCAGCTCTCGATAATGTAACCCCTCACGTAGAGGTCAAGTCTCGTCGTATCGGAGGAGCAACCTTCCAAGTGCCGACAGAGATACGTCCAGAGCGTAGGGAGTCTATCTCCATGAAGAATCTGATCATCTTCGCTCGTAAGCGTGGTGGTAAGACCATGGCTGACAAACTTGCAGCAGAGATCATGGATGCCTACAATAGTCAGGGTGGTGCGTTCAAGCGTAAGGAGGACGTACATCGTATGGCTGAGGCTAACCGTGCCTTCGCACACTTCCGCTTCTAACCTACACTAACCATAAAATCTATGTCTGCAATTCATTCTAAGCTCGAGCAAACTCGTAATATCGGCATCATGGCGCACATTGATGCTGGTAAGACGACGACCTCTGAGCGTATTCTCTTCTACACCGGACTAACACACAAGATCGGAGAGGTACACGATGGTGCCGCTACGATGGACTGGATGGCGCAGGAGCAGGAGCGTGGTATCACGATCACCTCTGCTGCTACCACGACCTTCTGGACCTATGGCGATAAGAAGTACAAGATCAACCTGATCGACACCCCAGGACACGTTGACTTTACGGTCGAGGTAGAGCGTTCGCTCCGTATCCTAGATGGTGCTGTGGCTACTTTTTGTGCCGTGGGCGGTGTACAGCCTCAGAGTGAGACTGTATGGCGTCAGGCGGATAAGTATAAGGTGCCACGCATCGCATACATTAACAAGATGGACCGCTCGGGCGCAAACTTCTACGAGGTACAGCGCCAGATGGTCGACATGCTCGGAGCTAAGGCTTGTCCTATCCAGATCCCAGTCGGGGAGGAAGACTCCTTCAAGGGAGTTATAGACTTGATAACCATGAAGGCTATCATCTGGCACGACGAGACCATGGGCGCCGAGTATGAGATCGATGAGATCCCAGACGATCTCCGCGCCGATGCTGAGGAGTGGAGAGATAAGCTCCTAGAGACGCTTGCTGAGACTGACGAGACTCTCATGGAGAAGTACTTTGATGATCCCTCTACGATCACAGAGGACGAGATCCGTACAGCTATCCGTACGGCTACACTAGCGATGGAGATCTTCCCAATGCTATGTGGCTCTTCATTTAAGAATAAGGGCGTACAGACACTCCTAGATGCCGTCTGTGCTTATCTGCCTAGTCCTGTAGATACACCAGAGGTGGTAGGTCATGCACTAGACTCTGACAAGGAAGAGGTGCGTGAGGTCGATCCCGATGCACCTATGAGTGCACTCGCCTTCAAGATCGCTACCGACCCCTTCGTAGGTCGTCTCTGCTTCTTCCGCGTGTACAGTGGTCACATTGACGCTGGTAGCTACGTCTTTAACTCACGCTCTGGCAAGAAGGAGCGTATCTCACGTCTCTTCCAGATGCACTCTAACCACCAGAACCCGATGGAGACTATCGGTACGGGTGATATCGGTGCAGGCGTAGGCTTTAAGGATATTCGTACGGGAGACACACTCTGTGATGAGAATGCACCACTCGTACTGGAGTCTATCGACTTCCCTGATCCTGTGATCGGTATCGCTGTGGAGCCTAAGACGCAGAAGGATATGGATCGTCTCGGTGTCGGACTGGCTAAGCTCGCTGAGGAGGATCCAACGTTTGTTGTCAAGACCAACGAGGAGACGGGTCAGACCGTCATCAGCGGTATGGGTGAGCTACACCTAGACATCATTATAGACCGTCTGAAGCGCGAGTTCAAGGTCGAGTGCAACCAGGGTCAGCCACAGGTGGCTTACAAGGAGGCTGTTACTCAGACTGTCGATCTGCGCGAGGTATACAAGAAGCAGTCAGGTGGTCGTGGTAAGTTCGCTGATATCATCATCAAGTTTGGACCCGCCGATGAGGACTTCGATGGCACCCTACAATTTGTTGATGAGGTCAAGGGCGGTAACATCCCGAAGGAGTTTATCCCCTCTGTCCAGAAGGGCTTTGAGAAGGCTATGAAGAGTGGTGTCCTCGCAGGCTATCCTCTAGATAGGCTCAAGGTGACACTGGTAGATGGTTCTTTCCACCCCGTAGACTCAGATCAGCTCTCTTTTGAGGTGGCAGCTATGATGGCCTTTAAGGAGGCTTCTGAAAAGGCTAGCCCCGTCCTCATGGAGCCTATCATGCAGCTTGAGGTGGTAACACCCGAGGAGAACATGGGTGACGTGATCGGCGACCTCAATAAGCGCCGTGGTCAGGTCGAGGGCTCAGAGGTCAACCGCTCAGGAGCTCAGGTTATCAAGGCTAAGGTGCCCCTAAGCGAGATGTTTGGCTACGTAACCGCCCTACGTACGATCACGAGTGGTCGTGCCTCAAGTACGATGAGCTTCTCACACTACGCAGAGGTCTCCTCGTCAATAGCTAAGAAGATCCTTGAGGAACTCAATGGTCGCGTTGATTTGATAAAGTAATAATCTCACAATATAGTAATGAGCCAAAAGATCAGAATCAAGCTGAGGTCATACGACCACATGCTCGTAGACAAGTCTGCCGAGAAGATCGTCACGGCCGTACAGAATACTAATGCGCTGGTCAGTGGTCCTATACCACTGCCCACGCATAAGCGTATCTTTACGGTGAACCGCTCCACCTTCGTCAATAAGAAGAGTCGTGAGCAGTTTGAGCTAAATGCTCACAAGCGTCTGATCGACATCTACAACGCCTCAGCACCTACGATTGATGCGCTGATGAAGCTGGAGATGCCCAGTGGCGTAGATATCGAAATTAAGTATTAACCAGAGTAATCAACTACAGAAATGCCAGGATTATTAGGAAAGAAAATCGGAATGACTTCCGTATTCAGTGCCGAGGGCGTCAACGTGCCATGCACTGTCATCGAAGTAGGTCCTTGTGTAGTGACTCAAGTAAAAACGGCTGACCGTGATGGGTATGAAGCGATCCAGCTGGGCTTTCAGGATGCTAAAGACAAGCATACGACACGCCCTCTGCAGGGACACTTCAAAGCAGCCGGAGTGACTAACAAGCGCCACTTGGCCGAGTTCATGGGCTTTGGATCGGATTACAAGCTCGGTGATGAGATCACCGTGGAGCTCTTCAACGATACCCACTATGTGGACGTACACGGGACGAGCAAGGGTAAAGGATTCCAAGGCGTAGTCAAGCGTCACGGATTCGGCGGTGTCGGTCAGTCGACACACGGTCAGGATGACCGTCTACGCGCTCCCGGTTCGGTCGGTGCCTGCTCTTACCCCGCAAAGGTCTTCAAGGGTACACGCATGGCTGGACAGCTAGGTAACAAGCGCGTCACGGTACAAAACCTCGAGGTGATCAAAGTAATGCCCGAGCACAACATCCTCGTACTCAAGGGTAGTGTGCCTGGAGCTAAGGGTTCAATCATAGCAATAGAGAAGTAATGGAACTATCAATCTACAATATACAAGGTGAAGATACGGGACGTAAGATAGCCTTGGAGAGCTCCGTCTTTGGTATAGAGCCCAATGATCACGCTATCTATCTAACCGTCAAGCAGTACCGCGCTAATCAGCGTCAGGGTACGCACAAAACCAAGGAGCGTAGCGAGATGAGTGGATCTACACGCAAGCTATTCCGCCAGAAAGGTACGGGTGGCGCTCGCCGTGGTGATATCAACTCTAACATCCTACGTGGTGGTGCTCGCGTCTTCGGACCTCGTCCACGTAGCTACAGCTTCAAGCTCAATAAGAAGCTCCGTCAGCTAGCACGTCGCAGTGCGCTCACCTACAAGGCTCAGGACAACCAGATCATGGTACTGGATCAGCTCTCCTTTGAGGCACCCAAGACCAAGTCTTTTGTGAGTATGGCAAAGGCACTCAACGTAGATGGACAGAAGACTCTCTACGTAGTCTCACAGATAGAGGATACCGTAGCACTCAGTGCTCGCAATATCCCTGGTGTCAGCATCGTACGTGCTCAAGATCTCAATACTTATTGTGTGCTGGATTGTCGCAAGATAGTCTTCACAGAGGATGCTCTAGCACAGGTCAATGAGATGTTTTAAGTCGAAACACACTAGTAGAGCATTGATATGGGAATCATAATCAAACCAATAATCTCAGAGAAGATGACAGCAATCACTGAGAGCAATCCGCAGCGCTACGCCTTTTTAGTAGCTCCTACTGCCAACAAGATTGAGATACGTAATGCTGTCGAGAAGATGTACAACGTCAAGGTCGATAGTGTCAACACCTGTCGCTACGATGGTAAGCGCTCTAGTCGCTATACCAAGTCAGGTGTCATCACGGGTCGTAAGCCAGCCTTCAAAAAGGCTTTCATAACGCTCCAGGGTGAGGATACAATCGATTTCTTTAGCAATATATAAGCAATGGGAATCCGTAAATTAAAGCCCGCAACGCCGGGGCAAAGACACAAAACTATTGGTGCATTTGACGCCATCACTGCCAGTGCACCAGAGAAGTCTCTTGTAGTTGGAGCTCGTAAATCGGGTGGCCGTAACAATACTGGTAAGATGACCATACGCAACGTAGGCGGTGGTCACAAACGTAAGTATCGTATCATCGACTTCAAGAGAACGAAGGATGGCATCCCCGCTACAGTCAAGAGTATCGAGTATGATCCAAACAGATCATCTCGCATCGCACTCCTATACTATGCCGATGGAGCTAAGAACTATATCATCGCTCCTAACGGACTGACTGTAGGCCAGCAAGTGATGTCAGGTGAAAATGCTACACCTGAGGTAGGTAACGCACTACCACTAGCTAAGGTACCTGTCGGTATGATCGTGCACAACATAGAGCTACGCCCTGGTCAGGGTGGTAAGCTGGTACGTAGTGCGGGTGCCTTCGCACAGCTGGTAGCTCGTGAAGATAATTATGTCGTACTACGTATGCCTAGTGGAGAGACTCGCCGTATCCTCGCTGCATGCAAAGCTACGATAGGTAGTGTCGGTAACTCCGATCACGCACTCGAGAGATCAGGCAAGGCTGGTCGTACGCGCTGGCTAGGTCGCAGACCTCGTGTACGTGGTGTCGCTATGAACCCTGTCGATCACCCAATGGGTGGTGGTGAGGGACGCGCCTCCGGAGGTCACCCACGCTCACGTACGGGTCTATACTCTAAGGGTCTTAAGACGAGAGCTCCTAAGAAGCACTCCTCTAAGTACATCATCGAGAGAGCCGCTAAGCGTAAGAAGTAATCATTGTATCATTTAAGCAAGAACTAAACACATGAGTCGTTCACTTAAGAAAGGGCCATTTATCAGCGTCAAGCTCGAAAAGAAAGTTTTGGCTATGAATGAAAGTGGCAAGAAATCAGTCATCAAGACTTGGTCTCGCGCCTCAATGATTTCTCCAGACTTCGTGGGACATACGATCGCCGTACACAATGGCAAGAGTTTTATACCTGTATTTATTACAGAGAATATGGTGGGTCACAAGCTCGGAGAGTTCGCTCCTACGCGTACCTTCCGTGGTCACTCTGGCAATCGCTAGTTAGCACCCTGTAATAAATCGAATCAAAGTAATTATCACACATGAGTGCCAATAATCAAGATACAATAGAGACGACCGCTCAGGAGACTGTGACACAGCCCGCCGTAGCTAAGCTACGCAACGTGCCCACATCTCCTCGTAAGATGCGTCTAGTCGTCGACAACATAAGAGGCATGGAGGTAGAGCGCGCGATGGCTACCTTGAGATTTAGCTCTCGCCGGGTAGCTGCTCAGCGTGTAGAGCAGCTCATACGTAGCGCCGTCTCTAACTGGGAGCAGCTCAACGGCCGCAAGGCTGACGAGGGTGAGCTCTACGTCTCCAAGATTTATGTAGACGAGGGAGTCACACTCAAGCGTCTACGCCCAGCTCCACAAGGCCGTGGCTACAGAATCCGCAAGCGTTCGAATCACATCACCGTGTGGGTCGATCAAATAGTTAATAACGTAGCTAAGTAACTGACATGGGACAGAAAATTAATCCAATAGCAAACAGACTCGGCTACATACGTGGTTGGGACTCTAACTGGTATGGTGGTCGTAACTATGGCGATACACTAGTAGAAGATGACCGTATCAGAAAGTACCTACACACAAGACTGTCAGGTGCCCTCGTGAGCCGAATCATCATAGAGCGAGCTCTCAAGGTCATCACCATAACGATATGCACGGCTCGTCCAGGTATGATCGTCGGAAAGGGCGGTCAAAACGTGGAGAACCTCAAAGCAGAGCTTAAGAAGGTCACTAAGGCTGACAACATACAGATCAACATCTACGAGGTGCGCAAGCCTGAGGTTGATGCCGTCATCGTGGCCAATGATATAGCACGCAAGCTAGAGGGCCGTATGTCATACCGACGTACCGTCAAGATGGCTATCGCAAACGCTATGCGCGCTGGTGCTGAGGGTATCAAGATACAGCTCTCTGGTCGTCTCAATAACGCTGAGATGGCTCGCTCCGAGCTATACAAGGAGGGACGTACTCCTCTACACACACTACGTGCTGACATCGACTATGCTCAGACTGGAGCTCTCACCAAGGTAGGTATGATAGGAGTCAAGGTCTGGATCATGAACGGCGAGGTATACGAGCGCCGCGATCTAGCTCCTGATCTCTCTCAGCCACGCCGTCAGGGCGGACGCCGAGGTGGTGACTCTCGTGGTGAGCGTCGTGGATTCCGTCGTGGAGGACGCAATAGATCTAATCGCTAATCAAAGACCACAGCTATGTTACAACCTAAGAAGACTAAATTTAGAAGGCAACAAAAGGGCCGCATGAAGGGCAATGCACAGCGTGGCAACCAGCTCGCATTTGGTTCTTTTGGTATCAAGAGCCTAGAGAGTAAGTGGATCACTGGCCGTCAGATAGAGGCCGCTCGTATCGCTGTAACGCGTTACATGCAGCGTCAAGGACAGGTCTGGTGCCGTATCTTCCCCGACAAGCCAATCACAGCAAAGCCTGCTGAGGTGCGAATGGGTAAAGGTAAAGGTAATCCCGAGGGATTCGTCGCTCCTGTGACTCCCGGTCGTATGCTCTTTGAAGTAGAGGGCGTACCCTACGAAGTCGCAAAGGAGGCTCTACGTCTGGCTGCTCAGAAGCTACCAGTCACGACGAAGTTTGTCGTACGTCGAGACTTCGACGCTGCTAACCCTAATGTTTAATCCGCTAGACCTTATACAGCTATGCAGATAAGCGAAATCAAAGAGCTCACAACGGAGGAGATCCGTGAGCGCATAGAGGCTGAGCAGGCTTCATACCAGCAGAAGAGAATAGACCACTATGTCTCTCCATCTGAGAATCCTGCAGCTTTTAAAGAGCAGCGTCGCACGATCGCTCGTCTCAAGACTGTCCTCGCTGAGCGAGAGACAAATAACTAACCCTGCAGAATAGACTTATATTCACATGGAAAGAAATCATAGAAAAGAGCGCATCGGGATCGTCACCAGCAACAAGATGGACAAGACCATCACCGTAGCCTCACGCTTCAAAGAGAAGCACCCTATATATGGTAAGTTCGTCAGCAAGACTAAAAAGTACTATGCACATGACGAGAAGAATGAAACAAACATCGGTGACCGTGTTCGCATCATGGAGACACGCCCTCTGAGCCGCACCAAGCGTTGGAGACTCACCGAGATTATAGAAAGAGCGAAGTAAACTATGATACAGCAAGAATCAAGACTCAATGTAGCAGACAATAGTGGTGCTCGCGAGGTACTCTGTATCCGTGTACTCGGTGGCACCCGCCGCCGCTATGCTTCGGTCGGAGATGTCATCGTGGTGACTGTCAAGAGTGTCATCCCCTCTAGCGATATGAAGAAGGGAACTGTCGCTAAGGCTCTCATCGTAAGAACAAAAAAGGAGATACGTCGTACAGACGGCTCCTACATCCGCTTTGATGACAACGCCTGCGTACTACTCACCCCCAATGGCGAGCTACGTGGTACACGTATCTTCGGCCCAGTAGCTCGTGAGCTACGTGCCGTCAATATGAAGGTCGTGTCTCTAGCTCCTGAGGTCCTTTAACTTATAGAGAGAATAGAGATGAGCAAGTTTCATATCAAGAAAGGCGACATCGTCATGGTAAATGCTGGCGACGACAAGGGCAAGACGGGACGTGTCCTCAAGGTACTTGTCAAGAAGCAGCGTGCGATCGTCGAGGGACTTAACATGGTATCTAAGCATACCAAGCCCAATGCACAGAACCCCCAGGGAGCTATTCTCAGCATGGAGGCTCCAATACATATATCTAACCTGAATGTGCTAGATCCTCAGTCTGGCAAGGGAACGCGTATAGGACGTCGCCGTGATGACAACGGTAAGCTAGTACGCTTCGCTAAGAAGTCAGGAGAAGTAATTAAGTAACTATGGCACTGACAGTAAATCTTAAGAAGCAATACAACGAGCAGATCGCTCCCGATCTGATGAAGCACTTTGCCTACAAGAGTAGCATGCAGGTGCCTCGCCTAGAGAAGATCGTCATCAATCAAGGCTTGGGCATGGCTACAGGTGACAAGAAGATCATCGACGTCGCAATCGATGAGCTCACACAGATCACCGGACAGAAGGCAGTAGCAACATACTCACGCAAGGATATATCCAACTTCAAGCTACGTAAGCAGATGCCTATCGGTGTCATGGTTACACTGCGTGGTGACCGTATGTACGAGTTCCTCGAGCGTCTCGTACGTGTCGCACTCCCACGTATCCGTGACTTCAAGGGTATCAACTCTAAGATGGATGGTCGTGGTAACTATACCCTAGGTATCTCAGAGCAGATCATCTTCCCTGAGATCAACCTCGATAGTATCACGAAAATACTAGGGATGAACATCACTTTTGTAACCTCAGCTCCTACCGATGAGGAGGGCTTCGAGCTACTCAAGCAATTTGGACTTCCCTTCCGTACTACTAATAAGTAAGATACATATAGGTTTATGGCAAAAGAATCAATGAAGGCCCGTGAGGCCAAGCGCCAGAAGCTCGTTCAGAAGTATGCGAAGCGTCGTGCTGAGCTCAAAGCTGCTGGAGACTACGAGTCCCTGCAGAAGCTACAGACACTCCCACGCAACTCTTCTTCTGTACGTCTGCACAACCGCTGCAAGATCACGGGACGTCCCAAGGGTTATATGAGACAGTTTGGCATCAGCCGTATCCAATTCCGCGAGATGGCTTCCGCCGGTCTTATCCCAGGGGTGAAGAAAGCCAGCTGGTAATAGATCTCTCGTCGACACCCACATACACGAGGACAAAAAATCTCATAGACAGATGCAAATCGTCTATAGAGAGTTCTAAGGCTCAGATATACTAAGCTGAGAGCGAGTTAGAGCGCTATTCACTGCCTATACGATAGCTGTGATATGCTCTCGACAGACTCCAAAAGTTTTCATAGTATCTAGACTATTTGTATCTTTGCCTAGAATTGTCCTCTCATATATCCCCTCTACACAGAGGGAGTGTATGAGTTGCTCGCACTCTTAAGAGTGAGAGCGTGGGGCGATGACTGATAGCGAATCAATTAAATATTGTCTGGGGTAGCCTGTCCCTTACAGCTCTCGACCTCGGTACGCGTGGCTCTTACTACACAATGATCACCACCCTTATACTCAAGGAGTGGAGGTCTTAAAGATAGAAGAGTGGACGATGCCTCAGGAAGGAGCTTTGAGCCAGTCAGGAACCCTCCAGATCAATTTAATCTTAATACACAATGACAGATCCAATAGCAGATTATCTCACCCGATTGCGCAATGCAATCAAAGCGGGTCACCGTGTGGTAGAAATCCCAGCTAGCAACATCAAGAAGGACATCACTAAGATCCTCTTTGACAAGGGCTACATCCTCAACTACATGTTTGAGGAGGAGGGATGCAAAGGAACCATCAAGGTCGCCCTCAAGTATGACCTCTCGAACAAGGTCAATGCAATCAAATGCCTCAAGCGTGTCTCACGCCCAGGCTTACGTAAGTATGTAGGCTACAAAGATATGCCTCGCGTACTCAATGGACTAGGTATCGCCATCCTATCTACATCTCACGGTGTCATGACAGACAAAGAGGCTCGTGAGCTCAAGATCGGTGGTGAGGTACTATGTTATGTATATTAATCCTCCTTATAGCAAAGCAATATGTCTAGAATAGGTAAACTACCCATAGCTATACCACAGGGCGTGACCGTCTCTCAGGAGGATCACTACGTAACAGTAAAGGGCCCCAAGGGTGAGCTCAAGCAATATATAGATCCTCGTATCGAGGTCTCAGTCGAGGACGGAGAGATCACACTCACACGTCACTCTGATGAGCGTCAGGAGCGCTCGCTACACGGTCTCTACCGTCAGCTAATCCACAACATGGTGATGGGTGTACACGAAGAGTTCACCCAGACGCTCGAATTAATAGGTGTCGGTTACCGCGCTACCAATCAGGGGCAGATCCTAGAGCTCTCACTAGGCTTCACGCACGCCATCTATCTCGTACTCCCAGACGAGATCAAGATCGAGACGCAGATGGTACGTAATCAGACCCCTAAGATCATCCTAAAGTCTTGCGACAAGCAGCTACTAGGACAGGTCTGTGCTAAGATTCGTTCATTCCGCAAGCCAGAGCCTTACAAGGGCAAGGGTGTTCGCTTCCTCGGTGAGGAGGTACGCCGCAAGTCTGGTAAGACGGCTGGTAAGTAAGTCGTATCCACTATCTAAGTAAAGAGTCATATGAACAAGAAAGCACAAAGAAGAAAGCACATCAAGACACGTGTGCGTGGCAAGATAAGTGGTACACCCCAGAGACCACGTCTGTCTGTGTTCAGAAGCAATAAGCAGATCTACGCACAGGTCATCGACGATATAGAAGGACGTACCCTAGCGAGTGCCTCCTCACTCAAGATGGAGACCTCTGGTACTAAGAAAGAGGTAGCCGCTCAGGTAGGACAGGAGATAGCTCGTGTAGCTCTTGCTGCCGGCATTGATACGGTAGTTTTCGATCGTAATGGATATCTCTATCATGGTCGCGTCAAGGAGCTAGCAGATGCAGCTCGTACAGGAGGTCTTAAATTCTAAATCATAGAGCACATCATGGCAATAGCAACAAATAGAGTCACAGCTACCAATGATCTAGATCTTAAGGATCGCCTAGTAGCTATCAATCGAGTAACTAAGGTCACGAAAGGTGGTCGCACCTTTACCTTTGCTGCGATTGTTGTCGTCGGTAACGAGGATGGCGTCGTAGGATATGGTATGGGGCGTGCCAGCGAAGTGCCTGCAGCCATCGCCAAGGGCGTAGAGGCTGCTAAGAAGAATCTTATACGCGTACCCATCCACAACGGGACCATACCTCATGAGCAGATCGGTCGCTTCGGAGGTGCTCGCATCTTGCTACGCCCCGCCTCTGCCGGTTCGGGCGTTATCGCAGGTGGTGCTATGCGTGCGGTACTAGACAGTGTAGGTGTTACAGACGTCTTGGCAAAGAGCCAGGGATCGACGAACCCCCACAACCTCGTCAAGGCTACCATCGCAGCACTTGCTGAGCTACGTAGCCCCTTGATGGTTGCTCAGAGCAGAGGCATCTCTGTAGAGCGCGTGTTTAAAGGATAATCACCTAGACAAGTAAAGAGTATTATGGCAAAAATCAAAATCGAGCAAGTCCGTAGTCGCATACGGTGCAACAAGTCTCAGAAGCGCACCCTCGACGGTCTAGGTCTTCGCAAGATGCACCAGGTTGTAGAGCATGAGGATACCCCTCAGATCAGGGGTATGGTGGCCAAAGTACACCACTTGGTTCAGGTCGTAGAGTAATAAAATATAGACAGATAATAGCAATGGACTTATCTACACTTAAGCCAGCCGAGGGCTCTGTCAAGTCTCGTCGTCGTATCGGTCGTGGTCAGGGTTCTGGCCGTGGTGGTACGTCTACACGTGGACACAAGGGAGCCAAGTCTCGCTCTGGATACAAGCATAAAGTTGGATTTGAGGGTGGTCAGATGCCTATACAGCGTCGTCTACCTAAGTTTGGCTTCAACAACATCAATAGGGTAGACTATCGTCCTGTGAACCTAGCAGCTCTCGAGCACTTGGCACAGGATACCACATTCTTCCCTAATCAAGCAGAGACAGCCGTCATCACCAAGGATATACTAGTCGCTGCTGGTCTAGCCTCTCGTAATGATTTAGTAAAGATCCTAGCACAGGGTGAGCTGACGCGACCCATACAGGTCGAGGCGGATGCTTACTCAGCTCGTGCCAAGGAGCTCATCGAGGCTCAGGGAGGATCGATACAATAAGATAAGCTGATATGCGGTTAGTAGATACAATTAAGAATATATGGAAGATCGAGGATCTGCGTAAGCGGATTCTCATCACGATCCTGTATGTGGTCATATACCGACTAGGTAGCTTCGTCGTATTGCCTGGAGTCAACCCCGATACGCTGACCAGTCTAGCCAGCCAGACCAGTGAAGGTCTGATGGCTTTGCTCAACATGTTTTCGGGAGGAGCCTTCTCCAATGCTTCGATATTTGCTCTAGGTATCATGCCTTACATCTCGGCAAGTATCGTCATGCAGCTGGCAGCGATCATCATCCCCTCTATGCAGAAGATGCAGCGAGAGGGTGAGAGCGGACGACGCAAGATCAATCAATGGACACGCTACCTGACGGTGCTGATCCTATTGATTCAGGCTCCTGCCTATCTGTTGAATCTAGACATGCAGCTACGCGCTGCTGGAGCGTCGCTACCTTCGGGCTTCATGTATCGTGTATTTGCTACCGTCATACTAGCTGCGGGCAGTATGTTTGTCCTTTGGCTCGGTGAGCGTATTACAGACAAGGGTGTAGGCAATGGTATCTCATTCATCATTCTTATCGGTATTATTGCTCGTCTGCCTCATGCCCTGATAGCGGAGTTTAACTATCGTCTCATCAGTTCATCGGGTGGTCTTGTAGCATTTCTTGCTGAGATCGTATTCCTACTGTTCGTTACAGCAGGGGCTATCCTACTGGTACAGGGTACACGCAAAGTCCCCGTGCAGTATGCCAAGCGTGTAGTGGGTAATAAGCAGTATGGTGGCGCACGTCAGTATATCCCTCTCAAGGTGAATGCAGCCAACGTGATGCCTATCATCTTCGCTCAGGCGATCATGTTTATACCTATCTCATTGGCTAGCTACTTCACAGGAGGTGATGGTACGCCTTCACGCTTTATCCAAGTATTGTCTGACAATACAAGCTTTTGGTATAACTTCATCTTTGCTACGTTGATCATCCTTTTCACCTATTTCTATACGGCGATAACGATCAACCCCACACAGATGGCCGATGACCTCAAGCGCAACAATGGATTTATCCCAGGCGTCAAGCCAGGGCGTAGCACGCGAGACTATCTCGATGGTATTATGGATCGTATCACACTGCCTGGAGCACTCTTCCTCGCACTTGTTGCTATCATGCCAGCCTTTGCTCAGATACTGGGTATCAGCTCGGCGTTTGCACAGTTCTTTGGAGGTACGTCACTGCTCATCCTCGTAGGTGTTGTCCTAGATACGCTACAGCAAGTCGAGAGTCACCTCTTGATGCGTCACTACGATGGTCTGCTCAAGAGTGGACGTATCAAGGGACGTACGGGTTCCGTATCAGCATATTGATATTTCACTGGTAGTGTTGGTTTCATTTGATTTAGTTAGATAGATGATTTACCTAAAGACATCTGAGGAGATAGAGCTGATGCGTGTGGCCAATCGACTCGTCGGAGAGACCTTGGGAGAGGTGGCAAAGCACATCGCTCCTGGGATTACCACAAAGCAGCTAGACACGATCGCCTATACGTTTATATGTGATCATGGAGCTACTCCTGCGTTCTTAGGTTATGGAGGTTTCCCAGCCAGCATCTGTACCTCGATCAATGATCACGTGGTGCATGGCATCCCTTCGGATCGAGAGATCCTGCATGAGGGAGACATCATCTCTGTAGATTGTGGTACGCATATCAACGGCTTTACAGGAGACAGTGCTTATACTTTTGCGGTAGGAGAGATCGATCCCGAGGTGGAGCGTCTGCTGACGGTCACTCGAGACTCTCTCTATCTAGGGATCAAGCAAGCTGTCGAAGGTCATTATGTCGGGCACATCGGAGCGGCAGTCCAGCGTCACTGTGAGGCACAGGGCTATGGTATCGTTCGTGAGCTCGTGGGACATGGTATCGGGCATGAGATGCACGAAGATCCCAACGTCCCCAACTACGGTCATCCAGGATTTGGTCCCAAGCTACGAGCAGGTATGTGTATCTGTATCGAGCCTATGGTGACGATGGGACGGCGCAAGATCGTCTTCGAGTCAGATGGATGGACTGTCCGCACACACGATGGCAAGCCCGCAGCGCACTTCGAGCACTGTATAGCTATCATGCCCGATGGGCAAGCTCCGCAGATCTTATCTACATACGAGTATATCAAAGAAGCTTTAGGCACACGAGAGTTTTAATATGGCTAAACAAACTGCTATTGAACAGGATGGAGTCGTCTTGGAGGCATTGAGCAATGCCATGTTCAAGGTGCAGCTCCAGAATGGGCATATCATCACGGCACACATATCGGGCAAGATGCGTATGCACTTCATCCGTATACTGCCAGGAGACAAAGTCAAGGTAGAGATGTCTCCATACGACCTCACACGTGGTCGTATCTCCTATAGATACAAGTAACCAAGTCATAGCGACAATCAGAATAAGAGCATACTATGAAAGTTAGAGCATCAATCAAAAAGCGATCAGAAGACTGCAAGATCGTCAGACGCAAAGGACGTCTGTACATCATCAATAAGAAGAATCCTAAGTTCAAGCAGCGTCAAGGATGAGCTTAGGGATGAAGCTCCGCACATCATCTAGAGTGACGGAGAGTCAGCTTATCACGCAACAAACATCACACAGTATATAGAGTATGGCAATAAGAATCGTCGGCGTCGATCTGCCGCAAAACAAGAGAGGTGAGATAGCCTTGACCTATATATATGGTATAGGTCGTAGCAGTGCTGCTCGCATCTTGGATGCTGCAGGAGTCGATCGCAACATCAAGGTCCAGGATTGGACAGATGACCAAGCTGCTGCTATTCGTGAGCAGATCTCCAGTGGCTACAAAGTCGAGGGTGATCTACGTAGCGAGACACAGCTCAACATCAAGCGTCTCATGGACATCGGCTGTTACCGAGGCATCAGGCATCGTTTAGGACTCCCCCTACGTGGACAGAGTACTAAGAATAATGCCCGTACACGTAAGGGTAAGCGCAAGACAGTCGCTGGTAAGAAGAAGGCAACTAAGTAATAGAACCACCTTATGGCAAAGAAAACCGTAACAAAAAAGAGAGCAGTCAAGGTCGATGCCCAGGGGCAGGCGCACATACACTCTTCTTTCAATAACATCATCATCACCCTCACCAATAGTGAAGGGCAGGTCATCAGTTGGTCCTCAGCTGGTAAGATGGGATTCCGTAGCTCTAAGAAGAACACCCCCTATGCCGCTCAGCTCGCAGCTCAAGACTGCGCTAAGACAGCATTTGATCTAGGGCTACGCAAGGTCAAGGCCTATGTCAAGGGACCCGGCAATGGTCGCGAGTCTGCTATCCGTACCATCCATGGTGCGGGTATCGAGGTGACAGAGATCGTCGACGTCACGCCACTGCCACACAACGGATGTCGTCCTCCTAAGAGACGTAAGGTCTAGTTGCTACAAGATAGAGATCACAGCTACCTATAGAGCGCTTGCACCCACCTTGTAGAGCTAGCGTAGAGAGTCCACATTAGGCTCT
The DNA here is from genome assembly GCF_000212375.1 of Porphyromonas asaccharolytica DSM 20707. NCBI lineage: Bacteria > Pseudomonadati > Bacteroidota > Bacteroidia > Bacteroidales > Porphyromonadaceae > Porphyromonas > Porphyromonas asaccharolytica. Next base: position 421,715 of record NC_015501.1, on the reverse strand, counting down.
GCTCCTGCTTATCTACGGATAGACTGCACAGTCAGTCTTTGGTGCAGGTCGCACATAGCAAGCTTCACAGATAGGTCTTAGCTCAGACATAGACTCAAGATAGTGAATCTGTAAGTCGACAGACGTAGTGTGAGATTGATGCGGTTGCTCATTTACTTTCCCTCTTATTCTAATCGCATCGCGGCTGCTCTATATGCGCCGTCACTTCTAGACTTACTACTCGAGATATGATCCCAGCATCGACCACAACACAGCAAAGGGAGGCACTGCGTCCCTTGAGCATTCTGTAGAGCAGATATATGGTGTAGCATTAAAAATGAAATAGAACAATGGCAAGATATATTGGTCCTAAGTCCAAGATCGCACGAAAGTTTGGTGAGCCCATCTTTGGTGCAGACAAAGTCCTGAGCAAGAAGAGCTATCCCCCAGGTCAGCACGGCAATAGTCGTCGTCGCAAGCAGAGCGAGTATGCGCTCCAGCTCCGCGAGAAGCAGATGGCAAAGTACACCTATGGGGTCCTAGAGCGTCAGTTTCGCAATCTCTTTGAGAAGGCACAGCGCTCCTCAGGCATCACAGGTGAGGTGCTATTACAACTCCTCGAGTCTCGTCTAGACAATGTTGTATTCCGTCTAGGCATAGCTCCCACGCGTGCTGCTGCACGTCAGCTCGTCTCTCACCGTCACATCGTAGTTGATGGTGAGGTGGTCAACATCCCCTCCTACACGCTTAAGCCCGGACAGATCATCGGTGTACGTGAGCGTGACAAGTCCATGGAGGTCATCGCAGACTCTCTCGCTGGATATAATCATAGCAAGTATCCATGGCTAGAGTGGGATGGACGTACTTACAGTGGTAAGCTCCTCAACGTACCTACACGTGAAGAGATCCCCGAGCCCATCAAGGAGCAGCTTATCGTCGAATTGTATTCTAAGTAACCCTCTAACTCTATGGCAATATTAGCATTTCAACAACCTGACAGCGTTCTCATGCTGGACGCTTCGGATCACTACGCCAAGTTTGAATTTAAGCCTCTAGAGCCAGGCTATGCTATGACTATTGGCAACGCCTTGCGGCGCATCCTCCTCTCATCGCTAGAGGGGTATGCAATAGCTTCTATCCGTATCGAAGGTGTAGAGCATGAATTTGCTACTATTCCAGGGGTGTTGGAAGATGTAACCCATATCATACTCAACCTCAAGCAGATCAGATTCAAGGCTGCCGTAGAGGATCCTCAAGAGGAGACCATCACGCTCCATGTCACAGGTCGTAACACCTTTCAGGCTGGTGACCTCAATCAGGTCTTAACGAGCTACAAGGTGCAGAACCCCGACTTGGTCATTTGCAATCTTGCTGAGGACGCTGACTTCACTATAGAGCTACGCATCAATAAGGGACGTGGCTACGTCGTCTCCGAGGAGAACCGTCGTGAGGATGACCCCGTCAATACCCTCCCCATTGATGGTATCTACACCCCGATCCGTAAGGTCAATCAGACCACAGAGGCATATCGTGTAGATCAGCGTACAGACTACGAGAAGCTTGTCTTAGAGATTGAGACTGATGGCACGATCCACCCACGTGAGGCACTGCGTCAGGCTGCGACGATCTTGATCTCGCACTTCGCACTCTTCACGGACAAAGAGTTTGAGGTCGAGCTCCCCGAGGAGGAGCCTGATCAGCTCTTAGACAATCAGACGATGAAGGTTCGCACGCAATTGATGACAGACCTAGCGACGACAGATCTCTCTGTCCGTGCGCTCAACTGCCTCAAGGCTGCGGGCATCTCCACGATTGCAGACCTGCTGAGTAGAGATCGCGACGAGCTCTTGAAGATCAAGAACTTCGGCAAGAAGTCGCTCGTGGAGATCGAGCAATTCTTAGCAGATCAGGATCTAGACTTTGATATGGATCTCACACCCTATAGATTAGATAACGATTAATCCCTCTTATGAGACACAATAAGAAATTCAACCATCTAGGCCGCTCCAAGGCACATCGTGAGGCTATGCTTGCCAATATGGCTAGCTCGCTCATCATGCACAAGCGGATCAATACGACAGTGGCCAAGGCTAAGGAACTGCGTAAGTTTGTCGAGCCTATCATCACTGCGGCAAAAAACGACACCACCGCATCTCGTCGTCTAGCCTTCAGCTACCTGCGTGACAAGGAGGCCGTCAAGGAGCTCTATGGCGCCGTCGTCGTCAAGGTCGGCGATCGCCCTGGAGGTTATACACGCATTCTACGCACGGGTCTACGTCTTGGAGACAATGCCTCTATGTGCATTATCGAGCTTGTAGACTTCAACGACAATATAGCTAAGAGTGCCTCTGCTCCTAAGAGTGAGGGCAAGAAGCGTACACGTCGTTCACGTCGTGGTGGAGGCGCTGCTAAGGAAGCTGCCCAGCAGGAAGCTCCAGCTACAGAGGAGACAGCGCAAGAGTAGTAGCTCACGAGGAGCATTGACGAGACATGGCTTATATAGTCTGTCACTTTATGTGACAAGGGGCTATCTTAGCGCGTGAGTGAGGGCTGATAAAGTCTCTTCCTCTCGTCTTAGCTCAGAGTAATAATAAGAAAGGGAGTGTCGAGCATTGGCTCGACACTCCCTTTACTCTTTTCCCGACGTGCTACACTTAAGTCTTCTGCATGTCGTCACTTATCCCCTTACCTTCGCTAGATTTCGCGAATCAAGTAGAGACTGTTGCATAAAGGCGAATCGCTGTGTTGCTTTCGGGTTTCGGCTTCGGTCACATACGGAGGTATGCTCCTTTCAGACCTCACCCTCAGCGCCTTGCGCTTCATCCTTTCTGCAAAGTCTAGACAATCTTGCAAGCAAGATGGTGAGACTGTTGACTTTTGCAACAGTCTCAAGTAGCCTGAAGCAACGAGCGTCCTATACCGGGTCGCTCGTGAGATTTGCGAAATTGAGGTAGTTCTTAGCTTTGGGGTGATTGCATAGCCCTCTTTGAGATATGAAAAAGAGGGGGGAGATATGAACAAGAGAAGGCTCCACTGCTTACATAAGCAGTGGAGCCTTCTCTTGGTATGACGGGCATGTTATACATCTGTGGTGAAAGTCCACACGGGGCGCAGTTGCCAACGAACCCCATAGCGACTTGCAAGTTTCAAGGGGTGACCCTTGGGAGAGAAGAAGCAATAGCGAATTCGTGGCCTGACGAACAGAAACCTAATACTAAGGCGTATCAAGTGGACAAGCTGGCCAAGGACAGTGAAGTTCCAAAAGGCAACCGTAACCTTGATGCGTAAATTAGGCAGGTAAACGATGAAAGATGTATGACTTATCCCGCGAGGCCTCGGCAGTCCTATAGGATAGTAACAACGAATGTCGAGGAGTCAGCAGAGGTCGAAGTAGCCGTTCTCGCGCAGAACAAGGCGAAGGACCGAATAATTCGTAACGTCAATCAAGAATGTATGTTCCGATGTACATTGCTGACGAGTGGCAACGGTCAAAACGTCAATGCGATCGACCACATAGAGCTAAACAGGTATCCATCGGAAGCGGAAATTAAGAAAGACGGAAGATGAAGCTAATCAAACATGATTAGAAAGTCTTTGAAAACGAATTAAACCGCCGTATGCCGAACGGCACGTACGGTGGTGTGAGAGGGAAGGAAACGAAAGTAGGTCAGAAAACTTTCGTTTCCCGACCTACTCGATTTTTGCTGTCTTCTGACTGTGATCAGACAGCTCTATCAGATAGGCAGACTAGTCAGCGAATAGTCTTACTGACCTATCTTGTGTTGTGTAGAGCGGACTTAGATAGACTGACGTGGTGTCAAATGATAGAGCCCAAGCCGTATACTCTTCCTCTCCAGCGGTGCTAGACCAGAAGAAGCCGTTGTCCCCTTGCCAGTGAGGCTTGCCATAGGAGAATGATCCTGAGGCTGGCAATATACGGACTATGTCGGACTCCGTATTGCTCTCCCAGAACTCTGGCTTAGCTATATCCTCAATCCTTATATTGTTTTCTTTGCCATATAAGGGACGAGCCGTGATCTTGAGGACTCGTTTGTCGTTGAGAAGTGTCGATTCATACCGCCAAGCAGAGACATACTTAGTCCCCTTGAAGCGTAGCGCATGAGCCTTATTGCTACTTACGCTACCACCACGGTAGTCATTAGTTGAGCTGATGGTATCACCCTTGATTACAACTGTCTCGTACACATCATTGTGCCTAAAGGGTGCTGTAAACGATAGATAGTCGTCGCCACTCGCAGCTACGGGTAGTATTGCCATCCACTCCTCTTTGCTGGGGAGGTGGTACTTCTTGCCTGCTATGGTTATGTTAGTGAACTTCTTTACAGCGTCCTCATAGGAGAAGTAACCACTCACATCGAGGGCTTGTGTCGTGACGAAGTCTGTTCCCTCAGCATTGACGTTGTATTCAGTGAGGTATGCCAGAGGCAGCGTGACGGCTTGATTGACAGAGAGCGTGGTGAACTCGACCTTGGTGAGGGGACCCCACTCATTGTCACCATTCTTTGCCATGGCTAGGGCGTAATAAGTGGTGCCGGGCTTGAGCTTAGGCCAAGTCCATGTATAGGGCTCACTGTGGTAGGGTAAAGACATATTGTCGGGTGTCTCCTGTAGGTACTTGATCATATCAGCCTCGTTGTACAGAGATTTCTCGACGATTGTCTCACGATAGGAGGAGGTGTTTTCGTCAGGTGTGTTTACGACAGTCGCCTCCGTCTTGGTTATATCCTTGACTTCGATGCTCACATGCGCTGTTGCGGAGGTACCCTTCTTTTGGGTCGTCACGGTAAACTTCTGCACGTCAGAGTACTGTCCATCTTTATCGATGAGGACTACATAAACTGTATAGCTAGTTCCAGGCTTGAACTCCGTCATCACGCTCTCCTGAACGCCCTCGTGAGGCTTGTGGGTGTTAAAGTCTGCACCAAACTGCACGATGTAGTGCTTCAAGTCGGGGACGCGCATCATCTGCATCATCTGGTCTAGTGTGGGATCGTCTGTCTCAATATTGAGGAAGAAGTATCCAGAGACATCCCCATTAGGTGTGAGCGTTGCAGTGTAGCCGGTCTGTGTGATGTTTGAGAAGTCGACCTTGATCTGTGGATTTCCAGCGAGCTCGCCATTGGGGACGGTGAATTCGACGCGCTTGACGTTGCCAGCACAGCCGATCTCGTCGTATGGGAGGAAGAGCGCTGTATAGGTGTAGCCTCTCTGTAGGCCTGATAGGTCGTACTCCTTGTCACCCTCTACATCAAAGACTTGCACGCCCATACGAGCTGCCATCTCTGGAGTAAAGAGTCGTAGGCACTGCATATCGTCCATATTGGCGATCATAAAGCTCTCAGGGATGATCACCTGGATGCGTCGTACGTTGCTCCCTACGGAGCCCACCTTAAGCTTCATCCAGCCTGTTTGACCGTTTTCGTGTGGTGTGACGGTGGGGTTGAGCGTGAGGTCTACCTCGTCTGAGAGGAACTTGATGCTATCGATATGCTCTATGCGGTAGGGCAGTACCTCACCGCTCTTGGAGTAGATGAGCATGCGCTCGTTGCTTTGAGCCAAGGCGAGCGAGGGGAGAAGGGCTAGTAGCCCAGCTAAAACAATGTGTAGTAGTTGCTTCTTCATCGAATGGTTATTTTGAGTGTGTTGTGTACGTTTGTGGTAGCGATGTATAGTCCATGAGGCCATTGGGAGGCATCTAGGATACAGGTCGCAGATGTGATGGGGTACTGAGCTAGGAGCTGCCCCTCGGTGGTGTAGATGTAGAGCGTCTCATCGCTAGAGGTGAAGCCCTCGATGTGGATCTCTCGTCCTACCGTGTAGTAGCTCAGAGTTGCTGCTGGAGCTTGGAGTGGCGATACGATGTGGGTCGTGTTTTCCTTGCGATCCTGGGCAAAGAAGAGCTTGTTGATGTCGCTCATCGACACCATTTCGGGTGTGAAGTGCTGGTTAGCATCGTTGCGCTCTATCTTGATAGCGCCAGATGTGAAGGTAATCTTGCTGATCTTGGTCAGATCGTAGCATAGCTCGTTGCTCTCGTTGGTCTTGACTACCAGTGTCGTGGGGAGGGTCTGAGCGGCCACCACTTGGGGTAGTAACAAGAGCCAGAGCAAGGGCACGAGTGCGAGTCCTTTTAGTACTCTTTTCATAGATGATTGTGAATTGGGTTTATTGTATGTGCTTGGAGAGAGGATCACTTGAGTGATCACGCTTATGGCTCTCTTAGATTTGGCAAATATAGTGTTTTTTTAGAGATCTGGTGTCGCATCTCAATTCCGTAAAGCCCACAAGTAACCCTGTGCTAATTTTTATTTTGAGATGCTGGGAGGGAACCGCACTGATATGTGATAAACAGGATCTCTTAGGCTCCGATACGATTTCCCTTTAGAAGGGGTAGATATCCACGTGGAAATTCTCAAATCTCCACGTGGAGAAAAAAAAATCCCCACGTAGGCGAGAAATGAAACTTCGGAGGAATCAAATGAAACTTCGGAGGAATCGTTTCGTCCCCACGTGGAAAATAAAAAATATCCACGTGAGTATTAGAGATTTCTCACGTGGATATTTGTGCGTTAGGCTAACGAAAGCCTTACAGTATCGAAGCGCCTGTGGCGATCACCGTCTACTTAGCGTAGCGATTGGCAGCCGTATACGCTTTGTGTGTCTAGCTCCTCCTCGATACGTAGTAGCTGGTTGTACTTGGCGATGCGGTCGGTGCGGCTCAGCGAGCCTGTCTTGATCTGCCCTGCATTGGTGGCTACGGCGATGTCTGCGATGGTGGTATCCTCGGTCTCGCCTGAGCGGTGCGATACGACCGCTGTGAAGCCGTGACGATGTGCCATGTCGATGGCGTCGAGCGTCTCGGTGAGCGTACCGATCTGGTTGACCTTGATCAGGATGGAGTTAGCACAGTGCTCCTTGATACCTCGGCTGAGGTACGCTACATTGGTCACAAAGAGGTCGTCGCCGACGAGCTGCAGGCGGTTGCCTAGCTTCTCGGTGAGCAGACGCCAACCCTCCCAGTCGTTTTCGTCCATACCATCCTCGATGCTATCGATGGGGTACTTGCTGACGAGTGTCTCTAGATAAGCAACTTGCTCGGCTGGAGTGCGTTGCTGACCCTTCTCGCCCTCAAACTTGGCGTAGTTGTAGACGCCCTCGTGGTAGAACTCGCTGGCAGCACAGTCTAGAGCGATGGTTATGTCGCTGCCGGGCTTGTAACCGGCCTGATGGATCGCCTCGAGGATACTATTGAGCGCATCCTCTACGCCATCTAGCTTAGGAGCGAAGCCACCCTCGTCACCTACGGCAGTGCTGAGTCCACGGTCGTGGAGCACCTTCTTAAGTGCGTGAAATGTCTCGGCACCCATGCGTAGTGCCTCGCTAAAGCTCTTGGCACCGATGGGACGGATCATAAACTCCTGAAAGGCGATGGGAGCATCGCTATGTGCGCCACCGTTGATGATGTTCATCATCGGCACGGGAAGTGTGTGTGCGTTGACGCCACCGATGTAGCGGTAGAGTGGTATGGCTAGTTCGTCAGCAGCCGCCTTAGCGACAGCTAGCGAGACGCCTAGGATGGCATTAGCACCGAGTACACTCTTGGTCTCTGTGCCGTCTAGGTCTATCATCTTCTGGTCTATCTCACGCTGCTCGAGCGCGCTCATGCCGAAGAGAGCAGGAGCGATCACTTCGTTGACGTTTTCGACCGCTTTGCGGACGCCCTTACCGAGGTAACGGCTCTTGTCACCGTCACGTAGTTCGAGTGCTTCGTGTTCCCCTGTAGAGGCTCCACTGGGCACAGCGGCACGCCCCATGGCTCCGCTATCTAGGATGACCTCTACCTCCACTGTTGGATTGCCGCGCGAGTCTAGGACCTCGCGCCCTTTGATGTCTACTATCTGCATATGTGTAGATGCTTTTGTGTGATTCTTAATAACCTTCTTAATCGAAGCAAAGGTAGTAAATCTACCTGAGGTGACAAGCGATAGAGTCCTCGATGTGTAACGATGATACGTGTAACCATTTGTAGGGACGCACGGCTCGTGCGTCCGTCCCCGTTAATGGTTACAATGTTCCGATTACACGCCTCGCTGTACTACAACGGACGCTCAGACCGAGCGTCCCTACAGCGAGTTACTCGTCTCGTCCTTAGTGTATCTTTTTTCGTATCTTTGGGGCTACGAAATATTAACTTAATAGAACGAGATACATATGGAGATACCTTTTTCCGAGGCGTACCGCATTAAGATGGTTGAGCCGATACACAAGAGCACGCGCGAGCAGCGTGAGCAGTGGATTAAGCAAGCACACTACAACCTATTCAGTCTCAAGTCGTCACAAGTCTTTATCGATGTCCTGACGGACTCAGGTACGGGCGCTATGAGCGACCGTCAGTGGTCGGGCATGATGCTTGGTGATGAGAGCTATGCCGGGGCTTCCTCTTTCCAAAACCTCAAGGATGCTGTCGAGAAGATCTGCACCTTCCCACTCGTGATCCCGACGCACCAGGGTCGTGCTGCTGAGAATGTGCTTTACTCAGCTACACTCAAGGAGGGCGACATCGTACCGGGTAACTCGCACTTTGACACGACAAAGGGGCATATCGAGTTTCGCAAGGCTGTAGCCGTCGACTGCACGATCGATGCAGCGAGCAACACGGAGCTAGAGCTACCCTTCAAGGGTGAGATGGATCTGAACAAGCTGGAGGATTGCTTCAAGAAGTATCCCAAGGAGCAGATCCCTATGTGCGTCCTGACGGTGACCAACAACACGGCTGGCGGTCAGCCTGTCTCTATGAAGAATGTACGTGAGACGAGTGAGCTGTGCCACAAGTACGGCATACCGCTACAGATCGATGGTGCTCGCTTTGCTGAGAATGCTTACTTCATCAAGATGCGTGAGGAGGGCTATGCGGACAAGTCGATCAAGGAGATCGTCCGTGAGATGCTCAGCTACGCTGACATCATGACCATGTCTAGCAAGAAGGACGCTGTGGTCAACATGGGTGGCTTCCTCGCTATGCGTGACGAGGAGCTCTATCACAAGTGCTCTATGTACGCTGTGATGAATGAGGGCTTCCTGACCTACGGCGGTATGAACGGTCGTGATATGAACGCGCTCGCTATTGGTCTGGATGAGAACACGGAGTTTGACATGCTCGACACGCGTATCCGTCAGGTGGCTTACCTCGGTAGCAAGCTAGACGAGTACGGCGTACCCTATCAGCGTCCTGCTGGTGGACACGCTATCTTCCTCGATGCGAAGAAGATTCTGACGCACGTTCCCAAGGAGCAGTTTATCGCTCAGACGCTCGGCATCGAGCTGTACCTAGAGGCTGGCATCCGTGGTGTCGAGATCGGCTCTATCCTAGCAGACCGTGATCCTAAGACGGGCGAGAACCGCTATCCAAAGCTGGAGCTACTCCGCCTTGCTATACCACGTCGTACCTACACGAACAACCACATGGACGTCATCGCAGCTGCCTGCAAGAATGTCTATGACCGTCGTGAGTCGATCACCCGTGGCTACGTCATCACCCGTGAGCTGCCTGTGCTACGTCACTTCACGGTAGAGCTAGAGCCTGCCAAGTAAGCACGCTACGTAGCGGTACATATAATATATAGAGTCCCCTAGAGGTAAGAGCCGTGCTCAGAACCCTCTAGGGGACTCTATCGTGTGACGATATGTAAGGACGCACGAAAGTGTCGAGTCGGAGGGCGTCCGTCCCCGTCAAAACGAGACGAGTAACGATGATACGTGTAACCCTTTGTAGGGACGCACGGCTCGTGCGTCCGTTGTATCAAAGGTTACAGCGTTGTGATTTTAACGAGGACGGACGCACGAGCCGTGCGTCCCTACAAAGGGTTATTCGTCTCGATATCCTACAGTCGACAGGCTCCATTTTCGTATCTTTGTGGCAACCTACTAGACTATGAAAGATCAGTACCCCTCCCAATGGCTCGAGCGCGCCGTAGATCAGCTCTCCCTACTCCCTGGCATAGGGCGCAAGACTGCGATGCGGATGGCGCTGCACTTGCTTCGTCAGCCGCCCTCCTATGCGCAGCATCTCGGGGAGGCGATCATAGACCTTCGCCAGAAGATCTGCTACTGCGAGCGGTGCCACTGCATCAGCGACAGCCCGCTATGCGACATATGCTCCGATCCACAGCGGGATCAGAGCGTCGTCTGCGTCGTCGAGCAGGTGAAGGATGTCCTAACCATCGAGCAGACGCACCGCTACAAAGGACTGTACCACGTCTTGGGCGGAATCATCTCTCCGATAGACGGCATCACACCAAACGATCTAGAGATCGAGTCGCTCTACGAGCGTGTTCAGGAGGAGCCTATCCGTGAGGTGATCCTCGCTATACGCTCGACCCTAGAGGGCGACACGACCAACTACTATATATACAAGCGCCTGGAATCTACGGGCGTGCTGGTTTCGCTCATCGCACGAGGTATCTCGATCGGTGATGAGATCGAGTATGCTGACGAGGTGACGCTCGGGAGCGCTATCGCGAATCGTACCCCCTTTGACCAAGTGAAGTAACACCGCCTATGACACGCAACAATACAGAGCTAGAGATAGAGCAGCTGCGGACGACCATCGAGCAACACAACCGCGCTTACTACCTAGACAATGCTCCGACCATAAGCGATGCCGACTACGATGCGCTGATGCAGCGACTCCTGACGTTGGAGGCAGAGCACCCTGAGTTGGCTGACCCGACCTCACCATCCCTACGTGTGGGGCGGGATCGAAACGATGCTTTCGTTCAGGTGGCGCACGAGCGACCGATGCTTTCACTCTCAAACACCTACAACTACGACGAGATCGCTGAGATCTGCGAGCGTACCGACACGCTTCTAGCTACGGACGATGTGCCGTGGGTGGCGGAGATGAAGTATGACGGCTCCTCCATATCGCTGATCTACGAGGAGGGCGTGCTGGTGCGTGCCGTGACGCGAGGCGACGGGACGCTCGGAGATGACGTGACGGTCAATGTGCGGACGATTCAGTCGGTGCCGCTACGTCTGCGTCCAGTTGCGGGGCATCCCGACTACACGATGGGGCGCATCGAGGTGCGGGGCGAAGTGCTACTGCCCTTTAAGGAGTTCGAAAGGCTCAATGGGGAGCGTACGGCTGAGGGTGAAGCGCCATTTGCCAATCCGCGCAATGCGGCGGCGGGTACGCTTAAGACGCTCAATAGTCGTGTCGTAGCGCAGCGCCGTCTGCTCTGCATCTGCTACTACCTCTATGCGCTGGACGATGAGACTCGTCTGCCGGATAGTTACTATGAGCGCATGAAGCTCCTTGAGGAGATGGGCTTTAACACGGGCGTTGCGCCATTTAAGAGTAGCGACCTGTCGGCACTATACCATTACATAGATGAGTGGGACGTGCAGCGGGGCGATCTGCCCTACGCCACGGACGGTATCGTCCTCAAGGTGGACAGTCTCACACAGCAACGCACGCTCGGCAATACGGCAAAGTCGCCACGCTGGGCTTTTGCCTACAAGTATCAGCCGGAGAATGCGCGTGCAGAGCTTCTCTCGGTGGACTATCAAGTGGGGCGCTCAGGCGTCGTCACACCGGTGGCCAATGTGGAGCCGGTCCTCATCTCGGGGACCGTGGTGCGTCGCGCCACGCTGCACAACGAGGAGTTCATCAAGAGCCTCGACCTGCATTACCATGACTACGTATACATAGAGAAGGGTGGCGAGATCATCCCTAAGATCACCGCTGTGGAGACTAGTCTCAGACGACCCGAGTCGGAGCCTGTACGACTGCCTGAGCTCTGTCCCGCTTGTGGCGCCCCGCTCCAGCAGATCGATGGCTCGGTGGGCTACTACTGCGTCAACAGCTACGCCTGCCCGCCACAGATCATGGGGCGTATCGAGCACTACTGCACACGACGAGCTGCCGATATCAACGTGGGGCCTGAGACGATCGACTCGCTCTTTGACAGACATCTTATCGAAAACATCGACGACCTCTACAAGCTCACGGCTAGCGACTTGGCGCAGCTACCGAACTTTAAGGAGAAGTCGATCAACAACCTCCTCGCCAGTATCGAGCAGTCGAAGAGTCGACCCTTCGCGCGTCTGCTCTACGGCATCGGGATCCGCTATGTCGGCGAGGGGACGGCGAAGACGCTAGCACGACACTTCCAAAGCATCGACCGACTAGCTCAGGCGACCGACTACGAGCTGCAAGCCCTGCCCGATGTGGGACCGAAGATCGCCGAGCAGGTCGTTTACTTCTTCTCTCTGGAGCGTAATCAGCAGTTGATCGCAGAGCTACAGCGCTGTGGCGTAATCCTTGAGGAGCGTAGCGAGGAGACGACCGATGCGCCTCAGTCCAACCTCTTAGAAGGCGAGCGAATCGTTATCTCAGGGAGCTTCACCCAGCACAGCCGTGATGAGTACAAGCAGCTCATCGAGCAGCATGGCGGTGTCAACGTGGGGAGCATCTCAGGCCGTACGACCTTCGTCCTGATGGGCAGCGATATGGGACCCTCGAAGCGTGCCAAAGCGGAGCAGCTCGGCATCCCGCTCGTTACGGAGGAGGAGTTCTTAGCTCGTCTTAACTCTTAGTCGTTCGTCAAGTGCTGTTTGTGTGATATGAGCTGGAGTGCGTACTATCGGAGCTGTCGGGTGCATTACGGACCTTTGTTGCGGCTGGGGCTGCCCGTGATCATCGGACAGGTGGGGCTGATCCTCGTGGGCTTTGCGGACAATGTGATGGTGAGTCACCACAGTCTAGACGAGCTGGCGGCTGCTTCTTTTGTCAATAACTTTCTCAATCTATCGATCATCTTCGGGATGGGCTTCTCCTATGGTCTGACACCACTGGTGGCGACCAATAAGGAGTGGGGACGCTCGGATCAAGTGGCTCACTACCTAGGGCATAGCTTCCTGCTCAACCTCTTGATCGCCCTCCTAATCGGCGGGGGACTGCTGCTCCTCGAGGGGAGTCTAGATCTGTTCAATCTACCCGATGAGCTACACGCCTTAGCCTTACCTTACTATCGTATCCAGATCGTGGGCTTTATGGTGGTCATGCTCTTCAATACGTTCAAGCAGTACACCGAGGGGATGGGAGATACGCAGATCCCAATGTATATCACCCTAGCGGGGAATGTGCTAAACATCGGGCTCAACTACCTCCTCATCTATGGTAACGGGGGCTTCCCCGAATGGGGCTTGTATGGAGCTGGCATTGCAACGCTCATCAGCCGTATAGCGATGCTGCTAGCGATCGTTGCTGTGACCGCTCTGCTACCGCGCTACCGTGAGATCCTAGAGCGGTTGCGACGGCTGTGCTGGTCATGGCGTAAGGGACTGGTGCCCCTATTGCGACTCGGCACGCCCGTAGCGCTGCAGATGGGTATGGAGGCTGCGTCCTTTTCCGTAGCTGTCATCTTGGTAGCTCGGATCGGCACCTCAGCTTTGGCTGCGCATCAGATCATTGCGACGGTTAGTACGCTCGGCTTTATGGTCTACTACGGCATCGGCGCAGCTACAGCGATACGTAGTAGTACACTCCTAGCACAAGGAGAGCGACGAGAGACCCGTCGTGTGGCCAGTGCGGGCGTCTACCTCTGTCTCTTTGTGGCAGCTGTTATGATGCCGCTCTTGGTCCTATTTCGTGAACCCATCGTGCGCCTCTTCAATGCCGATCTCTCGGTCGCTGAGGCTACTTACCTGGCGCTCATCCCGCTCTGCCTCTACCAGATAGGGGATGCGCTACAGATCATCTATGCCAATGCGCTCAGAGGGATCAGTCGTGTGGCGATACTGGCCCCCGCGGCTGCACTGTGCCACTTGATTGTGGCGCCAGCTATGGCATGGCTCTTTGGTTTTAATATCGGGCTGCATGGGGCTCCATTGCAATTGATGGGTATCTGGTTTGCCTTCCCTGTTAGTCTGACGCTCTTGGGGCTCATCCTCAGGTACTCATTCCGAAGGGCCACTAGATAGCAGGCGACTTCGCAAGTAGCAATATATGACGAGAGGGGTAGACTCTGTACGGAGTCTACCCCTCTTTTGTGGTTGACACACATCGCGAGAGTGATAGCTCTCCCGAAGGCATCGATGTGAGTAGCTAGTGCTTACTTCTTCTTGTTGATGTCTAGAGCTGTGCTAGGCTTAAACTTGATAGACTTGCTAGCCTTGATCTGGATCGTTTTGCCTGACTGTGGGTTGATACCCTTGCGAGCAGCACGCTCAGAAACGTAGAATGAGCCAAAGCCTACAAGTGTGAGGCGCTCACCCTTCTTCATCTCCTCGTGGATGGTCTCTACCATAGCCTCATAGACAGCCTTTGTGTCCTTCTGAGTTAGCTGAGCCTTATCGGCAACCGTCTTGATGAAATCTGTTTTGTTCATAGGTAAACTTGTTTATGATTAGTTATAAGATTCTTCTCATGTGATCACTCCTAAGAGTCGTCTAAACAACTTACGGAGCGGTACTTGGCAATCAACCGATACCGTTCACGCTTCAAAGATAGTGGTTTTTTTGTTCTCTGCAACTATTTTGGGAAAAAATCGCTCAATAAGCTCTTGCTGAGAGCTATTTTGTGGCTTAATCGGGGGATATCGTTCGTTTTTGCTTGACTCAGATCGACACGCTCCACACCTCTTTTGAGTAGCCGATAGTACCTTCGTGGGGAGAAACTGGAAATTCTCACGTGGCAAATTAGAAATCCTCACGTGAGAAAAAAACTTTTCCTACCGAGGAAAGGAAAAATTCTTCGGACTTTTCATTTCATTCCTCCGAAGTTTCATTTCGTCTCTACGTGGAGAATATTTTTTTCTCACGTGGAGATTTGGGATTTGCCACGTGGAGATCGATCCGTACTCTAGATGCACGCCGTCAGATACATTAGTTCGTTCGTCTACCAAGTCTAGAACTTTTTGTACATTTGTAGCAGAACCAGCGCAGCTTAAGACCGTTCAGACCTAAGAAGCTACGACAGACTTATCAACATAAAATCAACCAATACAGCTATGGCAGACAATAAGAAACTTTATCGCTCTCGTGAAGCGTGGATAGGAGGCGTATGCGGTGGCATCGCTGACTACTTCGGATGGGATCCGACGATCGTACGACTCATCTATCTATTGATCACATTCACAACAGCGTTTGCGGGCATTCCTATCTATATCCTTTTGTGGATTTTCGTGCCGCTGAAGCCGTTCCGCAATAACTATTAAAGATCTTTGGCATATAGCACTATGAGTTACCCATTACTACATGAGCTACTCGACTTGGTCGAGAGGTACGAAGAGTTCCGTGGGAATGCTGAGCAGTCAATGAGCAACTTTTTGCGCTTTGCCGATCAGTCCCTTGAGCAGCAGACAAGCTCCGAGGAGTCAGAGAAGAGCATGCGTAGTCATGCCTTCCTCAATGCGATGATAGCCCGGGATATAAGCTTCGTCTACCGCTATATGCGTTGCCTCGTACGTAAAGCAATTAAAGGCACTCCTCTACAGACCATCGATGAGTACTCCTATCTCATCACACTTATGGCAAAAGGGGAGATGACCAAGACCGAGCTCAACAACTACAATGTAGTCGAAAAGACCTCTGGTAGTGAGATCATCCGTCGTCTACTCAAGGGAGGGTTGATCTCGCAGACACGCAATCTACAGGATAGGCGCAGCCTACTCCTCAACATCACACCCAAGGGTCGGGAGGTGGTCAAGGAGCTACTACCTCGCATGCAGCAGAGTAGTGATATACTCCTACGAGATCTCTCGTGGGATCAGAAGGTCTTCCTTCACTCGCTCCACGAGCAGCTATACCAGAGCAATCATCCACTCTTTATCGCAGAGCGAGATACGGATCTGCCTGGGCTCCTTGAGAAGCTCTCTATCGACCATCGCGCCCGCTAGCTACTAGGCTCTCCTTCTCTTCTCTAGCTTCTAAACTCTAACCTCTAAAGCCCTCTAACCTGACCATGAACCATATAAGTGATTTGCTCAAGCTCTTTGCTACCACTTATCGGCACAAGACCCTCCTACGCTATATGGATCGGACGCCCGAGGAGCAATGGCATGAGTGGAGTGGGGAGCAGCTAGATGAGCAGATTATGCTGGCGGCGCAAGCACTCGTACGGGCTGGTGTACAGCCTGGCGACCGAGTGGCACTCTACTCACAAAACATGATGGAGGGTATCATCACCGAGCTGGGCTTGATGGCGATACGTGCCGTATGCGTACCGCTCTATGCTACTTGCTCGCCTGAGCAGGTAGCCTACATCACGGAGCATGCAGGGGCCAAGCTGATCCTCGTAGGGGAGCAGTTTCAGTACAACAATGTCTACCCACTCCTAGCGACCCACCCCACGCTACGCCAGTTGGTCATCCTAGATGAGCGGGTGGTGCGTGATCCTGCGGACGACCGGAGTGAGTACTTTGAGACTTTCCTCTCGATGGGTGATGCGATGCCCTACGAGACAGAGGTGCGGGCGCAGCTAGGTGCTGGCACGCCCGACGAGACGGCCGTCATCATCTACACTTCAGGTACCACCGGCACACCCAAGGGGGTGCAGATCACCCATCGCATGATCCTGACACAGGTGGAGCGACACCAGCAACTCTTCCCGACACTAAACGATCACGACGTATCGGTCAACTTCCTCCCGCTGAGCCATGTCTTCGAGAAGCTCTGGGTCTACTTCTGCCTTGCCACAGCTATCAAAGTGGTCGTCGTGACCAATCCTAAGCGCATCATGGAGTTGATGCCACAGATACGTCCCACCGTGATGTGCAATGTGCCCCGATACTGGGAGAAAGTCTATCAAGGCGTACAAGAGCACATCGAGCGGTCGAAGCCTATGATGCAGCGCATCTATCAGAAGGCTCTACGTGTGGGACATAAGTACCATATCGACTACCGCATCCATGGTCGTAAAGCTCCTTTGGGGCTACGCCTATCCAATGCGGTCTACCGCTACACTGTATTCTACATCCTCAAGCGTGTCCTAGGACTGGAGCGAGGACGTTTCTTCCCGACCGCGGGAGCCCCGCTCTCGAATGAGATCAACGAGTTCTTGCAGTCGGCCGGCTTTAACATCGTCGTCGGCTATGGGCTCTCCGAGTCCTCAGCAACAGTCTCCTGCTATCTACCAGGGCGCTATGTCATAGGCTCCGTCGGGGAGGTACTCCCAGGTGTAGAGGTACGCATAGATCCCGAGACGCAAGAGATACAGCTACGTGGCGATACCATCACGCCTGGCTACTACCACAATGATGAGGCAAATGCAGCCGCCTTTACCGATGACGGGTGGTTCCGTACGGGAGATGCGGGACGGCTGGAGGAACGTACCCTCTACTTCACCGAGCGGATCAAAGAGCTATACAAGACGAGCAATGGTAAGTACATAGCTCCGCAGCAGATAGAGTCCCTCCTGAGCAGCAGTCCGCTCATCGAGCAGTGCGCTGTGGTGGCCGATGAGCGCAAGTTTGTCGCAGCGCTGATCTATCCTAACTACGAGCAGCTACGTCGTCGGCTCCGTGAGCGTGGGCAGGAGGCTCTGGCCGACCTCCCCACAGAGGCTCTGGCGCAGCGTAGCGAGGTGTGCGACTTGCTCCTGAGCCATATAGAGCCGCTGCAGGCTCACTTGGCAGGCTTTGAGAAGGTTAAGCGCATCGCACTACTTGCCGAGCCATTCTCCGTCGAGGCGGGTACACTCACTCCGACGCTCAAGCTGAAGCGCAAAGCGATCCTCGAGCAGTACGCCGAGCTGATCGAAAAGCTGTACCTTTGACCTCCCATTTCATACAATAAATCAAAGAGCGCACGCCACACCATCGTGGCGTACGCTCTCTAGATAACCAAATATATTATGATAACACAGGACCAACTAGCAGAGCTGTTGGAGCGCACGAAGGCGCTGGGGAGGTATCTTTGACATCGACCAGCGACGTGTCCAACTAGAAGAAGAGGAGCTCCGGACACAAGCTCCAGACTTTTGGGATGATGTGCCACGAGCCCAGCAGCAGATGCGGCGTGTGGGCGAGATACGCTCATGGATCGAGGCTTTTGAGGCTGTCGATGCCGCTACGCAGGAGGTGGCTCTAGCGTATGACTTTTACAAAGAGGAGGCCATCGAAGAGCAAGATGTGGACGATGCCTATGCACGTGCCATCAAGCTAGTCGAAGACCTCGAGCTACGCAACATGCTGAGCGCTGAGGAGGATCGCCTAGGGGCTGTCCTCAAGATCAATGCGGGTGCTGGTGGTACCGAGAGCCAGGACTGGGCCTCGATGCTGGTGCGTATGTACCAGCGCTGGGCAGAGCGGTCGGGCTACAAGGTGACCATCACCAACTGGCAGGACGGCGACGATGCCGGCATTAAGACGGTCACCATGCAGATCGAGGGCGAGCTGGCCTACGGCTTCCTCAAGAGTGAAAATGGCGTGCACAGACTCGTACGTGTTTCTCCCTATAATGCACAGGGTAAGCGAATGACTTCGTTTGCCTCGGTCTTCGTCGTACCTCTCGTGGACGACTCGATAGAGGTCGAGGTGAACCCCGGCTTGCTCTCGTGGGATACCTTCCGCTCGAGTGGGGCTGGTGGGCAAAATGTCAACAAGGTGGAGACGGGCGTACGCCTCCACTACCAGTATACCGACCCCGACACGGGCGAGACGGAGGAGATCGTAATCGAAAACACTGAGACGCGCTCCCAGATGGACAATCGTGAGAACGCCCTGCGCCTCTTGCGCTCGCAGCTCTACGACAAGGAGCTGGAGCGTCGTCGTGCTGCCCAGAGTGAGGTAGAGGCGAACAAGAAGAAGATCGAGTGGGGCTCTCAGATACGTAGTTACGTCTTTGATGATCGTCGTGTCAAGGATCACCGTACGGGTTATCAGACTTCTGATGTCAACGGGGTCATGGATGGCGATCTAGATGCTTTTATCAAGGCTTACCTGATGCAGACGGGAGCTGGTACGACTAATGAGTAAGTGACCCGCTATGATCGTCTGCATCGCTGAGAAACCATCCGTAGCGCGTGACATAGCTAAGATACTTGGAGCCACTGAGGCTCGCTCGGGCTATATCGAGGGCAATGGCTATGCGGTCACCTGGACCTATGGTCACCTCTGCACGCTCAAGGAGCCGGAGGACTACCAGACCAGCTGGCAGGGGTGGCGACTAGCTTCGCTGCCGATGATCCCAGAGCGCTTCGGCATCAAGCTGATTCACGAGGAGCACATCGAGCGGCAGTTTGCCATTATCCAAGGACTGGTCTCGCAAGCTGAGCGAGTCATCAACTGCGGTGATGCGGGCCAAGAGGGAGAGCTGATACAGCGCTGGGTACTCCAACTAGCGGGCTGCACCTGCCCGGTGGAGCGTCTATGGATCTCCTCGCTGACGGATCAGTCGATACGCGAGGGCTTTGCCAATTTGCGCCCCAGCAAAGAGCTAGACACGCTCTACTACGCCGGCTTAGCACGTGCCATCGGTGACTGGCTCCTAGGGATCAACGGGACACGTCTCTACACCCTCACAGATCGCTATGGCAGTCGGCAGCGAGGCGTGCGCTCGGTAGGTCGTGTGCAGACGCCGACACTAGCGCTGGTCGTCGATAGACAGGCGGAGATCGAGAGCTTCGTACCGGTCACTACCTACGAGATGCAGACCACTTACCGAGGGACGCTCTTTAAGGCAGATACAACGCAAGAGGTCGAGGTAACCTTTGCGGAGCGGCAGCAGGTCGAGGAGCTGATCGAGCGTATCGCAAAGGAGCCGCTTGTCGTGCAGACGGTCGAGCAGAAGAAGTCGACGGAGTATCCGCCACGACTCTTCGACCTTACCTCCCTACAGGTGGAGGCGAATAAAAAGTATGGCTACACGGCTGAGCAGACGCTCCGACTCATACAGTCTCTCTATGAGAAGAAGGTGACCACCTACCCACGTGTCGACACCACCTTCCTACCCGAAGATCAATACCCCAAGGTGGGGGAGACGCTCCAAGGCATCGCGCGACATGCGGCTCTAGGGGGCTTCATCGCACCGCTACTGAGTAGTGGTAAGCCGTTGAAGAAGAGCAAGAAGGTCTTTGACAATAAGAAGATCACGGACCACCATGCGATCATTCCGACAGGACAGCTGAGCAGTGGACTCACGCCCGATGAGGAGCAGATCTACCTCCTCGTAGCACTGCGCTACATAGCAGCCTTTTACCCAGATGCTAAGGTCTCGACGACTACCGTACGTGCTACCGTCGAGGAGTACCCGCTACGCGCCTCGGGCAAGACGATCCTCGTGGAGGGGTGGCGTGAAGTGCTCAAGCCAGACAGTGGTAAGGAAGGGGACGATACGACGGAGGGAGACAAGGAAAAGGAGCAGACACTACCCACCTTTAAGGAGGGCGAGTCGGGTCCTCACGAGCCGACGATCCGTGAGAGCACCTCTACGCCACCACGCTACTATACCGAGGCGACGCTCCTACGTGCTATGGAAACAGCGGGCAAGGGCGTCGAGGACGAGGAACTACGAGATGCGCTTAAGATGAACGGCATCGGTCGTCCCTCCACACGAGCAGCCATCATTGAGACGCTCTTCAAGCGGGGCTACATAGTCCGTGAGGGCAAATCGCTACGCGCCACACCTGCGGGTATACAGTTGATCGAGTCGATACAAGACCCGCTGCTCAAGAGTGCTGAGCTGACAGGTCGCTGGGAGCTCAAGCTGCGACAGATAGAGAGTCGGGAGTACGATCCGGGACAGTTTCTCAACGAACTCAAAGCGCAGGTCTCCACGCTCGTCACTGAGGTACGTGGCTTCTAGCTAAAGTCACTAGGGCTACGAGTGGCACTAGACTCCCGAGAGAAAATCTTCTAACCTCTAATCTCTAACTTCTAAAGTCTAATCTCTAACGAGGTATCTACTTATTCCGTATCTTTGTAGCAATGTCGTGAATATCGTATGAAACAACTCTCCAACTCCCTACTCACGCTGCTCCTCCTCGGCTCCTTAGCATGGACTCCGATGAGACTGTCGGCTCAAGAGACCTCTACGTCACGCTCTGCGAATGACTTTACCACTACTATGGCGGTGATGGGGAGCGTACTGAGCAATGTGCGCAACTTCTTTGTTGACACAGTCGACCTGACCACGCTCTACGACGGAGCGCTCACCTATATGCTGCAGCAGTTGGATCCCTACACGGTTTACTTCAACGAGGAGGAGACCAAAGCTTTTGAGGAGAGTACGACGGGACTATACGGCGGTATCGGTGCGATCCTACGACAGCATCAAGACTCAGTCGTCATCATTGGTTCGCTCATGCAGGGCAAAGCGGCCGACAAGGCGGGGCTACGCCCAGCAGACATCATATGGCGGATCAATGGCAAGGACTTCTCCCACACGAAGGTGGTCGATGTGCGCAATGAGCTACGTGGTGAGCCGGGTACGCCTATCACGCTTGTGGTGCGCCGTCCGGGCTATGCGCAGGACTCGCTGACGGTCACCTTCGATCGTGAGCGCATCGACCTGAACCCCATATCTTATGCGGAGCTCCTCGCTGATCGTGTGGGCTTTATCTCCGTAAATACCTTCTCCACGACTACTAGTCAAGAGTTTCTCAAAGCTTATGACCGCTTACAGAAGGAGGCTGGTGGCAAGCTGAACGGGCTAGTCATTGACCTCCGCGACAATGGTGGCGGACTGATGGAGCAAGCGATACAGCTGGTCAATCTATTTATTCCCAAGGGGCAACCGGTGGTCTCGCTCAAGGGACGCTATCCACAGCAGAGTAACAGCTACAAGACGACTAAAGATCCTCTCGACACAGAGCTCCCACTCGTCGTGCTGATCAACGAGGGCTCTGCCTCCGCCTCGGAGATCGTGGCGGGTGCTTTGCAGGACTATGATCGTGCAGTGATCGTGGGACGCAAGAGCTTTGGCAAGGGGTTGGTACAGGGGACGCTTGAGCTACCCGATGGCGGACTGCTCAAGCTGACGACTGCGCGCTACTACATACCTAGTGGACGATCGATACAGAAGCTCTCTTACAATCACCGTGGAGGCGCCAAGCAGGTCAATGAGACTGACTCGCTCGGTACACCCTACACGACTACGGGCGGACGTACCGTCTATGCCGCCGGAGGCATCATGCCTGACATTGTTTGCCCGTCAGACTCGATCCCTTCGTTGCTAGGCACCTTGCTCTTTGACGCGATCACCTATGACTTTGTTACCGACTACCTACTAACGCACAAAGCTCCCGAGCGGAGTACACTCAGGAGCTTCGATCTAGGAGATGAGGCTTATGCAGCCTATCAGAAGAAGGTGATAGATAGTGGATTTACCTTCAAGTCTATGGCTGACGAACTGGTCAAAAAGGTAGAAGAGGCGCTCAAAGGGGAGCAGCGCTACGATGAGGTATCGGGCGAGTTTGCCGCTTTTCAGAAATGTCTAAAGGCTGATACGCCTCGGCTGATGAAGACCTACGAGAGCTTCATTCGTGATTATCTCAATATGGAGATCCTCTCACGTTACTACTACGACGAGGGTCGACTTGAATACTATATGACGCGAGACAAAGTGGCACAGCGCGCCGTGTCGCTCCTCGGGGATTTGACTACTTATCACCAGTTACTCAAGGGTAAGTAGCATCCCCGCTGCACACTTTAGAAGCTTCTTGTGACGCACGCATCTTATTATACTACATACTCTCTACATCACATCAAGTAAAAAGCTTATTGTACAATGAATTGGTTTGAAAACTTATTTGTCGGCACGGGGATAGCGCACTCTGTCTTCCTGATAGCCCTAGTCATCGCCGTGGGGATGCTCCTAGGACGCATCAAGATCGGCAAGATCTCCCTAGGGGTTACGCTGGTGCTCTTCGTGGGGATCTTCTTTGGCGCTCTAGGGATGCAGATTGACCCAGGAGTCCTACACTTTATCAAGGAGTTTGGACTGATCCTCTTTATCTATGCCGTCGGTCTACAGGTAGGTCCAGGCTTCTTCCCTTCACTCAAGAAGGGTGGACTGAAGCTCAACCTACTAGCCGTCCTAGTCGTCATGCTCGGTGTGGGCGTAACCATCGTCATCAAGTACCTCTCGGATCTGCCCATGTCAACCATGGTGGGTATCCTCTCGGGAGCTGTGACGAATACGCCTGGTCTAGGTGCTGCTGAGCAGACTTACACAGACATCATGGGTACGTCCGACCCCTCCATAGCGATGGGTTATGCGGTTGCTTACCCACTGGGCGTGATCGGCATCATCCTCTCGATGATGGTCGTACGCGCCGTCTTACGGGTTAATATACGCAAGGAGGAGCAGGACTTCATCTCTCAAGATGATGCCTTGGAGCATACGGCTCGTTCAGCGTCCTTTGTCGTGGTAAACCCCGCTATCTTTGGCAAGTCCATCATGGAGCTACTATCGAGCTACTTCGAGCATGGCGATATTGTCGTCTCACGGCACTACAATCATGAGACACAAGAGATCACGGTAGCTACCGGTAGCACCATCCTACACGAGCATGACCGTGTCTTCGTCATCGGTCAGCCTCATGAGCTGGATCATACGGAGGCGATCTTCGGACAACGCATCGACATAGACCGTAAGAAGTGGATCCCCACCGGGTCAAACCTCATCAGCAACAAGTACACGATCACCAAGAAAACGCTCAATGGTAAGCGTCTCGGTGAGCTACAGCTACGTCAGATCTATGGTGTCAACGTAACCCGCGTGACCCGTGCTGGGGTGGATCTCGTAGCACATCCTAGTATGCGCCTACAGATGGGCGACCAGATACGTGTCGTAGGCTCAGACGCTTCTGTCAACAAGGTGCGTGAGCTGGTCGGTGACTCGCAGAAGCATCTCAACGAGCCGAACCTGATCGGTATCTTCATCGGTATCGCACTCGGTGTGCTCCTCGGCTCTATTCCCTTTATCTTCCCCGGCATTCCTCAGCCTGTCAAGCTAGGTCTAGCAGGCGGTCCACTCATCGTAGCGATCCTACTGAGCAACTTCGGACCTAAGTTTGGTATCGTGACTTATACGACACAAAGCGCCAACCTCATGATCCGCGAGATCGGTATTGCGCTGTTCCTCACTTGTGTCGGCATAGGTGCTGGCGATGGCTTCGTTGATACTATTGTAAATGGAGGCTATCACTGGGTCGGCTACGGCTTTATCATCACCATCATACCGATGCTGATCGTCGGAATCCTCGGCAAGAAGGTCTTTAAGGTCAACTATCTCACCCTCTCAGGAGTGATGGCCGGTAGTATGACCGATCCCCCTGCACTCGCTTACGCCAACGGACTCACCGAGGAGGATGCGCCCGCCGTGGGCTATGCAACGGTCTACCCACTGACGATGTTCCTCCGTGTCTTGACGGCGCAGATGCTCATCATATTTTTCGTAAGCTAAGAACCAAATAACCAATTAAATTATGGCAAGTCGTAAAAACCTAAAGCATGCAATACACTCAGAGGTCGAGGAGATGCTCTTTGATCTATCTATCCTTTACTCTGTAGCTCCCGAAGAGCGTGAGTACGCTATCGAGCAGATCATTATGAAGGTGATCGATGCCGAGAGAGACTTCATCGCACGCATCTCACACACCGATGGCAAGGGCGAGCGCAAGCTCGTACGCAACTACTACAACAAGCTCCGTGAGGAGTACATGCACTTTGTCAACGAGGTCGAGGGTGAGGTTAGCAAGCTCTGCGATGAACTTCTAGTCCCCGAGGCTTAGTCTACCGCATGAAGCTAGCACGTCTCATACTGCGTTGGTGTGGTTGGCAGCTCCTTGAGCCAGCCACTTATCCACGCCAGAGCGTCATCTGTGTAGCTCCCCATACAAGCAATATGGACTTCATATGGGGCAAGCTATACTACAAAGCGGTGGGACAGAGAGCGCACTTCTTGATGAAAAAAGAGCTCTTTGTCCCACCACTCGGGTGGATCTTTAAGGCAATGGGAGGCATCCCGATAGATCGTAGTCGCAAGGGCAATACGGTCGAGCAGGTCGTAGATCGCTTTCGAGCTAAGGACGACTTTGCGGTGGCGATCACGCCTGAGGGCTCGCGTAAAGCTCGGGATAGGTGGAAGACCGGCTTCTACCACATCGCCGAGGAGGCGGGTGTACCCATACAGCTGGCGGTCATAGACTACAAGCAGAAGCGGGTCGGTATCTTCGAGCAGTTTGTCCCGACGGGAGACCTCGACAAGGATATACGCTACATAAGGAGTAAGTACCACGCTGACCAGGCGAAGAAGCCACACCTCTTTGCCGAGTCATAAGGAGTCCCCAATATGGAGCACGAAGCATTACAAGTCCTCCTCGCACAGCGTCCCATCGTCTGGACAGATCCCGAGGCAAACCTTCGCCTCATGGCGGAGGACATACGCACGGCTGCTGAGAAGGGGGCGCACTTAGTCGTCTTCCCCGAGGTAATGCTCACGGGCTTCAACCTCAAGGTGACTCAGTCGGCTCGTCCCTGGCAGGGAACTGAACTGGAGCGTCTGCGTACCTTGGCACAGGAGCATCAGATAGCGATCGCCTCCTCAGCCTTCGTCTGGGACGACGAGACGCAGCCTACACGCTACTACAACCGCGCCTACATCATGCTCCCCGATGGAGCGCTCTATGCGCAGGACAAGCGGCACCTCTTCTCCATAGCTGGCGAAGACCGCCGACTCACGCCAGGCGACGGCTACGACATCATTACCTATCGTGGCTGGCGCATACGACTGATCACCTGCTACGACCTACGTTTCCCCGTCTGGTGTCGCAACCGCACCCATACAGACGGCTCGCTCGACTACGACCTGCTGCTCGTCGTCGCCAACTGGCCTCGTCCTCGCATCACCGCTTGGCGCGCACTCCTACAAGCTCGAGCCATCGAGAATGTCGCCTACGTCATCGGCGTCAACCGCATCGGCTCCGACCCCTTTGGCACCGACTACTCAGGCGAAAGCTTAGCCTACGACTACCTCGGACGACCGATCTGCGAGGTGGAGCCATACGCAGACCAACTCTTGCGCACCACGCTAGAGCGGGAGCCTCTGGAAGCTTTTCGGCAGAAGTTCCCCGTATGGAGAGACAGCGACCTCTTTACCATCCACTCCTAAGCTCCCTGTTCTTACTTATGAGCTCTCTTATAGTCTCCTCACGCAAACAGATCCTACGTCTCCTCCCGCTCCTACTCCTGCTCCCCCTCTTGGTCAGTTGTCACAAGGCAGGTCAGCAAGAGACCGCAGATCAAGCGCCACGCGTCGTCTCGCTTGTCCCCTCCGTAACCGATCAGCTCTACGACCTCGCGTGTGATTCGCTCCTCGTCGGCTGCACCTCTTACTGCACCGAAGCGATTGCCGACAGCGTCCCTGTCGTAGGCTCTGCCATACAGACCAACCTAGAGCTACTCATCGCGCAGCATCCGACGATCGTCTTTGCGTCGGACTTCACCGCTCCGCAGACCATCTCTTCACTGGAGAACGCCGGCATCGAGGTCGTTCAGTTCACTAACCCCGCCAGTTACGACGCCATACAGGAGCAGTATCGCCAGATTGCCAAGCTAGTCGGAGTGAGCGCTCGTGCCGAGTCTCAGCTCACAGAGATTAACCAGCGCGTCGACTGGCTCAAGCAGCTCAATGCGACACGCCCCTGGCATCCACGCGCCTTCATGCAGATAGCTTTTGACCCGCTCTTTGGTGCCTCCACCTCGACCTATATGAATGACCTAATCACCTTCAGCGGTTGTACGAACATCGTCACCGTGGCGGGCAATGGTCAGCTCAGTCTGGAGTATGTTGTAGAGCAAGACCCCGAGGTGCTCTTCCTGATCACCAATCATGGCAGCGAGAGCGGATCAGAAGAGTCGTGGCACAAGCTGCGCTCCGTCGCTGCTGTACAGCAAGGCAATTATTGCCCGCTTCCAGGAGAAGTCGTCAGCCAGCCCACGCCACAGCACTTTGTCGAGACACTGCAGCTGATGACCGACTACCTTAGTGAGTAAAAGCTGCTTCCCCATGCCTCACAGACCGACTCTCGCGAAGTCCTACTGGACGCTCCCATTGATGGTGCTGCTGCTCCTCGTCGTCGCCATCTTATCGCTACATGTCGGGGTGCATCCCATCTCTCTCTGGCAACTCTCGGAGATACTCTCTGACCCCACCTCGGTCGAGTATACCATCTTAATGCAGCTACGTCTGCCACGCATCATCAACGCCATCTCCATCGGTGGCGGGCTAAGCCTCTGCGGAGCTATCCTGCAGGGGCTTTTTCGCAATCCGCTCGTCGAGCCGTACACCCTCGGCATCTCAGGCGGTGCTTCGCTCGGTGTCACGCTCGCCATAGTCTTAGGCTTGTCCTCCGCCTTCCTGACGCTCCCCGCCTTCGGCTTCATCGGAGCCTTGGTTACCATCTTACTCGTCTATGCCAATAGCTACCAGCGCCACGGACTAAGCGTACAGCGCATGCTCCTCGTCGGTGTGATGGTCAGTTTCATGGCATCGTCAGGCGTCATGCTCCTCCTCTCTGTGGCGCGTGCCGAGCAACTCTCTCGCATCATCTTCTGGACGATGGGATCGCTACAAGAGAGCAAGCCGTTCATCGTCTGGGGCATGCTCCTCTTCACCCTGCTCCTCCTAGGAACGAGCTACCTCTTCGTGCAGTCGCTCAATGCGCTCCGTCTAGGCGAACTCAAAGCGCAGCAACTAGGCATCGACACCCGACGGGTCGTGCTGTGGCTCTTCGTACTCAGTTCGCTGCTAACCAGTGCCTGCGTCTCCGTGGCTGGCGTCATCGGCTTCGTCGGGCTAGTCATCCCACAGGCGACACGCATCCTCCTCGGCAATGACTACCGCGTCCTCCTCGTCGGCAGCTTTGTCAATGGTGGCATCTTCCTCATCCTCTGCGACATGTTGGCACGCACCATTCTTTCGCCTATCGAGCTGCCGATAGGCGTCATCACCGGCTTGATCGGCGGCGTCGCCTTCCTCCACCTCATTCACCGCACCAGACGCTCGCACCAGATATGACCAGTCAGACGATCTTACGTGCCGAGCAGCTCATCTGTGGCTATGGGCGCAAAGCGGTCATCGGGCCCCTCGACCTCACCATAGCTCGTGGCTCCCTGACCGCCATCATCGGGCCTAATGGGGCTGGCAAAAGCACCTGCTTCAAGACCCTCACAGGTGCCCTCCCCCCGCTCTCTGGAAAGGTAAGCCTGCTCGACAAGCCCCTTGCCCACTACTCCCTCCGTGAGCGTGCTCGCCTCGTCTCGATGGTCAATCAGCAGATCACCCCTCAGCCGCTAAGGGTCTACGACTACGTCCTTATGGGGCGACTGCCCTACTTCAAGCGCTTCCAGATCGGTTACAGCGAGGAGGACCACGCACGTTGCTCCCAATACATCGAGCGCACAGGCATCGCACGACTAGCCGACAAGCGTCTCGATGAACTTAGCGGTGGCGAACAGCAGATGGTCGCCATAGCACAAGCACTCACGCAGGAGCCGCAGCTCCTGCTCCTCGACGAGCCCATCTCGCACCTAGACATCGGCTACACGAGCGAGATCATGCAGCTCCTCGAGACGCTCCACACCGAGGGACTGACGATCCTAATGATCCTCCACGACATCAACGTAGCCTCCGAATACTGCGAGGAGCTCATCCTCTTCGGTCCCGAAGGTCTGCTGGCGCACGGCACACCCCAGATGGTTATCACCGCAGCGCACCTCCAGGCGGCCTACCACACCAGCGTCTTCGTGCAGCCTGCCCCTGACTCCGGCCGTCCCTACATCTACCCCCAGCGTCGCTAGCCAGACGCTCTCGCATCGTCCGTCTATAGCGACACCGCTAGCAAGCTCTCACCGATACGCTGTATCTCCTCTTGTATCTGCTCCATACGCTCTCTCGATGGCGTCTTGCGCCCACTGATATACTGCGCAAAGAGACTCTGCGAGATGCCTAGCCTGCGGGCTACGGCAGATGCGTTTAGCTCGGGGTTTGCCTGGAAGAATCGGTATAAGCTGGTGAACTCCCTCGTATCGAAGAAACCCTCAAAGCTTAAGTCCTCGTTAATGCTATCCCAGTGAATGCCCTCTGCGCTAACCTCGTATGCCTCCCGCTCTTCGGGCGTAGCATACCTTAGTCGGGGGTAGTCGGCAAAGTTTGCAGACCTCAGATTACCCTCCTTGTCCTCGACCCATATAGCGGTCGGAGTCGTCCATACTCGTTTAATTTCTCTCATATCGTCTGTCGCTATTGAAGTAAATGAGCCACTGCTCGATGATATGCGCCCTATTCTCCACAACAATCTGCTCCAATAGTCTCAACTCGTGAGCCTTGACACCACTACTAGACACTAGGACCACCGTGGGGAAGAGGTCAAACTTTGCTCTACTGTTACCCTTGATGGCGTGAACGTGTATCGGCTCGTGGTCGTTTGAGTAAAACATAAAGCGGTACCCATATAGCGTGAAGATTGTCGGCATTTCTTTGTCGTTTGCTACTGCAAAGATAGGTAATAGTTTTATTACCTGCAAGCGGTCAGAGCTGTGGCGGTGCGGCTGGCTATCATTTCATCCATCTTACATCGGCTAGGGGTGTGGGGTCGACCAGTCTCGTCTAGGCATAACCTCCAATACGCCTGAAATATTGGTGCCAATAGGGTGGAACTAGAGTGCTAACCCCTGTTGGTACTGCAGTTTCTTACCTAGGGAACTCTAGTTTCTCACCTATGAAACTACAGTTTCTTCCGTATGGCACTACAGTTCCTTTCGTAGGAAACTGTTGGCGGGTACGCTACGACAGAGTTAATCCCTTAGATTTCGGTATCTTTGTACGGCAACTTAGCAGAGGTAGATGTCACAATGATGGCTTGACACCTCACTATCAAGAGCAGAACAACACAATTTATCTATACAAATACCACTCTATGACACAAGAATCATTCATTCGCCTAGATGGCAAGACCACTGCGACTGAGATCAAGAAGGAGATCGCTCAAGAGGTCCAGCAGATGGTCGCTGCGGGGCAACGTCCGCCCAGTCTGGGTGCTATCATCGTGGGACATGATGGAGCCAGCGAAACCTACATAGCGAGCAAGATCAAGGCTTGCGAAGAGGTCGGCTTTATCTCTCTGACGAAGCGCTTTGACGAGTCCATCACGCAGGAGGAGCTCATCGCAGAGATCGAGCAGCTCAACAAAGATCCCGAGGTAGATGGCTTTATCGTCCAGCTGCCACTGCCGAAGCATATTGACGAGCAGGCGGTCATTCACGCAGTAGACTACCGCAAGGATGTGGACGGCTTCCACCCGATCAACGTGGGACTCCTCAGCCTTGGCGAGCCGTGCCTCGTGCCTGCCACGCCTAAGGGGGTCATCGAGCTGCTCAAGCACTACAACATTAGCACGGAGGGCAAGCATGTGGTGGTCCTCGGACGAAGCAACATCGTGGGCAAACCGATCGCTCAGCTCTTCCTCCAGAAGGGTGCGCAGGGCAATGCGACCGTAACGATCTGCCACAGCCGCACGAAAGACATTGCCTCCATCTGCCGTCAAGCTGACATCGTGGTCGCGGCTATTGGTATCCCGCTTTTTGTCAAGAAGGAGATGG
This sequence comes from Porphyromonas asaccharolytica DSM 20707, assembly GCF_000212375.1. Lineage (NCBI taxonomy): Bacteria > Pseudomonadati > Bacteroidota > Bacteroidia > Bacteroidales > Porphyromonadaceae > Porphyromonas > Porphyromonas asaccharolytica. The sequence continues at coordinate 391,110 of NC_015501.1, read as the reverse complement.
TCAAGGAGGGTGCCATCGTCATCGACGTGGGCATCACACGTGTGCCCGACGCAACGAAGAAGAGCGGCTCTCGTATCGTGGGCGACGTCGACTTTGACGAGGTAGCTCCGCTCTGCTCCTACATCACGCCTGTGCCAGGCGGTGTAGGTCCTATGACGATCATCACGCTGATGCGCAATACGATCCTGGCTCGCCAGCTACGCCAGAAGTAATCTATCCCTATGTCCCTCCTCGATCTCTGGCACGATCACCCGCGTATCGTAGAGCTTCGCCAAGCCCTACAGCAGGATCATTGTGTAGAGCTCGAGGGGGTGACCGCTTCGGCGCCCGCCTTTATCCTCGCCACCTTGGCGCGTGAGCACCCTTATCTGGTGATTGCCGAGGATGCCGATAGTGCGGGCTATATGCTGGGCGACCTAGAGGCTCTAGGGGTCAAAGCTTACTACTACCCCTCAGCCTTCAATAGACACATTAAATATGGTCAGCGAGAGCCAGCGCAGGAGGTGCTGCGTGCCGAACTGCTCGCCAGCCTTGCTGCGGGCGATACACCGCTGATCGTCTCTTACCCCGAAGCTCTTGCCGAGGCGATACCCTCCCAGCAGGAGGTCGCCCAGAGCTGCTTCACGCTTAGCGTGGGTGATGTGATCTCTCGTGACACGCTGCGAGAGCGACTACTCGAGGAGGGCTTCGAAGAGGTGGACTACGTTTACAGCCCTGGACAAGTGGTCTACCGTGGTAGTCTCGTGGACATCTTCTCCTATGGTAGCACCTATCCTTATCGCATTGACTTCTTTGACGATGAGATCGATAGCATACGCCGCTTTGACATTGAGAGCCAGCTCTCTGTGGATCAGTGTGAGCGTGCTGAGATAGCCCCCGCACTACAGGTCAAAGGCGATGCCACTGGCAGAGAGACCTCGCTCTTGTCGCTTCTATCTCCTGACTACCAACTCTGGATCAGTCGCTACGAGTCGCTCGCTGAGCAGTGGAGAGCACTCTACGATGCGGAGCTAGCGGTGGAGTACGAAGGTGCTTTTGCCACGCAGGAGGAGATGCGAGCTCTACTACTTCCCCCTGACAAACTCTCGGCTGAGGTAAAGCAGCGCACGAAGATCCTAGCCACCCCGACGAAGGGGCTCTCTTTCGTTGACCAGCGGATTACCTTTGCTACCAAGCCACAGCTACTGATCCATCGACACTTTGACCTATTGGTTGAGGAGCTGCAAGTACGCAAGCGGGGCTTCTTCAAGAGCTTCTTCCTCTCCGAGTCGTCCGCACAGGCGCAACGTCTCAAGGAGATTCTCATCGAGCGCGAAGCCGAGGAGCTACTCCCCGAGTGGGTGCCACTAGTCGTCCACGAGGGTTTTGAGGATAAAGACTTGGACGTCTTGCTCCTGACCGATCATCAGGTCTTCGACCGCTACCACCACTACCAGCTCAAGAGTGACCGCATACGCAATGCCGATGCGGCTATCTCGCTCAAGGAGCTACACGCCATCTCGCCTGGCGACTACATCGTCCACAGCGACCATGGTGTAGGACAGTTTGACGGGCTCCTCACCACGGAGGTAGACGGCAAGCCACGTGAGGTGGTCAAGCTGGTCTACCAAAACAAAGATGTGCTCCTTGTGAGCATCCACAGCCTGCACAAGCTCTCGAAGTACCAAGCGCAAGAGGAGGGCGAGCCACAGCTCAGCAAACTAGGCACGGGTGCCTGGACAAAGCTCAAAGAGCGTGCAAAGACCAAGATCAAGTCAATCGCTCGTGACCTCATTGCGCTCTATGCAGCGCGCAAGGAGCAGCCGGGCTTTGCCTTTTCGCCCGATAGCTACCTGCAGCACGAGATGGAGGCTTCCTTTGCTTATGAGGAGACGCCCGACCAACTGAAAGCGATCGAGCAGATCAAGGCGGACATGGAGAGTAACCGTCCGATGGATCGATTGGTCTGCGGTGACGTGGGCTTTGGCAAGACGGAGGTGGCGGTACGAGCGGCCTTCAAGGCGGTCGCCGACAGCAAGCAGGTGGCGGTCTTGGTGCCGACGACGATCCTAGCTTACCAGCACTACCAGACCTTTAGCCAGCGACTCGAGGGATTGCCCTGCCGTATCGAGTACCTCTCAAGAGCTAAGAGCGACAAGCAGTCTAAAGCGATCCTAAAGGATCTAGCGGACGGACGAGTAGACATATTAATAGGTACGCACCGACTACTGGGCAAGGGGGTCACCTTCAAGTCGCTCGGACTGCTCATCATAGACGAGGAGCAGAAGTTTGGTGTCAAAGCTAAGGAGCAGCTTCGTAAGCTACAGGTCAACGTAGATACGCTCACGCTCTCGGCAACACCGATACCCCGCACCCTACAGTTCTCCCTAATGGGCGCTCGTGATCTCTCCAACATCAATACGCCTCCGCGCAATCGTCAGCCGGTCACGACACGACTCATTCGCTGGTCGCAAGAGACCATTGCCGATGCCATTGGTTACGAGTTAGCACGCCACGGACAGGTCTTCTTTGTGCACAACCGCATCGAGTCGATCCACGGCGTGGCGGGACAGATCGAGGAGTGCGTCCCCGGCATTCGCATTGCGATTGCTCACGGGCGCTTGACCCCGAGCGAGACGGAGCAGATACTCCTAGACTTTGCCGAGCGCAAGTACGACCTGCTCCTAGCCACGACGATCATCGAGAACGGCATCGACATGCCCAATGTCAATACGATCCTCATCAACTCCGCTCATCGCTACGGACTGAGCGACCTGCACCAGCTCCGTGGCCGTGTGGGGCGAGGTAGTCAGCGGGCTTACTGTTATCTGATCACTCCTCCCCTAGGCACCCTCACGGAGGCTGCCGCACGACGTGTTAAGGCGATCGAGAGCTTCTCCGACCTAGGTAGCGGTATGCGCATCGCTCTGCAGGATCTAGACATACGAGGTGCCGGCAACATATTAGGTACAGAGCAAAGTGGCTTCATCGCTGACCTAGGCTTCGAGACTTACCGCAAAGTCTTTGAGGAGGCAGTGCGGGAGGTCAAACAAGAGGACTTTGCGGCGCTCTTTGCCGCTCAGACGGAGCAGCAGGCTGAGCTAGGCAATGCGCTCACCGACACCACGATCGATACTGACCTCGACCTCTCCCTACCTCACGAATACATACCGCAAGACAGCGAGCGCATCTTGCTCTACCGTGAACTGGACGAGCTGGAGAGCGACCGCGAACTAAAAGATTTTGCCGATCGCCTGCGAGATCGCTTTGGCGCACTGCCACCGCAAACCAAAAGCCTGCTTATGGTACCGCGTCTGCGACGACTAGCCAGCCACCTCGGCATCGTCAAGGTGTCGCTGCGTCGTGAGCAGATGATCCTCTTCCTCCCGCCAAGTGGCTCGGCATACTATCAGAGCAAAGCCTTCGACATACTCCTCAAGAGCGTGGCTAGCTACGGCAAAGAGTGCGAAGTGCGCGAGTCCCGTGAGGGGCATCGCAGCGTCAAGTGGCATCATGTCACCTCCGTCTACCAAGCCGACAAAATCCTCTCGACGCTCTACAAAGCCCTCTTCGCCCGCCCCGACAAATAAATCAATAAGTCATGTATGTAGGTAACTACACAGCTCTGTATTATCACATTGTATTCTCAACGAAGGGGAGAAAGCCTTTACTCACCCCTAATGTCCAGCCGAGACTATACGCCTATCTACAACATTGCTCGAAGTCTAAGAGTCACTCCATAATCAAGGTAAATGGCATGAGCGATCATATCCACATACTATTGATTGCTTACTCAGGGGACTTTGTCATCTCCAACTTCGTAAGAGAGATAAAGAAGTCCACAAACAAGTTTCTCAATACTGCGATGGGTATGAATGGCTCTTTTGCTTGGCAAGATGGGTACTTTGTTAGTACGGTTAGCAAGCGAGATGTTGCAGCTATATGCAGGTACATTGAAATGCAGCAAGAACATCACCGCAAGTTTGATATTGCACAAGAACTAGAGCTCATCTTCAGACTAAATGAAGATGAGCTCTGATAGGCGTTAGCTTCCACGAGGGGAGGTCAGACTGGGGCTGTAGTCCTTCGCCTAGTCCGACCCACAAGGGGTCGATCTTCTAGCACGTCCGCCTTTCCATCGGTCGTTCGGGGCTGTGACCCCTCCGACCGACGGCTACGATGCGTCGGACCTCTCACGAGGTCCTTTTTTATAAGCGCAATCGAATGGATTAGGCGAGTAGCCTTTGTAGGGGCGCACAGATAGTGTCGAGTCGGAGGGCGTCCATTGTCGAACCAGCCGACGTATAACCGGTGTAGGAAACGCACGGAAGTGTCGAGTCGGAGGGCGTCCATTGTCGAACCAGCCGACGTATAACCAGTGTAGGAATGCACAGATAGTGTCGAGTCAGAGGGCGTCTGTTGTCGAACCAGCCGACGTATAACCAGTGTAGGAATGCACAGATAGTGTCGAGTCAGAGGGCGTCTGTTGTCGAACCAGCCGACGTATAACCAGTGTAGGAAACGCACGGAAGTGTCGAGTCGGAGGGCGTCTGTTGTCGAACCAGCCAACGTATAACCAGTGTAGGAACGCACAGATAGTGTCGAGTCAGAGGGCGTTCATTGTCGAACTAGCTGACGTATAACCGGTGTAGGAAACGCACGAAAGTGTCGAGTCGGAGGGCGTCCATTGTCAAACCAGCCGACGTATAACCAGTGTAGGAACGCACAGATAGTGTCGAGTCGGAGGGCGTCCATTGTCGAACCAGCCGACGTATAACCAGTGTAGGAACGCACAGATAGTGTCGAGTCGGAGGACGGTCGTGATGTCAAAGATTACAGCGTCCGTGATTTAACTGGGACGGACGCCCTCCCACTAGATACTCACCATGCGTTCCTACAATAGTTACTCGTCGGTGCATCCTAACAACAATTACACGTCCAGACCTCTTTACGGAGAGCTAACGACTGCTTGCGGTCGGACGTTTCGTAGCCGTCGGTCGGAGGGGCAAAAGCCCCGAACGACCGATGGTTAGGTGAACGTGCTAGAAGATCGACCCCTTGTGGGTCGGACTAGCCGAGTGGGTGTCAAGATATTTGTCGTTACTCGTCACGCCTCACCCGTCGAATCGTTACCGGTCAAAAGGTTACTCGAGACTTTTGCGGAAGCTCTGGGAGGGAGCTAGGAGAGGCGCTCGAGCCAGACGGGGAGGTCGGCGAGGTGGGTAGCGAGCGGGGAGGAGGAGACGGAGGAGAGGGGATTGTCGGCGAAGATACCGTAGAGTGCTGTCCCTGAGCCGGACATGGCGGCGTAGAGGGCTCCGTGGTGGTAGAGCGTGTCTCGCAGAGCGGCTAGCTCAGGATAGTGCGCGAAGACGACGGACTCGAAGTCGTTGATGATCAGCTCTCGCCACTGCGCTATCGGTTGCTCCAGTAGTGCTGCAAGCTTGCCCTCCGCCTCGGGGTGGCGTGTCACCTGTCGGTACGCTTCGGCGGTACTCATGCCGATGGAAGGCTTGACGACGAGGAGCCATTTGCCGAGGAGTGCGGACGGCATCGTGAGCGGCGTGAGTACCTCGCCACGACCTGTGACCAGCACGGAGCGGGACTGAATGAAGAAGGGGCAGTCGCTGCCGAGCTCTCCAGCCAACGTCTCTAGCTCTGCCGTGGAGAGCCCTAAGCGACACAGGTCGTTGATCGCTAGGAGCGTGTAGGCGGCATCGGCCGAGCCACCACCGAGACCAGCTTCTGTCGGGATCTGCTTCTCGAGCTTGAGCTGTAGCGGAGGTATCTCTGGGTGTTGCGCTCTGAGTAGCTGCACCGCTTTGTAGATCAGATTGCGCTCGATGGGCAGTTCTCCCGCTAGACCGGCGATTTCGTACGAGTCGTACGACTCCTTCGTAGCTTCTGCAGCTATCTCTACCGTGAGCTGGTCTGCCCAGCCAATGGGGAGCATACAGCTCTCGATGTCGTGGTAGCCGTCGGGGCGACGACGCAGGATGCGCAGCCCGAGGTTAATCTTAGCGTGTGGGTGTAGGATCATATCGTGGTCACTCATTCGATTACTTATTCTTATATAGGTGTACCCCGTCGGTGCGGTAGCGGTCGTCTGTCTCGAGGAGCTGCTGCAGGATCGGGAGCAAAGCTTTCTGCTTAATCCCGAGCCTCTTAGCCAAAGTCTGCAAGGTAAGCGAAGGCGCCTCCAATTGCTCTAGAAAAGTCTTGAGTCGCGTCTCTAGAGCCTCCTCACTACGCTGGGAGCGCGCCTTACGAGCTAGACAAAGGTCACAGCGTCCGCACGGCTCAGCCAGCTCCTCACCGAAGTAGTGCAGGAGCATCGCCTGTCGGCATCCCTGCTGACCATCTAGGTATGCGATCGTGGCGGCGAGCCGCTTGGTCATAGCCTCTTTGCGCAGCTCGTACACCTCTGGGGGGATGAGAAAGTGATGCTTGCGCTCCCGCCGTGTGTAGAAGAGGATACGGGGCAAACGCTTTCGCGGGATATAGTGAATGATCTCTCGCTGGCTCATCCTGACTAGGCTGTCGTAGACCTCTTCTCCCGTCAGGTGCGTCTGTATGGAGAGGGTACGCTCGTCGATGAAGACGTAATCGGCAAAGAGTCCCGAGTAGTTTCTCAAGACAGCTCGTAGCACTTTGTCATCTTGGGCGGACAAGCCTCGGATGTAGTATAGCTCCTCTCTAGAGACCTCTACGATCAGTCGTGAGCGTGCCTCATCGAGGAGCAGCTCCCAGGCACCCGCCAGCTCGAGGATATGCAAGGCACTCAAGCTACGTGTCGGGTGCAGATGCTCCGTGCGTACAAACGCCTCTAGATCTATCTCATAGCTGCGCTCCATGCCCTCGCCGAGACCTATCCCTAGGTAGCTGTAGAGGGTATCGTAGATGTCTCGAATGTATGCTTTGTCGGGAAATTCGTTTTGCACCCGCTGCTGGAGCATACCACGATCTCGGCGCTCATATAGCACCACGGCAAAAGCGCGCAGCCCGTCACGCCCCGCACGCCCCGCCTCTTGGAAGTATTCCTCTAGAGCTATGGGCATACTCCAGTGCACCACGAGACGCACATCGGGCTTGTCGATGCCCATGCCGAAAGCATTTGTGCAAACCATCACACGCACCTCTCCTGCCATCCAAGCGTTTTGCTTGATCTCTCGCTCGGCATGCGTCAGCCCCGCATGGTAGTAGTGTGCCGATACGCCCGTCTCCTGTAGCATCTCAGCCAGCTCTTGCGTCTTCTTGCGATTGCGACAGTAGACGATCGCGCTACCAGTCGTCGAGGAGAGGATATGGAGGAGCTCCGTCGCCTTGTCTGTCGTAGGACGTACGATATACTGCAGGTTGTCCCGTGCGAAAGAACTACTGATGACATGCGGCTCACGAAAGCTCAGACGAGCCATCACATCGGCGACCACCTCAGGCGTGGCGGTCGCTGTGAGTGCTAGCAGGGGCACAGTAGGGTAGTAGCGACGTATCTCTGCAATCTTCAGATAGCTAGGGCGGAAGTCGTAACCCCACTGCGAGATACAGTGACACTCGTCCACCACGATCAACTGTATCGGTAGTTCGGGTAGACAGGCGAGAAAGAGTGGTGAGCTCAGTCGCTCAGGGGAAAGGTAAAGAAATTTGCACCCACCATACAGACAATTGTCCAAGGCACGATGGATCTCCTTGTACTCCATGCCTGAGTGAATAGCCACGGCAGACATACCCCGCTTGTTGAGGCCATCTACCTGATCCTTCATGAGAGCAATGAGCGGCGTGACAACGAGCGTCAGCCCGTCGTGGAGCATCGTCGGTACCTGAAAGGTAATACTCTTACCCCCACCCGTAGGTAGCAGCCCGAGCGTGTCTCGCCCCGCCAAGACGCTGTCGATGATCTCCGCCTGCTTGAGACGAAAAGCGGGGTAGCCCCAATAGCGATGGAGTACCTCTAGCGGGGTCTGCTCGTCGTCCGCAGAGGCGGTCTGCGGCGTCTCTGGTCTGTCGGTCGCCTGCTGAGGGGGCTCCTCACCTAGTTGCTCACGCTCGGTCTCCGTTCTCGGATCGGTCGCAGCATCACTCCACAAGTCAGCCTGCTCCTCGAGGAGCAAGTCCCAGTCGACAGCTTCGCTACGCCCAGAGGAGTTGCCTGCTGCCTCATCGCTGGGAGGCAAAGAGGTCCTCTCCAGGTCGTTGTGGCTTGACATCCTTGATCAGTAACTGTAGGGAGACAATTCCGTTAAAGTGGTTCTCATCTATTTGGTAGACAAGGGCAAAGGGTGCAATTGCTCTTCCTGCCGAAGACTTCTTCATAAAGCGGAAGGCGGGTGCTTGGTTGAAGGCTATCCCTGGGCAATGCTTCTTGGATCCCAGTGTAGGTATAGCGTCTACCTTAAAGTGCTCGCTATTGCGTCCCACAGCTCTGCTAGCCCCTCCGTCATAGAGTTGCTGTGTCACAAAGAGCGGCGGGTAGTTGTCCGGTCCATACGGAGCAAAGCGCTGTATCGTCGTGTAGAGTCTCTGCGTCACCTCACGAAGCTCTATCTCGGCATCGATCTCTATCGGTGTGGACTGTGCTCGATCACTAGTTGTCACGGCATTGACTCCCTGTATGTAAGCGCGGAAGTCGGGTAGCTTGTCCGGCAAGAGTGTCAACCCAGCAGCATAGGTGTGCCCACCGAAGTTTAGGAGCAGATCTCTAGCCTCCTCGATGATGCTGTAGATGTCTATCCCGCCGACACTTCGCGCCGAGCCCACGATCCGGTCGCTCGTGCCAGTCAGCACGATCGTCGGTCTATTGGTATACTCCGCCACACGAGAGGCAACGATTCCTATGACCCCCTTGTGCCAGTCAGGCTGGTAGAGGACTACGATGGGCTGATGTGCCAGCTCAGGATTGACTTGTAGGAGCTGCATAGCCTCGTCGGTCGTAGAGCGGTCTAGCTCGCGACGACGCACGTTGTACTCATCGATCAGCTCGCTCATGCGGGCTGTCGTCTTAGCATCATTGCTCAGGAGCAGATCGACCGCCTCGCGGCCATTCATCATACGTCCCGAGGCGTTGATCCTCGGCCCGATCTTGTAGATGATGTCGGACATCGTGATCTTACGCCCTTCGAGACCACAAGTCTTGATGATCCCCTTGAGCCCCATCGAGGGATTGCGATTGAGCTGACGGAGTCCATAGTGCGCCAAGATTCTATTTTCATCCATCACAGAGACCAGATCAGCTGCAATACTCACAGCGACCAGGTCTAGGAGCTTAAAGAGCGAAGCCGAGGGGAACCCATTATTCATCCCAAAGGCCTGCATAAACTTAAACGCGACGCCACACCCACAGAGCTCCTCAAAGGGGTAGTGACAGTCTGGTCGCTTAGGGTCTAGGACGGCCGCGGCATCGGGCAGCTGGTCGTCAGGGTGGTGGTGATCGCAGATGATAAAGTCTATCCCCAACGTCTTAGCATAGGCTATCTCGTTGATAGCCTTGATGCCACAATCCACCACGATGATCAGCGTCGCGCCTATCTCATGGGCATGATCCACGCCCCGATAGGATACGCCGTAGCCCTCATCGTCCCGTCCTGGGATATAGTAGCTCAGCAGGTGCTCGCTGCACCCCGCCGAGCGGAGGTACTTATAGATTAGTGATACTGCTGTAGTGCCATCTACATCGTAGTCGCCGTATATCATGATATGCTCCTTGCGTCCTAGCGCCTTGTTGAGACGCTTGACCGCCAGATCCATATCTTGCATCAGAAAGGGGTCGTGCAGATCCTCTAGCGATGGGTGAAAGAATCGCTGTGCATCTGCTTCTGTACGTATACCGCGACGATAGAGTAGGCGTCCCGCCACAGCGGGTATTCTCAAGGCATGCGCCAGTTGAGAGCCACCCACCTCCTCCTCTCGGGTGAAGGGAGTGTATTGCCATTCGTTCGTCATTATATTGTTTTATTTTTTTTGTCATAGGGAGAGTGGGTAGGCTAGGAGCAGACCAAGGCTCCTGACCTGCTATGTGTGCGGTCTGGACAACCTGGGTAGAAAACGATTTACAGCTCATTACTAGCGCATTATATTGTAAGCACCTAGGGCGAAGCTTGCGACAAGGTCGCACCTCCGCATTTTAGGCTCTGTAAATGTACAAAATAATCTTGAGATAGAGTACGCCGTCGCCACACATTTCAGGAGAGTCGCATTAGATTGTTGAAGTCTTTACCACACCCTCGAAGACGAAAGAGAGTTTTTAGAACTTCAGCCCCCTGGGGAGGTCGTCATGCGGGGCGTACCCCTCATATTCCTCAGTCGTTCGGTCTGAACCATCCGACTAGGGGCTATGACCCGTCCGACCGCTTGCGGTCGTCCCTCGCCGTGATATCTGTTTGATACCGCAAGGCATCACAGACGTCTATCCTACAGCGATATTTTTTACTACCTTTGGTGGGCAATCGAGTTTAGAGCGATATATGTTTTACGAATTAATCAAAGAGGCCAGCGATGCGTGGTGGGCACAGCCCGACTGTCCTTGTCAGCCATTTCTACAGTACATCTTGGAGCGGGGCAAGCTACGTGATGCGCAGATAGAGGCTATACGCCACTACCTTTATCTCAAAGTGGTACATGACAGTAAGCCTCTATATCAGATATTTACCGAGCACACCTTCGGCACCCTCACCGACGAAGATATCAGTCAGAGTGGTTGCTACTCACTCTATAGAGAGGAAAATATCCCGCTACACAATCTCGCCTACTATGCCAAGGTGCTTAGCTCAAAGGAAGAAGCTCTCCCACAGCAGTTCAAACAGATCTTAGCAAAGCATCACCAAGAGATAGACGCCTCGCAGGCACTCCGCAACATCTTTTATGGTATTGACTACGCCGACTATCTCTTTAGTTTACCAATGGGAGCGGGCAAAACCTTCCTGATGGCCTGCTTTATCTACATAGACCTATACTTCTCGCATATAGAGCCAGAGAATGGAGCCTTCGCTCAGAACTTTCTCATCCTTATACCCTCTGGTCTCAAGTCCTCCATTATGCCTAGTCTCAAGAGCATACAGGAGTTTGACCCATCATGGATACTACCGCCTGAGGTAGCGCAGCAGATAGCACGAGAGGTCAAGTTTGAGGTGCTAGACGAGAGTCGCTCTGCAAGCAAAAGCAATCGCACTAAAAACCAAAACGCTCAGAAGATCAATGCCCACGCACCACTCAATACTCTCCGTGGACTCGTTGCTATCACCAATGCGGAGAAGCTTATCGACAGACTAGATAAGCTAGACAAGCTAGGAGAGAAAGACCCTAGTCTTTTGACTCCAGAAGATATTGCACAAATACGCAACGACAATGAGTTACGCCAGATCATCGCTCAGATACCACACCTATCACTCCTCATTGATGAGGTTCACCACGCCTCTGATAGCGAGATCAAGCTCCGACAGATCGTCACCCACTGGGCCGCCGAGGGGCAGATAACTACCGTTCTTGGGTTTTCGGGGACCCCCTATCTGAGTCGAGCCGAGGAGATCACCATCTATCAGTCTGAGTCTGTCAAGCTCAAGACGATCTCCAATATTGTCTACCACTTTCCCCTGATTGAGGGAGTAGGCAACTTCCTCAAGTCACCTCAGATCAAGTATGCCGACCAGGGAGGAGAGGAGATCATACGACAGGGGGTGCAAGAGTTTATAAAGCTGTACCGAGACACCACATATAGTGATGGTACCTCTGCCAAGCTAGCCATCTATTGTGGCAAGATCGATACGCTCGAAACCGAAGTATGCCCTCTCGTCTCTGAGCTGGTTACTGCCGCTGGTTGGAGTCCAGCAAAGACAATCCTCAAGTACCACAGAGGAAATAAGAACTATCCACAGCCCGATGATGCCGAGTATCAGTTTAGCTCCCTAGACACTCCTATGTCTTCATATAGGATCATACTCCTCGTACAGATCGGCAAGGAGGGATGGGACTGTCGCAGCCTCACCTCTGTCATCTTACCACATCGAGGAGCGTGTCCTCGCAATATGGTGCTACAGACCAGCTGTCGCTGTCTCCGAGAGGTAACCGATGCTACAATCGAGACTGCTCTCGTCTGGATGAATCGTGATAATGCTAAGACCCTTAACTCACAGCTCAAAGAGCAGCAACGCACCGACATAGACCAGCTCAACAAGCGACGCCCTAACTCTCGATTCATCGAACGTTATCGATACAGTCGTCTCAAGGAGACTCAGCTCACGGACCCTATCCGATACTATCAGCTACGCATCAAGTATCAGCTAGAGGTGATCTGTGAGGAGCTACACACTCAGGATCGACTAGAGTCTAATGAGATACAGATCCCGAGCGACAAGACACTCATCACCGTACAGAGTATCACGGGAGCGATCATAGACAAGGGCTCCACCCTCGCTTCGCTACAGACTGGTGAGACGACACTACCCATCACCTTCAGAGCTTGGATAGGGAAGATACAGAAGGAGAGCTTTGGCACCCTTACTTATAGCGATCTAATAGCGTATGAGGAGTCGCTGCGTAGTCTCTTTCACAAGATTACGATACAGCAAGAGGGCGAAGGCACTTATCTCTCGCCACGCTATGACCAGCAGGCGATAAGAAGCGAGGTGCGCAAAGCTTTTATTCCGCAGCGCACGCTCCAAAGCTCCGAAGAGGTGGTCCCCGAGACAGCACACCTACTACGTGTAGAGCATCTCTCTTCACCTATCACAGTACCTGATACAGCTAGGTACTACCCCACAGTCGAAGAGGTAGACTCCATCATCGCCTTCGACAGAGGAGAGCAACGTAAGACCCTCAGCAAAGGGGTGCGAGCTGCCATTGAGGCGCTCAAGGCAAACAAAGCGCCACAGAGCTTGATCGATAATCTTCAGAATAGCCCCGACAGCCTGGAGACACCACACAACCTAGGTGCTACCCATAGCTACCACTACCTGCCGTACCACTTTGACAGCCAACTAGAGGAAGACATATTCAAAGATACGCTCCTCCCGATGGCGCAGCGACATCAACTAGAGGTCTACTTCAATGGTGACGACCTACTGACCGAGTTTGCTATCAACTGCTACACCAAGCGCAGCACCACAGGAGAGCCGACGGGTGGTGCATGGCGGTACATCGGTCGCTACTACCCCGACTTTCTCATGATACAGCGTGACGAGGCAAAAGCAATCTGCAAGATCCTCATCATCGAGACCAAGGGTGCTGGCTTCGCGTCACTCTTTCAGGACAAGCAAGCATTTGTCACCGACTACTTCCTACAGCTCAACAACAAGGCGCTCAGCGATACAACAGACTCCTATGAGATGGACTTCCTATACCTTGAGGAGCAGAGAGACCGAGAGCAGATGGATATCCTCGTGGAGCAGAAGATAAAAGAGTTCTTCCGATCGTAGACCTCATGGGTACAGATAATTATATCTCGCTTTATTATCACCTCGTCTTCTCAACGAAGGAGCGGAAGCCGTCTATCCGCCCTGACATACAGGAGCGCCTATATGCCTACATACAGGCTTGTACCAAAGCTGGTTCCTACTCTGTTATAAATGTAAATGGGATGACGGATCATATCCACATCTTACTGGTTGCTTATTCAGGAGAGTTTGTTGTCTCACACTTTGTCCGAGAGATCAAGAAGTCGACCAATAAGTTCCTAAATACAAAGGTAAGCGCACGTGGATCTTTTGCTTGGCAAGAGGGGTACTTTGCGAGTACAGTAAGCCGTAGGGATGTTGTAGCTGTCAGCTCCTATATTGATAGGCAAAAAGAGCATCACGGCAAGCTTGGCTTTGAGAAGGAGTTAACAATGATATTTGGATTAGATGCAGCTCAAGACGAATCATACTCGTAAGTCCGACCTCCCACGAGGGGAGGTCGTTATGGGGGGCGTACCCATCGGTTCCCCCAGTCGTTCGGGCTATGCCCTCCGACTGGGGGCTAGGATCCGTCCGACCGCGCTGCGGTCGTTCCTCGCTAAGCCTAAGAGCGAAACGTCATTGTCATCTATTGTGACCTCCGCAGGAGATGACACGAAGGATCCATATTGCAGATACACGTCGTTTGTGACCTCCGCAGGAGGTCAGACGAATCCTAGCCCCCAGTCGGAGGGCGCAGCCCGAACGACTGGGGGTGCAAGACGTCGCCCATGGATCGACCCCTTGTGGGTCGGACTAAAAACAGAGTTTGAATACCTCACCATTTAATACCTTATCCCGACTATGGCTATCAAATATATACCTTACACTCCCAACGTACTAGAGGGACAAGCCGTCCTGGACAATTTCACCCGCACGCAGCGCATACTGCGTTATCGTGATAGCGACCTCATCTACGAGCGTACGCAGCGTGGTATGCCTCTCTACGATGTGATGCAGACAGAGCTGCTAGGCGAAGACCCGCATAGCGACAACCTTATCTTGCGTGGCGAGTGCGTCTCCGCCTGTGCTTACCTCAAGGATCAAGGCATCGAGGTAGATCTGGTCTACATCGATCCTCCCTTCGCCAGTGGTGCCGACTATGCCAAGAAGGTCTACCTGCGTCGCAACCCCAAGGTAGCAGAGGCTGTCGCCAAGGCTGAGAAAGAGCTAGACAATGAGGAGCTACGTGCCTTTGAGGAGACTATGTATGGTGACGTGTGGGACAAGGAGCTATACCTCAACTGGATGTACGAAAACCTCCTCGCCATCAAGAGTGTTATGAGTCCGACCGCCTCTATTTACGTACACCTCGACTGGCACATCGGACACTACGTCAAGATCCTTATGGACGAGATATTCGGAGAGGAGAACTTTCGCAATGAGATTATTTGGTGCTATAAAGAAAGAGAGTCATCCAAACGATATTATAACCGCAAACATGACTGCATATACTTCTATACAAGATCCGACGATTATGTCTTTAATTATCGTGCGATTTGGGAGGAGTATTCCCCTGTAACGCTTAAGAAGTTTAAGTTCCTTGATCAAAACGGTGAGCCTTATAGACTTCGATACAAAGATGGAAGAAACGATCCAACAGAGGAAAGCGAAAACACTTATCGCCAATATTTAAAAGACGCAGAAGGTACACTCCCTAGAGATTGGTTTGAACTAGCGATCGTAAATCAAGCTGCAACAGAAAGAGTTGAGTATGCAACACAAAAACCAGAAGCTTTACTAGATCGTTTCATCAAGGCTAGTAGTGATGAGGGGATGCTGGTGGCAGACTTCTTTGGGGGCAGTGGGGTCACGGCGGCTGTCGCGACCAAGCTGGGGCGACGATTTATACACTCCGATGTCGGGGTCAACAGCATACAGACCACTCGTGACAGACTGCGTAAGATACCCGGTGCCACGGCACAGATACTCGAGATACAAGATGGGGTGAGCCTATACCGCAACCCACAGCAGACGATGACCAAGCTTCGCGAGCTGATTCCAGGTCTTCGCAACGAAGATGCTCTAGACAAGATGTGGGAGGGTAGCATCCTCGACAGCAAGGAGGGTATGATCCCCGTCTACCTGCCCAACCTTATGGACTCCACGACACGACTCCTAGACATTCCCCTGATGAATCGTATCCTCAAGGAGGCTTTCCCCGATTTACCTGATACGGTCTCGAAGGTCATCATCTACTACATTGATATGATAGATCGAGAGGAGCTAGAGACATTCATCAAGAGTGAGAATACCTACCCCATAGCAGTAGAGCTACGTGATCTCAAGGTGGTTCTAGACAATGTCACCCTAGAGGATGAGATGGTCTGGCACATAGAGTGCAACAATGGCTCGTTGGTAGATCAGATTGTGATCGACAGCTTTCACAGTGATCGTGTAGAGCGGAAGATCACCGAATACAACGAGCGTCTCCTGCAGCAGCCGATCTATAGTAAGAGACGCCCCACGCCTATCACTCTGAGTGAAGAGGGGCTGGAGCAAATTGAGTACCTAAGCCTAGACTGCACCCATAGCGATGGACCGTGGCACAGCGACACCGAGCTCATCATTGACAAGTTGGGGCAGGTAACACTCGATGGCACAGATACCAGAGAGCTATGGGATGGCTCTATAGCTTACCCTAGTAGCGGTAAGCGCCCGCTACGCATCAAGGTGCGCAACATCTGTGGTGATGAGACGATCTTCGCCTTGTCACAAGAGTAACCACCTGAGCTCAATTCCCACGTAGGAATTTCCAAATAGCTCACTGAGAAACAAAAAATCTCCACGTGGGCGAGAAGTGAAACTTCGGAAGAATCAAACGATACGTCCGAGGAAATGATTCTCGCCTACGTGGAGATTTTTTGTTTCTTCCGTGGCCAATAAAAAATAGCCACGTGGGAATAGACTTCCTGTCGTGACTATCATAAAGAGACTGTTGCATAAAGGCGAATCGCTGTGTTGCTTTCTGGATTCGGCTTCGGTCACATACGGATGTATGCTCCCTTCAGACCTCACCCTCAGCGCCTTGCGCTTCATCCTTTCTGCAAAGTCTAGACAATCTTGCAAGCAAGATTGTGAGACTGTTGACTTTTGCAACAGTCTCATAAAAGGCTATCGGATGGAGCCACAGCCTCTAGAGATATAAGGACTTAGCCTCCGTGGCTCTGTATGGCTGAGTAGGCCTGCTGGAGTAGCTTGAGGGTGTCGCGTGCTGCCTCCTGCTGGGCGCGCTTCTTGCTACTGCCTGCGCCGCGCCCTACGGGCTTGCCATCGATCCAAACGCTGTAGATGAAGTGATCGTGCGGTGCCATCTCGTGCTCCTCGAGGCGGAACTCGTGAGAGAGGTGATGCTTCTGAACCCACTCAATCAGTTCGCTCTTATAGTTCTGAATGCTCGCCACCGTGTGAGCCTGCATGTCGCGATAGGTGGGGAGGATAAAGTCCCGGACGAACTCTTGCGTACGGGCGTAGCCCTGATCGAGGTAGATGGCGCCGATGAGTGCCTCTACGGTATTGCCGTAGATGTCTACCGAGTTGTCTAAGGCGCTTGGCACCATGATGATATAACGCTCCAGATGGAGGCGTCGCCCCACCTCGTTATTGACGGGACGGCTCACGAGCGAACTCTTGCACTTGCTTAGCTCGCCTTCGTCCCATGTGGGGTGGAGCTGATAAAGGTAGGTGCAGATAGAGGCTTCGAGGACTGCATCACCGAGGAACTCGAGCCGCTCATTATTGAGTTTCTCTCCTTCCTCTCCGACGATAGAGCAGGAGCGGTGACGCATAGCTAGGAGGTAGAGGTCTGTGCGGACCGGCACGATACCTATCCGATCGAAGAGGGTCGTCAGATTGGGTGTGCGCTGTGAGTTGTCTCCACGCAAGTTGCTCCACCAGTGCTGCCAGCGCTCGCTGAGCTCCTGGAGCCACATTCTGGTTCGAGAGAGTCTGATCAAACTCATAGCACTACCTCTCTAGGAGCCTCAAAAGAGCGACACCCCTTCACGCGTGTCTGCTCTAACGAGCGGATGCAGACAGGCGTGAGGAAGTGTCGCTGATAGATTGTCATAGGCTCTATGCGATGCGATCTACGTATAGTGAGTGCGCGCTTATCGAACCTTCTTGAAGATGACGCAAGCGTTGTGACCTCCGAAGCCGAAGGTATTGCTCATGGCTACGTTGACGGTGCGCTTTTGTGCCTTGTCAAAGGTGAAGTTGAGCTTGTAGTCTATCTGGTCGTCTTCATCTCCTGGCTCATGATTGATGGTCGGTGTGACGACATCTTCCTGGATGGACTTGACGATAGCCATAGCCTCTAGGGCTCCCGTAGCACCGAGCAGGTGTCCTGTCATAGACTTCGAGGAGCTGATGTTGAGGTCGTACGCTTTGTCGCCCCAGACGCTTTGGATCGCTTTGACCTCTGAGGCATCACCGACGGGTGTAGAGGTGCCGTGAACGTTGATATAGTCTACATCTTCGGGCTTCATACCAGCATCCTCTAAGGCACGGGTCATGACGAGCTTGGCTCCTAGTCCCTCGGGGTGGCTAGCGGTCAGGTGATAGGCATCGGCTGAGAGTCCGAAGCCGGCGAACTCTGCATAGATCTTAGCCCCACGAGCTACTGCATGCTCATACTCCTCAAGTATGAGGATCGCAGCTCCCTCGCCTAGTACAAAGCCGTCACGGCTCGCACTGAAGGGGCGAGAGGCGGTCTCGGGTGAGTCATTGCGTGTGGAGAGTGCATGCATTGCGTTGAAGCCGCCGATACCAGCGACCGTCACAGCAGCCTCGCTACCACCGGCGACCATCATCTTCGCCTTGCCTAGACGTATCATGATAGCGGCATCGATGATTGCATTGGTTGAGGAGGCACAAGCTGAGGCGACACTGTAGTTGGGTCCGTGGAAGCCGTACTCGATCGATACGAGTCCAGCAGCGATGTCGGAGATCATCTTCGGGATGAAGAAGGGGTTGAAGCGGGGCCCCCGCTCGGGATCATACTGCATGATCTCCTCCTGGAAGGTCTCTAGTCCTCCGATACCTGCGCTGATGATGACGCCGACCTCGTTCTTGTCGACATGCTCTAGGTCTACAGCAGAGTCTGCGATCGCCTCTTTTGTCGCTACCAGTGCGAGCTGTGTATATCGATCATAGCGGCGTACCTCCTTGCGGTCGAAGTGCTCTTCTGGATTAAAGCCTTTGACCTCACAGGCGAACTGGGTCTTGAACTTGGAGGCATCAAACTGTGTGATGGGAGCTGCTCCACTCTTACCGGCTAGCATGTTTTGCCAAGTGGTAGGAGCATCATTGCCAATGGGGGTGATGGCACCTAGGCCAGTCACGACTACTCTGTTAAATTGCATAGGCTATATCAAAGTCAAGCGTCAAGGATATGAGGAGTCTGCTGCTATGAGCAGCAGGTTCTAGCGGTGTAAACTGAATGTGGGGAAATGCACAAGGGCAAGCCCAGCACCCACGCTGGGAGATCTGAGACTTGCCCTCGGGCTCTGTATGTGCTACAGAGGATCTAGGTGGTCGCATAGCTATGCGACGAGACCTCTGTATCGTATGGTGAGGAGAGCACTCTGTCTACTCCTCGGGATGGCTTATGCTAGCTGCTTCTCGATGTAGTCGATAGCGTCGCCAACGGTCTTGATACCCTCAGCCTCCTCGTCGGGGATGGTCATATCAAACTCCTTCTCGAAGGCCATCATCAGCTCGACAGTGTCGAGTGAGTCAGCACCAAGATCGGTGGTGAAGTTTGCCTCACGAGTTACCTCTGAGAGCTCGACGTTGAGTTTGTCTGCTATTAGGTCTTTGACCTTGCTTTCTACTTCTGCGTTCATTGCTTAATAGGTTTATTTGATGAATAATTGATTAGTCATACTGGATCGGTAAGCCTCGGTGCAGACCGCTTGGCGCTGAGGCGTATCGTGTCCGCAGATTTAGCTGTACCTTTGTACACAAGAGACGTGAGAGCGTGCGAATGCCACTGCATTTTGCACACATGCGCCCCTTATGTGCAACAAATGTACGAATAAAAATGGAAACCATAGCTATCTTCGCCTCAGGCAATGGAACAAATGCGGAGGCTCTTGTTCACTACCTGGCTCATATCGACGACATTTCTGTCGCGCTTATAGCAACTGACAACCCCCACGCTGGAGTCCTCAAGCGTGCTGAGAGACTGGGCATACCGTCCCTCACCTTCCAGCGCAAGGAGATGCGAGACCCCGCTTTTGCTAAGCAACTTCGGGAGCAGTATCGGGTGACGGCTATTGTCCTGGCGGGCTTCCTGGGTTTGGTGCCAGAGAGCTTGCTGCGCACTTTCCCGCAGCGTATCCTCAACATTCACCCGGGGCTGCTGCCCGACTATGGAGGCAAGGGGATGTATGGCGATCGCGTCCATGAGCGTGTACTAGAGGATCATTGCTCCGTGAGCGGCATCACGATCCACCTCATCGACGACCAGTTCGATCGTGGCTCGACGCTCTGCGAGGTGCGTCTAGCGGTTCATCCCGATGACACGGTCGATACGCTCGCTGAGCGCATTCATCGTCTGGAGCATACTTACTACCCCGTGGTCGTCGCTGACTACCTCACACGTCCCGACCTCCCGCCACTCGTCTAGCGTAGCTAAATGAGACTGTTGACTTTTGCAATAGTCTCTTAATGATAGAGGGGACCCGATCGCACGGTAGCGGTCGAGTCCCCTCTCTATATATATGTCGTGTTCGATAGTTTAATCCTCTGAAGGCTGTTCGAGTGCGCGCTGCGCTTTGAGCTCCTTAAACTTCGCTTGCATGGTCGGATTCTTGTAGGTGAGCTTGCGAATGGTGAGCCCCTCCGCCTTGTCGTTGGCTAGGCGTAGGTTGTTTTCGCTACCGATGAGATGCTCCTTGATCTTCTGCAGATGCTTGATCGAACTGTCGATCTCTTCGATTGCCTTCTGAAACTTCTCACTCGCTAGGCGGAAGTTGCGTCCGAACTTGTCCTTGAACTCCTCTATATCCTCCTCAAAGTGTGTGATATCGATGGACTGTTGCTGCGCCTCGAAGAGCTGCTTGCGTATGTCGAGGCTCTTGCGTGAGGTGGAGACGAGGAGCGTGATCAGCGGTACGAAGAACTGGGGCCGGATCACATACATCTTCTCGTAGCGGTGTGACTTATCGACGATGCCACCATTGTAGAGCTCGTTGTCTGGCTCTAGGAGCGACACGAGGACGGCATACTCGCACCCTTTCTTGCGCCGATCCTCGTCGAGCTTCTTGAGAAAGTCTTCGTTGCGATGCTTCGTGGAGGTCGTGTCGGCTTCGTTTTTCATCTCAAACATGATGGAGATGTACTCTAGCTCATTACCCTCGGCATAGTCACGAAAGACAAAGTCTCCTTTGGTGCCACCGACCACATCGTTGTCCTTCTCAAAGTAAGCGTGGGGGTAGAAGGATCTCAGCTTCTGCTCAAACTCTAAGGCACAGTGCTGCTCGAGTGTCTCGCCGAGCATCTTGGTGGACATGCGGGTCTTGAGGTCTTTGTAGAAGTCTACCTCTCGCTCCAGCATCTTCTTCTCTAGCTCGTGCTGCTCTTGCAGTTGCTTGACTTCCAGCTGAGCCTCTTTGCTTTGTAGCGCCACCTGAGCTTGCAGAGCAGTGATCTCCTGCTCCTTGGCTTGTAGTGTCTTCTGGCTCTCGGCCTGCACCTTCAGGCGCTCATTATCTCGCAAGCTCTCCTGCTGCGCTAGCTGAGCGTGCAGCTCGGTGATCGTCTGCTCTTTGTTGGCCAGAGCCAGCTGCAGATCCGCTTGGCTCTTCTCGCCCATGGCGTCGAGCTTGCTCTGCAGCTGAACCAGCTGAGTGTCTCGCTGGGAGAGCTGCTCCTTGAGCGTCGCCTCGGCCTGCGCTACAGCTAGCTGCTGCGCCTGTCGGCTCTGCTCCTCTACAAGTGCCACGCGCTCTGCGAGTGCCTTGTCAAAGGCCTGACCACGCACCTGCTCTAGCAGCTGCGCATAGCCACGCTCATCAATACTAAACGGCTGATGGCAATTCGGACAAACCAATTCGTGCATAGGGGGAATTAGAGATTAGAGGTTAGAAGTTAGAGAGTAGAAGTTAGAGAGTCATCCGACCCGCCTCTCTCTACTTGAGACTGTTGCAAAAGTCAACAGTCTCACAATCTTGCTTGCAAGATTGTCTAGACTTTACAGAAAGGATGAAGCGCAAGGCGCTGAGGGTGAGGTCTGAAGGGAGCATACCTCCGTATGTGACCGAAGCCGAATCCCGAAAGCAACACAGCGATTCGCCTTTATGCAACAGTCTCCTACTTGCAAATATACATCTTCTCAGTCTAAGGCGGTGTAGAGAGCTTGGGCTAGTCAGCTCTTGACATACACTAATAAAACAAGATAAGCGTAGGAGCTGTGCGGCTCACTACGCTTATCTGTTCTTACTCTAAACCAATATCTGTATATATCGGAGAGCGGAAGACGGGACTCGAACCCGCGACCCCAACCTTGGCAAGGTTGTGCTCTACCAACTGAGCTACTTCCGCATTTCGGACACCCACTCTCTAATAATCCTCTCGTATATATTATGAGTACACAAACTCAAAACTTATAAGAGCCGTCGCTCTTCCTAACCACCGAGAGGTGCTAAAGGGCGCCCTGCCGATTTGTGAGTACAAAGGTACGAAAACTTTTTGAATCTGCAATAGCTTTGGAGGATTTATTTTTCGAATGTCCTCTTTCGGCTAATTTTTACCAGTACCTTCGGCTGGACGCGCTGCTTAGAACTTCGTCGTGTGACGGATGCCAAGGTCAGCGATGAGCTTACGATAACGCTCGATATCCTTCTTAGCGAGATAGTCTAGCAGACGACGACGCTTACCTACGAGCATCTTCAGGCTACGTGAGGTAGAGAAGTCCTTCTTGTTGTCCTTGAGGTGCTCCGTGAGGTGCTGAATACGATAAGTAAAGAGAGCTACCTGGCTCTCGACACTGCCTGTGTCCTGTGCTGAGGCTCCGTACTGTGCGAAGATCTCTTGCTTCTTGGTACTGTCTAGGTACATCTTGTTTATGAGGTTATTTGTGAGACATTCATATCATCCTCGCCACTCAATGCCCCACCTCAATGGGGCGACAATGAGTACGACGATGTATTTCGCCTGCAAAGGTACGAATAATATTTTATCTCGCAAGCCTACCCTACACAACAAAGGGTCACTCGATCACCACGATGAGCGTGGCGAGCGTGGGGCAGTTGTCATAAACAAACTTAGCGTGCGAACTGGCATTGCGGACGCACATGTGCGAGCGGGGCGTCGTGCCGAGCGATGGACTGTACTCAACGATCTTGCCCTTAGGATTGTTTACGGGGACACCATGTATATAGGCTCCGCAAGTGAAGCGACTAGCCCACGGCGCAAAGCCTGCGATGCGACTAGACCCGTCACTGGTGTAAAACATCTTCGGCTTCTTCTGCTGCAGGAGGAAGATGCCTAGAGGCGTCTCCTTAGCGTGGGGCGGCTTGTGACGCCCCGTCGTGGCGGGGTTGATGCTCCGCACGAGGTAGTGCGCTGGCGACTGACGCTCCAGCACGACGATGTGCTGGTTCTTGCGATCTACTACGACCACGTGAGAGAAGGTGACATCGGGCTTCAACAGCTGAACGTAGCGCCGTGGCACATACCACTCCGCCTCGGGAGACTCGACTCTGCCTTGCCAAAACTTGCTGCCCAAGGTGTCGGTCATCGCTATGAGCGTCCCATCGCGACCATAAAGCTCTGGCGTGAGGGTGTCCGAGGGGGCATAGAGTGGCACAGACTGATAGCGCTCCACACCGAGCGAGTCTGAGACTAGCTTGTAGCTATCGCGAGACCACGCTTTGGTCAGTGGCGCCTCGCCATTTGCGTTCTTATAGTTTTGCAGTACGCCCCACTGCTGTGGCTCTGCTTGTAGCTGCTCGATGCGTAGGAGCTGCGCTTGTATCTTATCCCACTGTATGGTGCGCGTCTTCTCCTTATATTCATAGGAGTCCTCGAGCGTATACTTATCAAAGGTTAGCTCCCGGTCGATGACAATCTGATCTGCCGTAAGCTCGGGCTGAGGCTCAGCCACGACCGTGTCTGCTATTGCGATCGTATCCGTAGGTGTCACCTCGGCACTGCTTTCAGTGGAGGGCTGGCAAGCCAGCAAGAGCGTGAGGGCGAGTGGTAGGAAGGTCATAATGTTTTTCATAAGAGATGTAAGTTACTTGGAGTTGCTGACTCCCTTGAGCTGTGGCAAGTGCCAGTGATAGTGCGCAGCGAGGATGCGGATCAGAATGATCAAGCCCGCTGACACAAGCTGTGCGTAGACTATATCTATAGGTATGAAGCGGAGCATCAGGGTGTATACGATGCCTCCGATGATACAGGCCAAAGCGTAGATATCTTGGCGACAGATGAGGGGCGTCTCGTTGAGGATAATGTCTCGCAGCAACCCTCCGAAGGAGCCGGTCACGGTACCCATGATGACCGCCACCCAACTGGGGAAGCCCATGGCGAGCGTCTTGTCGACGCCGACCACCACAAAGAGTCCCAGCCCGATAGCGTCAAAGACAAAGACCGTCGGAGCTGTGCGGATGACGATCTTTCGGAAGATATATACGTAGAGGAGCGCCACAAAGGTGATGATCATGTAGGAGGGTTGCAGCATCCAGAAGGGCGTCACTCCTAGGAATAGATCTCGTAGCGTACCTCCGCCTACAGCCGTCGTGACTCCCAGCACGTAAGCTCCAAACCAGTCCATCTGCTTGGTCGACGCTAGGCGTATGCCAGAGATAGCGAAGGCGAAGGTCCCGATGAAGTCTAGAATCCTCGTCACCGTAATCTCAGACCATACGAGAGCTGAGAGATCGAAGCCTAATATCTGATCCAACATCTGTCCGCTAAATATTCAACCTCTAATGCTTAGCTCTTGAGGTGAGGAGTGAGCGCACATTGTCTATTAAGAGACGCACGGCAACGGAGTTAAAGCCGCCC
This sequence comes from Porphyromonas asaccharolytica DSM 20707, assembly GCF_000212375.1. Classification (NCBI taxonomy): domain Bacteria; kingdom Pseudomonadati; phylum Bacteroidota; class Bacteroidia; order Bacteroidales; family Porphyromonadaceae; genus Porphyromonas; species Porphyromonas asaccharolytica. The sequence continues at coordinate 366,694 of NC_015501.1, read as the reverse complement.
TCCGGGATGATCAGGTCGGCGTAGCGCCGTGAAGGCTCGACAAACTCCTGATGCATCGGCTTGACCGTCGTGAGGTACTGCTCGATGACCGAGTCCACACTGCGTCCTCGCTCCTTGACATCGCGCTGTATGCGACGCGCTAGGCGCACATCATCGTCTGTCTGAACGTAGATCTTGACATCCATCAGATCACGCAGCTCTTCATTCTCAAAGATCAAGATCCCGTCGATGATCAGTACACAAGGCGGATCGATGGTGACCGTCTCGGGGATGCGGTTGTGATTGACAAAAGAGTAGACAGGGCGCTCCACGCTGTGCCCCTCACAAAGCTGGCTAATCTGCTCGCACATCAGCTTCGTGTCGAAGGCATCGGGATGATCATAGTTGAGCTTAGCACGCTGCTCCAGAGGCAGCTCATCGTGCGCCTTGTAATAGTAGTCGTGACTGAGGACTACGACATCCTCATCGACAAAGGTCTCCTGCAGACGGCGCACCAGGGTGCTCTTGCCCGAGGCAGTGCCGCCCGCTACGCCTATGATGATCGGTTTGTGCTTCATAGCTTCAGCGAAATAGTCTTATGGGTTTACTATAAATAGGTATCTCCGCGCAGCGCAGCGCTCCATAGTCTCTAGTAGGGAGTCGTACGAAGCTTCCGCTAGCGACACTTCTAGTCGAGTCCCCAGGGGAAAAGCCTCTACATCTGCGCTTAGCTCGGCAAGCGTCAGCGATATGGTCTGCGGTGCGGGTAGCGTGGTATGCGAAGCTCTCTTTTTGCGACGACAAAGCGCTAAGCGACGCTGTAGATTGATGGCAGCAAGTACGAGTGGCGTGGTCACATGTCGACTCCACCAATTCTCCCCCTGATGCTTGAGATAGAAGAGGCGCATCGCTCCGTAGAAGTTCTCTTCGTAGCGCACCCTGTCGACCGCCTGCTCCGACTCGCCCTTGTAGTGGAGCACTGGTGTCGGGAGGTAGTAGTTGTGGTAACCCGCCTGCTCTATTGTGTAGCAGAGATCTATGTCCTCGCCATACATGAAGTAGCGCTCGTCTAGTCCGCCCACCGCTAGGTATAGTGACCGTCGCATCATCAGGAAAGCACCCGTCAGCACCGGCACCTGCTGCACCTCATCAGGCGAGAGATGCCCCTGGTAGTAACCATTGAGCCACGCAGAGTGAGGAGCCATGCGGTAGAGACGTGTGAAGCGGCAGAAGCTATGCCACAGCGTAGGCACGCCCCGCTTACACTCGGGGTGCATCACGCCAGACTGATTAATGAGTCGAGGACCCACGGCACCAGCATCGGGATGGGTCTGGAGAAAAGTCAAGCAGTAGGCGAGTGTCGACTCACCCACCAGCGTATCGGGGTTGAGTAGTAGGAGATAGTCGCCATGCGCCTCGGCGATCGCTTGGTTGTTGCCACGGGCAAAGCCTCCGTTCGTAGCACTCTCTAGTAGCTTGACCCTAGGCTCCGCACCAAAGGCTGTGCGGAGACGAGTCATCGAGTCATCGCCCGAGGCATTGTCCAGCACGATCACCTCTACCTCTCCGTCCAGCCGACGACAACTAGCCAGCACCGAGCGAACCGCCTCGATGGTCAGCTGCGGCACCTTGTAGTTGACTAGAACGACCGAGAGGAGCATAGGGCTTCCCTTTTTATGCTAGGCAGAGACCGTGATGAGGTAGTAGTTCTTCTTACCTCGCTGCACGATCAGATACTTGCCAGCGATCAGGTCATCGGTGGTGACCACACAATCTTGGTCAGCGACCTTCTCCTTGTTGAGGCTAATGCCGTTCGAAGCGATCAGCTTGCGCAGCTCGCCCTTGGACTTAAAGATCGGTGCATGCTCTACCAGTAGATCTAGCAGCTTCACACCGTCTGCCTGCTCTAGGAGCGTCCGGCCGACGTTGTAGTTTGGTACGCCTGCCATCACCTCCTTGAGTAGCTCCTCCGACATCTGACGTAGCTGGTCGTGCGTGTTATTGCCAAAGAGTATCTGCCCAGCCGACATGCTCTGCTCATAATCCTCACGTCCGTGAACCATGACCGTGAGCTGCTCGGCGAGCGTATGCTGGAGTAGGCGCTCATGCGGTGCCTGACGATGACGCTCTATGAGCGAGTCGATCTCCTCCAAGGGGATGCTGGTAAAGATCTTGACAAAGCGCTCGGCGTCCTCGTCGGAGACATTGAGCCAGAACTGACAGAAGGTGTAGGGTGACGTGTAGCGACGATCTAGCCAGACGTTGCCTTGCTCTGTCTTGCCAAACTTCGTGCCGTCAGCCTTCTTGATCAGTGGGCAGGTCACGCCAAAGGCTTCACCACCCTCGATGCGGCGTATCAGCTCCGTGCCAGTTGTGATATTACCCCACTGATCAGAGCCACCCATCTGCACACGGCAGCCGTACTCACGGTAGAGGTGCAGGTAGTCGTAGCCCTGGAGGAGCTGGTAGGAGAACTCGGTGAAGGAGAGTCCCGCCTCGGCATTCGCCTCAAGGCGTCGCTTGACGCTATCCTTCGCCATCATATAGTTCACCGTGATATGCTTACCGATGTCTCGGATGAAGTTGAGGAAGCTGTAGTCCTTCATCCAGTCGTAGTTGTTCAGTAGTAGTGCCTTATTGGGAGCGTCAGACTCAAAGTCGAGGAAGTGCCCCAGCTGTCGACCGATGCACTCCTGATTGTGTCGGAGCGTATCCATATCTAGTAGGTTGCGCTCTTGGGACTTCATCGAGGGGTCGCCGATCATACCGGTAGCACCACCCAGTAGAGCTATAGGTCTGTGTCCAGCACGCTGCAAGTGTCGTAGCATCATCACGCCGACGAGGTGACCGATGTGGAGCGAGTCAGCCGTCGGGTCAAAGCCCACGTAGGCCGTTGTCAGGTGCTCCGTGAGTTGCTCTTCGGTGCCTGGCATGATGTTATGAATCATCCCACGCGCCTTCAGTTCGCTAATCAGTGAGGAGTGGCTCATAGTTATTCATTTGTATTACTTAGGTTACAAAGGTACGAATTATTACTAGCTAATAGACGTTTCCTCCCTTGGAACTAAAAAGTTCCTCCGTTGGAACTAAAAAATTCCTCCGTTGGAATTAAAGAGTTCCTCCCTTGGAACTAAAAAGTTCCAAGAGGGAAACTTCTTTTGGAACTCGTATGTATAAGTAGTAGAGTATGATACGGCTAACGAGGAGGGCGACTCCTACTCAGCCACTCTCCCAAACTCTCTAGACGACAACGGGCGGACTCACTACATGGTGAGCCCGCCCGTACTATTGTGTTGTCGATGTTATATCGCTCGGTCTAGCACTATCGCTTTAGGCGTCGTGCCAGTGGAGCCGATGCTCTGTTGAAGTCCTCGATAGGACTGAAGCTGATATTTGTAATACCAGTCACAGCACCATCATCGATCTGCACCATCACACCCTCCTGCTCGTTGACATAAGTAGGTAGGAGTATGGTCCTCTTAGGATCATATACGAAGCCTCGACGCTCTAGGCGATCCACAATCATAGGTGAGTGTAGTGCTCTGAGGTCGGTACAGACAACGAGTGCAGCGCCATAGAGTGGGTCGGTGTCAGAGGGTAGCAAGATGATCGTCGGGAAGTACTTACAGCGTGTCTGTACTGCTGGGAAGGGCATATCGTCGGCCAGCATATCAACGACAGCTGCCGTGTAGTCCTGGTTAGCGTATTCCTTCATGACAGTCGCTAACGTGTCTCTATCGAAGCCAAAGAGAGGCATCGGGAAGTCCACCTCTTCATAAGGCATCTTGTCGTCAAGGTTCTCAACATAGTATTGAATCCCAGGGCGGAAGGTTGCCTTAGCCGTCTCGTCCTTAGGGATATTCATATCGATGTGAGCGACGAGCTTGAGCGCCTTGTCGTAGTAAAGAGAGTTGCCCTCCTTATCTTGTAGACCTGAAGGTCTAAAGCCTTGTGCCGTCAGGTAGGCATCGATCTGCTCAGGCGTGGGGCGATGAAGTGTGTCGCAAGAGACCTTGCTCTCCTCGAGGAAGTGGTTTGTCTCAAGATCAAGCCAGTAGGTGGTCTGTGTGTACACCTCGTGTCCCGTCTTGAACTTGTAGACGCCCTTGTCAGGCTTGCTCGCCTCTGCATCGTAAGTGTGACCCATACGAGCCTCAAAGAGCTGAACCATCTCTAGGGTAGCCCCGTAGGGTAGGAGAGGCATCCAGATACCGGTAGTCTGATCCTGAAGGGGATCGACACGTAGCCAGTTGGTCTTCTTGTTGTCGTTGCTAGCCCACCAGAAGATCGGCTCAGTCTGCTCACCATCCACGAGGACGACTGAGGAGACACGGCTACCGCGCGGTGCGCTGATGTAGATCTCTTCCGAAGCCTTGGCGGTGCGGAGGTCGCTCTTGACGAAGCCATTGTTGAGCAGATACTCCTGGATAAACTGCTTGGCACTCTCTTGCGAAGCAAACTGTACACGAGCTACCTGATAGTGACTGCTCTTGTCAAAGTAGTAAACGATCTCTCGTACTGCCGAGGTATCTTGAGGCGTAGCGGTCAGGGTCATCAGCTCGTCTGTGCGCTTGACCTTGTTACCGCGTCCCTCCTCGATCTGAGTCACCTCATCGAGGGTGATGCCGTAACGCTCTATGGGAAGTAGCCACTGTGAGATCTTTTCAGGCTCTCTTGGCGTGTCACCACCTGTGATCGGATTATCCCAGTCACAACTAGTGAGGGTGAGTGCTCCTGCTATGAGGAGCAGGAGGATTGATGTGATTCTTTTCATAGGGGAAATGGTTTATAGTTAAACTGTTTAGTGTATATGTTTGCTGAGCACGCATCATCTGCGTAGTGTGTTGATGGCAGCGATGAAGAGTATCTTACCCGTCTCGGGGTGTACGATAGAAGCAAAGAATGGCCTGTCGAAAGCGATGCTACGAGTCTCAAGCGGATCACCTATACCAGGCTCCACGACCCCTATAACCGTTGCAGCGGCTCCCTCGACGCCTTTCTCATCCCACTGGAGTGTCGCTTGGTGGTATAGGCGGTTCTGTCGACCCGACTGCTCGGCTAGAAACTTCGGGTCAAACATACGGCTGAGCTCTGTGAGAGGAACTCCTAGCGTCTTGCATAGTCCTAGCTCCATCAGCTCTGGCGTCAGGTCTAGCGTGGGGATCCCAGCGTTCAAGCGGGGCAGTCGTATGTCTAGTGCGTAGCGCTTGCCAGCGGTGGTGAATCTGCGTAGCTCTTCAGTTGTCGGTAGGCTCTGGGAGAGCGGTAGCGTACGATCTTTCGGTAAGATGAGCAGCATACGAAATGGTGTCTTACCATACTTTTGCAACTCCTCACTAGCTTGTAGACCAACCGAAAGCGCCTCAAAGCGATCATCGGCGAAGTAGTCGATGGAGGTGTCATTGTGGATAGACATCATCATAGCCGGCTCCTCCTCGCCAGCGCCATTGGTGAACTTACCCGCTTGGGTCTGCTCTTCGCTCGTCTCCCATTGCCACGCTGCTGCAAAGAATGCGGTATTGACTAGGAAGGCAAGCGGGTCTTGCTCCCCAGCATGACTGGGGTCTAGCATGCGTTGTATCTTGCCGTAGGTCTTGCGACTGATCCAAGCATTGACCGCCTCATAAGAGGCTGGATCGCTGAGGTCGAGTGTCGCTGTCGGAGCTCCAAAGAAGTCAAAGAGTTGCCGTGGATAGGACTTGATCAAGTGACTTTGATACTTTGAGGAGACCCAAAAGCTATTGGACGGGAAGTAGCAGGCGTACTCATCCGCACTACACATCACCGCGTTGAGCTGCTGATAATATCTTGCTACAGTGGCAAGGCTCTGTGTAGCGGGTAGCTTCAGTACCGATCTGTACTCATCGAAAGCTTCGTCCGACAGACCCACCGCATTCATCCCGAGGGCCGTCTCGATAGAGATCGGTGAGAGCACGAGGTTAGCACTGGAAGCCCGATTCTCCAGAAGAGCCCCAAAGAGCTTAAGGCTAAAGGCATTGCCAGCCTCTACCAGTGGCATGCTCTCTGCGGGCAGAGAGGCATGAGACATGTTAGGGGTCTTAGGCATAGGCGTACCGGCTACGGGAGCCTTGCCGCCAACTAAGAAAGTGATAGGACCCTCCTTGGGGTCTCGCAGCTCCTCGTCGCAAGCGCTCAGTGTGACAAGTGCCACCGCCAGCGTTAGGATTAAGCCAAAAGTCGAATTATACTTCATAGGTTATACTAGTTTACTTATTAGTTGTTGCGAACAAGCCCCCCAGCACTGTCGGGGGGGGGCTTGTCGCATTTATAGCGTTAGCAGCCTTACTTGGAGACTACCACCTTGAGCGTGAGGATGGCTCCGTCTGCGCTCTCGGCATGTACGAGGTAACTACCCACTGGTAGCTCAGGTAGCGCATAGTGCGTGCCACCACTGGTAGCGTGCAGGATCATCTCACCCTGTAGGCTGTAGAGCGTGATCTGTGCCAGAGGAGTCTCTGAGACGATCGCTCTCTGGTCAGCGTCGTAGTAGATGCTCGTAACCCCCACCGTCGTAGGTGCGAGGATAGCAGTCTCGTTCGTGACGATCCAGCCGTTGCTCTGTGCTGGTGTGATATCAGCCTCGGCGGTGCCTGGGTTGTCGCTGATGTTGAGCTGCTTAGCCCACTCGCGATTGTTGTCATGTACCTCCACCTCAGAGACGTTGGGGAGTGCCTTGATCAAACTATTGAGTGCTGTGGCAGGTAGCATATTGCTCTGCAAGAATAGTCCCTGTAGCCCAGCATAGTTGGAGATCTTAAGCTCGCTGATCTGGTTGTGATCGCAGTAAAGCATCTGCACCGACTTCTGAGCCGAGAGATCGAGCTGCGTGAGCTTGTTGCGGCTACACTTGAGCCAGACGACCGACGGATTGTGCGAGAGGTCTAGCTTGGTCAGCTCATTGCCTGAGCAGGTGAGCCAGAAGAGGTTCTTCTGATGCTGTACATCTAGCTCTGTGAGCTTGTTGTCGTCGATCAAGATGGTGTTCAGCAGAGGCGACTGTGAGAGGTCGATCGCAGGGATCTGATTGCCCGCACAGCGCAGGTTCATAAGACCCTTGAGTGGCGTGACGTCTAGGCTAGAGAGCTTATTCTCCGACAGGTTGAGCCACTTGACGAGCGGCGTCACCGTCAGGTCGATAGCTGTCAGCTCATTGTCCTGTAGGTATAGGCTCGTCAGCTGAGGCAGCGCTGCGAGGTCTATCGTAGCAAACTTATTGCTAAAGAGCGTCAGATCCGTGATGATCGTCTTCGGGTCGAAGGTGATCTTAGAGAGCTTGTTGCCTGGAGCGTAGACCTTCGAGAGGTTAGGCAGCTCGGTGAGTGTGAGCTCGGTGAGCTCGTTGTAGGCACAGTTTAGCTCAGCAAGATCGTTGATGCCCGTCAAGTCTAGTGTCGCGATGCGGTTGCTGTCGCAGTCGATCGTGTTGAGCGGAGCGGTCTTAGGCAGTAGTATCTCCGTGATCGCATTGTTAAAGCACTTGAAGCTCGAGAGACTGCTCATCTGTGAGAGGTCGAGCTGGCCAGGGATAGCGTTGCGACTGATGTCGAAGGCACGCATATTGGTGCACTGCGAGATGTTGAGCGGCTTGGAGATAAGGTTCTCCGAGCAGTAGACACCTGTGAGAGACTCATTGTGCGTCAGGTCTAGCTCAGAGAGCTTGTTGTTGCTACAAGAGAGCTTAGAGAGCTTAGACGCATGGGTCACATCGAGAGCCGTGAGCCCGATATTGTCCGCTAGGAGGATGAGGATATCATCACCATAGATCTTGATCGTGTTGTCAAGAGGCTTGTTGGAGACGTTTTTAGCGCCTTCGTACTCGACCTTGTTGCCATCGCCCCAGTCAATGAAGAACTTCGTCCCCTTAGGGCCACCCGTGCCTATCTTGATCTCCCGCTCCGTACTCTCCACGGTCATGACGATCGCAGCGGTCTCCTCAATAGGAGTCACAGCCTTGGCGATAGCCCCCGGATTGACAGAGAGCTCCTGTATGCGGGTGTCTCCATAGATGTCGATCGTGTTATTGTACTCAGAGGAGGTACCTGTACCGATGAGAGACGAAGTGGTCAGCAGGTGCCAGTCACTAGTGGCTAGCTCCTCAGCCTTAGTCGCATCTTTAGTATAGCCCGCAAAGGTTGTCGGCTTGACAAAGTGCTTGCTAGAAGTGTCTACTCCAGAGATAGAGTTGAGCGCCTTAGTGCCAGCAGGCAGCAGCAGGTCGGGAGTGGTCTCAGCAGCGTTATTGGCCACGCACTGAGCTATCGTGTTGTGGGCAAAGGTGCCGTCGGCCGTCATCACGACACCGCCACCCTTGAAGCCTGTACAGTTATAGATCAGGTTGCCTACGAGCGTGCTCGTGCCGAGCGTCCATACGGCACCCCCTCCACGATTTGCCATCGTAGGATCAGTATAGATAGGATCATCGGCAAAGCAATTATATAGGATATTGTTTTCGATCGTTGAGGCGCTAGCATAGATAGCACCGCCACGCATCGACTTACAGTCATATACCTTATTATATTGTAGCGTCGCATCCTCAGCGTAGATAGCACCACCCGAAGCGGCATAGCTATTGGTGATCTCGCAAGCTCTGACCGTAGAGCCAATAGCACTGATAGCTCCGCCCTGATCTAATGCGATACAACCATCGAAGGTGGAGTGCTCTACTGTACCCTGCTCGATATAGACACCAGCACCAGCGGCTACTCCGTTTGGCATAGAGATCATACTCTTGGAGAAAGCGCAATTCTTGACCAGCGCCTTACCATCACCCTTTAGTATCGCAACGGCACCGCCTAGGAAAGGCCATGTAGATGTCATGGTCTCTGCGCCAGTGTAAGCGTAATGCTCGGTGATGTTGCAGTTGAGTAGAGCTACATTGCCCGAGGCGTAGAGAGCTCCACCACAAGCCTTGACTTTCTGCTCATTAGCATTGGCACCCTTGAGCGTAAAGCCCTCGATCGTGGTGCGCTCGGCAAAGGGCGTAGCACTGTAAAGGACGTGGTTGTAGTTACCCTCATGGCCTGTGATCTCCCACTCCTGGCGTACCATAGAGCCAGCGCCCTCGATACGTGTCCAGACATCAGGGACATCATCATCGGCAGAGAGGATCGTCTCATTGGTGCTATAGCAGTTACCGATCATCTCAGTAGCAGTGCGGTCGTCACGACTAGTCTCGTCGCCCGCAAATCCACCATAGAGAGACACACCCTCCTTGAGTATAAACGCGTAAGAGCGATTTTTAGAAGTCTTGATGAGCTTGGTAGGGCGATAAGTCCCCTTAGCCACCCACACCTCGTCACCAGCGGAAGAAGCATCGATCATAGCTTGCAGATCGCTCGAGGCATTGCTCCAGGAGCTACCATCACCGCTACCAGTCGTAGAGACGTAGCGAATGGTCGCTTGCTGGGGCGTCGTGCCAGGCTCGGGATCACCGTTTCTGACGCAGTAGACCATCGCCTTCCAGCCTGGTGAGTTGGATCCGTTGAAGAGCGCTACCGACAGGCAGCCATCCGCAGCGGTGGAGGTGACCGTAAAGCGTGGATTGGCCGGAGTCCCCTTGACAGTCATGATCGGGTCTACATCCTTGGGCCAGTCGTAGTAATAGTATCCTTCTTCGTCGGGACCATTCCATAGGGTGATAGCTCCATTGTAGAAGCGCAATTCGTCAAACTCTCCTATCTCCATCTCCTCAAAGACGATGGTGATGTGAGAATTAGAGTTGACTGGCTTGAACTGTACGATAGTCATGGAGTAGTTGCCCCTCATGCCCTTCTCAGGGCCACCATCGTCGTAGTAGGGGCGTGGTAGACCAGCCTCGACGGTGTAGTCAAAGACTGGACCTTCGCTGCCAGAGTGGAAGATTTGCCCCCCTTGCTTCTCCTGAGCCGTCACCCCAAGGGTGGCTAGGAGGTAGAGGAAGAGAAGAGGTAGTAGTCGCTTCATAGGATAATTTGATTAGTGTTTGTCTGTGCCGAGCGACCAGCATCGAGCGTTCATGAGCGCTCTCGCTGCTGGTCTCTGGACAAATGTACTTATATTTTTCTTTATTGCGGCCCGATAAGAGTTTTTAGCGGAAGAAGAGCTTCTTGTTTCCCTTCAGCACTTCGAATAAAAATCCGTCGAGGTTGTTATTCTCGATTGAAGATGTCAAATTAAAGAACGAATTTGACAACAGCGATTCGAGTTTTTGCTCTACCTTTGCACCAGGATCTAGAGATATCTACTTATCTCAATGAAATCCCACACCACGTACACCGCAGAAATAACGACTAATTCAGTGAACCTAGCTCTTGTATATCCTATCTGAATCTGATACACACCCATACGCTTTATCTATCTTATGATGCATCATTACCATACCACACAGAGGGCGCTCCTAGCCCTCCTCACAGGTTTCCTACTACTCCTCCTGCCCGCTCAGGGAGAGGCGCAGAAGGTAGCTGGCAAAGTCAATCTCCTCTATGGAGCTACCACGGCACCCAATATTGCAGCCGAGTTTAGGCTTGGCAAGCAGTTCACACTAGAGGTAGGTGGCGGTGGAAGCCTGTGGTCATTCGATGAGGACACACGCTACAAGCATTGGCTGCTCCAGCCCGAGCTACGCTGGTGGGCTTGTGACGTCTTCAATGGGCACTTCCTAGGACTGCACCTCCATACGGGACAGTTTAATGTAGGGGGCATCAACATTCCCGTCGGGAGATTCAAGGCTTTCAATAACCATCGCTTCCAGGGATACTTCTACGGAGCTGGTCTATCCTATGGTTATCAGTGGATACTCAGCAAGCATTGGAACGTAGAGACCTCCATAGGAGGTGGCTATGCACGTATACATTATGAGAAGTTCCCTTGTGCTACTTGTGGCACCAAGGAGGCCGAGGGGACATACAACTATTGGGGTGTGACACGTGCCACGATGTCGCTCATATATCTCTTTTAAATTAGACGAACAGCTTGACTTATGAACAAGATCAAATACGCACTAGTGGCTATATCACTACTACTGACACTCCCAGCTGCTCTCAAGGCTCAGAGTCCTTATATCCATCAGATCTCTGTAGATCATCTAGAGGTGAGCAAAGCGACAGACATCGTGACTGTACAGATGGAGATCGTCCTCGATGGACTCAATCTCCGCTCCAACGATCTCTTACGTATTTCACCCGCCCTGCGTATGAAGGATAGTGGTGAGGTCGTGGAGCTACTACCCCCAGTACAGATCGAGGGACGTAAGCGTAGCATCGTACAGGAGCGCAAAGCTTCTACGGGTATCCGTGACGAGTGGGACACGGAGGCGCTACAGTCACTCCGCCGTAAGAATGGTACCGCACAGCGAGTCACCTATAGCTACACCATTCCCCGTAAGGAGTGGATGAGTCAGACCGATCTACTCCTCGTGGAGCGTGTCTATGGCTGCGCTGACTGCTTCAAGCTCGAGGAGACACAGGTACTCCGTACCCCTTTCCTCACAGATCCCTACCAGCCTAATTATCAGCTCTCTTATATTGTTCCTAAGGTAGAGCCTGTCAAGGCTCGTGCCGACAAGCATACTGCGGTACTTAACTTCCGCTGTGACAAGCATGACCTAGACCCCAACTACAAGAGCAATGGTCAGATACTCTCTGAGGTGCGTAAGGTGATGGATGAGATCACTGGAGACGAAAACATTAAGGTCACGCAACTCTCTATCGTCGGATACGCCTCTCCCGAGGGTAGCTTCAACCACAATAAGGCACTTGCAGAGCGTCGCTCGAACTCCTTCGCACAGTACCTAGCTCAGCGCTACCACTTGCCTACTAATCAGCTACATGTTTCAGGATATGGTGAGGACTGGGTCAAGACGCGTGAGGTCATTGAGGCATCCTCTATACAGGACAAGGATGAGATCCTTCGCATCATTGACGAGGTAGCCAATCCTGATGCTCGTGATGCGCATCTCAAGCGTCTCTCCCGTGGCGAGACTTATCAGATCATGCTGCGTGACTACTACCCGCAGATACGTCGTACGGAGTACACGGTCGCTTATGAGGTCAAGGCGTTTGACGTCGCCGAGGCACGTGAAGTCATCAAGGTCAATCCACGCCTGCTCAGCCTCAACGAGATGTATCTCGTCGCTAAGAGCTATCCAGCCAATTCGCCCGAGTTCAAGCAGGTCTTTGACATAGCCACGCGTATGTATCCCGATGAGCCTGTAGCTATCATCAATGCTAGCGCCTCTGACATCGAGGCGGGTAGCTATCAGGTCGCCATAGATCGTCTGAGCAAGCTACAGCACGATCCTAGTGCACTCAACAACATAGGTATTGCCTACAGTAAGCTAGGCAACTACGAGCAGGCTAAGAGTTACCTTGAGCAAGCCAAGGCTCAGGGAAGTCAAGAGGCTGCAGCTAATCTAGTCGAACTAGAGAAGCTACTACAAAGCTTGTAACCCCCTCCCATAATAGAAGACAAACTTCAATCCAAAGCACTTAAACAGTACTTCATAATAACAATTTAATCAACTAACAATGATGAAACTAAGAATGAGAACAGCGCTTCTTGCCTCTGCGGCACTCCTGCTTGGGCTAGCAAGCTGCAAGAGTGACAAGCAAGAGGCTGCACTCCAAAACGGTGAGTGCGACACCTACGTAGGTGTCTCTGTCCGCTTCCCAGCACCTGAGACTCGTGATCTCCCTGGAGACTACAACAAGCTAGATGGTGAGTGGCAGGGTCGTGACAAGATCGAGAAGATCAAGGTATACGTAGCCACTACCTCTGGTTCTAATACCACGATCAGCTCAGATCAATTCACGGAGACTGCTTTCAACGGCATCAACAACGGTATCCTCGCTCCTAACCTCGCTGTAGAGGCTAAGTCTGGTGACAAGGTAAAGATCTACGTCGTCATCAACGATAAGAACAACAAGGTCACGAACATCTTGGATGCTAAGGCTGCCGATGGAGCTACGTTTGACGCAGAGTTCAAGAAGGCTGTCGCTACCGTTGCTGCTATCGCTGATGTCGCTAAGTACGAGTCTGAGAAGGATATCGTCCTGATGACTAATGAGACCGCTCCTACGGACGTAACGATCGCACCAAACATCAGCAAGGAAGACGCTATCGGTGGTAAGGCTAACCGTGTCGAGGTACGTGTATCACGTGTTGTATCTCGTGCTATCGTCACTGTAGACGATGAGGCTGTCAAGACGATCGACGTCAAGCGTACTTTCACAGATGCTGAGGGGCACCCGACAGAGTCAAAGACCGCAACAGCTACCATCAAGGATGTTAAGTATCAGGTGACTGGTAGCGCACTTCAGTTCAACGTCCTAGAGGATCGCACGAACTGGAAGGTCGCAGCTCCTGTCTATGACTTTGTTCCAGCTACCACTGTTACTACTTGGGCTGCTCTAGGCACAGAAGCTGCTGGTAAGATCCTACCCTCAGATGCTGGTGGTTACCAAGATGCTCTCGTCAAGGAAAACAATGAGCTAGCTAATGTCAAGGCTGCTCTAGGTGCAGAGACGTTTAGCAAGTTTGTCCTCCCTGTCACACACGATGCCGCAAACTATCGCAAGGGTAACACGACTATGTTTGAGATCAAGGCTACCTTCACCGTAGACAAGATCGATGGTGCTACTCCTGCAGGCACGACTCCTACGACGGTATACCTAGGTCTATCTGATGGTAAGTTCTACTCTACCAAGGAGAGAGCTGAGGCTATGAATAATACTCTAGGCGCAGGCGCCTCGTACGAGAAGAAGCAGAGCACCACAGAGTACAAGAACGGTGAGATGTACTACTACATCTGGCTGAATCCAAACGTCGCTTACAACGATACAACCGAAAAGATCTCTATGTCACCTACGGTACGTAATCAGGTCTACCATGCACACATCACTGGCTTCGGTGAGATGGGTGTATCTGACAAGGATAAGATCAACCCCGGTGAGGAGCTCGAGACGAAGAAAACGCACCTCTCAGTACAGCTGCGCGTACTCCCCTGGACGATCCACAGCTATACGGTAAATCTTGTCAACCGTTACTAATCAATCGACCCAGCATCTATCCAAATAGAGGCTGAGTAGATCGCACAACGACTACAGGGGGCGCTAGGCTCCCTCTCACTGAGGCGTCGAGTCCCCCTGTAGTCTTTTTCTTATCACTTGTATCAAACATCAGAGCTATGAATAGGGTTCACCATATTATACTTCCCTTACTCACTCTCCTAGCACTCACCACCTCTTGTAGCAAGATCATCTATGAGGATCTAGAGGAGTGCCCCCAGGGTGTGTACATCAGTTTTTACAATCAGACTCCCTGTATGGAGGCACCAGAGACAGTGGGTGAGGTAAATGGGCTGTATGTCTTCGCCTTTGACCTAAACGATGTGCTAGTCACAGTCAAGAAGGTGACAGGATGGGTGGATCTGACTGAAGCTTACAAGGTCGAGCTACCACCTGTCGAGAAGGGACAGTACTCCTTCATCGCATGGGGAGGTGTAGCAGACCAATACTTCACTTTTGAAAACTTCGTAGAGGGCGTGACGACCAAAAAAGATGTCATGCTACGTCTACGTGCCGAGAATGATAAAGCCATCAGTCTCGGAGAGCATAAAGTGTGGCAAGGAGAGAGTCGCGTCGTCTCTCTACCAGACCGCAAGGAGTACGGTACCGTATTTGACGAGGTCGCTATCAATATGCTTGAGGTGACCAACCGTATCAATATCACGCTGAGACTCCACAAGAGCGTACAGGATCGCTACAACATCGACGACTTTGACATATTGGCCTACTCGGCCGACGGCACCTACCTCATCAATAGGCGGATGCCTCTAGACAATCCTACCCTCAACTATCCAGGCGTAGAGCTATACAGAGACAAGGTCGCTAGGACCCTCTCCTTTACACTTATGGAGCTCAAGACGGGCTACCACAACCTCTTACGCCTATACAATAAGAAAGAGAAGAAGGACTTCCTCGAGCAGGACCTCCTCGGTAAGGTCATACTAGAGAACCCCAACGTAAATCTAGAGTGTACCCACGACTTCGACATAGTCCTAGAGCTCGAAGATAAATGTAAGGATTGTCCAGGCAATAACTTGGTGATCAACATCTTCATCAACAACTATCAGATTCACTCCTTTGCAGTCAATCTGACCAATAGATACTAAGGGTATACCACTCCCCTCGAACTATCCATCACTTCCCTAACACAAATATAGCTCTCTGCTTATTATGTCTCGCAATACATTATACATCACACTTCTAGCTCTCATCTGTAGCATGCTACTATCCGTATCGTGCCAGCGGATGAATGGAGGAGCTGTGCCTGACGATGATCCTAGTCGGATTACCTGTCTGCGCTTTTCGATGGCTGGGATAGAACTCCCGAACGCTTCTCTGCGTGAGCAGGGCAACAATCCCTCCATACAGTCTGACCCTGAGGACTACGAAGACTATGTAGGCGAGCTAGCAGTTTTGATCTATAAGGTGGGCGCTGCAGATAATCAGAGTATGCTCGTCAAGAGCCACTTCACGACGGAGCAATCTTTCCTTATGGAGCTACAGCCCGAGGAGGGGGCTAAGTATCACTTTTGCTTTGTAGCAAACTACCCTGAGAGCTGGAAGAATACACTGGAGGGCTTGCAAACTTATGCCGCCCTGAAGACGACACTACAGCATCTAGAGAGTTTCAAAAGCCGTGACACAGGCACGCCACTCTACAATGGGGCTGTCATGAATGGTACAGAGAAGAGTCTCTTCCCCATGGCGCGTATCTATGAGAACCAAACCATCCCCATGGGTGGAAGCGTGACCGTACCCAAGCCCTTTACTCCGACAACGGTAGCTACAGATCCGCTCACTCCTGTCAGCAATTGGCCTGACGGTCACGAGACTGGCACGACACAGCAGACCGTTAACTTGGTTCGCTCCTCAGCAAAGGTCAGCCTCAACCTCACGGGTGATGGAGTCAGTAAGATCAAGAGCATCAAGATCTGCAATGTAGCTACGCAGCACTCATTTATGGAAAATAAAGCCTCAGGGGCAGCAACTGCAGAGCTAACAGATAAGCCCTTTAATGGTAGTGGCTCCATCACGGGCAATAGCTTCAAGACGAAGATATACGTCCCTGAGCGACTCCTCGGGAAGGCTTCCGCTACACTGGGATGGGATAAGGTTAACAACACACCCATAGGGAAGCCTTGCTATATAGAGATCACGATGCAGAGTGGAGTCGTACACAAGATTCCCGTCATCGCCAACACGACTCCAGGGTCCGAGTATACCTACCTAGATGTTGCTACGGGCAATGACCCAAGCAATCAAGCCGACTACACTATCATACGCAACCACCACTATCAGTACGATATCCGTGTGCCAGCTGATGGTAAGTATTTAGTCATAGACTTTAAGGTCAAGCCCTGGACGCTGATTGCGTCTGAGATGGAGTTCACGCACCCCAAGTATACGTGCACGCTCAAGCTCGTCGATACTTTAACCAATGAGGAAACACCCGTGACCGATATCTCTCAGGAGGTGCTGCTCCCAAGTAATAAGGTCGTTGAGGTAACCTTTAATATCACCAAGCCCGTAGGCGCTATCTGGTCAGCCTCCATCACGAACGGACTGAACTTCCTCTTTACGGGCACGACCTACGATCAGGTAGAGCCTGAGATCGTCAGTGGTTCCTCAAAGATCTACACCTTTAGGATCAAGCCCCGACAAGAGTTTACCACTGAGCCATTCTACACTCAGTTTTACATCACAGTCGACGGCAAAGAGCTGAACCTAGATCCTACTAGGGCTATAGATAGCTATATGAATGAAGGTGGCTCAGAGCGGTGGCGTATCAAACAAGTAATGTACTAAGAATCGCAATGACAATGTTTCGATATAATATCCAGACCCGTGTACGCATAGTCCTCTGTGCCGTGCTCGCCCTCGTGGGCATCAGTGTGGCATTCACCAGTTGCGTCAGCGAGCGAACCGATGATTTGCACATCTCTGAGGAGGATGGCAAGCTCCTCGAGCTCACGCTCATACCGCGTACTGAGCAGACGACCACGGCCACGCTCCGTAGCCACGTAGGCGAGGAGCCGGGCGACAAGGAGAATGGTCTCCACGGAGGCGCCCTGCTTAATGAGAACAAGATCGACAACATAGAGCTCTTTGTCTTTGACCCAGCGGCAGGTGATCAGCTCGTTGGGCGCTACACCCCATCCAAGCAGGAGGCACTCCCTGGGGGCGGGATCGGCAGTCGTGCTACCTTTATTATCCCGAAGGATGACCTTCCTAAGCTTGAAGGCAAGCAGCTAGACTATATCTCAGTGGTCAATGTCCGCGAGCCTATCACAGGTGTCACAACGAAGACAGCTCTCTACGAGTTAATGCAGGACGACCAGAACAAGCTCAACCCAGCTCCCGAAAGTGGCAAGATAGCCCCGCAGGATAAGTTCCTCATGGATGGAGTGCTCCGGGCGACTGTCAACTGGGGTAATGAAGTACCCAGTACCAATCTAGGGACGATTGATCTCTATCGTGCGGCTGCCAAGATCCGACTGAGGATTGACCATATCGATGTCAAGAATCGTCAGAACGGCATCGAGACACCGTTCGAGGTCAAGCCAGGCTCCAATCCCGAAGTTTGTCTGATACACTACACGGAGAAGACTAAAGTCGTACGAAGCGCCACCTCACCATATCAAACCAAGGCTAACGAGTGGCACAACTCCGCCTATCGTCCTATGGTTGAGACCGACTTCTCTGCTCTAGGATATACGAGTAGCAAGGGAGATGGCAAGTTTTACGGCACAGTGCCTTTTTACGCTTACGAGCATGATTGGCGTACCGTATCGACGAATGAGACCTATCTACGTCTCAAGCTCACGCTGCGTCCCCAAGGAGCCGCAGAGACAGACCCTTGGGTTGATTACTACTACCGTATACCCGTGAACTATCGCAAGGCTCTCGGCGAGGTCACCGACGATATGCTTCACAAGCTCGAGCGCAACCACCTCTATGACGTCCTCACCTCCATAGAGGTGCTAGGTAGTCTCAACGAAGACACCCCCGTAGACATAACTGCTGCTATAGCCATCAAGCCGTGGAATCTGATCGAGTCGGTCGATGGTGATCTCCTCGACGCTCAGTACCTAGAGGTGTATGACAAGAGCCCCATCATGGCCGCAACTGACAAAGTAAAGGTTCCCTATGCCTCCAGTCTGCCCGTAGAGATTAAGATAGATAGTGTTTGGTACGAGTATTACGATATGCGTGGCGTACACTATCGTCGTGAATTTAGCAAGACGGAATCCAATCTCTACAAGATCAACGGGTCTAAAACGTGGGTCTCTAAACAGACCAATGCTAAGCCTTGGGATGGTATCGTGATAACGCCCTCCGTGAATTACCTTTCCAATGGAGACATCACGATCCAGCACCCAGTACCAGTCAATTATATCCCGTATCACATCAAGTTTACAGTCAAGCAAAAAGGCGGTACCCTAAGCCAAGTAGTGCGCGTCTTGCAGTACCCCCATAGATATGTCTCGGGTACACGCTCTGGACGCTTTAGCAACGGCAAAGAGGCTTTGGTAGATGCGGATGGTCGTGTTATCCAGTCGCCCGTCTATGCAGACTTTAGATTCCAAACCTTATATGGATCCTTTAGTAGGTATCCAGGTGATACAAAATTATCACCTCAGATCAACGAGATAAACTTCAAGATCACGACTGTGGTCCCTCGAGATGGTGAGTTTATCGGCTCTCCTGTGGATCCTGCTACGGGCAAGACGAAGACCGATCCTGCTTCCAATAAGCTCATCTCTCCTCAGTTCATCATCGCCAGCCAGTTCGGTATGAGTACAACTACCTATCAACGTCCAAAAGATGTACCATCTGCGTCCACTACTCTTCCAAGAAAATTGTCATTTGCTTTTTCAGCTGGAGCGCCAGGTTATGGACCTTTGTCTACAAACTTTTGGGGAGCTCAAAGTCCTTATTTGAACGTATCTTACAATAGTTATCTATATCAGAATTCAGATGGTCTATGGGCTAAAAACCAGAATATAGCATGTAACTATTGGGATGCAGAGACTCGATGCAAGGAATACTTTGAAGGTGAATATGGTACTGATGGCACCTATGTAGAGTATTATGTAGACACAAATGACAATTGGGCTTCGCGTCGCATTCGCAAAACATTCAAGCATCAAGGCCGATGGCGTATTCCCACCTCTGCTGAGATGAAGATTATTGACCGTATGCAAGGAGATGCGAACACAGAGATTCGGGGCTTGCTCTTTGGCTCCTACTATTGGGTCGCAGAAGAGGGTATGGTCTATGGTTTCAAAGAGCATGCTGTCGTTACATTCGCAGAGGCACTCCAAGGACTCGCAGCTGAAGGAAAACCTCAGTCCATTGATGGTGCCCCTAATATATATGTTCGCCCCATCTTTGACACTTATATGTATGAAGAAGATAAGTAATCCACTCCTTATGAAGCGAAGAGTATATCTTTATTATATAGCCCTGCCACTGCTCCTGCTACTCGCAGGGTGCGTCCGAGAGCCTATGGGCGGTCTGCTCATACCCGAGGGCAAGGTGGGCGACTCGATCACACTGACCCTAGGGCTACATGCGGATGATTTGCGTGAACTAGCGCTCAGAAGTGATGCCATCAATGACAATGAGGTTGAGAAGATCACCTCGCTACGCATACTGGTCTTCAACGAGCATCAAGAGTTTCTCTACTCGACAGATGCTGTGCTAGGAGCTCCCGCCTCAGCTGATGCTTTAAGTGATGACGCCTTCCTACCTGATGGCAAGAAAGGGACCATAACTAAGATCAAGCACTTTACAGCGACCTTCATACAGAGTGACAAGCCCCGATACCTACACTTTATAGCTAATTACGACTGGTCAGGACAGAAGCAGGATTACTTCCTCGTGGGTAACTCGGCAGGAGCGATCATACCAAACTTGACGACTAGGATTGAGGTAGCCGATGGTAATAATCCGACCAAGGCTTTTGATCCTATGTGGGCTCAGGTGAGGTTGACTAAGTTAGACGGTCAGTCGCTACAAGGCAAGGTGATCAAGCTCCTACGCTGTCACGCCAAGGTCACGGTAACCAATGCAGCCCCAGAAAAGGATGGCTTCGAGCTAACAGGCTTTGCCGCTTGCAACGTGCATCGCAGTGGTACCGTAGCCCCCTTTGTGATGGACAACTATTCTTTCGTCTTTCCCTATGCACCGACCAAGGCGACGATACCTCCCGATGTAGAGACCATCTTAAATAACGACTCAACGCATATCGTCCCCGCAAATACGGAGTTCAAGATTTTCGAGCATCAAAACGATGGAGACAAGAGGGTTTTCCTCATTATCCGTGGTAAGAAGAAGCTCAAGAGTGGGTCCACTGAGACTCGCTACTACAAGGTCGACTTCGTTGCCAAGCGAACGGCAGACAATGCAGGGACGGATCGCGTCCTCCCGATCATACGCAACAATCACTACAAGGTGACTATCACGGCGGTCAATTCGGACGGCTATGCTACGATGGCTGAGGCGATAGCAGCTCCTGCACACAACAATATATTCTCTTCGATCGAGCTACAGGAGTTCACGCAGGTGTCCGATGAGATGTTTACGCTCAAGACCGATCCAGTCCAGATACTGATCGTACATCCTGGCACATACAACTTCAACACCCAGTTTGCCATCACCAATAGCGACTATCGCTTCAAGCCTTATGGGGGTGGTACGGGAGTAGGCTCTGGTGCCA
Organism: Porphyromonas asaccharolytica DSM 20707; assembly: GCF_000212375.1. Taxonomy (NCBI): domain Bacteria; kingdom Pseudomonadati; phylum Bacteroidota; class Bacteroidia; order Bacteroidales; family Porphyromonadaceae; genus Porphyromonas; species Porphyromonas asaccharolytica. Next base: position 345,931 of record NC_015501.1, on the reverse strand, counting down.
AGTATCTCAGATATTACAAGCGGTGGAGTGATCATGACGCTTACATGGGAGCTCTGAAACAGCAAGAGATCACTGCTAGGAGTGGAGACAATGACCACTTTAGCGTAGAGGTGAAGAAGATCCCCTCCGATGCTATCGAGCACTACTCCATTGAGGTGGCAGCACTACGTACTTACGATCCTCTCCATAATCCTGGAGAGTCAGGATTTACCCCACAGTACACCTATCAGAAGACGGATGGTACGGAGCCCTCGGGAGCTACCACGCCTCTGATACGTAATGTGGAGATTACCATACGCAAGCCACTACTCTTCAATACGGATCTAGTGGATGATCCTAAGAGTAGCAATGTAGAAGATCGACTCTTGGAGTTTGATCTGTACAGCAATCTACCCACAAGCGTTTTCCCCTTTGAGGTACTCATCGAGGCGCCAGATCTCTCTCCAAGAAACAATGGATCGATGGAAAATATAACCATTGTCAAGCGAGGCTCCAAGATCTACTACCGCTATATAGTCAAGGCCGACTCTTACACGAGCCACAATGGGCGCGTCAGTATCCCTATGGTAGTCAATGACGCTTCTAAAGACTTTGAGCATACGATCACCCTCTCTGCGCCTTATTACGAGACGGAGAAGATCTATCCGAAAAGTTCGAAGGTTCTATCTAAGCTCCTCAACTTCTACTTTAAGGTGCCAGGCACCTCTAGTACCCGGAGAGTGATGCCCAGCACCAGTCAGTTCGTAGAGACGGGGAGTAAGATTCCCAGTGGCGTATACCGTATCGAGCCTACAGCCTCTGATGGACAGTTTAAACTGATCTATGATAAGACCAAGGCTCCAGCGAATCTAGATCAGAAGCTAACGCTAGAAAGTGTTTATCAGGTTTCGTCAGACTATGGCTATATCTCTTTCACCGTTAGAGCGACCAAGACTCTGAGACAGTGGGTTAATCAAGATCAGCATGACTTCACGGCCACGAGCGTAAAGATCAAAGGGGTGCTCCTCCACTACCGTAATGGTGTTTACTATCGGCGTCCTACTACCCCCTATAATCCATTTTGGAATATATACAACGAAGCAACAAGATCTTACGTCAATATATCTAACCTAGTAAATATCGACGCTACGCCTATCAACCAATCGGATATCCCTTACCCGTTCTATGTGGATATCCCAGAGAGTGTCTTCAAGCCGACGATGTCTTTCCTTACGGTTAACTATACTGGTTATTACAATACTTCCGTTCCCTATGACTGGGAGTCGCTGATGAACACAACCCGTATTGCGTGGTACGTTCCGTAGGAGTCATAACCCTAGTAAATTTCTAAAAACAGTCGGTCGGTACGCAGCAAAGTGTGCCGACCGACTGCGTTTGTAGCGATAGGAGACTGTTGCAAAAGTCAACAGTCTCATAGGGCATCCCTGCAGGTTGCTACACATCTCGCTTTGGCTGGAACGGACAAGTTGATACACGTCAGGGGGTGTCGGATCACTTCGTTTTTGGTACCTTTGTGGAGACGACCGAGGTGACAAAAATATAGCGAAGCGCTTCTGTCGGCAAAACTTTTATACTTACCTTTTTATCTACTGGACTGATTATGTCACAGAGTACACAAGATGAGTCGTACCTCTTTTTGGTACGCGCCTATGGCGTGCAGGAGCTCGCCGTCCGTTACTTCCCCGATGTCTTACCCGCTAGTGCTACGCGCCATCTGACCCGCTTGATATGTGGTGATGGCGAGCTACTAAACCAGCTCACACAGATAGGCTATAAGCGAGGCTGTCGTATCTACACCCCCGCTATGGTGCATCTGATCGTGCGTTACTTAGGTCTACCGCAGCACTATATTTTTGCGGAGGATTGACTTTGCGCGGAGCCCTACGCCCCTCCATATGAGCGTAGCGGCTCCGATTATAATGAGCAAGCCACCTATGAGCAAGCCGAGACACAGCCCATGGGCGATACGACCTGTGGGCTGACGCTCCGTCACGGTCTGTTGCTGCCGAAGGCTCTGCTGCTGCGTGGCACGCTCTAGTGCCCGACGTTGCTGCCCTACGCTATCTCGCTCCTGGACGACCCGTCGTCGAGCATGTAGGTAGCGTACTGCGGGACGCTCTGGCCACGTCATGCCCAGCAGCGAGTCGCCCGTGACGAGCTGGATGTCGCTCTGTGGTATGATCGTGTCTAGGAGGAGCAGTTCCCACTCCTCTAGTGAGCTATCACGTCTATGCTGCGTAGCCTCACGCACCGCCAGCTCGCTACGCTGCTGTGACTGCTCTTGCGACTCCGCATGGGTGCGTTGTCGCCGGCTACCACAGCTCAGTAGGAGACAGGCGGTGAGGATGAGTGCTGTGAGTCGTCTCTTACTGCTCCGCATGATACTTGTACTTATAGTCCAGCCCGAGGAGCGCCCCGGCGAAGGTCATCACCTCACCAAAGGCAACGAGCACGGAGCTGTCTATGACTCCCAGTGGAGGGACTGTAAAGCCCGCCACGAGGAGCCCGATGCCTGAGACCGTGAGGAGTATCGCTAGGCGAAGCTGCTTACGCCCTTGGGGTCTTATCGTTTGTGCCATAGGGATAGATACTCTTTGAATGCATCGAAACAGGGACACGCTTTTAACCATTCGTGCGGCTCTATGACGCCGTTGTGGTTTAGGTCGGGACTGAGGTCTCTATGTCCTACGATCTGTGCGTTAGGGTGTATAGCCACGAGTGTCTGTAGCAGCTTGAGCATGGCGGCCCGCTGCTCGGGAGTACGTGTGTCCCAGGGGGTGCCATCGGGTCTTAGACCTCCCTCGTAGCATACGCCTAGGCTGCATCGGTTGTATCCGATGGTGTGCGCTCCGGGCATGGAGGGCGGTCTCATCGATTCGATCACACCAGCGCGTGTGATGTAGAAGTGGTAGCCAGCCATGGCAAAGCCTCTGGCACGATGGTCTTGGTCTAGCTGCCAGGCACTGTAAGTCATATTGCTGCGTGTGGCGCTGCAATGGACGATGATATATTTGATGTCGTTTGGTTTCATAATAGGGATTAGAGATTAGAGGTTAGAGATTAGAGGCGACCGCTTGCGGTCGGACGCTTCGTAGCCCCCAGTCGGAGGGGCGACGCCCCGAACGACTGCGGGGGCAGAGGAGCCAGACGAAATGAGCGACCTCCCCTGTGTGGGAGGTCGGACTGAAGCTGTAGCCCTTGTCTAGTCCGACCCACAAGGGGTCGATCTTCTACCACGTTCGCCTATCCATCGGTCGTTCGGGGCTGTAGCCCCTCCGACCGACGGCTACGATGCGTCGGACCTCTCACGAGGTCCCTTTTTTATAAGCGCAGTCGGAGGGGGGGAGAGGTTAGAGGTTAGAGATTAGAAGTTAGAGGTTAGAGGTTAGATGTTAGAGGGGATCGGAGGTGCTAGTGGTACTAGTGATGCTAGTGGCTCTAGTGTCTCTAACCTCTAACTTCTAACATCTAATTTCTAATCTCTAACCTCTAAATTCTAGGAACTACACTCCGATATGCTCTTCGTCTTGGTTCGATCCGCCGCCGGTCTCTTTGCCTGGGGTCGGTTTGCTCGGATCCGCACCCTCGCCTGAGGGCTTGCTGGGCTTCTTCTCCGTCTCCGTGGCCAGGCTAGAGAGATCTGCCTTGAGGTAGCTCGCATTGCTCATCTTGTGACGTATCTGCGCGCCAGGGACAAATATGACCCTATTGCCATGGATCATCTCACGCTTGAACTCTTCGGGCTTGTCGCAAGACTTGCTGCGTAGCGTCGTTCTAAAGCGGCCTAGATCGCCTAGCTCTACGATACGTCCATTGGCTAGCTCTATGGAGAGCAGCATAGAGACCGTATTCATGACGCTGAGGACGTCACCGACAGAGATTGCCGAGATCTGTGAGACCATCTGAGCGATGTCTGCTTGCGAGGTGACCCCGTCATACTTAGCCTGGGCGTAGTACTTACTCTCCATAGAGCCCGGGGTTACACCTTTTCGATTGATTTGCTGGATAGCATACTTGATTGCCATAGTAGATTGATTTTTATTGAGTTGATAAAATTTGAATTGTCTTCCTGAGAGGCTGTCGTAGCTACGCTAGAGATCTCCTATATATAATAGGTGTCGTGGAGCCTGCCGGCGATAGCTCCGAGAGACGACGATTGGTGTCGTGATCCCTACTACTGATAGGAGCTGTAGAGCCTAAATTTTCTCTACCTGCTGGATCTCTATAACGAGCGTGCGGCTGTATCTCTGAGGAGACGATGCAAAGGTACGACACCGGGCGAGGGGTCCCTGCTGTCAAGATCGCCGAGCGTACCTCTCGGGGGCTAAGAGGATCGCAGACTCTCCGTAAGGTATCGAGCGAGGCGCTAATCACTAGAGCCATTAGACGCCCTAGTACTACTAGAGTCAATCCCTCCTCTCAGGTCCACTCCACCAGTCTCAGGATAAGCTATAGCTTGCTTGTAATGAGGTTTGCCGAGTCTACGGGTCACAAAGAGGTGTGCGTCCTGTGGTGAATTTTTGCTATCTTGGTCTCCCGTTAGGGCGTGTATGACCGCAGAATCGTGACTGATGCACGACATGACTCCCCTATACTTAAGCTATTAACTCAAACTAGATAAGCAGTGAGACGAAGATTACTACTCTGTGCTGTCGTCCTTGGGACGACCTTGATGATGCCTATGAAGGCGCAGCGCCTCACACCTCCTGTACCGTACTATAAGACGGGTTTTGAGGAGATGGAGGCGCAGACATTTGTGGATGATACGGTGGAGATCGAAGGGGTGCGCTGGCGCATCGTCAATGGTCGCATCGTCGATGACCCTAAGGCTAATATACCCTTTGGCAAGAAAGCGCTCGAGCTGACGGCGGGTTACGTAGGTGACGAGCCTGCGATGATCGAAGCGTTAGATCCGATCCGTGGGACGCAGGTCTCTGTCTCTTATATGCAGGGGTGGACGGACGCCTTGGTCTCCAATGCGGGCAAGAGTTGGTTCGCTCAGGAGTCTTTCGACGGGGGGAAGAACTGGATGGAGAAGGAGCTCATCTTTGACGCCACAACGATCTCGACAGATCTGTATGAGCGGATTGATCCTGATGCTGACTCCTTTCGCTTTAGGATCGTCTTTAAAGATCCAGACAAGACTAAGGGTGTGGGGTGGCGTATCATGCTGGACAATATAGCCTTCTACAATACGGGCGAGGGGGCTCCCATGCGCACGCCTTGGAGTGTCTACCCGGCAGACATCCGAAATGGCTTTGAGACGGCACAGAGTACGCTCTCTTACCATATCCTGACCTTCGGTGATGACTGGATCATGGGCGATCCCCAATCAGAGCCAGGCTTCTTCACCTCTTACATCGAGGCGCGTCTCGACGACCAGCCCGCTACGCAGCACTGGCGTCTCAACTCGGTCGACTCGCTGATTACTTATAGCGACTTGCAGCCTGGCGTGCATACCATAGGGCTACGCTTTATGGACATAGCTACGGGGCAGCCTTACCCAGAGCTAGAGGAGCATGTGACCTACTTCACCGTTCGGGAGTCTACGCCACTGCACTCGCTGAAGGAGCTACTACAAGCTCCCGTGGGAGGCTTTTACGAGGTAACCTTTGATAAGAAGACTCTGGTCAATATGGCGGTGCCTATGACGCCCGAGAAGTGGCTCTGGGACGGCGAGAAGGGGATTATGATGTTTGATCCTCGACTACATGACCCGATCTATGGTAATCCGCCCGAGAAGGCGCTCCTCGCTAAGCGTATCGTGGGGCAGCTGGTGGAGCGTGACCACAACCTATACTTTCAGGTAGATGCCCCTAGCACGCTGGAGGTGGTGGATCATCCCTTTACGTTTGACAATCGCACGACCAAGAGCATCCAGGATCTGCTAGACAATGCGGACTACAATATGTATGCCCCTGTCTCGATACAGAATGTGAGGATCAAGCCACGCACGGACTCGAAGGTGCCATTTCGCTTTGGAGCTCTAGATGATATCATCATCACAGACAGCACGGGGGTGTCGATGAAGATGCAAAACTTCTTCCCCTTCCTCTTCCTAGCCAATAAGGAGGTCGACCCCTCTGGAGACTTGACAGTCTTTGGTATGATGGCGAAACATCGTACTACGGGAGAGCCTGTGCTATGGCCACTCTTTGCGCTCAACTATCAGTCGACTGCCAATGAGCCTGTCCTCGCCTCTCCGAGCGACCTGCGCGTAGCTACCGAGGAGGGTGTGACCCGCTTTACAGCAGAGCAGCCGGTCAGCCTATACGTATGGGATATGTCTGGGACGCAGCTCTACGCCTCGACTGTTACCGCTACGGAGCATGTCGTCTCTGTCGAGGGGACTGTCCTAGTGGCTGCGACCTTTGAAGATGGTCGTGTGTGGATTCAGAAGCTGTACCTATAAATAAGTGGTGCTATGAAGAAGCTTCTCTACATATCTCTAGTCCTAGGCTGTTGTCTAGGACTACCCCTCAGCGTTATGGCGCAGGAGCGTCTCCAGAACGGGCAGGTGGATACGAGCTTTCGCCCCATACTAGACTCCAACCCGCAGGCGGTCATCCCCCTAGCGGACGGCAAGATCGTGGTCGCTGGCACCTTCGAGCATGTGGGCGGACGAGATGTGGCGGGTGTCATGCGGCTTAATGCGGACGGCTCGGCTGACGATACCTTCAACGTAGGCGGTACGGGTGTCGATGGCGTGGTGACAAATATTGCTCTGCAGTCTGACGGCAAGATCCTCGTCATCGGTGTTTTCACCACTTACAATGGTACTCCCGTGGGGCAGATCATACGTCTCAACGAGGACGGTTCGCTGGATACGACCTTTAAGAATGACAATACCCTCCAGCTAGATGCTTCTGCCTATGAGGGGAAGTACGAGTGGGATCTGCAGCCAAACAAACTACTGGTCTCGCCTGATGACTCCTTCTATGTCTTGGGCGGCTTCAACAGGGTCAATGAGCGGTTTGCCCCGCTGATAGCGCGCTTTACGGCTGCGGGCATGCATGACGAGAGCTACCTCCCGACGGCTCATGAGATCTACTTCAAGAGTGCGCCCTATGTGGACGCTGCACTGCTACTCCCCTCGGGTGATATTTACTTCGGAGGTATGATCAATGGGTATAACGGCTCTTCGCTCAATAAGAAGATCTTTCACATTGATGCTGATGGTCAGTATGACGAGAGCTTTGCGAGACCTAAGTTTGACTTTGGAGGGCCACGAGCCTTAGCTATGAAGGGAGCTGACACGCTTCTCGTGGCGGGCTCATTCTATGAGTCTTTCGGCCGGAGGACGCCTCTGATGATAGCGCTACATCTCGACGGGACTCCCATAGAGGGGTTTACGGCGTACGACTTTTCCACTCCCGATGCGGAGGATATGATCAATGGCTTGATCGTGACCGATCGCTACATCTTCATAGGTGGTGGAGATATCCAAATGCCTAAGCGGAGCTTTGTGTATGCTCTAGATAAGTCGGGAGCAGCGCTGACGACGGACTTTGACTTTGGCTCGGGTCCTAATCGGATTGTCTCAGGACTGACCTACGATCCTGCGGGGTGGCTCTACGTGAGTGGCTTCTTTACTGAGTTTGGTGGGGCTAGCACGAGGTACTTCGCACGCTGTAAGGTGGGTGGGAGCGACCTGCACGTCGAGACCCCAAGCTGCGCTATGCCAGCCGTGCGTGTAGCTGTCGGCGAGAGGAGCTTCTCGCTGCACAATCTGGAGGGGTCTGCGGAGGTATCGCTCTACAGTAGCGAAGGCGTCCTCTGTGCCTCTTACCCCAGTGTAGCTGAGGGGGAGTCGATCTCGTATGAGCTGCCCGAGGGTCTCTACCTGATGGTTGTCAAGCAGACTAGAGGGCGACAACAGCTCAAGGTGCAGCTGTAGCGACCAGCCCTAATGACACCACCGAGCCTCTGTATTGTGAAGGTAGCAGTTGCTATCCGAGACTGTTGCAAAAGTCAACAGTCTCTATCCACAAGACAGAGGCTCTGTGGCTATACGGCCTAAATGAGTACCTTTGCGGTGAAGATTGTCACGAGGGGTCGTAGCACCCTCCACATTAGCATACAAGACTATGACACAGTTCAAGACGACGCACCTCTATGCGCTGCTGACCTTTATCTTTCTGGCATTGGTTATCACGCTGCTCTCGCCACACGATGAGGAGACATTTCAGTATCAAGTGGTGGAGGGTAGGCCGTGGATGGGTGAGGAGCTCCTGGTGGCGCCTTTTACCTTCCCTATCTACAAGTCAGACGAGATGATACAGCGGGAGCGTGATAGTGTGCGCCAGACGATCCTGCCTTACTATCAGATCGATACGATCACCGGAAGTAAGATGCTACGTAAGTGGGACGATGACTGGAGCGCTAAGTGGAGCCGTGAGGTCACGGACGAAGCTTACTACTTCTACATGCACAACTACCTCAAGGAACTCTATCGTAACGGAATCATAGAGGAGGAGATAGCCTCTAAGCTCAGGCAGGAGGATGTGCTGGAGGTCAAGCTCCTAAGCGCTGATCAGGTGAGCCGTCTGACGCCAGCGACGCTCTTCTCGACACCCATGGAGGCGTATCAGCAAGCTACCGAGAGGGTGCCCCAGGGGATGAGTAAGTCGATCGTCCGAAAGTTTGACCCCAGCAAGTATATCGAGGTCAATGTCTATCCTAACGAGGCTAAGACGCAGCAGGTGATCGATGATGAGCTGCGTAATCTCTCTAAGTCTATGGGGGTGGTCCAAAAGGGGGAGCGCATCATCGGTAAGGGCGAGATCGTGAGTCCTCATCAGTACGACATCTTGCAGTCGCTGCGTCGCGTCACAGAGGAGCAGCGGGATAGTAACCTGCGACAGGTATTGCCGATGAGTGTGGGGACTTTCTTGATTATAGCTTCGCTGCTGGTGGGGTTGTGGTTCTTCCTCTTCTACTACCGGCCGAAGATTGTCAAGGAGTACAAGAACACGCTCTTCCTATCGCTGCTGATCCTCATCTATGCGATCTTGACGATCATCTTCGCGCGCATGGACCTGGGAGCATGGGTCTATGCGATCCCCTTTGTGTCGGTGGCGATACTGGTGCGTACCTTCTTCGAGTCTCGTACGGCGGTCTACGTCTTTCTCACGACGGTGCTGATCTGTGCGCTCTATGTGCCTTTTCCACTGGAGTTTGTCGTGATACAGTTTGTCGCTGGTATGGTGGCGGTCTTTAGCCTTCGATCGCTCTCCTCACGAGCACAGATCATCCGTGCCACCTTCCTCATCTTCGTCATATACAATGTGATGACCTGTAGCTACTCGCTGATGACGGGAGGGGCGCTGGGGAGTAATGACTTGAGCAATCTGCTCTACTTCTCGTTCAACCTGATCTTCAACATGTTTAGCTACCTGCTCATCTACCTCATCGAGAGAAGTTTCGGCTATGTCTCGAACATAACGCTCGTGGAGCTGAGCGACGTCAACCGACCTCTGCCACGGCAGCTCTCGGAGCAGGCTCCTGGCACCTTCCAGCACTCGATGCAGGTGGCACTCCTGGCGAGCGAGGCGGCTACCGCTATCGGTGCAGATGCTCGTCTCGTACGTGCTGGAGCCGTCTACCACGACATAGGCAAAATGCGCAATGCTGCATACTTTACGGAGAATCAGGGCGCGATCAATCCGCACGACCAACTCACCCCCACGGAAAGCGCTGCTGTCATCATCAAGCATGTGACCGACGGACTGGCTATGGCGCAAAAGCACAACCTCCCGCAGGCGATCCAAGACTTCATCCGTATGCACCATGGACGAGGCATGACGAAGTACTTCTACACCCAGTATTGCAACGAGCATCCTGACGAAACGGTCGATGTGGACAAGTTTACCTATCCAGGTCCTAACCCGAATACTAAGGAGACTGGTATCCTGATGCTGGCAGACGCTATCGAGGCAAGTAGCCGCAGCCTCAAGGATCTGAGCAAGGAAACCCTCATAGCACATGTCAATAAGATCATTGATTCGATCGTCGCTGATGGTCTGCTCAACGATACGCCTCTGACCTTTAGGGATATCCAGACGATCAAGGATGTTTTTGCTGAGAAGCTCGCCACGATCTATCACTCACGTATTGCCTACCCCGAGCTCAAGCGATGACACTCTACCTAGTAGGCTATATGAGTGCTGGCAAAAGCACTGTGGGGCGTATGCTGGCGGAGCTCCTCGGCTATGAGTTTGTAGATACTGACATTTACATCGAGAGTCGCTTCCGTCAGCGGGTGTCAGACCTCTTTCGGCTGCATGGCGAGGAGTACTTTCGCCAGAAAGAGCGGATGATCCTAGAGGAGATCGCCGGGCTCCCCGATGCGGTCATCGCCACAGGCGGTGGGCTGCCTGTATACCACGACAATATGGATATACTCCTAGAGAGTGGCACGGTGCTTTACCTGCGTTATAGCAGTGAGGTGCTAGCTCAGCGACTGGAGCTCACCAAGCGCACCCGTCCCTCTGTGGCACACCTCTCGGGCGATGAGCTGCGACAACATATCGAGGAGTCCATGCGTCTGCGTGATCCTATCTACAGCCGCGCGCATCGGATCATCGATATGGAGGCTCTCGCCAAGCAGGGTATCTCCTCAGAGACGAAGATAGCACACTGGATCGCCCAGCAATTAGCCGCTGCCGAGTGAGGCTCCTCGCCGACACTTGCGAAGAGCCTTCTCCCTAAGGGCTGCTTTTTGAGGTGCTGGAAGAAATTTAGACTGACGTATTCTAATCGACGGAGACTATAAAACAAAATATCCACGTGGAGATTTTCGATTCTCCACGTGGATATTTTTTATTCTCCACGCTTTCTAAGTTCATATGCAAGTAAAATGCGAAGTTTTTTCTCGTTTCGGAAGTTCGGTCGACTTCTCTTCGGGTGAACCGCTCGGGGGGGTGGAAGTTTCCACCGTAGGGGCGGACCTGTGTGTCCGCCCGTCCTCACCTGAGCGCAGTCTATTCTGCGGGCGGACACGCAGGTCCGCCCCTACACAAGCTACGTCAGCACGACAATTCCACTCATCAAACGCTGTAACCCCGATCTCCGTAGGAACGCACGGTCGTGCGTCCGTCGTAGCACGGCTAGACGAGTAGCGATCTGGGGGATCTAAGGCTAAACGAATAGTTTCTTACCTATGAAACTGGAGTTTCCTACCTATGAAACTGGAGTGCCATACGCATGAAACTGGAGTGCCAACAGGAGTTGGCACTAGAGTTTCACCTAGGTGGCACTGGGGTCTAACGGACTTTTAGCCCTTTGCTGCCGACACGCACCAGAGAAAACGAACGTAGGGACGAAACGATTCCTCCGAAGTTTCATTTGATTCCTCCGAAGTTTTATTTCGTTCCTCCGTAGGCATTTTTTATTATCCACGTGGAGATTTGAGAATTTCCACGTGGGGATTTTTCCTTTCTAAAGGGAAATCCTATCGGGCCTAAGAGATCCTGACGATCATAGGTCAGTGCGGTCCCCCTCCCGAGTACCTCAAAATAGGAATAAGCTTTTGAGCCGGGAAGTTCTCAAGGCAGGGTGAGATGTCGCTCATTTTAGTACCTTTGTACCTATGAATGTGGATCTACAGCAGGTGATGCAACGCTTTGGTATCGTGGGACGCAATCCGAGCTTCCTACGAGCTATCGAGACGGCCGTACAGGTCGCCCCGACAGATCTATCTGTGCTGGTGACTGGCGAGAGCGGTGTCGGCAAGGAGTTCTTCCCCAAGATCATACACGCCTACAGTCTCCGCAAGCATCAAGGCTATGTGGCGGTCAATTGTGGAGCTATCCCTGAGGGTACGATCGACTCTGAGCTCTTCGGGCACCGCAAGGGTTCCTTCACGGGTGCTATCTCTGACCGCAAGGGTTACTTTGAGGAGGCGGACGGTGGCACGATCTTCCTCGATGAGGTGGGGGAGCTACCGCTGGCTACGCAGGCTCGTCTGCTCCGTGTCTTGGAGTCGGGAGAGTTTATCCCTGTAGGTGCCAGCAAGCCTCTCAAGACCGATGTGCGGGTGGTCGCTGCGACCAATGTCAATATACAGGAGGCGATAGCTCGTGGCCGCTTTCGCGAAGACCTCTACTATCGTCTCAGCACGGTGCCGATCGTGGTGCCTCCGCTACGTAAGCGGCAGGAGGATATAGTCCTGCTCTTCAAGCTCTTTGCTTCGCTTAGCGCGGAGAAGAACCAGATCCCGATGCTCGAGATCACGCCCGAAGCTGAGGAGCTATTGCGACGCTACCCGTGGCCAGGCAACATACGCGAGCTGCGCAACGTGACAGACCGCATCAGCATCTTAGAGTATGACCGTCATCTGACGGCTGAAGACCTTCGCGGCTATCTGCCTGAGAGGAGCCCTGAGCTGAGCACCTCGCTGGTCCCCGTGGGACATCAGTCGGATGAGCGTAGCTTTGCCAATGAGCGGGAGATACTTTACCAGGTGCTTTTTGATATGAAGCGAGACATTACCTCGCTCAAGCAGACCATCGCCACCATGCGTCAGGAGCCTCACTATGAGCCGATCCATACGACGCTTGTGCCTACCGATATGGAGCCTATGCACACAGAGGCCGAGGAGGTGACCGAGCCAGATCCAGAGTCTTACCCAGAGTCTCACCCAGAGCCTTACAAGCAGCTTGCAGAGACCCCTGCAGAGCAGCCGCTCCTACCTGACAGACCGATGACTATCGATGAGGCTGAGCGCATACTGATCATGCGTGCCTTGGAGCGACATGGGGGCAATAAAACAGAAGCTGCTGAGGAGCTCAACATCTCTCCACGCACACTATATCGTAAACTGCGCAGCTATGGCGAGGAGTAGGTTACTATATATAATGAGACTGTTGCAAAAGTCAACAGTCTCACAATCTTGCTTGCAAGATTGTCTAGACTTTGCAGAAAGGATGAAGCGCAAGGCGCTGAGGGTGAGGTCTGAAGGGAGCATACCTCCGTATGTGACCGAAGCCGAATCCCGAAAGCAACACAGCGATTCGCCTTTATGCAACAGTCTCATAATAGGTGTCGTGATGCTCCTACTGATGGGGACGAGCTGCTCGATCAAGTATAAGTTCAATGGAGCCACCATCGACTACACGCGTATCAAGACGGTGACGATCGAAGACTTTCCCAATCAGGCTCCTCTGGTCTATCCGCCCCTGTCGCAGATGTTTTCGGAGCGCCTGCGGGAGCAGTTCCGACGCAATACGCGTCTCGAGTCCGTCGACGCCAATGGGGATCTGATCCTCGAGGGTGCTATCGTGGGGTATGAGCTCACTCCTATGGCGATGCAGGAGGATGCACTCTCAGCGATGACACGCTTTACGATCACGGTCCGCGTCTCTTACACCAATACGGTGGAGGAGAAAAAGAGCTTCTCGGGGCGCACTTTTACAGCCTCGCAAGAGTTTGACAGCAACAACCTCTTCTCAGACATTCAGGAGGGGCTAGCTAATGAGCTGATCGATGATCTGGTCAAGCAGATCTTTAACGCCACTGTAGAGGACTGGTAGTGAAGACGATGACGCTAGACGAGCTGAATAGGCTGACGGCTCACCCTGAGGAGCTTAATCGCCACACGCTCTCGCCACTGGCAGAGCTCGTGGAGACCTATCCCTATGCGCAGAGCATCGTGATGCTCTACCTACTCAATCTATCGATCCTCGGCGATCTGCGCTACGAAGCGGAGCTGCAGCGCTGGGCTCCTCACCTGCCTAGTCGCGAGAAGCTCTACCTGCTAGCTCGGCTGCACATGCCGCTAGCAGACTTGACACCGGTGCTGGCTCACGACCCGTCAGACTCCTTTGCCCTCGTGGATCAGTACTTGCGCAAGGTGGCTGAGCGTGAGGGACCGCTCTCGAACGATCTAGAGTACGATACGGCAGAGGCTCTCCCTACGGAGGAGCCTACGCCAGACTACTTCTCCCCAGCGGAGTATGATTCAGCCCCGTCGGCTATGTCGCTCTCGGGGCTACTGGGCACCCCCTTGCCCGAGACCTCATCAGCTCCTGACCCCGCACGACAGCCTACGGTAACGCCTGCCGATGATGAGGAGCCGAGCGATATGCTTTTCACCGAAACGCTAGCCTCCATCTACATCAAACAGGGGCATTACGAGCGAGCAAAACGAATTATTGAGGGGCTAAGCTTGAAATTCCCAGAAAAAATTAGTTACTTTGCAGTTCAATTGAACTTCCTCGAGAAGCTAATCGACAATGCTTCTCACTCATAAATACGCATTCATAGACTAGTAGACATGCAAATCTTTCTAACCATCCTGATCCTCATCGCAGCTATCCTGCTGATCCTTATCGTCATCGTCCAGAACTCTAAGGGCGGTGGTCTAGCAGCAGGCTTCGGCGAGAGCAATAAGTACATGGGGGTACGCAAGACGACAGACTTCCTCGAGAAGGCTACATGGACGCTCGCAGGAGCTATGGTCGTGCTCAGCATTGCCAGCTCTTTCTTCGTGAAGCCTCATGTACAAGCTAAGCAGAGCGAGAGCTTCATCGAGCAGTCTCAGCAGAGTGCACCTCTGCTACCTCAGCAACCAGAGGCTACACTGCCACTACCCACAGCTCCCGCAGCTGAGACGCCAGCTCCTGCTCCTGCTCCTGATGCGCAGCCTGAGGCTCCGCAGCCTGCTGAGTAACGCCTGAAGAGGGCTTAGCTAACTAGGTAGCTCGTCAGATATTGATGAGGGGAGGACTCACTCTTGTGTGGGTTCTTCCCTTGGTTGTGCCCATAAATGCAGAAGAAACTGTACCTTTGTAGCATAGCTTGTCGCTAAGCGTGACAAGCTCCTCACACGTAATAACTCAAAGAATAGGTAATGCTTACCATCAAACAAATATTGGATGACCCACAGGGAGTCATCGAGCGGCTCGCCGTCAAGCACTTTCCCGCAGAAGAGCCCATAGCAGCCATCATCGCTCAGGACAAGCTAAGACGCGATGCGCAGCATAAGAAGGACGATAGCCTGGCTCAGCAAAAAGTCCTCTCACGCTCTATCGGTGAGAAGATGAAAGCGGGGGCTCGCGAGGAGGCTGAACAGCTCAAAGCTGAGGTGCAAGCACTCAAAGAGATCTCTAAGGAGGCGGAGGAGACTATGCGACAGGCTGAGGAGACCATGCGACAGCTCCTACTCTCGGTGCCTAATCTGCCACACCCCGATGTGCCACACGGTACCTCCGCAGAGGACAACCTATGCGTAGCTACGGGTGGTAAGATGCCTCACCTAGAGAATACGGCCAAGCTGCCACACTGGGAGCTGGCCAAGCAGTACGACCTCATAGACTTCGAGCTGGGAGTCAAGATAACGGGTGCTGGTTTCCCTGTGTATAAGGGTAGAGGTGCAAGACTACAGCGCGCCTTGATCAACTTCTTCCTCGACAGAGCTACGGCGGCTGGCTTTCAAGAGGTGGAGCCTCCTATTATGGTCAATGAGGCTTCCGGTATCGGTACGGGGCAGCTCCCTGACAAGGAGGGGCAGATGTACCACGCCCAGCTGGACAACCTCTACCTCATACCGACGGCTGAGGTGCCTGTGACGAACATCTTCCGTGATGTCATCCTAGAGGCTGACCAGCTTCCTGTCTGCTGCACCGCCTACACGCCCTGCTTCCGTCGTGAGGCGGGTTCGTATGGCAAGGATGTACGCGGGCTCAACCGCCTGCATCAGTTTGACAAGGTAGAGATCGTCTCCATCGACCGCCCCGACCACTCGTGGCAGCAGCTCGACAAGATGATCGCACACGTCAAGAGCCTCGTCGAGGAGCTAGAGCTTCCTTACCGTATCCTCCGTCTCTGTGGGGGTGACCTGAGCTTTACGAGTGCGATGACTTACGACTTTGAGGTCTTCTCGGCTGCGCAGGAGCGTTGGCTCGAGGTGAGCTCGGTCTCTAACTTCGAGAGCTATCAGGCCAACCGCCTGATGTGTCGCTACCGTGACCCTGAGGAGGGGATCACCCTCTGTCACACGCTCAACGGTAGTGCTCTCGCGCTGCCTCGCATTGTCGCTGCCCTCCTAGAGAACAATCAGACGCCCGAGGGCATTATCATCCCTGAGGCTCTGAGACCCTACACGGGCTTTGACAAGATAGACTAAGCAATCGCCCCCAACCCACACCGCTATGGCTAAGAAAGGCAAGCAATCCGCCCGAGCAATCAACATACGCAACAAGCGCGCTACCTATGACTATGAGCTCCTCGACCAGTACACCGCAGGCATCGTACTGGTCGGTAGTGAGATCAAGTCGATACGTGCGGGCAAAGCGGCTCTCGTGGATAGCTACTGCTACTTCTCGCGTGGTGAGCTGTGGATCAAGAATATGTATATAGCGGAGTACAGCTACGCTTCCTACAACAATCATGTGGAGCGACGGGAGCGCAAGCTGCTACTCAACCGCAAGGAGCTACGCAAGCTCGAGGAGGAGATGAAGAACCCTGGACAGACGATCATCCCCGTGCGGCTCTTTATCAATGAGCGTGGGCTCGCTAAGCTGGTCGTCGCACTGGCCCGAGGTAAGAAGCAGTACGACAAGCGCGCCGCTATACGCGACCGCGAGGACAAGCGACGCCTAGAGCGTGCTATGCGCTTCTGACGAGCAAGTCCCCGAACAGCGATACGTGTAACCCGCTGTAGGGACGCACGGCTCGAGACGTGTAGCGAAATGTAGGGACGCACGGCTCGGACGCAGACCGTCGGTGCGTCCGTTGTATCAAAACGAAACCATATCCGTTGTCGAACAGCAATACGAATAACAATTTGTAGGGGCGGACCTATGTGTCCGTCCGTCTTCGCTGGAACGCAATATGCCTTGTGGGCGGACACGCAGGTCCGCCCCTACACGAACGACATCAACACGACAAGTTCGGCCAGCAGATGTTGTAGCACCAGAAGCATAATAGAGAGACGCACACAGAAGGACCTCGCAGAGGTCCGACGAATCATAGCCGTGGGTCGAAGGGGCAAAGCCCCGAACGACCCACGGACGCTAGACGGCTCCTGATTTATCGACCCCTTGTGGGTCGGACTAGACGAATCTACAGCTCCAGTCCGACCTCCCGCCAGGGGAGGTCGTCCCCCCTTATACGCACCTCTGTCCCCCAGTCGTTCGGAGCTTTGCTCCTTCGACTGGGGGCTAAGATTCGTCCGACCGCAAGCGGTCGCTTTCCTTCGTCACCTCGTCTTATTGTACAACAACGGAACGAGTAACCCTGTTGCATCAAAGCGAGACATGTAACCCTTTGTAGGGACGCCCTCCGACTAGACACTAGCCGAGCGTCCCTACAGATCGAGGTTACAGCGTTTGATGAATGGAATTGTCGTGCTGACGTAGCTTGTGTAGGGGCGGACCTACGTGTCCGCCCGCAGAATAGACTGCGCTCAGGTGAGGACGGGCGGACACACAGGTCCGCCCCTACGGTGGAAGCTTCCACCCCGCCGAGCGGTTCACCCGAAGAGAAGTCGACTGAGTTTCCGAAACGAGAAAAAACTTCGCATTTTACTTGCGTATGAACTTAGAAAGCAGGTCGCTACACGTTATGCGTTATCAGGGCTAGCCAACTTGCGAAGTGCTGGCTATGTCCTAGAGCTGGAGGCTTAGAACTGGAGCATCCGCTCGATAGAGCGCCACGCTCTCTGGCGTAGCTCCTCGTCGACATGCACCTCGTACTGCTCGTAGAGGAGTGCGTCACGGAGTCCCTCGAGGGTGATCATCTTCATATATTCGCAGACCTGATCGGGAAGGATCGGGATCAGCTCCTTGTCGGGATAGCGTCTCGTCATCTCGGCCAGCACCTCAGGCTCTGTGGCGATGATGTACTGCTTCAGGTCAGAGACCCCAGGACGATTGATGATCGTGGTGGTCGAGCCGATGATGCAGCGAGGATTGTCGACGATCGACTGATCGCTAGCAGCGACCGACTCAGGGTGTATCAGAATCTCCGCCTCAGGATACTGATCGAGCATCGTGTGAACCAGCTCAGAGGTGATGTCAGCATGCACGTAGCAGGCGCCCTGCCATAGATCCATCTCTCGTCCCGTCACATTCATGATGTACTGTCCGAGGTTCTTATCAGGACCAAAGAGGATTGGCTTGCCCGTGGGGATGGCGCGTACGATCTTCAACGCATTAGCACTGGTCACGCAGTAGTCGGTGACCGCCTTGACAGCCGCTGTCGTATTGACATAGCTGACCACAATGCCGTCGGGGTGCTTGACGCGCCAAGTGTTGATACCCTCAGCCGTAGCACCCTCAGCAAGGGTACAGCCAGCGTGTGGTACGGGGCAGAGAACTTTCTTATTGGGCGAAATGATCTTAGCGGTCTCACCCATGAAGCTAACTCCGCAGAAGACAATCATATCCGCCTCGGTCTCTCCAGCGATCTGTGAGAGCGCCAGTGAGTCGCCTAGGTGGTCTGCGATGCGCTGTATCTCGGGGCGAGCGTAGTAGTGGGCCAGGATGACCGCGTTTTTCTGCTCCTTGAGCGTGCGGATCTCTTTGTAGAGAGCCTCTATCTGTTGTTGTGTCATGTGTAAGTAGTCAGTTAGTGTGTTAGGTGTAAAAGAAGACAAGCCGCTCTATTGGATCGGCTTGATCTTCATGCTTATGTCGAAAGCACGTACCGAGTGGGTCAGTGCTCCTATGCTAATGTAGTCCACGCCGACAGCAGCCACGGCGGCTAGCCGCTCGACCGTCATATTGCCCGAAGCCTCCACCTTAGCTTGACCATTGATGAGCACGACGGCACGGCGCATCGTCTCTATGTCCATATTGTCCAGCATGATGATGTCGGCACCAGCGTCTAGAGCCTCCTGCACCTCCTCTAGTGTGGTGGTCTCCACCTCGATCAGTATAGAGATCGGCAGATTAGGACGCACCTCCTCCACGGCAGGCAAGATGCCACCCGCCATGGCGATGTGATTGTCCTTGAGCATCACCATATCAGAGAGCGAAGCTCGGTGGTTAGTGCCACCGCCGTCGCGTACCGCCATCTTGTCCGTGAGGCGATGTCCCGGAGCTGTCTTGCGGGTGTCTAGTATCTGTGTCTTGGTACCAGAGACGCACTGCACACATTGGTGGGTATAAGTAGCGATGCCACTCATACGCTGTAGGAAGTTGAGCATGATACGCTCAGCACGCAGCAAGTCGGCATAAGGTGCTTCGATAGTAGCCAGTATATCGCCCTTGCGCACCTCGTCGCCATCCTCATACTCTGATGTAAAGGTGATCTCCTCCTCGGGAGTGCACCGACAGAGGACCATATAAGCTACCTCTAGACCAGAGACGATGCCGTCGTCCTTAGCTATCAGCGTAGCGATGGCTCGGTCGCTCTCGCTCAGTATGTAGCGTGTCGACAAGTCTCCCGTGGGAGCATCCTCACGGTAGGCTAGCTCGATGAGCGTGGCAAACTCCTCGCTGTTGTATATATCAGTCATTTCTCTTGTGTGCTAATTGATCGGTTGATGTGTTATCTCTCCATCGAGCAGCCTCGTACGATAGGCTTCGCTCTCAGGCAATGTCTCTGTGTAGTCGCTCCGGTAGTGACCTCCACGGCTCTCCTCACGCAGCAGTGCCGCGTGCGCCATCATGTGTGCCACCTCTACACGTCTGCGAGTCATGTAGGCGTGTATGCTGTGCTGCGCATCCTCTGCAAGTGTGTCCGATAGATGCTGTAGTGCATGTAGCGCTTCGATCAGTCCCTCCTTAGAGCGTATGATCCCCACCCGGCTCATCAGTATGTCGCCCATCTGTCGACTGATCTTCGTCTGCTCCTCTAGCGCATAGATCTGCTCTTTGTCTAGGCTCCACGACAAGTCTGGCAGATTCGTCGGGACTGCTAGTGATGCGGTATCCGTAGGCGTGATCGGGTGTGCGATCGCATAGTCCGCGATGCGCTTGCCGAAGACGATACACTCGATGAGCGAATTAGAAGCCAAGCGGTTGGCACCCATCACTCCAGTTGAGGAGACCTCTCCGACAGCGTATAGTCCAGGCAGGCGGGTACAGCCGTTGAGATCTACGCCAATGCCCCCCACCGTGTAGTGCGCTGCGGGAGCTACAGGTATCTCGTCCGTAATGTCTAGACCCAGCTGGCGGCAGTGCTCCGAGATGGTCGGGAAGCGTTGTAACAGTCGCTTCGGGTCAATATGTCTCAGTCTCAGTCGTACATGGTCGGTCCCCTCCTCTTGCATCTTGAGGAAGATGCTGCGCGCCACCACATCTCTCGGAGCCAGCTCTGCCAGAGGGTGCAGTGCGGGCATAAAGCGCTCTCCGTGCTTGTCTACGAGGTAAGCACCCTCACCACGTACCGCCTCACTAATGAGAAAAGAGGCGTACCCAGGCAGATAAAGAGCTGTGGGGTGAAACTGTATAAACTCTAAGTCCATCAGTTCGGCACCCACCTCACTGGCTAACCACAAGCCATCGCCTAGAGCTGTGGGAGGATTGGTCGTAGGGTAGTAAAGCGCAGCGGCACCGCCAGTGGCTAGTACGACAGCCGATGCTAGGATCGTGTCGTAGTGGTGAGCGCGCTCGTCATAGGTCACCAGTCCCTGACAGTGTGACCCGTCGGCAGAGCGTAGTACCTGCACGGCACTATGATGGTCGAAGATCGTAATGTGCTGCGCCTTCCTGACCTGCTCGATCATAAAGGTGGTCACGAGTCGTCCCGTAGCATCTCCCCCAGCGTGGAGGATACGACGATGGTGATGTCCCCCCTCGAGACCGAGGGCTAGATGTCCATCTTCGCTGTCGAAGGTCATACCCATCTGGATCAACTCATTGATCCGTTCAGGTGCTTCGTCGGTCAGTATCTTGACCGCCTCGGGGATACAGAGTCCACGCCCCGCTACGATTGTGTCCTCGTAGTGATCTGTCGGCGAGTCTTCTTGGTCGGTGACGGCAGCCATACCCCCCTGCGCGTAGTAGGAGTTGCTCTCCTCGATGGTGCGTCGAGCGATGAGAGCTACCGATCCATGCTGCGCTAGAAAGTAAGCGCAGTAAAGCCCTGCTAGGCCACCACCTATGATGATGTAATCATATCGCTGAGGAGATTGCTGCAGTTTCATATACTATTGCCCGTTAACTAAGTCGTACCATGCCGAGTTCCGTAATTATAGCTCGCAGAGTACTGTTGCGCAGGCAAATGTAGTGAAATAATTCTTACGAACGAGTGACAACGGCCTTGGAAGCGCATATTCCGCAACTTAACAGCTTCGTTTTGCAAAGCGTGGTAGGCAATTGATGTTTAGTGTCGTTGAATCTGATAGTCGCGCAGAGCGTTTGTGTGGCGCACGATGCGAGTAGCGATGATACGTGTAACCCTTCGTAGGGGCGGACACACAGGTCCGCCCCTACGGTGGAAGCTTCCACCCCGCCGAGCGGTTCACCCGAAGAGAAGTCGACCGAGCTTCCGAAACGAGAAAAAACTTCGCTTTTTGCTTGCATTTGAACTTAGAAAGCAGATCGAGGTTACAGCGTTTGATGAATGGAATTGTCGTGCTGACGTGGTTTGTGTAGGGGCGGACCTACGTGTCCGCCCGCAGAATAGACTGCGCTCAGGTGAGGACGGGCGGACACACAGGTCCGCCCCTACGGTGGAAGCTTCCACCCCGCCGAGCGGTTCACCCGAAGAGAAGTCGACCGAGCTTCCGAAACGAGAAAAAACTTTGCATTTTACTTGCATATGAACTTAGAAAGCAGCGGGTTATACGTCAAGTTGTTACTCGTTATGCCACTTTTTGGGCTGATCGCTTATGATGCCAAGCAAGATAGCCTCCGATCAGAATGAAGGTGACGAGGATCGCGATCATCTCGCTGATATGCTCTAGCGGAGCGATCCATATCTCGTTAAAGAGGTTGTTGCGCCCCAAGATCTCGACAGGCGTCCAGAGGACGATGACGCCTGGGATAGCCATACGTATGTTGGCGCCCCACTGCTTGCGGGCGAGTTGCTTGCGAAAGATGAAGAAGAAGCCGATGAAGCAGCCCACCCCCACAGCGATCGTCACAGGATGGCTCTGCCCGAGGAAGCGTGGATCGTAGCAAAACATCAGCAGCAAGTAGCAGGTCCACAGCAGCATCATCGTCTCCATAAAGGTTACCATAGCTGGGTGTCGTGTCATGCCCGAGCGCACCACGAGATCACGCTTCTTGCCGAGGAGTACCCGCTGACACCAGAGCATAAAGTTGCACCCCGTACGTACATTAAATATATAGAGTAGCATGATCGATACCCAGAAGCCAAATGTCGCTGGCATCAGTAGGTACTCCGGTCTCGTCACGACAATATCCTTGATATCGTGCATGTGCTGTACGGGTACACCATCGATAGAGAGGACGGGATTCGCCGCTATCCCCTGCACGTAGGTCGTTGTGGTGGTTACGACCCCATTGACAATCTCTGGGTGGGCTCCAAAGCGCTGAGCGTAGTACATAAAGAGGAACTCGACCCATCCGGTCCATAGAAATAGTCCCCCGATGAGTCCACAGAGTGTCTGAGGGGTATCTCTCTTCGCAAAGACGCCCCACACAGCGATTATCAGTCCCAGTAGTCCCAGTCCGAAAGCACTGTATGGCAGTGCAGCCGGTGCTATGAGTAGCTCCATAAGGATCATAAAGGCGTGTCCTAGAGGCATCAAGCATAGGACGAGAAGGAAGGAAAGCAGCGACTGCCGCCAGGCGAGCTTAGGCTGCAAACTTGCTGATTGCGTAGATCTATCCATAAGGTTGTACGATGGTTTATTGTGAATAACGACGCAAATATACGAAATAGATCTGATATGAAACAAAACTGAACTAAAATGCCGCCTTCTTCGTACGAATTCATCTTTAGTTTCGAGCTCCCTTTAATAGCTACCAAGGAAATCTCAAATTCCTCGGTGGAGATTTGAGATTTTCCACGGAGGAAAGAAAAAATTCTTCGGACTTATCATTTGATTCCTCCGAAGTTTCATTTGATTCCTCCGAGGAAATTTCTCATTCCTCCGTGGAGAATTTTTATTTCCTCGGGAGCTATTGGGAAATTCCTCCGTGGAGAGCGGTGTCTCTTGGCAGAAATGACCACAAGCCTTACACTTTAACAGCCTTACCATGTAGCTGCTTTGCAACAAACAGCGCGTTAAGTCGTCTTTACAATAGAGTTAGGTTAATAAACAAATAGATTGCAAGCTATGAGTAGCAAGAACTACCTCCGTTTGTGGGGAGTGATAGCACTCCTCCTCATCACCTCAGGTGCACTGCGTGCACAGGCCATCACAATCCAGGGGCAAGTACTCGCCAGTAGCGACTCGACCGCACTCGTCGGGGCTAGCGTCGGGCTATTTGACGACAAGGGGCAGCTCACTACAGGGGTCTCGACAGAGAGCGAGGGGCAGTTTGTCCTACAGGCAGACCTGCAGGTGGCTAGAGAGCTGCGGATCAGCAGCGTAGGCTACACATCGATCACCATCCAGATAGCGGGCGATGCACAAGGAGTGATCGCTCTCGGCACGCTCTACATGTCTGAGGATAGTCAGTTACTAGACCAGGTGGTCGTGCAGGGAGCGCGAAGCCGTGTAGACAAGATGCTACTCTTCCCCAAGCAAGCAGAGCTGGCGCGTAGTCAGGACTTCCTCAGCTTGCTTCAGACCATGCATCTACGTGGTCTGACCATTGACCTGATGAACAAGCAGGCGACTATCCGTGGCGGGGCGGTGCAGTGGCAGATCGATGGCGTGCCCCGCACGATAGAGGATGTGCAGAGCATCGACCCTGAGCGTATCCTGCGCATTGAGTACTCTGACATGGTCTCAGCGCGCTACACCGATCGGGGCATCGGGGGCATCGTCAATGTGATCCTCAAGGAGCGGCTGCATGGAGGCTCCGTCTGGGCGCAGGTGGAGTCGGCGCTGACGACAGGCTTTGTCAATGGAGCTTTGGGGGCTCGCTACGATCGGGGGCATCACTCCTTTACGCTCGACTACAACAATGGCTTCCGAAACTATCGCAAGCGCTTTGCCTACCTAGAGACGAAGTACATAGCTCCGCACGAGGAGCTGACCCGCACGGAGATGCCTGAGGCTAGCCCCTTTGGCTATATGGTTCAGAATCTTAACCTCTCCTATTTATATAAGCCCAGCGAGCGACAGCAGTTTAGCGCTACGCTACGCAATGAGTTTGTTAATTACCACAACACTTCTCGCTCAGAGATTGCGCAGAGTGGTAGCGATCCTTTTCATAGGGAGTCTAGCGTCAAGGAGCGTAGCTACACACCAGCACTTGACCTGTACTATGCCAATATGCTGAGCAATGGAGGCAAGCTGGAGGTCAATCTCGTAGGCTCTTACAGCGGTGGGCATCGCAACTTCTTGCTACAAGATCAGATGCCCACGCAGCTACGTGAGGTGCAGAACTCTGTCGACGTGAGCCGCACGGCCCTCATCGGGGAGGTGGTCTACAACCATCCTTTCAGCAGTTACTTCACGCTCGCCACAGGCTTGCAGCATACGACCGCCTACTCGCTCAATAAGTATGTCGAGGTGACGGACAATCTACTGGAAAACAACAGCTACCTCTTTGCCAATGCGCAGGGACAACTCGGTAAGGTGCAGTACAGTATCGGTACGGGTGCCAAGCTCTTTGTCGTGCAGGATGCGACTGACCGGAAGAGCTTCGTGCGGAATCAGAGTACGCTCTCGCTCTTCTACAGCCCAGTCAACCATCTGACGCTCGTCCTCAAGTCTACCTATCTGCCGACGCTCCCCTCGCTGAGTATGCTCTCACGGGTGCGACAGCGTGTGGACGACCTGATGGTGACGAGTGGCAATCCGGATCTCAAGGCGGCTCAGTCGCTCTACAACCGCTTCGGTATATATTACCAAACGCAACTCTTCACGAGCAATCTAGACTTCTCTATAGATAATACGTGGTCGCCTATCCTCTGGGATGCCACTTATGATGCGACAAATGGATACTTCCTCATGCGTGCTACGAATGGGCGCTACAATCGCCAGTACAGTATCTCTTGGCAGGGAGGGCTAAACAACTTGTGGACCTTTCTAACGCTGCAAGGCACCGTGCGCTACGATATGTTTCGCACGCATACGGGTGTCGCTGCCTACAAGCTCAACAGCCTCTACTGGGATGCTAGCGTGATGATGAGCTACAAGGGGTGTACGCTCGGCTACTCCTACGTTCATCCGCAGTGGACGCTGTCGGGGCATACGAAGTCGCTGGGCGAAAACTCCTCCCGTCTGATGCTCCTCTACAAGTATCGCGACTGGAGCTTCTATGCGAGCTGCATCTTCCCCTTTACGCCACGTGGCTCCGAGTACCGTAGCGAGTCTCTCTCGCCCGTCATACCTAGCACGAGTCACGTTTACATCCTAGACAACCGCAATATGGTGACCGTCGGGGTCTCTTGGCGACTGAACTTCGGCAAGCAGCTCCAGCTCATCGACCGTACGCTCCAAAACAGAGACTCCAACGAGAGTGTCGTCAAGTGAAGTGAGAGCGGATGCATAATCCTATAAGTAGCTCTATGTAGGTGGAGCTTCCGTGCTGCCTACATAGGGCTACTTATGAAATTTACGAAATCGGAACCTAAGGGGTAGGGTATTGTGAGATCCAAAAAGAATGTGTACCTTTGCACCAGCAAACGTGGAGGGAGGTATCTCTCGGGAGTGGCGATATAGCTACTTCTAGTCCGATTGCTACGATGGTGATCATAGCTCAGCTGGTTAGAGCATCAGATTGTGGTTCTGAGGGTCGTGGGTTCGAATCCCACTGGTCACCCCAAGGTTCGCTAGTTCTTTCTTTACTCCATGTTCTAGCGGCATTTTATTTGATCAGTTTTGTTTATAACGTTTTTTTGAGGTTGCTAAGACGCTTGTTTTAGCAACCTTTTTTCTTGTGTGGGGAGGGGAGGAAGGAGTCTTTGTCTGGCACCACAATGTAGCACTGCGCAGTCGGGAATATGTCGTGGACAAGAAGATTTTTACTATCTTTGCACCGTATTGTTGTCTCATAGACTTATGAGAGGTTCAGGAGTCTAGCGAGTCTACTCTGCGCCTGCAGGCATACGCTACTAGAGGCGGTCAGTCTGGCAGGTCGTGTGAGACGACGATATCGAGGGTGACTATCACGGTGATGGCGGTCGCTCAGCTCAATCACTTACTTAATTACGAACAGAATACCAAATATAATTTCCCCCAAATGAAGAACAAGAAGAGAATCTACACCTTTGGCAATGGAAGTGCCGAGGGAAATGCTCAGATGAGAGATCTACTTGGTGGTAAGGGTGCTAACCTTGCGGAGATGAACCGTATAGGTGTGCCAGTGCCTCCTGGATTTACTATCTCGACTGAGGTATGTACAGAATATTATGAGCGTGGCCGTGAGGCGGTTGTCGCTGACCTCAAAGATGACTTGATGGCTGCCGTCAAGCATATCGAGAATATCATGGGCTTTAAGTTTGGCGATGTAGAGAATCCTCTTCTCGTCTCTGTCCGCTCTGGCAGTAGAGCCTCCATGCCAGGTATGATGGATACGATCCTCAACCTCGGCCTCAACGATACGGTCGTCGATGGCTTGGCTCGTAAGAGTGGCAACGAGCGCTTCGCTTGGGACTCTTACCGTCGCTTCGTGCAGATGTATGGTGATGTCGTACTGGGCATGAAGCCTGTCAACAAGGACGACATTGATCCCTTTGAGGCAATCATCGAGGAGGTCAAGAAGGAGGCCGGCGTCAAGCTTGATAACGAGCTTACTACAGACCATCTCAAGGATCTGGTCAAGCGGTTCAAGAAGGCCGTCATGAAGGCTACGGGCCACGACTTCCCCACCGATCCATACGAGCAGCTATGGGGCGCTATCATGGCGGTCTTTGGCTCGTGGATGAATGATCGTGCGATCCTCTACCGCAAGATGGAGGGCATACCCGATGATTGGGGTACAGCCGTAAACGTCCAGGCGATGGTTTTCGGCAATATGGGTGATACCTCCGCTACGGGTGTGGCTTTCACGCGTGATGCGGCTACAGGCGAAAACCTCTTTAATGGTGAGTACCTAGTCAATGCGCAGGGTGAGGATGTCGTCGCTGGTATCCGTACGCCTCAAGAAATTACAATAGAAGGCTCTCGTCGCTGGGCTGAGCGTGCTGGCATCGACGAAGCTACCCGTAAGGCTCAGTACCCCTCTATGGAGGAGACCTTCCCCGAGATTTATGCTGAGCTGAATGCTATACAGCATAAGCTGGAGCAGCACTACCACGATATGCAGGATCTAGAGTTTACCGTTCAGGAGGGCAAGCTATGGCTCCTTCAGACACGTAATGGTAAGCGTACAGGTCAAGCGATGGTCAAGATCGCAATGGATCAGCTTCGTGACAACCTAATCTCTGAGGAGGAGGCTCTACTGCGTGTGGAGCCTGCTAAGCTCGATGAACTGCTGCACCCTGTCTTTGACAAGAAAGCCTTAAAGTCTGCCAAGGTCCTGAGCAAGGGTCTACCCGCCTCTCCAGGCGCCGCTACGGGACAGATCGTTTTCTTTGCCGATGATGCTGCTAACTGGCATGAGCAGGGCAAGAACGTGATTATGGTCCGTATCGAGACCTCGCCTGAGGATCTGGCTGGTATGAGTGTAGCACAGGGTATCCTTACGGCACGTGGCGGTATGACCTCACACGCAGCTGTCGTGGCTCGCGGTATGGGTAAGTGCTGTATCACAGGTGCTGGCGGTATTATCGTTGATTACAAGGCTCGCACTGTAACCATCGACGATAAGGTACTCCACGAGGGAGACTTCATCTCAATCAATGGCTCTACGGGTGAGATCTACGAGGGTCAAGTAGAGACCAAGGCTGCAGAGATGGATGCTGACTTCCGCCAGTTGATGGAGCTAGCCAACAAGCACTCTAAGCTCTCTGTACGTACCAATGCTGATACACCTCACGATGCTGCTACGGCACGTACCTTTGGTGCTGTAGGTATCGGTCTCTGCCGTACGGAGCACATGTTCTTTGAGGACAATAAGATCAAGGCAATGCGTGAGATGATCCTCGCTACAGACACCGAGGGCCGTCGCAAGGCTTTGGCGAAGCTCCTGCCGATCCAGACTGAGGACTTCAAGGGCATCTTCCGTGCCATGGAAGGGCTGCCCGTCACCGTGCGTCTACTAGATCCACCGCTTCATGAGTTCGTTCCTCAGACGGAGTCTGGTCAGATAGAGCTGGCGAAGGCTATGGGCGTCGAGCCTAAGGTCGTACACGATCGTGTGGAGCAGCTCCACGAGCTGAACCCCATGCTCGGACACCGTGGCTGCCGTCTAGGTAATACCTATCCAGAGATCACCGAGATGCAGACTCGTGCTATCCTAGGTGCTTGCCTCGAGCTCAAGAAGGAGGGCGTCGAGACGCATCCTGAGATTATGGTGCCACTCGTTGGTGTCGTCGAGGAGTTTAAGCAGCAAGCAAGTGTAATCCGTGAGACCGCTGAGACTCTCTTTAAGGAGCAGGGTGATCGCATCGACTACCACGTAGGTACGATGATTGAGGTGCCACGTGCAGCACTAACAGCTGACGAGATCGCTAAGGAGGCTGACTTCTTCTCCTTTGGTACGAACGACCTCACGCAGATGACCTTCGGATACTCTCGTGACGATGTCAATACCTTCCTACCGATCTATCTAGACAAGAAGATCCTCAAGGTAGATCCTTTCCAGCAGTTGGATCAGAGGGGCGTAGGTCAGTTGGTACAAATGGGTGCCGAAAAGGGCCGCTCAGTGAAGCCAACGATCAAACTTGGCATCTGTGGCGAGCATGGTGGTGATCCCTCTTCAGTAGCCTTCTGCCACCGTGTAGGTCTGAACTACGTCAGCTGCTCACCCTTCCGTGTGCCTATCGCACGTCTAGCAGCAGCTCGTGCCGCAGTAGAGGATAAGAAGTAAGCCACAGGTGAGCTGCGCTCTCGTTGCAGAGCGCTCCGCTCACTAAGCTAACTACAATAATAAAGCAACTCTCTGGAGTCGCTCCCTAGCTGGAGTCTCTGGAGAGTTGCTTTCGTTTGATAGTTCTTGCTACGCCAGCCAGAGACCCCCAGAGCCCCTAGAAGTTTTTACTCTGGGTGGCGTTATTGCCAGTTTGCAAAATAGTTGTACCTTTGCGGTGCTGATTATTATCGAAACGAGATAACCAGTGCAAGCTTTTGACCTCATAAGAGTGTTGTGGTTGGTATCTGTGTCGGTGTATAAGGAGTGCGTCCACGCTCCATCGATAGCCTACCGACAGGTGAACGGATCCCTCACAATAGCCCTAGAGTGACAAGCTCTCATGTAGTAGAGATGTCATGATCGGGGAGCTCGAGGAGCCTGCGCCCAGGGAGATCTCCTTTTGTATTAATCCCAATCAAACTATTAGCGTGAACACATTAAGCTATAAAACACAATCCGCCACCAAGGAGTCTGCTCAGAAGGAGTGGCTCGTGGTAGATGCCGAGGGGCAGCGTCTCGGACGCCTCTGCTCTGTTGTTGCTAAGATACTGCGTGGTAAGTACAAGCCCTGCTTTACACCTCATGCAGACTGTGGTGACAACGTTATCATCATCAATGCCGACAAGATCGAACTTACAGGCAATAAGTGGGACACCCCTAGCTATCTGACCTTCTCAGGCTATCCTGGAGGACAGAGGACATTCTCACCAAGAGATTTCCAAAAAAAGAGCTCTCGCAAGCTCTTTGAGAAGGTACTCAAGGGTATGCTCCCTAAGAACAAGCTCGGTGCTGAGCTGCTGACGCACGTCCGGGTCTTCGATGGTCCCGACCACACTATGGAGGGTGTACAGCCCCGTAAGATCGATATCAATACACTTAAATAAATACGCGGTAAACGATGGAACAAATCAATGCTATAGGTAGACGTAAGGCTGCGGTAGCCCGCGTATATCTCACAGAGGGTTCGGGCAAGATAACGATCAATAAGAAGGATATTGCTAACTACTTCCCCTCATCAATACTTCAATACATTGTGAAGCAACCTCTCCTTAAGCTGGAGGTGGCTGACAAGTATGATGTGATGATCAATCTCGCCGGCGGAGGCTTCAAGGGACAGAGCGAAGCTGCTCGTCTCGGCATCGCTCGTGCACTGATCAAGATCAATCCTGAGGACAAGGCTACGCTACGTGCCGCAGGCTTCGTAACGCGTGATCCACGTGTCGTAGAGCGTAAGAAGCCAGGACGTCCTAAGGCTCGTAAGAAATTCCAATTCAGCAAGCGTTGATGGTGCTGGGGGTATGCTATCGCAGCATGAGCAAATCGTTATGGCGCTCTTGCTGTGGTACTGCACACCCCGCACGATCTCTCGCGTTTAGTATCTAAATTGCATCGATGGCTTACTAGAGATTAGACTTTAGAATTTAGAGATTAGACCTTAGTCGATTCTAGCTTCAGTCTATATAGTAGCCCTACCCTGCAATTGCTTATTTCACAAGAACGTAAACGAAAAAACAAAGACTACTATGTCACAAGTATCATTTGACCAGCTACTAGAGGCTGGAGCACACTTTGGCCACATGCCACGTAAGTGGAACCCCGCTATGGCTCCCTACATCTTTATGGAGCGCAACGGCATCCACATTATCGATCTGCACAAGACTGTCGCTAAGATCGACGAGTGTGCTGAGATTATCAAGAATATGGCCAGCTCGGGCAAGAAGATCCTCTTCGTCGGCACTAAGCGTCAGGCTAAGGATGCTGTCGCAGAGCTCGCTAAGAGCGTAGGGATGCCCTACGTTACAGAGCGTTGGCCGGGTGGTATGCTCACCAACTTCCCCACGATCCGCAAGGCTGTCAAGAAGATGGCTCAGATCGACAAGATGCGTGAGGACGGTACCTACAACAACCTCTCCAAGCGTGAGCGTCTACAGCTCGATCGCCAGCAGGCTAAGCTAGACAAGAACCTCGGCTCTATCCGAGACATGAACCGTCTGCCTAACGCACTCTTCGTTGTAGACGTTATGCGTGAGCACATCGCTGTACGCGAGGCTCAGCGTCTAGGCATCCCCGTATTTGCTATCGTCGATACGAATGCTAACCCCAAGGATATCGACTACGTTATCCCAGCTAATGATGACTCTACACAAGCTATCGAGCTGATCATCTCGGCTATGTGTCAGGCTATCAACGAGGGTCAGGTAGAGTACAAGGCTATCAAGGCTGAGAAGGAGGCTGAGGAGGCTGCTGAGCTAGCACCCTCAGGACGTCGTCAGCGCACAGGTGCTCGTCGTGAGCGCATCCGTCCCGCCAATGCAGAGGCAGAGCGTGAGGAGGACGCTGAGGAGGCAACCCCCGAGACTGTAGAGGCTGAAGAGACTGCTCCAGCTAATGAGGAAGCAGCTAACCAACAATAACACTATACACCATGAGCGTAACAATTGAAGATATCAAGAAACTTCGTAAGATGACCGGTGCTGGTCTCTCTGACTGCAAGAATGCACTCAACGAGACTGCCGGAGACTTTGAGAAGGCTATCGAGATCATACGTGCTAAGGGCAAGGCTGTGGCTGCTAAGCGTTCTGACCGTGAGGCTGCTGAGGGCTGCGTCCTAGCAGCACACAGCGAGGGCTTTGCTGCCATCGTATCACTCCAGTGCGAGACAGACTTCGTTGCTAAGAACGAGGGTCACATCGCACTCACACAGCAGATTCTAGACGTCGCTATGAAGGAGCAACCCGCCACTAAGGAGGATCTGCTCAAGCTACCTCTAGCTGATGGACGTGCAGTCGCTGAGCATATCACAGACCGCGTCGGTAGTACGGGTGAGAAGATGGAGCTGGGTAGCTATGAGTACCTCAAGGCGCCCTACACCACTTCCTATATCCACTTCGGTAACAAGCTGGCTGCTATCGTAGCTTTCAACGAGGCTATCAGTGATGAGATGGCTCGTGAGGTAGCTATGCAGGTAGCATCTATGAATCCAGTCGCAGTCTGCGAGAAGGACGTACCAGCTCATGTCCTAGAGGAGGAGCGCAAGGTAGCTATGGATCGTGCTCGTGAGAGTGGCAAGCCTGAGGCTATCTGTGAGCGCATCGTCGAGGGCTCGATACAGAAGTTCTACAAGGAGAGCACGCTGCTCCACCAGCCTTTCGTCCGTGACAGCAAGATGGATGTCCAGGGTTACCTGCACACCGCATCTAAGACGCTGACGGCTACAGGCTTCAAGCGTGTCAATCTAAACGAAGACTAATCAATACTGAGGATAAGTAGTCGCTTTCCGGCGGCTATGAAGCCTAATTGAGAAAGCCCTGTACACCTTCGTGGTGTGCAGGGCTTCGTTGTTAGATAGACTCTATAAATTAGAGGGGACTCTAATAGTTAGAGGGGAATCTATATATGTTTTACTTTCGCTTGCCTTCGCCATCTCGTAGATAGGCAAAGTGGGAGATGCCCGTGAGGTCGGACCCGGTGAGCGGGAGGAGTCCCGAGCGAAGGCGACCAGCGTCGTCTAGGGTAGGGGCATCTGCTGTGGAGAGGAGTGCTTTGGCTCGCTGTGCCGAGAGGATGCCAAAGCGGTATTGGTCGGGGCTGCCTTGAGGGATGCGCTCGCGGTAGAGGTCGAGGGCGTAGTGCCCCATCGTGTAGCGCAGATTGATCTCGACCCACGGGTGTAGGGCGATACGGCTGCTGACTCCATAGGGGCGGTAGGTGAGTAGGTCGATGCCGACGGCACCTTGGTAGTAAGGTGCCACCTCACGGGAGAGGTAAGCTCGGTGCTGCGCTAGAGCTTGGGTGAGCTCATTGGGATCGGAGAGGCTCTCGGTGATTTGCTGGAGCGTCTTCTCGGGGGCTTGGCAGAGACTATCTAGATAGCGTCCCTGGTCGTCCGTCTCGAAGGCGCATAGTCCGACGAACTGCACCTCGCCTGCTTCGTCTATATAGTACTCGGCGCCATAGTCCTGCAGCTTGTCTAGTAGAGGCTCCACAAGGAGGGTGCGGTGCCGTCGCAAGAGCTTGCAAAGTGTCTCCTCAAGCTGGCTGTCCAGCCGATTGATGCGCCAGAGCCCTCTCCCCGAACTGCTATACGGGAGCTTCACCAGACAGGCCCCTTGGGTCAAGAGCTTCGCTAGCTCCTCTATCTGCGTAATCATCGCTACACGACTGCGCCACGGCACGCTGCTGTACTTCTCGAAGAAGAGAGCACTCGCAGCTCTCGTCCAGCAAGGCTTCAGTTCCTGGGGAAGTTCACTGCACGTCTCTCCTCCGCTTAGCCCATATCGCTTCGCAAGGCTACGCGCCAAGCTTCGCTCGTACCCCCATAGTATGAGTTCCGAGTCCCCGACGTCCCCTTTCGCTATATGGCTCAGTTCATGCTCTGTCAGATAGGGCGAGAGACTTTCGCTAAAAGGGTGTACCCACCACGAGGCGCCATCTAACCACGCTGGGGATGCCCAGAGCGGGAGGCTCCAAAGGGCGGAGCGCATCTGTCGAATGAGCCGTGGCGGGGTGTAGTGTAGTGGGTCGCCAGCCTCTAGAGCGGCCTCGTGGCCGATGTTGCAGACGAGGAGTGGCGTGCGCATAGGGCTCAGTGACGACTCGGCTACTTACGACCGAAGTCTGCGGGGATCTCGCCCCAAGCGACCGTGTCCCACTTCAATAGTGGTACCCGAAAGGTGTGCGTCTTCAGCCAATGTGTGGCACGCCTTATCAGTTCGTAGGTCTTAGCACTACGTGGATCAGTCGAGTCGAGCCGCGTACGGCAACGTGCCTGAGCCACCCAGCCGAGTGCCACCTTGCTGTCGGAGTAGATAGGCAGAGGCGGGAGCTTGCCCTGCTCCATAAGAGCCAACGCATGAACGATGGCCAGGTACTCGCCAATGTTGTTGGTACCCCATGGGATCACCGCCCGAAAGAGCTCCGCATGGCTAAAAGTGTAGACACCGCGATACTCCGTCACGCCTGGGTTGGACGAGCAGGCTCCGTCGACCGCTATCGAGTGGTTGAGGAAACCTTTTGGCGCTACCTTGTCACCGATGAGTTGATCAGGTGCTTGTGCTACACTGTTCTGCACTTGTAGCTTATTGCTCTGTGGCTTGGCGACACGATGCTGCTGTCCCAGCTTGCGCCCCTCATCGTAGCCTAGTTCGAAGGCTTCTTGCGCCTGCTCTGCCGTGAGGTAAGACTTATACTTAGCCCCTTGAAAGCCCTCGATCTGCATCTTGCAGTCTTGCCAATCATCATAGACGCCTGGCCGATAACCCTCCCATACGACGTACCACTTGCGCTGCTTGGCTGACATAGAGTTCGTCTTTTCTAGTAAAAGCCACCAGCGTACAGATTGGCGAAGTTGACTTCACCCGTCTGCGTCTCAGCGCCCTCAGGAAGATCCGCCAGCAGTTGCTGCACGCCCTCATACTGCTCCGTGCGGTCGCACGCCTTATACAGTGAGGCGGCATACTCTAGGAGCGCACGGGTCGGCTGGGGAATCATATCCAGAGCCTGCTCCATCTCATCGGCAGCCGCCTCCTTGCCCCGCAGCTCCTCCACGAGATGCGTCAGATGCATGTAGCCCTCCACGTTGAAAGGATCCGTCTCCACCACCTGTCGGAAAGCCCGCTCAGCGCGCTCCTTGTCGCCCTCGTGGTAAGTGATCAAACCCTCGTAGAGGTAAGCACGCTCCTCCTCGGGAAACTTCTCCGCCGTCTCCAAAGCAACCGCCAAAGCCTCCTCCCAACGCTCCAGTGCTATCAGCACCTTCACCTTGATGAGCCAGTAAAGAGGCACTTCGTCCGTCAGCTGTAATGCTTGGTCGATGGTTGCGAGTGCTTGCTCAGACTCGCTTAGAGCCAGCTGCGCCTGCGCTTTCATACGGTGTAGCTCAGCTTGCTGTGCCGTCTCCAGCTCGGTCGCCAAGGCGCGCTCGGCGTAGGCAATCGTCTCGCTGTGCTGGTCTAGCCCGTTCGAGACTTTGGTCGCCTCGTAGAGTGCCACAGGATAGTCTGGGTACGCCTCCAGTATGGTGGTCAGCTCAGCCATCGAGCCAGCTAAGTCGGGCTTGCGCTGCAATGCTTGTGCTAGGTAAAGGCGACACTCAGGGTCGTCAATCTCCTCCAGCGAAGTGCGCAGAGCGCGTATCGCAAAGTCCACCTCGCCTATCTTGAGTGCTCGGAGCGCGTCAAACTTCAGCGTGTTCGCCTTGAGCGTATCTGCCTTGGATTCGGTCGCCTGTTCCGCTACCTGCCCTACCTCTTGTGTGGTGTCAGTGGTCTCCTGCTCGACCTCTTCGGTTGAGACAGGAGACTTTTTATTTGACTTCTTGAAGCGTGAGAATAGTCCCATAGCTCTTGTCCACTAGCGGCAAAGCTCCTCGATACGCTGTGCCACCGCCTCAGCGGTGAAGCCAAGCTTCTCGTCCAGCACCGTGTAAGGAGCGGAGAAGCCGAAGCTCTCCAACCCATGGATATGCTCCATATCACCGACCAGGCGGAGGAGCGTCACAGGCAGTCCAGCGGTCAGACCGAAGCGTGCACCCCCTGCGGGGATCACGCTCTCACGATACGCCTCAGGCTGATCGAAGAAGAGCCCTTCGCTCGGTACCGAGACGATGCGTAGCTTGTGCCCCTTGCCCTTAAGTAGCTCAGCAGCCTGCACCAGCGTGCTCACCTCACTACCCGAGGCGATGAGCGTCAGGTCGGGCGTCTCACCCGCAGGCGTCGTATCAGAGACCACGTAAGCGCCACGCTTCAGCTGGCAAGCACGCTCATAAGTGGGATTAGGTAAGTCTTGGATGTTTTGGCGAGAGAGGATGAGGGCTGTCGGCGTGTGGAGGTTTTCCATAGCCATCTGCCAGGCGACCGTAGCCTCATGCACATCGGCTGGACGTAGTGCCTGTAGGGCACGACGACCCGAGTGATTGTGCAGATGCTCGAGGAGACGTATCTGCGCCTCCTGCTCGACAGGCTCGTGCGTCGGTCCGTCCTCACCAACTCTAAAGGAGTCGTGCGACCAGATGAAGATAACGGGCTGCTCCATCAGCCCAGCCATACGAATGACAGGCTTCATATAGTCTGAGAAGACAAAGAAGGTACCGCACGCTGCACGCATACCGCCATGCAGGGTGATACCCACGCAGATTGCTGCCATCGTAAGCTCCGAGACACCCGCCTGGAGGAACTTACCTGAGAAGTCGCCCGCCTCCAGAGCCTTCGTACCCTTGAGATAGCCGTCCGTCTTGTCCGAGTTCGAGAGGTCGGCAGAGGCAACGATCAGGTTGTCCACCCGCTTAGCCAGCTCACCGAGCACCGTTGCCGAGGCGGCACGCGTTGCCTGATTAGCCTTCTGAGCTATCTCCAGCCAAGCCACATCGTAGGTAGGCTCTGCAGCAAACCAGCGGTCATAGAGCTTCGCCTGATCAGGGTGCTCCTTCTTGTATTTCTCCTGGATCTTGTACTGACCATCCCAGTAGGCGATCAGCTCCTCACGACGATCAGCGTAGAAGGCTGCTACATCCTCGTATATGGTGAAAGGATTGTCTGGGTCAGCACCCAGCGCCTCCATCGTCTTAGCATACGAAGCACCCGCCTTAGAGAGCGGTTGGCCGTGCGTTGCGATCAGATTAGCCAGCGGATTACCCTCCTCGTCGACCGCCTTGTAAGCCATATTGGTGTAGCCAATGATGAGCGTCGGGGCACCCGTCTCTTCGGAAGTCTCGATAGCGTCTTGTAGCACCTGACTCAGCGCTGCTGGGTCATTGCCTGGCACCTCAAAGACGTTCCAGCCCCACGCATCATACTTGGCCGCAACGTCCTCAGCCGTGATGTCCTCGACACGCGTCGAGAGTTGTATGTCGTTGCAGTCGTAGTACATGATCAGGTTGTCCAGTCCGAGGTCGCCCGCGATGCGCCCCGCACCCTGACTGATCTCCTCTTGGATACCGCCATCAGAGATAAAAGCGTAGATGCGCTGTGGCATCAGCGTGTCACCAAGACGGTGCTGGAGGAACTTCGCCGCAATGGCGGCACCCACAGCGTAGGTGTGTCCCTGTCCCAGCGGACCACTAGTGTTCTCGATCATACGGCTACGCGAGAGCTCTGGGTGTCCTGGCGTAGGACTGCCCCACGAGCGGAAGGCTGCCAGCTCGTCCATCGTAAAGAATCCCGCCAGCGCGAGCTGTGCGTAGAGCATTGGCGACATATGGCCAGGATCCATAAAGAAGCGATCCCGTGCGGGGTGCTCCGGGTGGCGTGGGTCATAGCGCAGTTGCTCGGAGAAGAGGACCTGGATAAAGTCCGCTCCGCCCATAGCACCACCTGGGTGGCCACTCTTAGCACGCTCGACCATCGAGATAGCGAGGGCGCGGATATTGTCGGCAGCACGCTCAGCGATGCTCATAGGCTGCTCTTGGGTTGATAAAGTCTGATCAGTCATTTCGTTGCTCATAATGCGATAGAGGTTCTTTACTTTAAAGGTGAGACCTTCGGCTCACGGGTAAAACTTACGACTTCAAAGGTACGAAAATTAGAGATTAGCTGTTGGCTGTTAGCTGTTGGCTGTTGGCTAGAGCCACTAGCCCCCCATCCCCTCTAATCTCTAACTTCTGACCTCTAACCACTTCGATCACTCTGTTAAGAAAGGACCTCGTAGAGGTCCGACGCATCGTAGCCGTCGGTCGGAGGGGCTACAGCCCCGAACGACCGATGGACAGGCGAACGTGGTAGAAGATCGACCCCTTGTGGGTCGGACTAGACGATTGGTGGGGGCAAGATGTTTGTGGTTAACCTGCCGATGCTTTATTGATAGACCTTGCCAAGGTAATACTCGACATCGATCTGTGCTATGCTTCTTGACTAATCGTTGGATAATTTCTCAAGGTATGAGTCGGACTACTTGTGCGAATAGTGTTATATTTGCCATTGAACAGGGTGGTTTGTGACAGCTCTCACTAGCTGTGTTTTTCTTCCCAATTACAAGCCTACCCTTTTCTCTTTACCCTGCAAAACGTTTAGGGCACTATTGGTATTCTGGTGTGTAATGAAGACGGCACTAAGAAATAATAGTTGGATAATGACCATAGCATTTGCTTTGATTGAACTTCCAATCATAATCTTTCTATCATACTTTTCGTTGGGTAGTAAAGAGGATGTTATGGAAATATATCATAGCGATCCTTTTGGCATCATTTTCATTAAGGGGGCTGTTTTGTTTGTTGTAACTTCATTTGTGACGTCTTTAGCAATGTTGCTCCTTGCAATCATCAAAAGAATACTATTGAACGTCAAGACTGCCAGGGAGAAGTTGTTTACTTCGTTGTTGCTCAATCTCATTGTTATAATTATTGAGATCATTGGAGTCTTGACACACAAATTGATGACAAGCGGATATATCTAATAGACAAATAGGAGGCTCTTCTTTCGCTGAAAAACTTTTACTGGACGGCTCTAGCTAAAGACAGATTGCTCAGAGCTGAATAGCAACTGTTTTCTCTCTCGTTAGAACTACGCATATAGCCCTACACTGGGATACACGTCTTTACGGAGAGCAGGCGAACGGCGGTCGGACTGAAGCTGTAGCCCTTGTTTAGTCCGACCCACAAGGGGTCGATAAACTGCTACCGTCTTGCCCCCATCGGTCGTTCGGGGCTGTAGCCCCTCCGACCGACGGCTACGATGCGTCGGACCTCTCACGAGGTCCCTTTTTGCGGGGAAGTTGTTGGAGGAGGAGGGGGAAGGAAGATTAGAGGTTAGAAGTTAGAGATTAGAGGGAAACGTCATCTTGTAGGAACGCACGGGACGATGGGTGAAGCGGGACGAACCCAGTAGGGACGCACGGGAGTGTCAAGTCGGAGGGCGTCCGTCCCCGTCAAGGCTACGATGCTGTTTCCGTTCGACAATGGACGCCCTCCCACTTGACACTCTCGTGCGTCCCTACACGGCGACGTCTTGCTTTTAATGGGGAGGGGCGCCCTCCTACTGGAGGTTGGATCGTTACAATAATTTAGAGTCGGACACGTATCGATACAGAGCTGTGTCGGGGAAAAGTGATTTCCACGTGGATATTTCGAAATCTCCACGTGGAGAATAAAAAATTCTTCGGAGGAATGAAATGAAACTTCGGAAGAATCAAATGAAACTTCGGAGGAAATGAATGACGCCCACGTGGAAAATAAAAAATATCCACGTGGAGATTTGAGATTTTCCACGTGGATATTCGAGAAAGGAGGGAATCGGACGAATTTCCTCGTAAAGATATGTTATTAGAGATTAGAGGTTAGAAGTTAGAGATCGGAGGATTCCCTCCCCACTGCGCCCTGTAGGGACGCACGGCTCGTGCGTCCGTTGTGTCCAAGCGAGACGTATAGCGAAATGTAGGGACGCACGGTTCGTGCGTCCGTCCCCGTTAAAACCACGATGCTGTAACCTTTGATACAACGAAGGTCTCCCGCTGGACACACCCGTGCGTCCCTACACAGGGTTACACGTTCCGTGTGCCTTTACGAAGAACAGACGACCGCTTGCGGTCGGACGCTTCGTAGCCCCCAGTCGGAGGGGCAACGCCCCGAACGACTGCGGGGTAGGGAAGCCACCTGAAACAAGCGACCTCCCCTTGTGGAAGGTCGGACTGGAGCTGTAGCCTTTGTCTGGTCCGACCCACAAGGGGTCGATAAACTGCTACCGTCTTGCCCCCATCGGTCGTTCGGGGCTGTAGCCCCTCCGACCGACGGCTACGATGCGTCGGACCTCTCACGAGGTCCCTTTTCGCGGGGAAGTTGTTGGAGGAGGAGGGGGAAGGAAGATTAGAGGTTAGAAGTTAGAGATTAGAGGGAAACGTCATCTTGTAGGAACGCACGGGACGATGGGTGAAGCGGGACGAACCCAGTAGGGACGCACGGGAGTGTCAAGTCGGAGGGCGTCCGTCCCCGTCAAGGCTACGATGCTGTTTCCGTCCGACAATGGACGCCCTCCCACTAGACACTTTCGTGCGTCCCTACACAGGGTTACACGTTCCGTGTGCCTTTACGAAGAACAGACGACCGCTTGCGGTCGGACGCTTCGTAGCCCCCAGTCGGAGGGGCAACGCCCCGAACGACTGCGGGGTAGGAAAGCCACCTGAAACAAGCGACCTCCCCTTGTGGGAGGTCGGACTGGAGCTGTAGCCCTTGTCTGGTCCGACCCACAAGGGGTCGATAAACCGTTACCATATTGCCACCATCGGTCGTTCGGGGCGTAGCCCCTCCGACCGACGGCTACGATGCGTCGGACCTCTCACGAGGTCCCCTTTTCGCAGAGTATAGATGTCGGATGGCGTCCGTCCCCGTTAAAGGTTACTGCGTCAAGCTGGTTCGACAACGGACGCACAGCTACATGGCGCCGTCTCGCTTTGATACAACGGACGCACAGACCGAGCGTCCCTACACAGGGTTACTCGTCCCGCTCTAACCTCTAATTTCTAACCTCTAACCTCTAATCTCTAAATTTCGTACCTTTGCGGGGTAGAGGCATGGGGCGGTCGCTTATATATAGTTATTGTATAGGTCTGCCGGTCATGCTCCTTAATTCACAGATCACGCAAACGTAATTAATCCCTAGAATCGTTATGGACGACTCCTTACCGCCGAGTAAGTCTCGGAGCCTCTCGTGTAGACCTCCTCTACTGCGGAGCCTACGCCCTAGCGTCTGCCTAGGGTCACCCAACGCCTAGATCTACTTGACTAGGTACCGCATAGGAGCAGGAGGTCTCTTAAGTTTCACCCCCTACCAATTACCCCTTAAGAGCCATAGATAT
The DNA here is from genome assembly GCF_000212375.1 of Porphyromonas asaccharolytica DSM 20707. Lineage (NCBI taxonomy): Bacteria > Pseudomonadati > Bacteroidota > Bacteroidia > Bacteroidales > Porphyromonadaceae > Porphyromonas > Porphyromonas asaccharolytica. The sequence goes on along the minus strand of NC_015501.1, from coordinate 305,159 downwards.
TATGCGGAAGTTTTACCTACCCAAGCAGCAGTTTACTCAAGTCGACACCCTAGAGCCACACACGTGGGTCAAGGTGGTGCAGCCCACCTCGGAGGATATAGACTACCTCTGCGACGAACTGGGCATCCCCGACGGCTTCATCGGAGATACAGCGGATAGCGATGAGCGCCCTCGTACGGAGGAGGAGGATGGCTGGCGACTCACCATCATACGTATTCCGATCGAGACACCTGAGGGCACGACCCCTTACAACACGGTCCCCGTCGGTATCATATCGCATCTAGAGAAGCAGCTCATCGTCACTATCTGCTACCACCGCACGGACCTCATGCCAGACTTCATCCAGCACAATCAGCGCAAGGGGATCTCGGTTGACACGGATATAGACTTTATCCTCCGGCTCATCATGAGCTCGGCCGTATGGTTCCTCAAATACTTGAAGCAGATCAGCTTCCTCATCCTAGAGACCGAGGAGGCGCTGGAGAAAAGTATTCGCAACGAAGACCTCCTACAGATGATGCGTCTGCAGAAGTGCTTCGTCTACTTCAACACCTCCATCCGAGGCAATGAGTCGGTCATCGGACGCTTTAAGGTGAGCCACTATGAGCAGTACGACACCGACCTAGCGGAGGACGTAACGATCGAGCTCAACCAGGCGTACAACATGGTCAATGTGTACAGCGATGTAATGAACGGAACGATGGATGCCTTCGGGGGGATCATCAACAACAATATCAATACGATCATGCGCCGCATGACCAGTATCTCAATGATCCTGATGCTCCCTACGTTGGTCGCCTCACTGTATGGTATGAACGTCGATCTGCCATGGGCTGAGCACCCGTTGGCCTTTATAGGCATTATGGTGGTCTGCTTGATCTTCTCGGCGATCGCTTTCTGGCTCTTCAAGCGCATCCACTGGTTCTAGCTTTAGCCGCTCTAGACGCTTATGTTGCTAGATACGAGTAATACACAGGTCTTCTATGCCTTCCTGATTACCCTCTGGGCGGGTCTCTCTACCGGCATCGGGAGTGCTCTGATCTTCTTTACCAAGCGCACCAATCGTATCTTCCTATCGGTCTCGCTGGGCTTCTCAGCGGGCGTGATGGTTTATGTCTCTTTTGTGGAGCTCTTTCGCTCTGCGGAGACGACGATGACGCCGTTCTATGGAGAGCGACTGGCGACGCTCTATGCTACGCTCGCTTTCTTCGCGGGGGTGGCACTGATTGGCATCATTGACCGTCTGATCCCGGAGGCGGAAAACCCTCACGAGCTACCCGACCAGAGTGCGGTGCGAAACCTTCAGAACGAATCCGTCCAAACGACGACCGTGCACCAGCAGAGCTTGCTACGTACAGGTATGGTCACGGCGATAGTTCTCGCTATCCACAACTTCCCCGAGGGTATGGTTACCTTTATGTCCGCGCTGACGGATCTGTCTCTGGCACTACCGATCGCTATCGCTATTGCGCTGCACAACATCCCGGAGGGTATCTCGGTGGCTATCCCTATCTACCACGCCACGGGCAATAAGCGCAAAGCATTCTTTCTCTCGCTCGCCTCGGGTCTAGCCGAACCTATCGGCGGATTGCTGGGATTCTTGCTCTTACGTCCTTTCCTCACCCCGACGGTTTTGGGATGCTGCTTTGCGATAATTGCGGGCATTATGGTTTACATCTCCTTTGACGAGCTGCTCCCGGCTGCGGAGCGGTTTGGTCACCACCATACGGCTCTCTATGGGCTCATCGGGGGTATGGCATTTATGGCACTCAGCTTGCTGCTGCTCTAGCGATTGGAGATTGGCTGTTGGCTAGGGATACTAGTGCTACTAGGGACACTAGTGCTCCTAGAGTCTAATCTCTAACCTCTAATCTCTAACTTCTAATTCCTAATCTCTAACTTCTAGCTTCCACCCTCGATGTGCTTGTTTTTGTGTACTTTTGTGCTAGTAGAGGCTGGCACATAGCGTATCGGTCTCTGTGGTACAAGCTAAAAAAATAGATATAGAAATAGGTAGCATCAGATTATGTACAGAACGCATACGTGTGGAGCTCTGCGTGCCTCTGACGAGGGACAGCAGGTGACGCTCGCGGGTTGGGTCGCTAAGATTCGTCGCATGGGAGCTATGACCTTCCTCGACTTACGTGATAGATATGGCATTACGCAGATCTTCTTTGATGAGTCACATCAGGGGCTCCTCAGTGAGGTGGGACGTGAGTGGGTACTGGCGGTGACGGGTACCGTACGCCTGCGCAGCAGTGTCAATGAGAAGATCCCCACAGGACAGATCGAGATCCTAGCAGATCGTATGGAGGTACTGAATCGTGCCGACACGCCTCCCTTTACGATCGAGGATGTGAGCGACGGTGGCGATGATCTACGTATGAAGTACCGCTACCTGGATCTACGTCGTAGACCCGTGCTGAGCAATATAGAGCTGCGTCACCGGATGACGATGGAGACGAGACGCTATCTCGACGGGCTCCACTTTCTAGAGATCGAGACACCGATGCTGATCGGCTCGACGCCCGAGGGGGCACGAGACTTCGTCGTGCCTAGTCGTATGAACCCGGGACAGTTTTACGCACTGCCGCAATCGCCCCAGACCTTCAAGCAGCTGCTGATGGTAGCGGGCATGGATCGTTACTTCCAGATCGTGAAGTGCTTTAGAGATGAGGACCTACGTGCCGACCGTCAGCCGGAGTTTACGCAGATAGACTGCGAGATGAGCTTCGTGGAGCAGGACGACATCTTGAGCACCTTCGAGGGGCTAGCGAAGCATCTCTTTAAGGAGATCCGTGGCATTGACCTCCCCACGCCACTACGTCGTATGACTTGGTACGAGGCTATGGATCGCTATGGTAGCGACAAGCCCGATCTGCGCTTCGGCATGGAGATCGAGGAGGTGACGGAGACGATACAGGGTCATGGCTTTGGCGTGGTCGATAGTGCAGCCTATATCGGTGCTATCGTGGTCACGGGCAAGGCGGACTACACGCGTAAGCAGATCGATCAGCTGACCGACTTTGTCAAGCGTCCACAGGTGGGTGCCAAGGGGTTGCTTTGGCTACGCTATCAGCCTGATGGGACGATGAAGAGTAGCTTCGACAAGTTCCTCACGGCCGACCAACTGAAAGCACTTGCCGATAAGTTATCTATGCAGCCTGGCGATATAGCCTTCTTGATCTCAGGGGACAAGCGTCCGGCACAGAAGCAGCTGGGCACGCTACGTCTACACATCGCCTCTGAGCTGGGGCTGATGAAGCCAGGACAATACGAGTGTCTCTGGGTGGTCGACTTCCCGCTACTCGAGTGGGACGAGGAGACGCAGCGCTACTATGCGATGCACCACCCCTTTACGGCACCGAAGCCTGAGGACCAAGATCGTCTCGAGAGCGACCCCGGTAGCGTTCGCGCCGATGCTTACGACATGGTGATCAATGGTGTCGAGGTAGGCGGTGGCTCTATCCGTATTCACGATGCGGAGCTACAGGCCAGAGTCTTTGCGACACTAGGCTTTACGAAGGAGCGTGCCGAAGAGCAGTTTGGCTTCTTGATGAATGCCTTTAAGTATGGCGCACCTCCTCACGGTGGTATCGCCTTCGGACTGGATCGCTGGGTATCGCTCATGGCTGAACTGGACTCGATACGTGACTGTATCGCCTTCCCGAAGAACAATTCGGGCCGTGATGTGATGATCGATGCGCCCGCACGACTAGACCCAGAGCAGCTCGATGAGCTTCACCTGACGGTGCGGGAGACACTATAATATACCATAGGAGTCCTTATGGTCACGATAGGAGATGTAGTTCGTACGGTAGAGACGTGCTATCCGCTGAGCTATCAGGAGAGCTACGATAACTCGGGTCTTCAGGTGGGCGATGTGACGCAGCCGCTGCGTGGCATCATGCTGGCTGTGGAGACGACCGAGGCGGTACTCGAAGAGTGCTTGCAGCGTGGGTGCAACCTGCTCATATCGCACCATCCGATTCTCTTTCGAGGGCTTAAGCGGGTCACGTCCGCGACCTATCAGGAGCGTTGCGTAGCTTTTGCCCTGAGAAACAATATCGCTATCTACGCCTGTCACACTTCGGCAGACAATGAGACGACGCAGGGAGTGAATCACTATCTGGCCAACCTGATCGGTCTCAAGCGTGAGGGTAGGCGACCGATGATGCCTCAACGGGGACGCTTCTACAAGCTGCAGACTTTCATCCCGCACAGCCACGCTGATGCGCTACGCTCCGCTTATGAGGAGGCGGGCATTGGGTCTCTAGGCGGGTACACAGGCTGCAGTTATAGTTGCTCTGGGGTAGGGCGCTTCCGCCCAGGCTCAGAGACGCATCCGACCATTGGTACACATGGCGCCATGGAGGCGGTCGAGGAGGAGATGATCTCGGTGCTCGTGCCGCAGGAGCGACTATCGCAAGCAGTGACGACGCTCGTAGCTACGCACCCCTATGAGGTGCCAGCTTATGAGGTGATCCCGATCGTGATGGATCACCCGACGAGTGGGCTAGGGGTCATTGGCGAACTACCCAGTGCGCTGACACCGCAGGAGCTGCTAGAGCTTCTAGCTACGCTGCCAGCTGTGGAGCGTATTGCTTATTCGAATCCTCCCACGCAACCGATCCGTCGCATAGCACTCTGTGGTGGTAGTGGCGGTGGTCACGAGTTCATCGGTGAGGCTATGCGCTCAGGCGCAGAGGTCTATATAACAGGTGAGGCAAAGTACAACGACTATCTCGACGTGCAGGGTCGTCTCTGGCTGATCACGCTAGGACACTTCGAGAGTGAGCACTGCACCCGCACGATGCTCTATGATGCATTGTCGGATAAATATCGTAACTTTGTCATCCATATGTCAGATGCTGACACCAATCCTATTCACTATTTCTAAGCAATACCATCTATGAGTACTAATACAACGACCCACGAAGTAGCCGAGCGTAGTATCAGGGAGAAACTCATCGCCCTCAAGCGTCTACAGGAGACGCTCACCAGTATTGACAAAATCAAACTGCTACGAGGCGAGCTACCCCAAGCTATCGAAGATCTAGCGGACGAAATCGAGGGACTGAAGACACGCTTAGAGAAGTATAACGCTGCTGCCAAGAAACTCTCACAGTCGGTCAGTGGAGAGAATCAAAAGATCTCTACAGCAAACGATAAGCTCGAGACACTCAAGGAGCAGCTCAATGCGGTGAGCAACAACCGCGAGTATGAGCACCTGTCGCGCGAGATCGAGTTCCAAGAGCTTGAGATACAGCTAGCGCAGAAGCATATCCGTGAGTTCAATGCGGAGCTACAGGGTCGCAAGGATGATATCGCCAAGCTTCAAGAGCGTATCAAGGAGCGTGAGGAGGATCATCAGGCTAAGAGTGAGGAGCTGGAGCAGATCATTGCCGAGACTCGCATCGAGGAGGAGGAGCTCCGTGATCGTGCCAACGAGCTAGAGGCGCAGATCGATGAGCGCATCCTCAAGGCGTTTCAACGTCTGCGCAAGGGCGCTACCAATGGACTGGCTGTCGTGCCTGTAGAGCGTGAGGCATGCGGTGGGTGCTTTAACCATATCCCGCCACAGCGTCAGCTAGAGGTCAAGCTACACAACAAGGTCATCGTCTGCGAGTATTGCGGACGTGTACTCATCGATCCCGACATCGAGGAGGAGCCAGTAGAGCTCACGAATGAGCAGTCTGATACGAAGAAAGACGCTAAGAAGACGACTACAAAGAAGGCTGCATCTAAGAGTACTAAGAAGGCTACCACTAGCAAGGATCAAGCGGACAAGTAAATCTCCACTTCTGGCGAATAGGCTCTTCGGACGCTCTATCGCCTTCTTTCTCCCTTTACGACATTTATCTCTCGCACTGTGTCTCAGCGACGTACGCTACTCAATCATGCTTTGGTGCATCAGATGCGTCGCACGATCGAGCAGTATGATCTGCTAGACCGACAGAGCCAGCGGGTGGTCATCATAGCCCTCAGCGGAGGTGCCGACTCGACGGCACTTCTGTGGGGGCTTTTGCTTTTAGGGTACCGCTGTGTGGCGGCGCATTGCAACTTTCACCTGCGAGGGGAGGAGAGTGATCGTGACGAGATCTTTGTCACAGAGCTTTGTGACCAGCTGGGGGTGCCACTAGAGCGAGCCTCCTTTGACACTTACGGCTACGTCGCTGCGCACAAAGGGGTGAGCGTAGAGATGGCGGCGCGGAAGCTGAGGTACGACTTCTTCGATAAGCTATATGAGCGGTATGATGCGCAGAGTATTGCATTAGGGCATCACCTCGAGGACAATGTGGAGCAGCTCCTGATCAACCTATCCCAAGGAGCAGGGGTACGAGGACTGCGAGGTATGCTTCCTATCCGTGAGGAGGGTAAGTATATTCGTCCGCTCATAGACACACCGCCTCGACTTATCTATGACTTCTTACAAATCGCTGAGCAGCCGTTTGTGACGGACTCGACGAATGCGGACACATCCATAAGGCGCAACTTCGTCCGGCACACGTTGCGTCCGCTCTTTGACGAGCTTAACCCCTCCTTTGACCAGGCGGTCGCCTCGACGATCCATATCCTGCGTGACTTGGAGCAGCTGCAGGACCACTATATAAGGAGTACCCTCCCCGCAGATGCCAGTCAGCCGCTAGAGGTCGCATGGCTCCGTCAGCAGATAGCTCCGCTTGCACTCCTCTATAGTTACTTCGCAGCCATCGACTGCGATCGCCTAGTATTACAGCAACTCCTTATGGACTGCACAAAGTCTGAGCGTGACAATAGCTATGCTCGCTACGAGGGACGTGGGGGGATCATCGAGCGTTATCGTGGCTATCTGATAGGCACGACGAGTGACACCCTAGCGCGCCTAGAGCAGGCGGCCAACGTTTGCCTAGAGCTACCAACTATCGAGAGCTGGCAAGCGGGAGCTGTGCTGGATCACCCGCTAGGCTCGATAGAGATAGCGGTACACGACTCCTCGGAGACGCCACCGCCTGCGATTCGGACGCTCACGCCTTACAGCTATTTGGTTGACTACGACCAGCTTCGAGCAGCAATGCCTCAACTACAGTTCACCGCCTCTACCGATGGAGAGCAATGGGTCGTACCGCTTGGCATGAAAGGACGCAAACCGCTAGCGAAGCTCCTACGCGACGCTAAGGTGCTTCCCTCACGCAGAGCGGCTACGGCGCAACTCATCGACAACCATACGGGCGCCACGCTGTGGCTGGTCGGTGTGTGCCGCAGTGCTGACTACCAGATCACGCCACAGACTCGTCGCTGGGCGCAGATCACCTTCACACCTACATTATCAGATCCCCTTGCGAGACACATGGAGCCTCATACGGTAGCTCGTTAGCCGTTTATTTTGTACTTTTACAGCTAGAATCGACTTATAAAGCATGACGAAGACCTTTCCCATAATCGCCAAGACGCTCCCTGGGCTGGAGCCAGTATTGGAACAAGAACTGACAGCCCTCGGTGCAGACAATATACAGATAGGACGTCGCATGGTCTCTTACGAAGGAGATCTCAAGATGCTCTACAAGTCCAATCTGTACCTCCGCACAGCACTTAAGGTGCTGAGACCCATCTATGAGTTTGATGCGGAGGATATAGACATCCTCTACACGACGCTGCTAAACTTCGACTGGAGCCAATGGCTCACAGCGGATATGACCTTTGCGGTCGATGCCGTGGTTTACTCGTCGACCTTCAAGCATAGTCGCTACGTCGTCTATAAGACGAAAGACGCGATCGTCGATTACTTTAGAGAGCAAACGGGTGGCACCAAGCGACCCTCGGTCAAGCTCTCCAATCCGCAGCTGATCTTCCACCTACATATCGCCGAGCAGCATGTGACACTCTGTCTAGACTCTTCGGGCGAGAGCCTGCACAAGCGAGGCTATCGTATGGAGCAGGATCGTGCTCCTATCAATGAGGTGCTGGCAGCGGGTATCCTACTCAAGGCGGGCTGGCACGGACAGTGTGATCTGATGGATCCTTTCTGCGGGTCGGGCACCTTCCTCGTGGAGGCTGCCTTGATCGCTACGGGTACGCCTCCCGGCATCTACCGTGAGAGCTACCCCTTCGAGCGGTGGCCTGACTTCGACAGTGAGCTCTGCTGCGAGGTGTACAATGACGACTCGTCGGAGCGCTCCTTCGACTACCACATCTACGGCTCTGATCTCTCGCCTCAAGCCATTGCCAAGGCTAAGCGCAACGTCACCCGATCGGGTATGTCTCGCTACATAGATCTTTCTGTAGGCGACTTCGCAGATCAGCATCTGCCGCACCCCGAGGCGGAGACTGATCCTAAGTGTCTGCTGGTGATGAACCCACCCTACGGGGAGCGTCTCTCAGACTACGATCTCGAGCAGCTCTATAGTATGATCGGTCGTACGCTCAAGTTCCAGTTTGCCGGAGCTCAGGCGTGGATCATCGCTCATCAGGTAGAGCACTTTCATGCGATCGGACTCAAGCACGATCTGCGCGAAGAGCTCTACAATGGGTCGCTGCCTTGCGAGTTGCGTGGCTATACGCTCTTTGAGGGTAAGCACAAAGAGTACAAAGAGCAGATCGCTCAGCGTGAAGAAACTCCGCAGCGGAGAGAGCATGGCGAAGCGTTTCACCGCGGTAAAGAGCAAGAACCCCGCAGACCTCGAGCCGCCTATGACAAACCGGCTTACAGCAAGGGACGCGGCAATGGCAAGCCTTACGAAAAGCCTTATGGCAAGTCTGCGCATCGTGGTGCACAGCGCACGAAAGGACCACACCCCGCAGGCTCCTCTAGCTCTGGCTACAAGGCCAATATCCAAACCTTCGGCAGCGATGAGACATTCGTCCATGAGGCTGAAGCAAACGACAACGAATAAGTAACATCTATCACTCCATACTGATCCTATGACTAGCACACTGCGTCACTACGCCCTATGGCTCTTCGGAGCTCTTATGCTAACGCTCACATCGGTCCTGCAGGGACAAACGAAGCAGCCGTTAGATCTTGAGACTGTCACTTATGGAGGCAAGACCTTTCGGTCAGCCTTCTACCCGCAGCCCGTCTATGGACTCGCTTGGCTACAGAGTGGCTACACCTATACGGTAGATGGTGGTGACTACAGGAGCCTACGGGTCTATACCCCGACGAGAGAACAGGAGCAGACCGTCCTCACGCAGGACGAGCTTGTCCAGCTCCTCAAGCCTTACGACAATACTGATGAGCTTTATCCGCTGATCTCTTACGACTTTACCCCGCAGTGCCACTACCTAGAGGTGGAACTGTCCAAGGGACTATACCTAATAGATGTAGAGCAAAAACAGATCGTCGGATACTTCGCCACAGGTAAGATCGAAAAGCGTGCCTCGCTGCTCAGTCCCAACGAACGTAATCTAGCGGTCAAGAGCGAAGAGGGTACACTCCTGATCTACACCATACAGCCTGCTGGCAGTGCGCCTCAAGCTCCTATGCTGGTTGCTACGGACGAGGCTGAGGCTGCAGTCGTCTATGGCGAGTCTGTCCATCAGAATGAGTTCGGCATCGATGGGGGGCTCTTCTGGAGTCCCGACAGTCGTCAGCTAGCTTTCTACCGTATGGATCAGTCGATGGTCGCACCTTACCCCATCGTCGATATGACACCGCACAAGGCGGTCGTCCAGCCCGTTCGCTACCCGATGGCGGGTACGCCTTCGCACCATGTGACGCTAGGAGTCTTTCATGTGGAGAGTCAGCAGATCACTTATCTAGCTACAGGTGGCGACCCTGAGCATTACTTGACGAACGTAGCGTGGCACCCCAACAGCAAGAAGGTTTACATAGCCGAGCTGAATAGAGGGCAAGACCATCTCTTCCTCAACGGTTACGATGCTCAAACGGGAGCGCACGTTGAGACGCTCTTTGAGGAGACTGATGCGCACTATGTCGAGCCACAGCGCCCGATGATGTTTGTCCCAGGGAGCCGAGGCGAGCAGTTCGTCTGGGAGTCCCGTCGAGAGGGTTATCGCCAGCTCTACCTCTACAGTAGCACGGGCAAGCTAATTCGCAAGCTCACCGACATGGAGGGCGAAGTGACCGACATCTACGGCTTTGACCCCAAAGGCGAGCGTATATACTACCAAGCTGCCTATCCCTCACCGCTCGAGCGACACATTTTCGCGAGTGATCTCAAGCGAGGACGTACCATACAGCTGAGCAAGGTCGCAGGGACACACGATGCTATCTTTAGTCCTGACAAGCAGTACTACATAGACCAGCTGCAGAGTGCTACCATCGCACGCTCTGTCATGCTGCACGACAATAACGGGCTGCAGCTCCGCCAGATACATCAAGCGCCTGACCCATGGGTCAAGCTTGATATGCCCAACATCACCGTCGGCACGCTCCTAGCGGCTGATGGTAAGACAGAACTTTACTACCGTCTCATCACGCCGTCTAACTTTGACGAGATGAAGGAGTACCCCGCCATCGTCTACGTCTACGGTGGCCCACATGCTCAGCTAGTCACCAATACGCCGCAGTGGGGAGCCTCGGGCTGGGATCTTTACATGGCACAGCAAGGGTACATCATCTTTACGGTCGACAATCGTGGTAGTGCCCAGCGAGGTGCCGCCTTCGAGCAGGTCATCCACCGTCAGGTCGGTACAGCCGAGATGGCCGATCAGATGAAGGGTGTCGAGTATCTCCAGAGCCTTCCCTATGTAGATCGCAACCGTATCGGTGTGTACGGGTGGAGCTTTGGAGGCTTTATGACTACCAACCTGATGCTCACGCATCCCGAGACCTTTAAGGTGGGTGTCGCTGGCGGTCCCGTCATGGACTGGTCTCGCTACGAGATCATGTATGGCGAGCGGTACAACGACGCTCCTCAGGACAATGCCGAGGGTTATCAGCAAAACAATCTCATCGAGCGTGCCAAAGACCTCAAGGGGCGTCTCCTCCTCATCCACGGCACCTCCGACAATGTGGTCGTATGGCAGCATGCGCAAGCCTTTGTCAAGGCGTGTGTAGATGCTCAGACCTATCCTGACCTCTACTACTATCCAGGGCATAAGCACAACGTCATCGGCCCCGACCGCGTGCACCTCAACTATGTCATAACTCGTTACTTCCTAGAACACCTATGAGCCTTATCTATCCTAACACAAAGCAAGACAAGAAAAAGTCTACAGACGCTGAATTTATGAAGTACGCTAAGATCGAAATGGTCAAAGCTCCTCAGACCGTCCTCCTCCTCGGTAGCGGTGGGCGTGAGTGCGCCATGGCTGCTGCTATAGCTGAGAGCAAGCTACTCAAGAAGCTCTACATAGCTCCAGGCAATGCGGGTACTGCTGCTTACGGTACCAATGTGCCGGACCTCAACCCCGCCAAGCATGAGGCGGTGAGCCAGTTCATAGCCACACATGGTGTCACGCTTCTCGTTTGTGGCCCCGAGGCTCCCCTCGTTGATGGGCTCGTTGACTACCTGCAGGAAGATGCCCGCCATCCCGACCTGCTCATCGTCGGTCCCGACAAGGCGGGTGCTCATCTAGAGGGCAGCAAGGAGTACAGCAAGGAGTTCATGCGTCGTCACAGCATACCGACGGCCAGCTACGAGACCTTCGGACCTCAGGATATAGAGGAGGCGGAGGAGTTTCTCGATCAGCTCTCCGCACCCTTTGTGCTCAAGGCTGACGGCTTAGCAGCTGGCAAGGGCGTCCTCATCTGTCAAGATCGTGAGGAAGCGGAGCAGGGGCTAGGTCAACTCTTCAGCGGTCTGTATGGTAGTCGTGGTCAGCGCATTGTCATCGAGGAGTTTCTCGAGGGGATCGAGTGCTCCGTCTTTGTCGCTACCGATGGTACCGACTACTGCGTCCTACCCGTTGCCAAGGACTACAAGCGTGTCGGCGATGGAGACACAGGACCCAATACGGGCGGTATGGGTGCCGTTAGCCCTGTACCTTTTGCCGATGAAACCTTCATGCAGCGTGTCGAGGAGCGCATCATACGCCCTACGCTAGAGGGCTTGCAAGAGGAGGGCATACAGTATGTAGGCTTCCTCTTCATCGGGCTAATGAATGTGGCGGGCGATCCCTATGTCATCGAGTACAACTGCCGTCTAGGCGACCCCGAGACTGAGGTAGTACTGCCACGTATCGAGAGCGACTTCCTCGAGTTACTCATCGCTATGGCGACAGGTCAGGTAGCCCGCTACGATCTAAAGGTTTCTCCCGAGGTGGCTATGACACTCGTCCTCGTCTCCAAGGGGTATCCTGGACATTACGACAAGGGCTTCCCGATCCAGCTTCCCGATCCAGCAGAGGGTATACGTATCTATCACTCAGGCACTGCAACCAGTGAGGACGGGCATCTAGTAACTAATGGAGGTCGAGTCCTCGCCATCACGGCACGTGGCACTACCATCCAGGAGGCTCAAGAGGTATGCTATCGTACCGCCACGCAGATCCTCTACGAGGGTAAGAACTACCGCCACGACATAGGCAACGATCTCTTGTAGAACTGTAGACATAAGTTAATAACCTCAAGATAACAGGGGGGGGAGTAGGAGTTTAGTCCTGCTCCCCCCCTTCTTCTTTTGGGAAGTATTGCTGTCCGATAAAAGTCTCTTCATCGGACCGTAAAGCAATAAACAAGAGATTAGAGGCTAGAAGTTAGAGATTAGAAGTTAGAGCCTAGAGAGGCATTGTCTAGAACTTCTAGTGCTCCTAGTGCTCCTAGTGGCAGTAGTAACTCTAGCCAACAGCCAGTCGCTAAAAGCTAACAACACTCCGCAAAGCCTCCGTGGAAAATCGAAAATCTCCACGGAGGAAAAAAATATTCTCCACGTGGGCGTGAATCATTTCCTCCGAAGTTTCATTCGATTCCTCCGAAGTTTTATTTCACGTCCACGTGGAGAATTTTCATTTTCCACGTGGAGATTTGAGAATTGCCACGTGGAGATTTACTCCATCTAAGGCGAGACGAGTAACCCGCTGTAGGGACGCACGGCTCGTGCGTCCGTTGTGTCAAAGGATTATGTCGTCAATACATGTCTTGCTGTTCTACAACGGACGCACGAGCCGTGCGTCCCTACAGAGGGTTACTCGTCTTGCTGTGATACAAAACGTTATATGTCTTGCTGTTCTACAACGGACGCACGAGCCGTGCGTCCCTACAAAGGGTTACACGTATCGCTTTGATGCAATAGGGTTACACGTATCATCGCTACATGTCTTGCTGTGACAGAATGAACGCAGACCCTCAAAACACCTGTGTGTCTCGAGGGTCTGCGTGTTTAGTTGCTAGCGTTACGACGACCTTCTCAGTCGAGGGGGCGTCGTAGGCTGTCAGGGTGTGCTTACTTGATGATGAGCGGACGGAGGACGATCTCACCCTCTAGTGAGGTGATACGTACTAGGTAGCGCCCAGCGGGTAGCTGTGCGAGTGCTACCGTAGTCTCCTCGCCCTTGGCTTGCGTCGTGGAGAGCAGAGCCCCATCAGTAGCAAAGATCTCAATGGAGCTACCGACACGAGTCTTGACAGTGACGTAGTCACTGGCGGGGTTCGGGTAGAGGGTTGTCTGTACGTTGAGCGTAGGAGCCTCTACATCTGTTGTGCCATCCATGGTAACACGTATCTGGTCTACACCAATGCCACTCTCTCCGTTGACTACAGGGATTAGTGAGAGGAGTATGGTCTTGCCCTTGTAAGCTGAGAGATCTGCAGAGATGAGTTTCCAGTCACCACCTATTGGTGCTTGTGGAGCTAGTAGCTCTACAGGGGTGCCATTGAGCTCAGAGACCATCACCTTGAGTTCATCGCTCTTGTTAGCCTGGAAGAAGCTCGAAATGTAGCAAGAGAAGGTTGGCTTTGCAGCATCGGCTGGTATCACTAGAGGAGCCGAGAGTAGCTCGTTGTCGGGCTCGATAGTTGATCCAGAGAAGGAGACACCACCGTTTTTCCCTGGCTGAGTCTCTGTAGGAAAGAAGGTTCCCCAAGAGATCAAGTAGTCTGCACTGCTCTCAGCACCTGGCTTATAGTTGGGGTCATTGAACTTAAGTCCAAGGCGATCTAATAATCCCTTACCCATAAAGGAGTCAAAGCCAAAGCCATCACCATCATGGTCGATGGATCTCCAGCCCTTGTCGAGCTTATCCTTGACATCCATAGCACTGAAGAATGGATAGCTAGAGATAGGATCAGAAACGGTGACGGTCACCTTGCCAGTAGCGCTACCATTCTTGTTCGTGACTGTAGCCTCGATTTCATAGGTGCCGAGCTTGTTTGCGGTCACTTGATACTCCTCATCGCTCACCTTCTTGAGAGTTATGCCTTCGGGTGCTTTCCACTCGATTTTGGTGACGGGGGCAACGGTTGAGTAGGAAACTTTAAGCTTATGGGTCTCTCCTACGTAGAGATCTGTCACACCTGCGAAGGTGACTCCCTGAGGCTTGTCTTCCTCCTTCATAAAGAGCGCCAGAAGTCCTGTAAACTGCTTGAAGTCAGAATCCGATGTCTCTACCTCTCCACGGCACGCGATCCACTTATTGCCTGGTCCGACGAGGACTAGTGTGGGGAATCCGGTCACATCAATGCCCAGCGTAGAAGCCATCTTCGGATCAGAGAATAGGGGATAAGGTACTAGATTGCCTTTGCTGTCCTTGGTCCAGTCGCCCTGGGTTCCACCACCCTTGCCCTTGATTGCACTGATGGTGGACCTTGAATCGGCTCCGACCCAGAAGAGCTCGATTTGATTCGTTCCCTCAGGACCAAACTTAGAGTAGAGTCGCTCCAAGACTCCACTCGTGTGGAGCATCCAGCAGGGACCACACCATACAGCGGAGAAGTCGATCATGATCGCCTTGCCAGACTTGAGTATGGCATCGATATCGTGCTCCTTGCCATTGATGTCCTTAGCGACATACTTTGATGTCTTGAGATTGACGAGATCACCAGCTCGCCCTGCACGGAGCTGTGATGCCTCGCGAAGTGCGGGAGCCTCCACAAGCTGGAGGTCTGATGCTACGAGCTGCTTTTGTGCCGTAGCTTGAGTCGCTGGTAGGAGCATGCCTCCAGCGAGTGTGATGCTTAGTGCTAAGCGTGTAATTAGTTTGTTCATAAGTTATTCTGTTTGCTTGTTGTTGAGCTTTTGTTTTCTAGTTAGTTTGTTGAGTTGTTGCCCTTGAGAGGAGCCTTAGCGACCTCATAGACCTCGCCACTCTTGTGATCATAGAGGATGGCTACGACAGAGCACTGGTCGGGCTGTATGACTTCACGCTCGATGGTACTGGTCTGGTTGTAGCTCTTGCCTAGCTCATAAGCCTCCCCGTCGATGCCGTTGAGCGTCTGACGGAAGATGTGGTTGTGCTGATAGGCTTCGTCTAGTCCCTTCCTGAAGTGCTGAGGCGCTACGATGTCGTCCTCGATGAGCCATAACTGTAGGTAGAGCTCAGTGGCAACCCCTTGGACAGCAGGGGCTAGTGCCGTAGCGGTGCACTGGGTTGTTATCTTGCGATCACTCTCAGAGACCTGCAGGTCTATCTTGTAGAGCTGAGGTAGCTCGCGCACCGCCTGCATCTCGGCGGGCCACTGGGTATAGCTGTCGCTATAGGTCTTGCTCCCGCTGCTGGCGAGTGGACGACGATTGAAGGTCGCGATGGGTAGCGAGCCACCAGACTGAAGACGATCTAGATAGGTAGCTGCCTCGGGGCTGTATAGTCCCTTAGGGTCTTCTTTAGGCTGGGTGCCAATACCCGTGTTGCTCCCGTGGAGTGCCACGATGACCACCTTGTCACCATGAGGAGCTGCAGCCTCCGTGATTTTCTTTGCAGCTATGGGGCAGTTGACACAGCCCACGCCACTGTAGTCCTCGATGAGTACGGAGCGCCCTTTAGAGGTCTCCATCTCATTAGGGATGAGTCGCTCACTCTCAGGCATTGGCTTGCAAGAGACCATAAGGATCAGAGCTAGAGCTGAGAGTATCGTATAGCGTGTAGATAGTTTCATCTTGGTAGTATTGTCAAGTGTATGAATGAAGCGGCGGTGCATTAGAAGGAGCCGTTGTAGCTTAGGTAGATACCCTTCGTCTCGGGCATATAGCGGCATACACCTCCCGAGCAGTTGATACCAGCGCGTGTACGTCCGTAGCCTAGCTGTAAGCGGTGACTACCCGTGGCGTAAGCTAGAGAGCCCATATAGTAGTGCTCCTTGGTCATGTCTATATTGTACTGGTCAGAAAGTGTGATCACCCAGTTTGGAGCGATGGATAACTCGGCCAGCCCAAAGAGCCAGCTTCCCTCAGCCTGACGACTGTACAGATACTGTAGCTCGGTGCGTAGCGTATAGCGAGGTGCTAGTCTGAACTTGCCGTCGAGGACGAAGATGTTGCTATAGACGAGCGGGTTATTGATCGCATGTCCCTCGACCACCAACTGATTGTAGATCTGATGGTAGTACTCGAAGGTTAGAGAGACGGTCCGAGAGAACTTCTTGCTCAGCTCGAAGTTAAAGTCAGAGTAGTATAGCTCTCCCATGCCAAAGAAAGGATGCTCGTATCCGTCTGTACCGTAGAGCTTACTCTCAGGAGCCTCTAGGGGTAGCTGGTCGGTAGCGACACTCTTGAGCCCTCGTACATGCGCATAGTTGACCCGTAGTCCCGTACCATACTTGCCACCTAGGAGAGTACCTCTTGGGATCGTGTAGCGGAAGTCCCCCTGAAATGCCCACTCGCCATCAGGCTGCGTAGCGTAGGGGTAAAGAGCTGCAAGGGTGTAAGTATGATTAGCTGTAAAAGCTGGTAGGTGGTTGATATGTAGTGGGGTACCGACCGTAGAGCGCGCGGAGAGGAAGTTAAAGTTCTCGCTACGCTTAGCTTGTAGCAAGAGACTCATACCTCGCTGTGAGTAAGAGGTCGAGAGCATCGCTACGGAGCCTGGTGAGTAGATATAGTGGTTGGTCGCTGTGGGGTCGCTACTCTTGTAGGCGTACTCACCATTGAGTACCCACCCGCCGAGTGTAAACTTAGCGCGTCCCCCGAAAGCATGTACCTGACGGGGCAGGTTGAGGCGCATAGGACCTGTCATACCTGCGGGAGTCTCTACGGGGATGATCTCATCGTCTTCTACCTTATTGACATAGGAACCGCCCAGTGTGAGGGTCATCAGATTGTCTCTGAGAGCTGGTGCCCACTGGTGAATGGCTAGCTCGCCGTCAGCTCCTGAGATGAAGCCTCGATCCTTATTGAAGAGGCGGAAGGTGCGGTCGAAGTAGTTGCGCTGCTGACCCGTGAATCCCTTGAGTCGTACTCCATCATAGGGGGTGAGGGATACGTGGACTCCTCGGACGGCATTGTCGATGCCTAGTGTGCGCTCCTCATAGCTACGGAAGAGGATGCCGGAGCCAAACTGGTCGTAGAAGTCGCCTAGCGTGACCTCTCCATACTTGCCTATGAAGCCCTTGAGGTGCATATGCGGTATGCCTCGTCCCTGCTCAGGCTCATGCCCTGGCATCGGTCGGAGGAGCTCTTCGTATCGTAGTCCCAGCTCGAGGTAGTTATTGCGTAGGGAGCCTGTGATGTAGCTATTGCCCATCCAGGTTTTGTATCCGTTAGCTTGATCATCTAGGGAGAAGAGCATATCGCTCTGCACACTAAAGGAGGGTGTGAATTTGTTCCAAGGCTTCCACTCAGCATCACTTTGTGCTGTAAGAGCAGATAGTCCAGCAATACAAATAGAAGATAGGAGGCAAAGGTGCCGTACGAGATGTAGCGTCTGTCTCATGTAGTCAGTGTCTAGGTCTAAGACGGGAGAGGTGAAAATAGGGGAGTCCGATGGTCGGAACACTTGCGAGGAGAGAGTCTAGTATACCATGAGGCTGCTAGATCTCTCCTCTTTGTTATTACTCTTGAGGTTAGTTACTCTTCAGTGGTTTGTAGTAGCTCACGTACCTTGGCAATGAGCTCCTGCTCACCGCCCTCGGTGTAGCCACTATGTGCATAAGCGATGCGTCCCTTGCCGTCGATGACGAAGACGTGAGGAACCATATTGACATTCATAGCCCGCTTGAAGTCTCCATTGGGATCTAGCAGTACCTCGTACTCAAAGCCCAGGGCATCGACTAGAGGCTTGACGCGATCTGCGTTTTGACCCTCATCGATAGAGACAGCGATGAGCTTGACCCCTGTCTCCTCCTGCCAGTCGACATACTCCTCGTGTATCGCCTTGAGCTCACGCAGACAGGGCTTGCACCAAGTGGCAAAGAATGAGATGATAAAGGGCTTACCATCGTTACTTAGTTCGCTCGTGTTGACCACATTGTTTTGTAGATCTTTGAGCTCGACTTGAGGTAGCTGCGCTTGAGCTACGGTGACTACTATGAGAGATAGTAGGATAGTTAGTAAGTGCTTCATATCTGTGTCTGTTGTGTGTTACTTGACGGCTATAGCTAAGTTGACAGTCCACTGGAGTGTCTCGCTACCATCCTCAGGCTTGAGCTGGATGGTCATACGGTTCTTGTAGGTCTCACCAGCCGGTGTGGAGAGATCGAGGTGAGTTCCTAGAGAGGTCATATCACCCTTACCCTTGAGATCAGACTCTAGGTCGTCAGCGACTAAGGTTGCGTCGGTGGTGTAAGACTTACCAGAGAAGTTCTCGCACTGGGTCCCTATGCAGGCAGATCCTGATGTAGCTTTATCAAAAGTTAAGGTAACCTTGTACTTAGCTGTCTTGAGTACGCTAAAGAAGAGATCTAACGCATAAAAGCTTGCATCTTCCTTAGAAACAGAGGCGGCATAGTCGATGGTGCTCCCTGAGGGGTACTTCTTGCCATCGAGCTTGTTAAAGAGAGATACGTTTTTCTCTTCGACTTTTTTCTCTTCGACCGTGATGGTGCAGGTCGCAGTCTTGTCGCCAGCCTTAGCTGTGATAGTAGCTGTACCAGGTGCGATTGCCTTGACGATCCCCTTCTCACAGACGGTAGCGACGGCTGCGTTGTCGGTCGTGAAGGTTACCTTAGCATCTGCTGGGGTGACGCTGGCGGTGAGCTGTAGGGTCTCGCCAACTGACAGTTGGGCTGTTGTAGCACTGAGCGTGAGTGCCGTCACCTCGGGGGTCGGCTTGTTCGCATCAGGACCACAAGAGGTCAGTAGTGCTAGCGTCATAAGAGCTAGAGAAAGATATAGATAAGTTGCTTTCATTAGAGAGTTTGTTTAAATTGATAGATAGTACCGCCTCCAAAGGTAAGAAATCTATTGGAAATAATAGATCATCAATTCCCAAATCTTACGAGTAATCCTTTGTTGCAGTCTCATTTTTGCTACCTTTGCGGTAGTCATCGGCGCTAAGCCGTTAATCATCATAAGAACTTTATGAGTACGCAACAATTCAAACGCACTTTAGTCACTACGGCCCTACCTTATGCCAATGGGCCTGTACATATCGGACACCTCGCAGGAGTCTATGTTCCTGCCGACATATACGTTCGCTACAAGCGCATGAAGGGCGACGAGGTCCTCTTCATCGGCGGTAGCGATGAGCACGGCGTACCTATCGCTATCAAGGCAAAAGCGGAGGGCGTCTCCCCCCAAGAGGTGGTAGATCGCTACCACGCTTTGATCAAGGAGTCGTTCGCTCGCCTAGGCATCGACTTCGACATCTATTCGCGCACCACCTCCGAGACACACGAGAAGACGGCGACCGCATTCTTTACCAAGCTCTACGAGTCGGGCAAGCTGATCGAGCAGACCTCGGAGCAGTACTACGATCCCGAGGCTAAGCAATTTCTCGCAGACCGCTATATCACGGGCACCTGTCCGCACTGCCACAACGAGCGCGCCTATGGCGACCAATGCGAGGCGTGCGGCACCTCCCTCTCGGCGACCGATCTGATCGATCCTCATAGCGCTATCTCAGGAGCTAAGCCTGAGCTACGCGAGACGAAGCACTGGTACCTGCCGCTGGGCGACTACGAGAGCTTCCTCCGCGAGTGGATCCTTGAGGGGCACAAGGAGTGGAAGCCCAACGTCTACGGTCAGTGCAAGAGCTGGCTGGACCTAGGACTACAGCCACGTGCCGTGACGCGTGACCTAGACTGGGGTATCCCCGTACCGCTCCAAGGTGCTGAGGGCAAGGTGCTCTACGTCTGGTTTGACGCGCCTATCGGCTACATATCTAATACGAAGGAGCTCCTCCCCGACAGCTGGCGCACCTGGTGGTGCGACCCCGAGACCCGCCTGATCCACTTCATCGGCAAGGACAACATCGTCTTCCACTGCATCATCTTCCCCGCTATGCTAAAGGCTGAGGGGTCGTTTAACCTGCCAGACAACGTACCCGCCAACGAGTTCCTCAATCTCGAGGGCGACAAGATCTCGACCAGTCGCAACTGGGCGATCTGGCTTCATGAGTATCTCGACGAGATGCCTGGCAAGGAGGACGTACTGCGCTATGTCTTGACGGCCAATGCGCCTGAGACCAAGGACAATGACTTCACATGGCGTGACTACCAAGCACGTAATAATAATGAGTTGGTCGCTATCTACGGCAACTTCGTGAACCGCGCCTTGGTGCTGACGCACAAGTATTTCGACGGCAAGGTGCCTCCGCTGGGTAGTCTCACGGAGATCGATGAGGAGATGCTTCGAGAGGTGGCTGCCATACCAGCAGCGCTAGATGATCAGCTAGAGCACTTCCACTTTAGAGAGGCGCTCAAGACCGCTATGCAGCTGGCGCGCATCGGCAATAAGTACCTTGCGGACACAGAGCCCTGGAAGGTTATCAAGAGCGATCCCGACCGTGTTGCTACGATTCTGCACTTAGCTTTGCAGCTGGTGGGCAATCTGTCGATTGCTTTTGCGCCCTTTACCCCCTTCTCCACACGTCGACTCCTCGCTATGCTACAAGTTGAGGAGGGGGGCTTTGCTTTCTCTCGCTTTGGCGCTACAGACCTACTTCCCGAGGGACATCAGTTGGGCAAGCCCGAGCTGCTCTTTGAGAAGATTGAGGACGAGGTGATCCAGGCGCAGCTCGACAAGCTCGCTGCGATCAAGAAGCTCAACGAGGAGCAGAATCGTCATCCTGAGGCTCTACTGGAAGATGTGCCGTTTGATACATTTACAAAGAGCGATATGCGTGCGGGACGTATCCTAGCTTGCGAGAAGGTACCTAAGGCGGACAAGCTCCTGCGCTTCTCCATCGATGATGGCATGGGCGGGCGAACGATCGTCTCGGGCATCGCTCAGTACTACAAGCCAGAGGAGCTGGTCGGCAAGACCGTTGCTTTCGTTGCGAACCTTCCTGTGCGCAAGATACGTGGCGTCGAGTCGCAAGGTATGATCCTCTCAGTCGAGGACTACAAGACGGGACAGCTGCAGGTGGTCACACTGCCTGACACGATAGCTCCCGGTAGCAAACTGGTCTAGCCCCACAGCGACATGCGCATCCCTCTAGTCAACCTACCCGAAGAACATCTCTACTACCAAGCTGAGCTCGATAGGAGCATCGGGAGGGTTGTCGCCTCGGGCGGCTACATTGGCGGTGAGGAGGTGCGTGCCTTTGAGGCGGAGCTGGCGAATTATCTAGAGCTAGAACCGTGGAGTGTCATCAGCTGTGGCAACGGGAGCGATGCGCTCTTGCTGGCTCTGGCTGCACTAGAGCTGCCCCGGGGTGGCGAGGTAATCGTCGCCACGCACAACTATGTGGCGGCTGCCGAGGCGGTCTGTCATCTAGGACTCCGACCTGTTTGGGCTGACGTGATGCCCTCGCCGAGCAGCAAGGGGCGTGTCTCCTTTCAGATGAATGGTTCGCCAGACTATCTGGAGTCGCTTCTCACCCCTCGTACGGTGGCACTCATAGCGGTCAATATGTACGGTATGCCCTGCCCAGCGGTAGAGCTAGCGGACTTCTGCGAGCAACATCAGATTCCGTGGATTGAGGACAATGCACAGGGGATGGGTGGCTTAGGCGAGATGGCTTCGGGGTGCCTGTGGAGTTCTGTACCGCTAGGCACACGAGGTACGATCGGCACGACGAGCTTCTTTCCGACCAAGCCGCTAGGCTGTATGGGCGATGGGGGCGCAGCTTTCGTACCGCATGACCAGCAGCTGGCGGAGCGTTTGCGCCAACTGGCCAACCACGGTCAGCGCACACGCTACCAGTACGAGCGGTGTGGCTACAACAGTCGTCTCGATGCGCTCCAAGCAGCCGTGCTACGAGTTAAGCTAGGTCACCTGAACGAGGCAAACCGACGACGTAGCGCACTGGCCGACCTCTACGACGAATTGCTGGCCGACCTCCCGATGGTGAGACGTCCGTGGCGTAGTGGGGACCAGCCCGAAGCGCTCTACCTCTACACAATCTGCGTACCCTCTGACAAGCGAGACGGACTACTCAACGAACTACGCACTGCGGGTATCGATGCTCGAGTCTACTACCCGAAGATGCTTCACCAGATAGCGGCTTACAGTGACGGCTCGTCTGAGGCTTCCTGCCCCGTAGCGGAGGAGCTCCAGCAGACGATGCTCTCGCTGCCGATAGCCCCAACGACTACCTCCGAGCAGATTAGCGAGATCTGCGAGCGGATCAGACAATTTCTACTATAAAAGCCTTTCTTCCCCTCACTATGACAGCAAAGCACAACGACCTAGCGACCTCATCGCCTACGCCACTCCATAGCCCCCTTCGCTGGGTAGTCGTGGGGTGTGGACACATTGGCCGCCGACACATGGAGCATATCTCGAAGCATCCGCAGACGCAGTTGGCCGGAATGGTCGACGTGCTCCGCGCTTCGGAGTGTGGCGCTGCGCAGTTTGCCGAGGTTCCCTTTTATCCAAGCGTTGAGGAGCTCCTAGAGCGTGGGGGAGACACCTTCGATGTGGCATCGATCTGCGTTCCCAACGGACTGCACTACCCGATTGCTCTAGAGCTGATCAAGGCGGGCAAGTCGCTCCTCATCGAGAAGCCCGCTGTGCTACACCCCGACGAGGGCGAGGAGTTGATCGCCCTAGCGAAGGCTCACGGCTGTCACCTATATAGTGTCTTGCAAAACCGCTTCACGCCCGTTTCGGCGTGGCTCCACCAGGTGATCGAAAAGAAGCGTCTCGGCAAGCTTTACCAGATCGAGCTGCAGTGTCTCTGGAATCGTGACGAGCGTTACTACCTACCTCGTCGCTGGCATGGCGACCTCAAGCTAGATGGCGGGACGCTCTTCACGCAGTACTCACACTTCCTCGATCTACTGATCTGGTGCTTCGGCATGCCAGAGGTGCAGGGCGGGAGCTTCTACAATTACAATCACCAGACGATGGTAGACTTTGAGGACTCGGGCGTGGTGCAGCTCACCTTCCCGCAAGATACGACGGGACTGCTGACCTACTCGACAGCGGTCTACGGGACCAACTGCGGGGTGCGCCTCACCGTGCTAGGCGAGCGTGGGTGCATCGTCCTCGATGGTCCCTTTATGAACAAGCTAACGCACTGCGTCATAGACGGCTACGACCGCCCCGACCTAGGCGAGAGCGAGCCAGGCAACGCCTACGGAGCCTACAGTGGCTCGGCGCAAAACCATCACTTCGTTATCGACCACACGGCACGCGCTCTGCTGGGAGATCCGACCGCTCAGGCGGTGGAGATAGAGGATGCCCTGCGTGTCGTGCGCCTCATTCGCAGCATCTACCAGTACAACCCTTACCTCTCAGACAAGTAGTCCTAAGAAAGCCCCTCACGCTATGAACCAATTTCAGCATCGTACCCTACTTTATTGTCTCGCTGCGCTCCTCTTGCTGGGGAGCTTTGCTAGTTGCAAAAAGGCAGAGCGAGAGACTCACACAATTCGTATCCTACACACAACCGATGTACACGGCAACATACTGGGCTACGACTTTGTCCAGGACAGCTGTACGCCTAGCGGACTGGCGCGTGTCTCTACCTATGTGACTCAAGTGAGGAAAGAGTTCCCGACGAGTACATTGCTCTTCGACGGAGGTGATGTGCTACAAGGTAATGCGGCGGTCTACTACTCCAACTTTGTCGACACCGTGCGCACGCACTTCGTCTCCGATGCTATGACGCTGCTGGGCTACGATGCAGCCGTCGTGGGCAACCATGATCTAGAGGCTACGCCGAGCGTCTACCATCGCTGGCAACGCGATATGGCGACACCACTGCTGGCCGCCAACATCGTACACAGCGATGGTCCCCTCAAGGGCAAGCCTTACTACTCGCCCTACAGCGTACACACGGTCGACGGGGTCAAAGTTGCTGTTCTCGGGCTGATCACTCCATCCGTGCCAGAGTGGATCCCCCAATCCTCTTATGAGGGGATGACCTTTGCTAGTCCGATCGCTACTGCTCATGTGTGGATTCCTGCGATCCAAGAGCATGTCCATCCCGACCTGCTTATAGTCCTGATGCACTCGGGGCTAGGCGATGAGCAAGGAGGTGAGAACTTTGCCATGCAGTTGGCAAACAGAGTCTCCGGTATCGACCTCATCCTCTACGGACATGATCATCAGGCTAATCAGACGACCGTGCAGAGTCCAGCCGGCTCTACCGTCTTGCTGATCAATCCTGGGAGCCATGCGAGAAACGTGGCGGACGTGACGGTCTCCATTACCAAGCAGGGTGACAAAGTGATCGACAAAAAGCTCCAAGGAGAGATCGTCTCAATGGCTTCCGTACCAGTAGACTCCGCTTTCGTCAGTTATTTCTCAGGCTTTGCCGACACGGTACGAAGCTTTATCGCTGAGCCTATCACACAGCTCACCGAGCCATTAGTAGGGGTGGATGCGCTCTTCGGACCCTCCGCTTATATCTCTCTGCTTCATCAGCTACAGCTAGACTTGAGCGAGGCAGACATCTCCTTCTCCGCACCGCATCGTCTCTCCTTGTCACAGTCTGCTGACACGCTACGGGTACGAAACTTCTTCGACATCTATCCCTATGAGAACTATCTCTACAAGCTGCGCCTCTCAGGGCAAGAGATACAGGACTATCTAGAGTACTCTTACGGCTTATGGTGCGGTCCCGATGCTAGCTCTGGAGAGCATCTGCTCTATCTGAAGGATCAAGCTGATGAGCAACGCTTCCCGACGGTCAATCCGACCTTCAACTTCAGCGCAGCTGCTGGTATTGACTACACGGTTGATCTGCGCAAAGCTCAAGGCGAGCGGGTAACCATCGAGCGTCTGTCTGACGGACGCCCCTTCTCGACCGACAGCGTCTACACGGTAGCGGTCAACTCTTACCGAGCTATCGGTGGCGGAGGGCATCTGACGCAAGGAGCGAAGATTTCGCCCGAAGAGTTGCGCCAGCGCGTCGTTTGGGTTTCGCCTTATGACCTACGCTATCACCTCATCGAGTGGGCAAAAACGCACCAGCCACTCACACCGCCCCGCTACAACAACTGGGCCTTCATCCCTAAAGAGCAAGCTGCGCCAGCGATGGCACGAGATCGCCGCATCATTGAGGAGAGCCTTGATAAGTAAAGAGGGTGCGACCCAATGCCCCTGCCTAAACCTCAACTAGACTATGACTTGGGTTGACCTCCTGCTCCTATTGATCTTAGCTGGTGGCATCACCACCTTCGGTCGTAAGCGACTGCGCAAGCACAATCCCGTCTACAAAGGCGTAGAGCGTGACTTCGCTTCGCATTGTGCGCTCAGTATCGAGGAGTCACCGCTCCTGCAGCTTAGCACAGCACCCGAGGGTGACACGCCCCGCTACCTAGTGGTAGACACCGAGACCGTATGCTACCTGCACGACACGCTCGACGAGACACAGCTCTCCGCTATCGACACCCCACTCCTAGCGAGTCTCTCGTGGCTCCTCCTAGACGAAGAGCTACGCGTCGTACGGAGCGAAGACCATCTCCTGCTCAGTGGCATGCCGATCACCAGCGAAGCAACCGACTACCACCAGCTGACGACCGAGTTTGTCGCAGGGCATGGCGAGCCACCCCAAGCCGTATTAGAGCTATTCCTCAGAGATCTAGAGACTACGCAAATGATTGTGGGGCATAGCCTCGCCTTTCATCTAGCCGTCCTAGCGCACGACCTGCAGCACTACCAGTTGCCCAGTGAGAGCCTGCGGTCCAAGCGAAGCTTCTGCACTATGCGCCAAGGCATCAACTACCTCATCTTGCACTACCAAGCCGATCCTCTACAGACACGCATCAGTCTAGAGACGCTTTACAGCAAGCTCCTGTGGGGTCGCGAGGATCTAGAGATCATCTACCAGCTCAAGTCTCGTCACGACGTGGTCCTCGCCACGCACTGCTTCATCAAGCTCTACAAAGATCCGACCAGTGCCGCCGACTCGTGACCATGCAGCAGGTGAACGAGCGTGATCACAACGCCCATCACAATGAAAAGGAGCGAGACCCCTACATTGAGCCACTTGCGCCACCGCTGCATATCGCCAGCGAATCGCACTAAGCGACTCATCCCCATACGTATCAGCCCATAGACGGGATAAGCGACACTAGCCGTTAGGAGCGCAAAGAGTCCCAAATAGAGCAACCCCATAGCGCCCCCCGCCTGAGCCGTCATAGGCACCAGCATACCGAAGTAGATCAACCCCGTAGCGGGACAGAAGAAGAGAGCCGAGCTAAAGCCTAGCCAGAGAACTCGCCAGCTCCACGCCCCCTGCCGCTCTAGCGGTTGCTTGTGCTCATGATCATGCTCCTCCGCTTGATGCATCGGCTCCGCCTCGTGCTGATGTCCCTCATGATCGTGATGGTCGTGATGATCGTGACGACCGAACAGCCATAGCAGCACTCCCAATAGAATGATTAGCGGTCCCAGCCAATGCTCCAAGCCATACAGGATCTGCTCTTGTAGTTGGAGCGTCTGAATGCTCGTCCTCAAGAGCCAAGCCGAGAGCAACCCGAGCAAGAAGTAGAGCAGCGCACGCCCCAGTGCATAGAGCGTAGCGATCCACCACCCCTGCCGTCTACTCGTCTGTCGCCCCGTCAGAAAGAGCAGCGAGGAAACCACCGTCGCCAGTGGACACGGATTGATTGCCACGAGGAGAGCCATCACCACCACCGCCACAAAAGGCGTTGAACCTGAGACTAGAGCTAAGAGATCGGACTGCATAACGAAACAGATTACTTGGTTAGAGTCTCTTAGCGCACCACAATCTTGCCCGAAGTGTAGGCTGGTACCGAGTCACCCTGCGTCATCCGCAAGCGGTAGATGTAAAGCCCCGGCAGCAAGGTGCCACCCGTCTGTAGCTTAGGCTCCCAGCGTATCAGCGCCGGCGTGTCGTAGCCAGAGCGAGCCACCATCTGTGGCGAGAGCGCAACGAGTGCACCTCGATAGTCGTATAGTTCGATAGTCACATCGACCTCCACGCCTGGCGCATTGTTGTACACCTCCACAATCAGCGGATCATCAGCCGTCAAGACTCCAGGACGAGCACGACTCTCGACCACCGTCGGCGCTTGACCAGCACGCACACGGAAGGCAAAGCTCTGCTCCGTCACATTGTTGCACACGTCCCACACCGTAAAAGTCGCTGTATGATCGCCATCGGGCAGCTCAGGCAGTAGGTAAAGCACCCGTCCCACACCCGCCTCCATCTCAGAGGCGGTGTAGCTGCTGTTGAGGTTAAAAGTCAAGTCCTCACGACCATCCACTACCAGTGTCATGTTGTGCCCTACGCCCGTTCCCGAAAGGTTGATTCCTGAGGCGTCAGCCAGTGTGGCAACGAAGAGTGGCGTCGAGCCGATGGGGTTCTCCATCGAGAAGTTGGGATGACCTAGGTAGAGCTCTCGTATCTCCGGCGGTATCGTATCGACCACGCTGTGCTCTCCTGCTCCGGGCTTGACACAGATCGCATGGCTCACGCCCATCGCTTCGTAAGGCTCGCTACCCTTTGCATCACTGTAAGCATAGAGATTGATCTTGCCATTGCCCCCGCTATAAGGGAGGTCTTTAGGCACCACAAAAGAGAAGTCAAAGCGACCCTCTTTTACCTCAGCGATACCGGCGTAAAGCATCCCCGGGTAGTCCTCAAAGGAGGTAATCTTCTCAGGATCCTTGTCAGGCGCATTGTCAATGTGCGTCTTGACCTGAGCCTTAGCGTCAAAGACCGTCACAAAGAGCCGACCCGTGAAGTCACCCTGCACGACCCCCTGACTGTTCGCCACATAGCCCCGCACCTGGACACTATCCATGGCGTGGAGCGCCACCGCCTCCCCCTCCGAGAGCTCGTCGAGCGATACACCCGCTAGCTCCGTGATGACCGTTTCGTAGGCAGGCATACGAAGGCGCAGAGCCGGGTCACCGAGGAGGAAGAAGTTCAACTTATTCGTCGTATCGGAGCTTATCAGCTCGTTTTTCGCATCACGCATCACGATCCCCATAGGACGCAGGAAGCCATCCTCTTGAGGTGTGAAGAGACTCTCATGTAGCGCTCTATTCATACGCTCATTAGCCAAGTTCATCACTACACGCGTAGTCGTGTAGAGTGCGATAGCCCCACTAGTTGGATTGAGCATAGCCGACTCTCCAGCCGAGGTCTGCGGGTGGTCGTAGTTGGTAAAGTCACAAGTCGCCGTAATCCACACTGGCAAGTGCGGATAGTCAAAGCGCACAATATCCGCCTGCGTCAATATCTGCTCATCGCTCCACGCTGCGGGACCTCCGTGTCCCGTATAGTCTAGGAGGAGTAGCCCCTTCTGAAGCTCGTCCATCAGTTTGCGATGCGCCTCTGGCACTGAGGTACGTCCGCCTACATTCTTGTGCGCATAGGCATCCATATAGACTTTAGAGATCATCAGCTCAGGCTGTAGTCGCTCCATAAGCTGAGCGATACCGTCGGCCTCCGAGAGATGCGAGTATCCATCCATATTGTCCGCGACATAGCAAGCACGCGTACGCCACACGCCTGGCACCTGCTCGCTATCGTAGCGGATTATTTTATCCACTACTGCCTCAGCCTCAGCCAGATTCCGTACCGGCAGACGACCGATACCTACCGAGAGCGTTTGCGCCCCGATACCTACACCACGCTGCCCCTCCGAGAGGAGACCAAAGTAGTCATCCGTCGAGTAGCTGTAGACATTGGTCGAGTTCTCTCCTTGATAAGTCAGCAAGAACTCCGTCAGCTGAAAGTCCCGCGCTCTCCAGTCTTGCGACACCTTACGATTGTCATAAGCACCATCGCCCATTAGGAGCAGCAGCGGGTGATAGCTCCCCGCACCATGCTCCGCCTCGTAGCGCTGCTTATAGTCCCACAGCATCAAGCGATAAGCCGTTGCATCGGGCGTACCGCCATTGTATTCATCAAAAAGCTCTTGCTGCGTCACCACCTGCACCCGCAGCCCCGAGTGCTCTCTGTGGTAAGTGGCCAAGCGCTCCGCAGCGGGGCGCAAAGCCTCCGTCGTAATCATCAGATAGTCCGGCACCGTGTCTAGACGCACCCCTCCGTGAGGAAGCGCCACCACCTGCTCCACAGGGTAAGCATCCGTAAGGGCAAAGAGCGTGTACTCCACAGGACTCCCCGCCCCGTCAGTCACCGCTCCCGTAAAGGTCAAGGCACCTCCCTGCTCTGCTACGGGCAAGCTCGTCACCTGACCTTCGGCCGTACGTCCCCACAGCTGCAGCGCGCTGGCAGAACCTGTCATCCCGATGCGATGCTCTGCGACAGCTCCTGGTTTGGTGGAGAAGTTGCGAAAGGTCAGTTGCCCCTTCCCCCCATACTCTAAGGCAACGGGTGCTACCAGTGATACATAGTCGAGGTAGGCGGGTCGTCCTGCTGGCGAAACTTGTAGTCGTACATCCACGCTCTGACTTGACGCTGGGAGAGCTGTGGCAAAGCGCTTGGCGTGATAGATTCCTGCCAGATAGGTTCTACTTGACGAACCACCCTCACTTAGGTGGACAAAGTCCTTGAAGGTCTCGCTACCCAGTTGCACCGTCAGCTCGAGCGGTTGCTCCTCCGCTGGTAATCCCACGTAGGCCACCGTCAGCTGACCCGTGGCAGAAGGAGTGAGCGGAGCAGGAAGTGCGAGCGGGACTGAAAGTGGCTGTCCGCCGAGTGGTTCGCCAAAAAGTTTACGCCCCGAGGCACGTAGCGAGTGGCGATCCTCCTCATGCACTTCATGCGCCAAGAAGCTCGTCCGCACAGCCGTCTCCGTAGCCTGCTGCGCACCCTGAGACTCGATGCGATGCGCTGGTAGATCCGCACGATCAGTCGCTAGGTAGTACCCCTTATTGCTGTAGATGTTTTGCTGATGGCGGAAGGTCTGCTGCGACAGTTCAGGGATCCACTCAGTCATCCCCATAGCGTAAAAGTAAACCGCCTCATCAGCCACATAGATAGGTACAGGCATGAGCTGCAAACTATTATCCTCTAGCACCTCGCTGAGCATCGCTCCGCCACGCCCGAAGAGACGTACCTCGGCAGGGTTCGCAATGCCCGCCTCGCGCAGCGCCGCAAAGGTCACCTTATGCACGCCCGTACGCGTCACAGAGAGGCGCGCCCAGTGTCCCTCACGGAGCGGTGCATAGTCTGCGGACTGCGCCTCCAACCCCAGCAGCGCCGTAAGCAGCGTGACCAACAGCAGGCAGATGGGTCTGTATATATATAGGAGTCTATGTCTCATAAGTATTCTAATAACGTGGATCTAGCTACTTATAGTATATCCATAGCCGTGATCGATAGTGCAAATATACCACAATCTTCCCTTTGGTCTCGCCACCGCTGCCAAGGGAGATTACATTGAACTATGCGACCTCGCCACAGCGACGATGGATTTGGCATTTCCTACGTAGCTATTTTTGATTCTCCACGTGGAAAATGAAAAATCTCCACGTAGGCGCGAAATAAAACTTCGGAGGAATCAAATGAAACTTCGGAGGAAATGATTCACGCCCACGTGGAGAATAAAAAATAGCCACGTGGAGATTTGAAATTTTCCACGTGGAGGTCATGATATAGCGCCGTAGGACCATCATACGCCACCTCCAGAACTTTTCCAGCACCCTAAGGATTCTTTCCGAGCTATAAATCCTACAACAAAGTCTTTGCTTTTTCGTAAGTTTTGCAACTCAGTAGTAGTTTATTTGTCGTACTTTTGTCTCAGAAAGAGAAGTGACTCTCTTCACTTTTATCTAGACTTACTATGAAACAAACTACCGAATATCTCCCTATCGTTGGCATGCACTGCGCGGCTTGTGCAGCTGCCGTAACGAACAAACTGCAAGGTGTCACGGGCGTCCTAGAAGCTACGGCGCAGATCGACACCCACTCCTTATATATAGTGTACGATGCCGAGGAGATCACGCGCGAGCAGATCGCTGAGCAGGTTGCCTCGCTCGGCTTTTCGCTCATCCTCACGACAGATGAGACCGAGGCGATGAGCCAAGCACTAGAGCAGGAGCGTCGCTCAGCACGTCAGCTCGCGTGGCGTACAGCCATCGGAGCAGCTCTGACCATCGGTATGATGATCTGGATGTACCTGCTCGGAGGTGTGGGCGAGCGTTGGGTCGCTCCGCTAGTGGCGCTGGTGGCGTACCTCTATGTGTCGGGGCCTTTTCACTGGAGAGCCTTGAAGCAACTGAGACGAGGCGTCATGGGTATGGACACATTGGTCTCCCTCAGCACCACTTGCTCCGTCATCGGCTTGCTCCTCGCCTACGGCGCCGAGGGGCATCACCTGCACCTCTACCTAGATGCGCTGGTTATGATCCCCGCTTTCGTACTGATTGGTAAATGGCTCGAGCAGCGGGCTACTGCTTCGACCGCTAGTGCCTTGCGGGCGCTCCTTGACTTGACCCCTCGTGAGGCTTCGCTCGTTGTCGGTGAGGAGACACGCCGTGTACCATTGCAATTGGTTCAGCCTGGGATGACCGTACGGGTACGCCCTGGCGAGGCCATCCCTGTGGATGGGGTGATTACTTCGCAAAGTGTGACTCATATCAACGAGCAGACCATCACGGGTGAGGCAGAGGTCGTGGAGCGTGGCGAGGGTGACAAGGTTTTCGCAGGTACTATCTGCCTCTCCACCGCCATAGAGGTACGTGCCGAGAGCGTTGGTGCTGACACCGCTCTGGGACATATCGTTGCAACTGTGCGCAAGACTTTGGCGGACAAGCCACCACTACGTCTCTTGGCGGATCGGATTGCGCAGTACTTCGTTCCCGCTATACTCTTCCTCGGGGCGCTCACCTTTGCCCTATGGTACTGGGTCGTAGAGCCTGGGGCGCTGGACTTAGCAGCACGCTACGCTATCTCCGTCCTCGTAATCGCCTGCCCTTGTGCTTTGGGCTTAGCCACACCAACGGCACTGACCGTAGCGGTGGGCGAGTCGGCACGAAGGAACATACTCTTTGCAGAAGCCACGGCACTGGAGACGCTGCCTCGTGTCGATGCTTTTCTCATGGACAAGACCGGTACGCTTACCCTGGGAAGTCCCTCGGTCACGGAGCTGCAATGGTTTATCCCTGAGGAGGAGCGTGCCGCAATGCTCTCGCTCATCGTCTCTGCCGAGCAGCATAGTCTACATCCACTGGCGCAAGCAATCGTCGCGTATGGCGAAGCGCAGGGGGCGACGACCAGTGAACTGACCGTCACCGAGCAGCCAGGACAGGGCTTGCTCGTCACGACGCCTGATGGAGAGCTACGCATCGGACGTGCCTCTTGGATTGCCGAGGGTGGCGCTACGTCGATACCGCCTTGCGACCTCACAGGCTCGCTCGTCTATGTGGCTCTGGGAGCCCGTCTTATCGCTATCATAGCCCTCTCGGACACGCTCACACCGCACGCTGCCGAGACTATCGCACAGCTCAAGGCGCAAGGCAAAAAGCTTCTCATGCTTACGGGCGATCGCAAGCCCGAAGCACAGCGCATCGCTCAGCAAATAGGGATCGATACGCTACATGCCGAGCTCATGCCTCAAGACAAAGAGACAATACTCACCTCCCTACAAGATCAGGGCTTGATCGTAGCTATGGTAGGCGATGGCGTCAACGATGGTCAGGCGCTAGCACGTGCCGATGTGAGCATAGCACTCGCGGGAGGCAGCGACCTAGCCACCTCGATGGCGCAGCTGGTCATCTCCAAGCCCGACTTGTCGCTCCTCGTCGAGGCGACTGAGATAGCAAGACAGACAGTACGCACGATCCGCTTCAACTTCCTCTGGGCGCTCCTCTACAACGTGATCGCCATACCGATCGCTGCGGGGCTCTTCACACGGTGGGGCTTGACGATAACGCCCGCCATCGCCGCCGCTGCTATGGCACTCAGCTCCATCTGCGTCGTGGTCAATAGTCTCCTCCTGCAGCGTCGCATCGCTCACCACCGCTCTAAGTGAGGGGCGGGGACGCCTTCGTGTAGCTCGACGGGGGCATGCTCGACGTTGATCTCGTCGTAGAGACCCGCATCGAGGAAACGCTGCTGGACCTGTGCGCCTCCCTCAACGAGGAGCGACTCGATGCCCTGACTATGCAGGAGCGTGAGGAGGTCGCGCACTTCGCCAGTCGTAGCGAGACAGGAGACGTGTGGCGGGTATTGCCCATCTGTTACTTGCTCTAGGAGAGCCGGCGGGAGCAAGAGGATCGTTGGTGCGGAGGCATCTTGCAGCATACGTAGCTCGGGACGAGGCAGACGGCTATGACACCAGAGGAGACGGATCGGCTGACCGCCACTACCCGATCGATTGGTCAGCAGCGGGTCGTCCAGCTCGGCCGTGTGATGACCCACTAAGATAGCATCGTGGAGCGAACGCAGACGATGCACCGAGCGCTGGCGGAGTGGCGAACTAAAGGTATAAGGCGCCTCACTCGCATCGTGACGCAGACGATCGATGTAGTGGTCGGCACTCTCGGCCCACTTGAGCGTGACGTAGGGTCGCCCTAAGGTCTGCGCTACGAGGAAGTGGCGGTTGAGCGCTATCGCTTCTTGCTCCAAGCAACCGATCGAGACTTCGATGCCTGCTTCGCGAAGTCGTGCCACACCTCGTCCATCTACTTTGGCAAAGGGATCTAGCATAGCGATGACCACTCGTGCGGGTCGCAGCTTCGCAAGGAGTTCTGCACAGGGCGGTGTCTTACCGTAGTGAGCGCAAGGCTCCAAGCTTACGTACCAGGTCGCCTTGCCGATAACGCTACGCAGCTCCTCGGGGACGCTACGCCAAGCCATCACTTCGGCATGGGGCGCACCGGCGTAATGGTGGTAACCTTCGCCAATAATCTTATCTTTGTAGACAATTACCGAGCCTACCATCGGATTGGGACTGGTGCGTCCCTGCGCTAAGGCTGCAAGTTGCAAGCAGCGCTGCATATAGATCTGGTCTGATGGGGAGGTTGAGGGTGCTGTATGTTTCATCTAAGTCAAGGTCGCTACAATGAGTGAGGCTATGATAGTTGCTGGTATGACGCTGAGTGAGGCGGCTCTTGCGATAGCGGAGGCGCTGCCTGCTTACTATGCCGAGGCGCGGGAGCGTCGGGCTATGAGCGAGATGCTCCTACAGCATATCACACAGCTCAGTCAGACGAACTATCTGCTTGACCGCAAAGTTAGACAATTGTCCGACACTGAAGCCGTTTGGCTACGGCAGGCGCTCGAGCGACTGGCGCACGATGAGCCGATACAGTATATCTTAGGGGTGGCGCCCTTTGGCTCTTTTGACCTGACAGTCGGTAGGGGAGTGCTCATACCACGCCCCGAGACGGCCGAGCTGTGCGAACTGATCCTCACTCGTCACGCCGCCACGGAGGCTCCGTTGCGGCTCCTCGACGTGGGGTGTGGCTCCGCCTGCATACCTATTTATATAGGTAGTCACCGCCCCGACTGGCAGCTCTATGCGATGGATCAGTCGGAGCAAGCGCTATACTATGCCGCGCAAAACGTTCGTCAGACGGGTGTCGCTGTCCAGCTCTTGCGAGGTGACCTCTTCGATTGGAGCTTAGGAAAAAGCCTCCCCGCCACGCTCCCCCCGATAGATCTTCTGGTGAGCAATCCGCCGTACATTCCCGAATGCGACAAGGCGACGATGCGCCCCAACGTACTCGAGGGAGAGCCTCAGGAGGCGCTCTTCGTACCAGATGCCGATCCGCTCCGCTACTACCGTGCTCTTGCAGCGCTCGTGCCTCAGATCCGCTCGCCTCACGCACCACCCACACTCTACTGCGAGACGCATCACAAGCTGGCACACGAGATAGCAACACTTTGCGAGCGGGCAGGAGCCATTTCGTCAGAGGTGCTCACAGACTTGACCGGTCGAGAGCGCTTTGTACAAGCCACTTTTCAGTAAAAACGAACCACTATGGACACCGAGATACTCAACAAAGCTAAGTACTACTGCGCACGCGCCGAGCGGTCGCCACGCAATCTGCGCCTTTTCCTCATGCGTCGGGAGGTGCCCTCGGACGAGATCGATGAGTACCTTACGCTCCTTGAGGAGGGTCGCTACTACGACCCACAACGCTATGCCGAGAGCTACGCCCGCACACGCTATCGCGACATGAGTCAGGGTCCTCGCAAGATACGTCAAGCGCTGCGTATGCAGGAGGTGCCAACGGAGATCATCGATGCGGTACTACCTGAGATCATCGAAGAGGAGGAGCCCAACTACTCCCTCGCTGAGCTACTCGAGAGCAAGCTGCGTCGCACCTCTGCACGGACGCCTCGCGCCCTCTTTGACAAGATGATGCGCTACGGCGTGGGGCGTGGGTACCAACCGAGCGAAGTGTACGAAGCGCTGCAGGAGGTGCTCCAAGCGATGCGGGAGGAGGAAGAAGAGTCAGAGTCAGAGGAGGTGTAAAGCGTAAAAGCTCCCATACTCTTATGATCCGCAAACCAATGAAACGGCCCACCGCAGGACGCATTGCTCCGCCACCGTCACAGGGCTGGCGGGCAACGGCTTGCGAATCGCTTCTACAGCTTCTCTACCCTCGTTGGTGTCCCGTCTGTCACACGCTTCTCCCGCCGAATGCTCCACCGCTTTGCCTCACCTGCCAAGGTTCGCTGGGTCGCTATCACGAGCGTACGATCGGTGCGCTCGACCGCTTGCGTGGTGCACACCCGATGCCTCGCCGGATCCTGGCTCCCTATCTCTATGCTCGTGACGATGCAATGGCACTGATCGTTCACGATATAAAGTATCACGGCAATAAGCCGCTCGCTAGATACATGGGTCGTCTTATGGGCACGCTCCTACCGCTAGAGCGGGAGCAGATAGACTACATCATCCCTGTACCGCTAACGCCTGACCGTGCACTGGAGCGAGGCTACAATCAAGCGATCCTGCTGGCTGAGGGTATCTCCTCGGTCACAGGCATCCCTTATCTGCCTCGTGCTTTGGCGCGTATACGCTTTCAAGGTAGTCAGACGCACCGAGACCGCACGCATCGCCTAGAGGCTATGCTCGGGAGCTTCACTCTAGGTAGTGAAGTGATCCCCCCAGATAGCCATATCTTACTCCTAGACGACGTCCTCACGACCGGAGCTACTCTCACAGCTGCGCTCAATGCCCTAGCGAACACGCCTCTAGCTCAAGTCTCTGTCGGCGTCTTGGCAGTCGGCACGGCAACGGTTTAGTTGGCCTTTGGCTAGAACAATCAGAACGATCGGAGCTATCAGAGTGATCGGCCCCCTAATCGCTAGCTTCTAATCGCTAACTTCTAAGCTCTAACCTCTTTTTCGTATCTTTGTAAGCATAATACTTAGGACAAGAAATCATTATGGCATCACAAGAAGACCTCTTTAAGAAGATTGTATCCCACTGTAAGGAGTACGGATTTGTCTTCCCCTCATCTGATATTTACGACGGACTGAGCGCCGTCTATGACTACGGTCAGAACGGTGTAGAGCTCAAGAACAACATCAAGCGCTACTGGTGGGAGGCGATGACACGCCTGCACCCTAACGTGGTCGGCATCGATTCGTCTATCTTTATGCACCCAGACATCTGGCGGGCATCGGGACATATAGATGCTTTCAACGATCCTCTGATCGACAATAAAGACTCCAAGAAGCGCTATCGTGCGGACGTCCTCATCGAGGATCAGATCGCTAAGATCGAGGGTAAGGCGCAGAAGGAGATTGATAAGGCACGCAAGCGCTTTGGGGACTCCTTTGACGAGTCTCTCTACCGCACGACCAATCCTCGTGTCAAGGGGTACCTTGATCAGGCTGAGGCTCTGCGACAGCGTATGGCTAAGGCGCTCAACGATAACGACCTCACGGAGCTACGACAGATCATCGTCGACGAGAAGATCGTCTGTCCCATCAGTGGTACGACGAACTGGACGGAGGTGCGTCAGTTTAACCTGATGTTTGCTACCGAGGTTGGTTCGACGGCTGAGGGCGCTTCGACGATTTACCTACGTCCCGAGACGGCGCAGGGGATCTTTGTCAACTACCTCAACGTGCAGAAGACGGGACGCATGAAGCTCCCCTTCGGTATCGCGCAGATCGGTAAGGCTTTCCGCAATGAGATCGTGGCGCGTCAGTTTATCTTCCGTATGCGTGAGTTTGAGCAGATGGAGATGCAGTACTTCGTCCAGCCTGGCACTGAGCTAGAGTGGTTTGAGTACTGGAAGAAGCTGCGCCTGCACTGGCACTACGCTCTAGGCTTCCCACAGAGCGACTACCGCTACCACGATCACGACAAGCTAGCGCACTATGCCAATGCTGCGACCGATATTGAGTACCTCATGCCCTTTGGCTACAAGGAGGTCGAGGGGATTCATAGTCGTACAGACTTTGACCTATCACGCCACGAGGAGTTCTCAGGCAAGAAGCTCCGCTACTACGATCCCGACACGAAGGAGTCTTACGTCCCATACGTCGTGGAGACCAGTATCGGGGTGGATCGTATGTTCCTCTCCGTACTCTGTGGCTCCTACAAGGAGGAGCAGACAGAAAATGGAGAGACTCGTGTGGTCCTCTCACTACCGCCTGCACTAGCACCAGTCAAGCTAGCTGTCCTACCGCTTGTGCGCAAGGACGGGCTAGATGAGAAGGCTCATGAGGTGGTACGTCTCCTGCATCTCGACTTCACCTGCCAGTATGACGAGAAGGATAGCATCGGCAAGCGCTACCGCCGTCAGGATGCTATCGGTACGCCTTACTGTATCACCGTAGACCACCAGACGCTCGAAGACAATACGGTCACCCTACGTGATCGCGACACGATGCAGCAGGAGCGTATCGCTATCTCTGCGCTACACGATCTCATCGCCGAGCGCACCAGTATCAATACCTTACTTAAGAAGATCGAAGATGAAATATAATCTATCCCTGAGAGCCAGCCTTCTAGCGCTGCTCTCACTCCTCCTACTCACAGCTTGCGAAGACCCTATTGATGCCTCCACCCAGTGGCGGATCAATAATGAAAGTTCCTTCAATGAGTACGCCTCTAATGAGGAGTATACCAAAGCCTCCATCGAAGGTTCCTCAGCCTACGTCTATATGAAGTGGCTAGCCCATGGCGAAGGCAAGGAGTACCCCATCGAGACCTCACGCATCAAGTGCCACTACGAGATGCGCCTGCTCGTAGGGGACAAGGTGGTCGACGGTAACTACGGGTCGGAGCGTTCGGCCGAGTTTGCGATCAATCGTGGTCCTAAGAATCAGCTCGTCGAGGGAGCCCGCATAGGTCTCCAGCAGATGGTCGTAGGCGATGAGGCGGAGATCATCATCCCGTGGTACCTAGGCTATGGCGAGAGACGCTCTGGCGAGATCAACCCTTACTCGGCACTGAAGTTTCGTGTCAAGCTCGAGGAGATCATCCCCGAGAGCCAGCGCTCAGCGGTGGCTGAGGACTAAACTTGTCCTACTATAAACCTTAGATCTATACACTATGAAGATACTACTGACTAATGATGATGGCGTCCATGCGCAGGGGATCCGTGAGCTGGCGGAGACGCTTGCCCAGATAGCGACGGTGACGGTCGTCGCCCCCACGGAGCCCCGCTCGGGAGCCTCTTCGCAGATTACCTCCCGCACACCGCTACGGCTCACCTTTATGGAGGAGAGTGCGCAGCTTCCCTATCAGATATACAGTTGCTCGGGTACGCCCGTAGATTGTGTCAAGCTAGCGCTCAACACGCTCTTTGCCTCTGAGCTGCCAGACCTCGTGGTCTCTGGAATCAATCATGGGCGCAACGACGGCATCTGCGCTATCTACTCCGGCACCGTGGGAGCTGCCATAGAGGCCGCCATAGCTCGTATACCCGCAGTCGCTTTCTCGCTCGCTGACCACAGCGACAAGTGCGACTTTAGCGAGGTATGCGCCTTTGCCAAGCATTTCATCCCACAGGTGGTCGAGCATGGACTACCGCATACGACGATGCTCAATGTCAACTTCCCGAAGGCTCCCTCCAAGGGTGTCAAGTGGGCACCACAAGGTACAGGACGCTTCGTCAATGAGTATATGCGTGCCGAGACACCGCACGGCACTCCTGTCTACTGGATGCAGGGCGATCAGGTCGATCCCGATCAGCGTACGGGGACGGATCACTACTGGCTCATCGAGGGCTATGCTACGATCTCACCCCTGCAGATCGATATGACAGATCACCCCTTCCTAGAGCAGGTCGCCCAGCAGTGGCCGCTACATCTCTAGAGCAATACAGAGACAAGCTATGAAATACCTCCTCATAGCTGGCGAGGCCTCTGGCGACGAGCATGGTGCACGGCTCATCGCCTCACTCAAAGCGGTCGATGCGAAGGCCGCTTTTTCCTTTATTGGGGGGGACAAGATGGCGCAGCAGGCGGGTGTAGCCCCACTATACCACTACCGTGAGATAGCGGTCATGGGCTTCACGAGTGTGCTGCGCAGTATGCGCAAGATACGACTAGCTGCACGCCTACTACAAGAGGAGATGCGCTCGAATCTGCCTGATGTCGTCATCCCAATCGACTACGGAGGCTTTAACCTGCGCTACACGCTCCCGATGGCGCATCGTCACGGCGTGCCAGTGGTTTACTACATACCGCCTAAGGTGTGGGCCTCTCGTCGTAGGCGCATCAAGCGTCTCCAGAGCTACACAGATCTCTGCTTGACAATACTTCCCTTTGAGGCGGACTACCTCTCGCAGCGTGGCGTCACGGCCCGCTACGTGGGCAATCCGAGCATACAGAGCGTGGGCAAGCTGCTGGATAGTAATGCTAAGCTATGCGACACCGCACGACCCTATATAGCGCTCCTCCCAGGGAGCCGCGAAGCGGAGATAGCCCGTAACCTACCGATCATGTGCCAAGCGATCGACCTCCTCCCAGCCCCATGGCGCGCAGTCATCGCAGGAGCACCGAGCATCGATCCAGCGTACTACACTCCTTATATAAATGAGCGCATAGAGTTGGTCACCGATGAGACGCTCCCGCTCTTGGCTGGAGCGTCGGCTGCGTTGGTCACCTCCGGGACAGCCACGCTTGAGACAGCGCTCATAGGTACCCCGCAGGTGGTCGCCTACCGCCTCCCCATAGGGTGCTTGGCTCGTTGGGCATTCGACCATCTTCTTCCGATCCGATACTTTTCATTGGTCAACTTGATTGCCGAGTCTCCCGTCGTCGAGGAGCTGCTGGGCGATGCCGTGACAGCGCAGCGACTCGTTCAAGCGCTGAGCCCGCTGCTCGATCGTGAGAGCACAGCTTATCAGACGCAGCAAGCGCAATATCGTATGGTGCGTCAGCGCCTAGAGCCTTCACGCATAGCTTCGCAGGTAGCAGCCGAGAGGATCTACCACGAGTTGTCTACGCAGTGGGAGTCGGAAGAGTAGGGTGTGTCGTCTCGCCTACTCGAAGCAGAAGGTGAGCATGATCATACGTCCTGTGCCACGGCGTAGCGCATTGGTATAGCGCATGCTAGCCCCCTCGTCCAGGTCGGGCCGGTTGTGACGGATCAGGTCAGTAAAGCCAAAATCAAAGCGTAGCTCAGGCGAGAGCTTGAAGTAGCGCAGGTAAATGTCGCACCCTACGCCAAAGGTCCAGCCCGCTGAGAGCGGTGCGAACTGCAAGGGGGCACCCTTTTTCTGACCCATATTGAGCAAGCCGTAGACACCCCCCACGAGGTAGGGGCGGGTGTCGTTGAAGCGCACAGAGCTGTACTTGACCAGTAGTGGCAGCTCGATCTGACTGGTGCGCATCGGCATCGATTCAAAAGCCTCGTCGCCCGTCTCCTCCCAAGTCCTAAAGAGCAGTCGCTGCTCCCCAAAGTGTAGTGTCGGCAGGACCCGTATACTCCAGTCTATATGCGGATTGTAGTTTGCTATGACTCCCACGCTAAAGCCCGGGCTATAGCTAGGCACTGCCGCATAGAGCGTCTGCGCCTCCCCCTCCGTCGGGCCAAGGTTGTCGATGATCAGATCCTCCACATGCACCCCCACATGAAATCCCCAATTGAATCGCCTATGATCCGCATAGGGTCGTGTCATCGGTCTCGCTGTCTGTGCAGAGAGCGTGGTAGCCATCGGCATTATCAGCAGCAGGAGCAAGAGCCCTACCAGCCCATGGCGACGACCTAGTGAATAGGTATGATATGTGCTTACGGTTTGCTTCACAAAAGAGTAATTGACTACGTGTTTCAAACGTCTATCCGACAAAGATATTGTATATTTGCCTGATTTAAGCACCCAAACATAGTAAAGCTCATGCAGGTATACAATCTATCCGAGAGACCTTCACTCCTGACCCACTTCATCTCTGAGATACGAGACCGAGAGATCCAGAGAGATCCCCTACGCTTTAGAGCAAACATCGAGCGCATCGGCCATATTATGGCTTACGAACTGAGCAAGCAGCTCCACTACCAGACCCGTCCCGTGGAGACGCCTCTCGGTACTGCACCCACGGCCGTACTAGACGAGCAGCTCGTCGTGGCAACGATCCTCCGTGCTGGACTGCCCCTTCATCACGGCTTCCTAGACTTCTTCGATCGTGCCGAAAATGCTTTCATCTCCGCCTATCGCAAGGTCAAGGATGACGAAGACTTTGACATACATGTCGAGTATGTTGCTGCACCAGACTTGACCGATAAAGAGCTACTCCTCGTTGACCCGATGCTCGCCACCGGAGGCTCCATGCATCTCTCTTGGCAGGCGCTCCTCAAGAGCTGTGGCACACCGCGCCATACCCATATGGTCGCCATCGTAGCTAGCCAGCAAGCTATCGACTTCCTCCAGTCTCAGTTTGACGACAAGGCACCTGTCACACTGTGGGTGGCTGTCATCGATCCGGCGCTCAACGAGCACGCTTACATCGTCCCAGGACTGGGTGATGCGGGCGATTTAGCCTTCGGT
The DNA here is from genome assembly GCF_000212375.1 of Porphyromonas asaccharolytica DSM 20707. NCBI lineage: Bacteria > Pseudomonadati > Bacteroidota > Bacteroidia > Bacteroidales > Porphyromonadaceae > Porphyromonas > Porphyromonas asaccharolytica. Next base: position 262,944 of record NC_015501.1, on the reverse strand, counting down.
AGTAAGCTCTAAAAGGGAGGCTCCATTGACTACACTACGCGACATAGAGCTATTGGCTCCAGCCTCCTCGCTCGAGGGCGGTCTGGCGGCACTCTCGGCGGGTGCCGATGCGGTCTATGTAGGTGCTCCTCAGTATGGTGCCAGGAGTGCTGTCGGGGTCTCGCTCGAGGATATACGGCAGCTCTGCGATGCAGCTCACAGCTATGCCGCACGAGTCTATGTAGCACTCAATACGATCCTCACCGATCGCCAGCTAGTGCATGCTGTCGAGATGGCGCGTCAGCTCTACGAGGCGGGGGCAGACGCACTCATCATACAGGATCTCGGACTGCTCACCCAGGAGCTGCCGCCTATCCCGCTACATGCCAGCACGCAGTGCCACAATCACTCGCTAGAGCAGCTGCAGATGCTCTCCGATCTAGGCTTCGAGCAGGCTGTCTTGCCGCGCGAGTGGAGCTGTCAGGACATTGCGGTGGTACGCGACAAGACCCCGCTACGACTGGAGGCGTTCGTCCATGGAGCGCTCTGCGTCTCTTACAGTGGTCGCTGCTTTATCTCCGAGGCGCTCTCACAGCGCAGTGCCAATAGAGGGCAATGCGCTCAGTACTGCCGCATGACTTATGATCTCGTTGATGCTCAGGGACAAAAGCTACGCCAAGGTGAGCATCTCCTCTCTCTGAAAGATCTCAACCGCTCTGAAATCATCGAGGAGATGATTGATGCGGGTGTCAGCTCCTTCAAGGTGGAGGGGCGGCTCAAGGCGATCCCTTACGTGCGCAACGTCATCGCCCACTACCGCCAGCTGCTAGACGAGATCTTGACCCGTCGTAGTGATGAGTTGCGACGACCCTCATGGGGAGCGGAGGAGTACACCTTCACGCCACAGCCGGAGGCAACCTTTGCCCGTCCCTTTACGACCTACAATACGCCCCTAGGTTCGCCTATACCTACCGACAGCATCACACCCTATAGCAGCAAAAGCCTCGGTCAGCCGATCGGCACGGTGACCCAGAGTCGAGGCAAAGAACTAGAGATAGCACTCCTGAGCGACGACATCACGCTCGCTAATGGCGATGGGGTAGTCGCTTACGCTATCGATAAGAAGCTCATCGGAGCGCAGATCAACCAAGTGACGCCCGCTAGGCGAGCGGGGCACTATCGTCTGCGTCTCTCCCAAGCGCTCGAGCTACCGCAGGGGACGACGCTCTGGCGCAATCTCAACCATCTCCTAGAGGCTCAGCTCCTACGCCCCGATGCCTCTACCCGCACCATACCTGTGTCGCTACATCTAGAGGCAACTCCCGACCAGCTCACGCTAGAGATGCAACTCACAGAGGAGCCCGATCTGTCGGTCACACGTAGCAGATCAGTCACGCTAGAGCCTGCACAGCGGGACAATACGGCTCACGTAGAGCGCACGCTCCGCAAACTCGGTGACACACCATACCGCGCTCAAGAGGTTACCATAAAACTAGACGGACTCTTCGTCCCGCCCTCACTTGTTGCGGAGCTGCGACGAGAACTCGCGGAGGAGCTACAGCGTCGATGCCTTGCTTTAGCACGACAGCGCAGAGATGCCATCGGTAAGCCTCTACAGCAGAAGCGCATCGACCTACTCCGCACGCCAGATCCTACGGTGCGTCAGCGATATGGTCTGCCCGACACGCTAGACTTTACCTACAATGTGGCGAATGAGTCGGCACGTCAGCTCTACCGCCAGCTAGGAGTCTCCGGAAGCATCGCTCCCGCCCTAGAGGTAGAGCGTCCCGAGGGTGCGATCCCCGTGATGTTTACCCGTCACTGCCTACTGCATCAGCTCGGCTACTGCACACGGACGGGTCGCAAGCCACCCTTTGCGCTACCGCTCTATCTAGTGCGTGGGCGAGATCGTCTGCGTGTCGCAAACGACTGTCGCCACTGCATGATGACCCTGTGGCTAGATCCCTCTCCTCAAACTAACCTCTAATCTCTAACCTCTAATTTCTAATCTCTAACATCTAATCTCTACACCGATATCTCCGTGGAAATTTCGAAATCTCCACGGGGATATTTTTTATTCTCCACGTAGGCGAGAAATAAAACTTCGGAGGAATCAAATAAAACTTCGGAGGAATCAAAACGTCTCCACGTGGAGAATTTTTTTTTCCTCCGTGGAGATTTTCGATTTTCCACGGAGCTATCGGGTTAGAAGTTAGAAAGTAGAAACCGATCGTCCCTGCAAGGGGCTACTCGTCTTGCTTTGATACAAAACAGGTGTTACAGCGTCTGATGGCGGGACTTGTCGTGTTGATGTGGTTCGTGTAGGGGCGGACCTACGTGTCCGCCCTCAAGGCAGATTGCACTCCAACGAGGACGGGCGGACACATAGGTCCGCCCCTACAGCGGGCTACTCGTTTCGCTCTAACTTCTAATCTCTAATCTCTAAATTCGTACCTTTGCGGTAGCACGGGTGTGATGTAATAATCGCAGTGGTGCCTGAACCGCATTTTATCACGAACAAAGTATACCTAACATGAAGATTACAAAAGATAGTTACGTAACCTGCGAGTACGAACTCTACACGGGTGAAGGAAAGGAAGACATCGTCGAGAAAGCTACTCCTGAGGCTCCCTTAGCTCTGATCATCGGGGCTGGATTTCTACTAGAGGCTTTTGAGAAGCAACTGATGGGGCTAGAGGCTGGCGACAAGTTTGACTTTACCCTCAAGCCCGAGGAGGCGTATGGAGAGGTCTCTGACGCTTACATACTGGAGCTAGAGAAGGATCTCTTCAAAAACGAAGAGGGCGAGTTCCACTCTGATGTTGTTTTCGAGGGCAACGCAGTCCCTATGCTCGACAACCAAGGCAATCAGCTGGTTGGCATCGTCGAGAAGATCACAGACGATACGGTGACGATGGACTTTAACCACCCGCTGGCTGGTCAGACGCTACACTTCATCGGCTCTGTCCTAGAGGCACGTCCTGCTACCGAGGAGGATCGTCAGAGACTGACGGCACAATTCTCTGGACATGCGGGCGGTTGCTGCGACGGCGACGACCACGAGGGTGGCTGCTCTTGCTGCAGCGGTTGCCACTAAGCAATCTCTATGAATAGCTTCGGACGGCATCTGCGACTGACCTCCTTTGGAGAGTCGCATGGAGCTGCCATGGGGGGAATCCTCGATGGTATGCCTGCGGGCTTCTGGATAGATCGAGAGGCTGTGCAGCACTTTGTCAACCTGCGTCGTCCAGGCTACTCACGATCTACGACAAAACGCCGAGAGCCAGACGAAGTGGTCTGGCTCTCAGGCTTGACTGACGAGGGACGGACGCTGGGAAGTCCGATAGCCTTCGTGATACAAAATAGGGATGCTCGCTCGCAAGACTACGCCACCGTCACGAGTGAGCTAGGCAAGCCCTTTAGAGCAAATCATGCCGACCTGACTTACTGGCTTAAGTATGGTCTCGAGCCACAGCCTGGTGGCGGACGGTCGAGTGGCCGTGAGACGGTCGCTCGCGTGGTGGCGGGGGCCATCGCTCAGCAGTGGTTAGAGCAGCTGCGAGGCGTCACGGTGCAGGCTTTCATACAGCAGGTGGGCACTCTGTCACTATCTGGCGACTACACGACCTACCCCCTAGAGCATACTTACGATCGTCTCTGCTACTGTCCCGATGAGACACTAGATGAGGAGATAGCAGCCTACCTAACTAAGGTCCAGGATGACCGAGACAGTGTGGGCGGTGTCGTAGGCTGTGTGGTGTGTGGTCTGCCCGCAGGCCTTGGAGACCCCGTCTTCGACCGTATACCAGCACTCCTGAGCTATGCCGTGATGAGCATACCGGGGAGTCGTGCTTTTGCCTTTGGCGATGGCTTTGACCTGGCGGGGCAGCGGGGGAGTGCTGTGCTAGACGAATTGCTCGCGATGAGCGATACGGACGAGGTAACCTTCGGAAGCAATCACAATGGCGGTGCACTCGGCGGCATCACGACGGGACAGGATCTAGTGATGGAGGTAGCATTCAAGCCGACCCCTACCATTGCTCGTCCGCAGCATACACTCACGACCGAAGGGGCGAGCGTGACACACACCTTCACGGGGCGTCACGACCCGTGCATAGCACTACGGGCGGTGCCGGTCGTGCAGTCGATGGTTGCTCTGACCCTCGCCGACCTACTGATCGCTGTCGGTGATTAGTTGCTGGGCAACCTGCGTCGCTTGTGTGATGCGGTGCGCCATACCGATACCGTCCCGACAGTTGCCCGCAATGATGAGTCCCGGGTAGCGATGCTCTACCTCCGCAATGGCTGCACAGCGTCTCTCGCTCTCGGCTCCGTACTGCGGGATCGCATGGCGGTGGCGCGAGATATGCACCATATTGGGCACTATGCGTGGGTCGATGTCGAGCACTTTGTAGAGATCTTTGAGTGCCAAAGCTTGCAGCTCTTTCTCTGCCATATCGATTAAGTCGGGGCGCCGTGTGCCTCCCATAAAGATGCTGTAAAGCACTCCTTCGGTAGTCGGTGTGCGGTCGGCAAAGCAGTCCGACGGGAAGAGAACTCCGAGGATGTCCACCGGCTCCGACGAAGGCATAAGCGCACCGAAGCCTCGGTAACTGGAGACTGTGCGGTCAAAGCCGACAGCCACCTCGACGATTGGCGCATAGTAGAGACTAGTAATGGAAGATAAGAGTTCGTCAGGTAGGGTCTCGCTGAGGAAACCCGCCAAGGCGTGTGCGCCTACGGTAGAAACTACGTGATCGGCTGAGACTTCGTGTAGCTCCCCGCCTTGCTGGTAGGTGACGAGCCAGTCGCCCGCTGCACCCTGTCTGACCGAGGTGACAGTAGCTCCCGTGCGAATGTGCTCTGTGCCGATCTGCTCGACCATCTCGTGGATCATCGTCTCCAGTCCGTGCCGTGCTGAGTAGACCTCTTTGGTGGCTAGGCGGTCACGGTCGTTCTTGGGCTCTTTGGCTTTTGCCATAGCTCCACGAATGAAGCTCCCATGCTCCTGCTCTAAGTTGTAGAGCTTGGGGAGTGCGTGACGAGTCTCCAGCTTCATCGGATCGCCAGCGTAGATGCCCCCGACGAAGGGGTCGACGGCATACTGCAGGAAGCTCTTGCCTAGACGTCGCTTCGCAAGAGAGCCGACAGACTCGTAGGGATCGTCACCTTTCTTGCGCCACGGCTCACCGAGCAGGCGGAACTTGTCACTCAGCGTGAAGAGCGGTGTCGTGAGTCCGCTCCAAGGGCCCGAGGGAAGCTGGTGCAGCCGTCCTTTCTTATAAATGTATCGGCAGTTGCCCGCTGGCGTGGCAGCTTCGTAGCCTGAGGGTAGGAGGGCAAAGAGCTCGGCAACTTCGGGGAAAGAGATCGACCCCGTGTTAGGACCCGTCTCGAAGGTGTAGCCCTCTTCCTGCAAAGTGCGGATTTGCCCACCAGCACGCTCCGCTCCCTCGAGGACGAGGACGGGCAGCCCTGCTCTCCGTAGGTAAAGTGCCGTGGTGAGCCCTGTGATACCGGCGCCAATGACTATCGTTTGTTTCATACTGCGTTACTTTTATCGTGATTGTCTCGTGACCATCTCCTGGACGACTGTGAGCAAGCCAGTGGTAAGCTGGGTGAGTTCGTCGGGCTGGATGATGTATGGGGGCATGATGTAGCAGAGCCGGCCGAAGGGGCGTACCCAGATGCCTAGCTCTACGAAGCGTCGCTGCATAAAGGCCATATCGACCGGCTCATCTAGCTCGATCACGCCTATAGTGCCGAGGACGCGCACCTCGGTGACCCCGGCGAAGGTGCTGGCAGGTGCTAGCTCACGCTTCAGTTGCGCCTCGATCTTGGCGACACGCTCTAGCGTTGGTTCACGCTGCAGGAGTTGCAGACTGGCGAGGGCTACGGAGCAAGCCAGAGGGTTGGCCATAAAGGTGGGCCCGTGCATGAAGCAGCCCGCCTCGCCACGGCAAACGGTCTCAGCGACGCGCTGCGTGGTGACAATGGCGGAGAGGGTCATATAGCCTCCCGTGAGTGCCTTGCCGAGGGTGACGATGTCGGGCAGGACGCCCGCATGCTCCATCGCAAACATACGCCCCGTACGTCCGAAGCCTGTGGCTATCTCGTCGAAGATGAGCAGCACGCCGTACTGATCGCACAGCTTGCGCGCCTCCACAAGGTAGTTGGGGTGGTAGAAGTACATACCACCGGCTCCCTGCACGATAGGCTCTAGGATGAGTGCCGCGATCTGCTCGCCGTGCTGAGCGAGCACTTGGCGGAGTGGCTCCATAGCGTCGTCACGCCACGGCTCGCCCCACTTGACCGCTGGCGGTGCGAGGAAGTGCTGCTGCGGTAGTGCCGTGCCGAAGATACTGTGCATTCCTGTGACGGGATCGCAGACGCTCATAGCGTGCCAGGTGTCGCCGTGGTAGCCTCGACGGATGGTGACGAAGTGGTCTCGCTGCGTCTCACCGAGGGACTGCTGATACTGGATCGCCATCTTGAGCGCTACCTCGACAGCCACCGAACCGCTGTCGGCGTAGAAGATCCAGTCGAAACCATCGGGAAGCATCTTCAGAAGCTCCTTACCGAGTGCTATGGCAGGCTGGTGCGTTAGCCCGCCAAACATGACGTGGCTCATCTTCCCTATCTGCGTCTCTACGGCAGCATTGAGCACAGGGTGGTTGTACCCGTGTACAGCGCACCACCAGGAGCTCATACCATCAATTAGCTCTGTGCCGTCGGCTAGGTAGATGCGCACTCCCTCGGCGTGCGAAACGGGGTAGACTGGTAGGGGATCTTCCGTTGAGGTGTAGGGATGCCACAGGTGCTTGCGATCCCACGCTAAGGCTTGCTGGATTGTTGGAACGTATTGCTGGACTGTTGGGTCGTATTGCTTCATAGCTTAAGCGGTTTCTTCGGTACGCCAATCTTTTTCGTTGGTATTGCGATAGCCCATCTCGGCGATGAGCTGCATATCTTCGCGAGCCTGCATGCCGCTGGTTGTCAGCATGTCGCCCGTGATGGCACTATTGATACCGATGTACATAGCTTGGCGCATCACCTCTGGCGAAAGCCTTAGCCGTCCTCCACTAAAGCGCAGGAAAGCCGTCGGATTGATCAGACGAAAGAGTGCTACCGTACGCAGGTACTCCTCGTCCGTCAGGCGTGGCTCCTCGGCTAGTGGCGTCCCAGCGATCGGCTGAAGTATATTAATAGGTATGGAGCGTATGGCGAGCGAACGGAGATAGCAGGCGAACTCGATGCGCTGTGCCATCGTCTCGCCCATGCCGATGATCCCTCCCGAGCAAACCTGCAGTCCTACCTCCCGAGCCCAACGAATGGTCTGCTCTTTCTCTGCCTGCGTGTGAGTCGTGCAGAGCTTGGGAAAGTGTGACGGAGCGCTCTCCAGATTGCAGTGATAGGTGGTGACACCCGCCTCGTGAAGACGTCGTAACTGCTCTTTCGTCAGCAGTCCCATAGAGGCGCACAGCTTGATGTCGCTCGCCTGGTGCATCGCCTCGTAGTGCTGCGCGATACGCTCTATCTCCCGATTGCTCTGTCCGCGTCCACTGGCCACGAGTGCGATGCGCCCGATGCCTGCCTGACGATTGGTCCGAGACTCAGCCACGCACGGCTCGACATCCAGCAGCGGATAGGCATCCGCTTGCGTATGGTAGTGAGCGCTCTGAGCACACCAATGACAATCCTCAGAGCAGTGTCCGCTCTTGACATTGATGATCGAGCAGGTGTCGAAGGCGTCTCCCATACAGTGCCGCGTGACACTATGCGCAGCCTCGTAGAGTGCCTCGCTAGTCGCTTCTTTGGCAAGCTGAAGCGCTTCTTCTTGGGTCACCTCCACGGGATCGGAAGAGCAGAGAGAGGTAACGATGTCTGATAAGGGTCTCATAAGCATTCTATAATAGATCTATAATTGAATGGACGCATCGCCCACCCCTCGCTTAGTAGAGGAGTCTGCGATACGTCCATCGTTATTGGTGGAGAATTGATACAGTCTTTTGTTGGAGACTGTTATCTCATAGGACAGCCTCTCTAGTCTGCCGTAGCGCGCTCGAGGCGCTTCATGACAGCAAATATAAAGGCGGCAGAGAGGAGACAGCAGATGATGAGCACGCCCCAGAACCAGCCCATAGGCATCTTCTCCCATAGAGAGCCCATCACACCGACGAGCAGGTTACCTATAGCGGTTGCTGCAAGCCATCCACCCTGCATGAGACCTGCATACTGTGGAGGAGCTACCTTAGAGACGAAGGAGAGACCCATCGGACTGAGGAAGAGCTCAGCAAGCGTCAGTACGAAGTATGTACCGATCAGCCAATTGGGCGATACGAGCGTATCACTGGTCCCATGAATATGAGCAGGAGCAGGCAGTGCGTATATGATCGTTGGAAGCAGTAGTACGCAGAATCCGATAGCTGCTAGGAGCATACCGATACCGATCTTGCGAGGAGCTGAGGGCTCCTTACCACGATTGGCTAGATAACCAAAGAGACCTACCGTAACAGGAGTTAGCAGGATGATGAAGAATGGATTGAACTGCTGGAAGATCTGAGGCGTAATGTTTCTCAGAGCATCGCCGATAGGCTTGATGTCTACAAAGTATCCACCGGCGAGACCAGCGATACCTAACACGACGAGGATTAAGCCTGTCTTGACATTCTTCTTACCGCCTAGTAGCCCGAAGGTAGAGAGGTAGATACCATACATGAAGCAGATGAAAGGGATCAGCATCAGTAGACTAAACGGCATATAGCCCGCAGCGTCTACACGTGATACGGTATAGTCTCGTGCGAAGAAGGTCATCGTCAAGCCGTTCTGGTGGAAAGCCATCCAGAAGAAGATCACAACGAAGAAGACCAGTCCTAGTGCGATGAGACGCTCCTTGACCTCAGCCTTAGACATCTCGACGACATGTGCTGAGCTGTCGCCCTGTGCTGCCATAGCCTTAGCTTGCTTGACGGTTACGTCTGCTGCCTTCCAGGTCTTACGACAGAGTACGAAGATCAAGATAGATATGACCAAGCTGATACAAGCTACAAAGAACGAGAGACTATAAGACTGTGACAAGGTCGTCGACACATAGTGCTCACCGAAGGCACGCTCGAAGCTTAACTCTTGAGCCGCTTCACCTCTGTCTGCACGCTCCGCATTGAGTTTATTGTTTAGATCAGCCGTCCACTCAGCTGGGATCTGCAGCATAGCCACGCGCTCATTGATAGCAAACTTGGCCGGCTCGTCCTTTGCATCGCGACTGATGAGGATCTCATGGTCGGCATCCGTGATCTGCAGTTGAGGATCACTCACTAGCCCAGCTTTAGTATACTGGCGGAGAGCTGCTATACGTAGGTCGTGAAGAACCTGAGCCTCGTCCTCGGGGAACATGACGCCAGCCTTCTTCTTAGCAGCTGAGACCTTTTGGCTCTGCTCCTCAGCCGTCAGCTGAGCATACTCAGGGTGCTTAGCTTGTAGCTCTGCGATAAAGGCATCGGCATCGACCGTCTCATCGTTGAGCTTGTTGTAGTTTGCAGGCACTGTAGCATCGTAGAAGTAGTTCTCCTTAGCTAGTACATTATTCGTAATCCAGTTACCCATGCTAGGCGCAAAGAAGGCACCGATATTGATGAACATGTAGAAGATAGAGAACGCCATGTCACGTCCCTTAGAGTAGCGAGGGTCGTCGTATATCTTACCCACAAGTGCCTGTAGGTTACCCTTAAAGAGTCCCGTACCAGCAGCGATGAGGAAGAGGGACAAGAGCATGATCGTGACGCCAGCAGCTCCAGAGCCAAAAGGTAACCCTAGGAGGAGGTAACCAGCGAACATGATCGTGACACCTGTAAAGATGGTCTTACCATATCCGAGCCATTTATCAGCTATGATACCACCGAAGATTGGGAGGAAGTAGACTAGTGCTAGGAAGGTACCATACAGCATACTAGTCGTTGCCGAGGAGAAGCCAAACTTCGCCTGTAGGTAGAGCGTCAATATGGCTAGCATCGTGTAGTAGCCGAAGCGCTCTCCCATGTTCGTTAGGGCTAATACGATAAGCCCCTTGGGGTGTTTATTTTCCATATGAATGGTTCGTTTATAGATTAGTATTTTTCAAGTTATTCATTGCTGCGGTAGCTCGATCAGCTCGATAGAGCCACTCGTGAGGTCGAAGTATATCGTGTAGGGCAGCTGTCCCAGCTTGTCCGCGCCTAGCTTGTGCTCCAGGAGTGCTGTGCGTCCCCACTGTGCCACCGAGAGCTCTAGCATGATCGCCTGGCTGCGCTCGGGAAGCTGTAGCGACACACGAGCTCGTCCTGGCTCGATGTAGCGGAGTGCCTTGCTCTTGGTCAACTTATGCAGCTCCGTATCGCTCTGCGGAGCGGAATGATCTAGAGATTCGATATTTATGTATACAGGAGCTCCCGAGAGATCCGCCTTGTCGACTAAGCCATACTGCGGAGCGAAGCGAGCTACCACCTGCTGCGAGACTGGCTCGTCAATGGGTACGTCCACGATCTCCTCGTAGTATCGCTTCGTGGTACGACCTGCGAAGAGCGCTTGCAGAGCTGCTATCTCCTTGTCCAGACCATCTAAGACCATCTTGAGCGCTGGACCATCGCACGGCATCGTCTCGACTTGACCCGAGAGTAGCTCCACACGTCGCTCTCGCAGCTCGAAGAGTCTACTGGACGCCACCTCAGCTTGTTTGGCACGTGAGGTCGCTAGGGCATACTCTTGAGGTAGTGCTTGACTAGCCTCCTGCTGGGTCACCCCCTTAGGATAGTCTGCTAGGTAGTCCGTCGTGGTAGGCTTGTACGCCTTGCCGTGGAGCGAGTAGAGAAGGCCTTCGGGTGTGAGAGAGACCAGCTGCTCGACAGAGGGCGTCGCTACCGACTCGATCAGATAGCTCTGCATCGTGTCGGGGACTCCATGAGCGTGCATTGCTACACGCTCTATTTGGTAGCGTGTCGTAGGCTGCGTCGCATAGCTCTCACCTAGATACCTAGAGGCGTAAGCGACTAGTGCGCCTGGCTCAAACTGCTCCTCCGAGAGGACAAAGTGTATGCGCAGTTGTGTCTTCGGTAGATAGTAAACGACTCCACTCGTAGACTGCTCGCCAGCCACGTATGGAGTCACAATCGCCTGATGACTAGCGCAGCTCGTGAGCCACACCACCGCCATCACAAGTACCCATCTAGTTAGTCGGGTAGGGGTCTTAGGTTTGTGCATAATCTACCAGTGAAAAATAGACTTGGGACAAAGATACGAAAAAGAGATTAGAGACTCCCCCCCTTTTTGCGTTGCGTCTCAATTTCGGGCTAATTCCTATTTTGAGGTGCTGGGGGAGAAGCCACACGCAAAAAACTAACTGAAGTGAATTGATTAACTTGCACCCCCAAATGAATGAGGAGAGCTTTTCGCCCTCCCCCTTACCACCTCAAATATGACTAAAGAACTAGATTGGATTGAGCTATTCGCTCCACAAGAAATTCTCCGAGACTTTAACTTCGAGAAGTTGGTTGAAGAAAACGGCATTTACCGCATCTTTATGGTAGAGAAAGATGACGCTGCCCATATCCCCGCAGAGTTGAAAAAAGAGGTCAACGGAGATCTTTCAAACATAGTCCTAGACGGCTATACGAACTACATTGAGTTGCAGACCTTCCCAGCTATGGGCAAGGAGGTCTTCCTCTACCTCAAGCGTCGTCGCTGGAAGGTAAAACAGGACCAGCGACAAGAGGAAAAGAGCTACTCCAACAGCTACTCATACAATGAAAAAGGCATGAAAGCGACCAAGGCTTTCGGCAATTTTTTAAAAGAAATTGATTGGGTCTAAGCCCACCAGTATCGGGCAAGTCGCCTACTGTATGGGGATGAGCTCGAAGAAACTCTTTCGCTGGTACAAAGATGTCTTGAGCGGATACAAAAGCCCAGGGCACCAACGCCATTTGCAGAAGACTGGAGCCTCACGATCTCTAGGGTCTTCTGCTAAAAGCCCTGTAAGTTCTGATCTAAAGATCCCCATTCTCAATGAGAAGAATATGGGATCCATCATCTGCATAGACGAAAAGAACATCAACGGGGATTGCTACACCATCGTGTCGAACCCAGAGACGAATAAAATCGTCCTGATGGTCAACACGCTCCGAGCCTCCCAGATCGTCTATCTAATGAGATCAAACATCTCCCAAGAAGCACTTTTCGCAGTCTCTTGCGTAACCCGTGATATGGCTCCAAACTACGACTGGGTGGCTCGTGAACTCTTCCCCAATGCCTATCAAGTTGCGGACAAATTTCACGTTGTCAAAAACATCATTGATCAAGTCCAGTCAGTAAGAATACGCTACCGCCAAGAGCTTCTACGCAAGCAACGGGAGCTGGAGGAGGCGAGTCGCAAACGGTCTAAACTGCAGCCCGCCCCCAAAATCCAGCAAGAGCTCAAAGAGTTCAAAAAAGAGCTGTCCAATGGAGATACCCAGCTACAGCTCCTCCAGCGCAGCAAAGGGTTACTACACAAGCTTCACAACGAGCAGACAGCCAGTCAAAAGCTACGCGCTCGGCTACTCTTTAGACTTTTCCCAGACATCAAAGAAGCGTACAAATTCTCCGTAGCGCTACGGAAGTGGTACCAACGTCCTATGCGAAATGGTACCTCCATAACACCCTCCCGACACCTGTTGGAGTGTAAGAAAAAAGCACTTCTAGAGATCATCACTAATCACCTCAGTAGTCCATGTGAAGAGGTCAAGAACATCGCTCACTTTATGGTCAAGCACATAGGAGAGATCTGCAACTACTTCCTCGGCTATAAGACCAACGCTTCAGCAGAAGCACTCAACCAGAACCTCCAACGCTTTATCGCCATCAACTATGGAACCCGAAATAGTGACTTCTTCCTCTACCGCATCGCCGTTCACTTCAGTTAGTTTTTTGCGTGTGGCTTTCTCCCCAGCACCTCAAAATAGGAATTAGCCCAATTTCGCAAGCCTCGGCTAGTAATTTAGGGGAAGCTGAGGGGGCTTCTTGATTTAAAGAGTTTTTTACTACCTTAGCCACTGGAAGTAGAGGTGGGGTGCACAGTTCACGAACTTAGGAGTCTCCCTCTACCTCCCTCTGGCACTCGGCAATTCATCTATAGACAATTTCAATCGTATGAAACAGTATTACCGTACGACTATCTGGCGTTTTGTGGCTGGACTGGTCATCACGCTATGCGGGGCTGCTACGATGAGCCTACGAGCTCAGGAGCAGCAAGTTATCACAATACAGACGAAATTCAACGTCGGCGACTCTGTTTATATGAAGGTCGTCTCTAAAGATGGCGCAGAGGTGCGAGCTACGGGACTATCCGCACCTATCCTCGAGCAGACCTGGAGGAAGTATGCGCTGACCGATCAGACTGTAACTATCACGGGGCCGGTCAAGTACTTAGCTACCTTTAAGAATGGAGTGACGGACATTACGTTTGACCACGCCAATTATCTAGACCGTATTGACTGCGAGGAGAATGAGCTTACCCATCTGGACTTTAGCAATGCCCCACAGCTGACGATGATCTTCTGCCACAAGAACCAACTGACCTCTCTAGACATCTCACAGTGCGACAAGCTCACTTGGGTTAATTGCTCAGAGAATAAGCTCTCCCAGATCGATCTAGCTAATAAACCAGCTCTCAGTCAGTTTGTCTGCTCCGAAAATCCTCTCACTGAGTTCAATGCCTCAGGAGCGACAGCCCTGAAGGCACTAGAGTGTACGCACTGTGGTCTGACTTCACTCGATCTATCGGCCAATAAGCAGCTGCAAGGGGTGGCCTGTGGCTACAACCAGCTCACGGAGTTGATTACGACCGGGTGCACCAAGCTCAATACTATTTATTGCGAGCGCAATAAGCTCCAGAGTCTAGATCTCTCCACCCTGACAGCTCTTCAGAGCCTCAACTGCTACCTCAATGAGATCACGACCCTAGACTTCTCCGCTTGCTCATCGGCTCACCAGCTTTACTTGGAGAATAATAAAATATCCCGAGAGCAGATGCTGGCTCTAGTCAAGTCTCTACCTATCACCAGTGCCAATGCTGAGAAGCCTGCTCAGATAGCCGTATACGATGAGTCCTATCCCCTAGAGGAGAATGTCTGCAGCAAGGAGGCGGTACAGATCGCTCGAGATAAAAACTGGGCTGTACTCTACTACACGAAAGATAAGAAGTACGCGCCCTATAACGGAGCAGACGACCAAAACATAGAGCGTCCGTGGCAGGCGACGAAACCTATCGTCTATCCTACGGTCACCTCTCAGAGTCTTCATCTGACCGATCCAAATGTGCCGAGTGTCACTTGCTATACGGTCACTGGAGAGCATCTCTTTACGATCTCAGATCCAGGTGATACGCTAGATGTATCGACCCTCCCCGAGGGGGCTTATATCTTACAGGCTGGCGACCTGGTGACACGCTTTGAGATACGTAGGTAGGGTAGTTGCAAGGAGCTGTCGAGACGACCTTTTTACGCTACTCTGTCAGACTGCAGCGCTTTTTTTTTCGGGCGGTGCGTGATAGCCCCGTGGAAAATTGCAAATCTCCACGTGGCTATTTTTTATTTTCCACGTGGAGACGTTTTGATTCCTCCGAAGTTTCATTTGATTCCTCCGAAGTTTCATTTGTCGCCCACGTGGAGAATTTTTTTTCTCCACGTGGAGATTTGAGAATTTCCACGTGGAGATCTGATGCTTTCCGTTCGGGGGCATAGTGAAAATTGGGCGAGAGTTACGATCTTAGTCCTATCCGCTGCAACATTTCGACGACTCACTCGTCTTAATGGTGTACGACGCTCTTTTGGATCGTTGATCCGAGCGTAGTTTTAGTTATACATTGAATAGTTTTTAGTTTACAGTGATTACAATGGATGGAGCCACTTTCATACAGACCTACGTCCCCCTACGGCCGACGATCCTACAGGTCTGTATGGCTCTTCTATCCAACGAGATGGAGGCTGAGGATGTGACCCAAGATGTGCTCATCAAGCTCTGGGAGCAGCGAGACCATCTGGAGGAGGTCGCCTCACCGAAAGCTTACGCCATCCGCATCGCTCGTAACAAATGCATCGACACGCTACGGGCCCCTGCGCAGCGTCTGCGCAATGCAGAAGAGCCCACAGAGCTGGAGATGCCTCTAGTCACTACAACACCCCAAGAGCAGCTCATAGCTAAGGAGCAGCTAGCACGCATTGACGACTGGGTCGCGACCCTCCCCGAGCAGCAGCAAGAGGTGTGGAGACTACGACAGGAGATGATGCTTACCAACGATGAGACTGCCCAGCGCATGGGTCTCAAAGAGGTGACCGTCCGATCGATGATATCACGACTGCGCAAGGAGGCGAGAGCACTCTTTGCCGATATGAAGCCGTGAGCCACATACCTCTTCATTTATATAGACTACATAAGCCACTATGATACATTCATCACACGATATAGAGCAGCTACTAGAGCGTTACTACGACGGTTTGTCTACGCCCGACGAGGAGTTTGTACTCTATCTAGCACTCCTTCAGGAGGAGCCTGGGTCTCCATACTATGCCGACCGCATGCTCCTAGAGGCTACATTGCAGCGTGCTGCCACACAGACGAAGAGCTCAGAGACAGAGCCATCCCTATCTTATCAGACCACTCCACGGTGGAAGGTGTGGGTGCGTAAGTACGCAGCCGTCGCCGCTGTACTGATCGTGGGCGGTGTAGGAGTCTCCGTCTTCCAGTGGGGGCGCAACAGCCGACAGGCGGAGCTATCCCTACGCAATGGTCAGCCCATACCACAGGAGGAGGTCAATGAGTATACGCTTGCCGCTTTGACCAAGCTAGGTGACTGCGTGCAGCTGTGCTCTGAGCAAAATGAGGAGATAGACCAACTTTTCGGCCGCCTGCAGGACTCTTACCAGAGTTCGATGGAGAAGATTCCCTTTGTCTCAGAGGGTGGATGGACCCTGACGGGCGATTGATCTCATCTATGACTGCAACAATCTCCCCTCTCAAACGACTTATATATAGAACCTCTGATACAGACACACAGATTATGAAATCATATACTACTCATCTCTCACGCCTGAGCATCATCGCACTATCGATGATCCTCCTCGTGGGACTCCCAGCATCAGCTCAGCGTAGCTCTACCCGTACACGTATCAATACATCCAAGCTTCTAGAGACTAAGAATATAGATGTCGTATATATCTCCCCCGCAATGCTACAGAGCGTCCCCAAAGCGAGTCTCAAGATAGACGGGGCTGACGCTATGTCGGGTATCATGGACGGCATCACATCGATACATATCTACACCTCCTCCGACCGCAAGGCCATACAGGAGCTACGTCGTACCTTCGCTCCAGTCATAGAGCTGCGTCACTCAGACCTTGAGCAGCTGATGTATGTCAAGGACGATAACGGGGTCGTCAACTTGATCGGACAGCTACAAGGAGACAATGCTACCGAACTATATATGATCGTCTCTGGCGATGACGAGTACACGGTGATCAACTTCTCGGGCAGCTTCTCCCGCCGAGAGCTCGAGAAAGCGGTCACTCAAGACAATCGCAAGCGCAAGAAGTAACTCTTGTCGCTTGTCCCCCCTAGACCCACTACTTAACCTTTCAATAAGAAGTACCTACAAACGGGCTACACGTTACTGTAGCATCTTGTGAAGCGTGACCATACGTGAGTACCGTACGCGCTCCATACACGGAGAGCCCGTGAGGCACCGTGTGGCAAGACTGTTTTGTGATTAGTTTTAGTTGTAAATTGAACAGAAGCGACGAGAGGGAGCCCCACCACGGGGACTCCCTCTCTTGCTATCTGTATCTGTTTGGTCTCTCGCTACTCCGTACGCTCCAGCAGCACGACATGCTCAACCCCTATGGTTATGGGGAACATATCCACGCTCGTAGATGGAAACATATCAAAGATTGGCTCTCGTTTGTAGGAACATATCGACTGTAATTATTTCCTTTTCAAGCCTTTATCGATAGCTTCCTGAATAATCTTATGACAACAAACTCCCAACGGATTGTTTTCTTTACAATTAGAATTTTTCATTGCCCCAGTGATGGCATTTACTTCTTTTACGGATTTCGCGCCATGCTTTACAACTGCTTCAATTACCTGATTTTCTGTGACTTCGCTACAATAACAAGCATACTTAGGATCTGCATCTTTCTTAAACCAGATAGGAACTCTAACTTGGTCTTTCAAGAATTTTATTTCATTATCTAAGTTATAGTAAACAACGTCGCAGTCCTCGTTCATGCAAATCTTATATTGATCTCCGTTAACAGCATTACGATAATCATCTACCACTAGATGTTCAACAGTTACTTTACTAACGGAAATCCCTTCATTATTACATACAGGACAATTGTCTTTAATTTGATCCGGCTTTTCTGTTTTGCATCCACAACAACATTCATTATTAATCTTCATCTTCCCCTATTTCTATATCTAAATGATGTTCTGTATTTAGTTTGGACAACAGAGCTACCGTCTCCACGTGATGCGTATGGGGAAACATATCGACAGCGCAAGCTCGCACCGCCCGGTACTGCCCCTCAGCCATGAGGAGTGCTAAGTCTCGTGCCTGGGTCGCTGGGTTGCAACTGACGTAGACGATGCGCTGTGGTGCCGCACGTAGGATCACATCGACGACAGGCGTATCCATACCTGCACGCGGCGGGTCGGTCACCAGAACATCAGGACGACCATGCGCTGCGACGAAGTCATCGGTCAGGATTGCTTTCATATCGCCCGCGTAGAAGGTAGCGTTCGTGATCCCATTCTGATCCCTATTGACAAAAGCATCCTCGACAGCCTCTGGCACATACTCGATCCCGATGACAGAGCGACAGCTTTGCGCCAAGTAGTTAGCAATCGTCCCAGCACCTGTGTAGAGGTCGTAGACCACTTCATCTCCCGTGAGCTGAGCATATTCACGTACCTTCTCGTAGAGCCGCTCCGCCTGCCGACTATTCGTCTGATAGAAGGACTTCGGTCCGATACGATAACGCAAGCCGTGCATATCCTCCTCGATGTATGGTGCTCCGCTGTAGAGCTGCGCCGGGAGATCGGCTAGGCTGTCGTTGAACTTCGTATTGACCATGTAGTAGAGCGACGTGATCTGGGGAAAGCGCATACGCAGTGCCTCCAAGAGCTGTATGCGCAGCTCCTCCGTACCCTCAGCAAAAGCTATCAAAACCATCAGCCCGCCCAGGGTCGTTGTGCGGATTAGCAGCGTTCGCATCACCCCCTCGTGCGCTCTTTGGTCGTAGTAAGGGTACTCCTCCCAGCGCGCTAGGCAGTAGTCGTTGAGGTAGTCTCGTATCTCCGAAGCTATCGGGTCGGCTATCTGACAAGTCACGCCGTGCAGGTCTAGTACCTTGTCAAACATACCAGCCTTGTGAAAACCCACCCCGCAAAGCTCCTGTTCGCTCGCCTCCTCGGGCAAGCTTTTGAGCTCCTCCTCGGTGAGCCAGCGCTTCTTGCTAAAGGTGAACTCGACCTTGTTGCGGTAGTGCCACGGATCCTCACAACCTACGATCGGCTCTGTCTCTTCGATTTCTATGTGTCCGATGCGGGTCATCGCGTCTGCGGCTTGCTGCGCCTTGCCACGGAGCTGCTCCTCGTAGGGTAGCTGCTGCCACTTGCACCCGCCACAAGCGCCGAAGACCTCACAGCGAGGCTCCACACGCAGTGGCGAAGGCTCTAGTAGCTCCTCGATGGTGCCTGTCATATAGCTCCGCTTGGAGCGACCGACGCGTATGCGACAGCGGTCACCGGGTGCTGCATAAGGGACGAAGAGCACCTTGTCCTCGACATGTGCTACACACTGCCCCTCGGCACCCATCCGCTCGATGAGTACATCGTCTAGATATCTAGGCTCTTTGCGACCTCTTGCCATAGGCTACTTGCTGGCTAGCTGCAGCTCGACGAGAGAGACGTACTGATCTGCTAGAGCCGATGCGGCCTCCTCGGTAGGAGCCTCCGTATAGACACGGACTATCGGCTCCGTATTGCTGGGACGTATCTGCACCCACGAGTCGTCGAAGTCGATCTTCAGACCATCTTCTGTCAAGGGCTTCAGCGAGACGACCTCACGCTCCAAGTTTGCAAAGAGCGCTCTCACGTCTGTCCCTGCAGGTAGCTCCACACGGCGCTTGCACATGGCGTAGTCGGGGTAGCGCTTACGTAGCTGGCTAACCGTCTCGCCGCTCTTTGCCAAGTGAGTGAGGAAGAGCGCGATGCCAACGAGCGCATCGCGTCCGGCATGCAGATGTGGATAGATGACACCGCCATTGCCCTCGCCACCGATGAGTGCGTCGGTCTCTCGCATACGCTTGACCACGTTGACCTCACCGACCGCTGCGGGGGTGTAGCTACCGCCATGCTGCTCGGTGATGTCGCGCAGAGCGCGTGTCGAACTCATATTGGAGACCGTGTTCCCGCCCTCATGATAGCCGAGGAGGTAGTCAGCGACAGAGACCAGTGTGTACTCCTCACCAAAGGGGTGCCCCGTCTCGTCAATGATCGCTAGGCGATCCACATCGGGGTCTACCGAAAAGCCCACATCGGCACGTGCTATGCGTACCAGCTCGCAGAGATCCACGAGGTGGCTAGGTAGTGGCTCTGGATTGTGCGCAAACTTACCATCGGGGGTGTCGTTGATCCCTCTCCACTGCTTGACGCCAAGCGCCTCAAAGAGCGGAGGCAGAGCGATAGCTCCGACCGAATTGATCGGATCGTAGGCGACCGTCAGCTCAGCCTTGCGGATAGCCTCCACATCCACCTCGGGGAGTGCGAGGATTGCATCGATATGCTTCTGCAGATAGGAGCTGGTAGAGATGACTTGTCCCAAATCTTCTACCGAAGCAAAGGGCACGGTGTGATCCTCTGAGAGACGCAGTACTTCGTTGCCTCGATCAGTATTGAGGAAGGTGCCGTCGCTCCCTAGGAACTTCAGTGCGTTCCACTGGATCGGGTTGTGCGAAGCGGTGATGATGATACCGCCATCGGCACGATGTCCTAGGACAGCCATCTCAGTGGTTGGTGTCGTAGCCAGTCCTATGTTGATTACATCGCAGCCCATACCGAGGAGCGTCCCGATGACCACTTGCTGCACCATCTCTCCCGATAGTCTGGCATCGCGTCCCACCACGATGGTTGGTCTGCTGATAGACTCGTAGAGCTTGATGTGCTGCGCATACCCCACGACAAAGTGTGCTATCGTCAGTGGGTTGAAACCGTCTGTCGGAGAGCCTCCGACCGTGCCTCGTATTCCAGAGATTGATTTGATGACCGTCATAGTATTGATTAAGTGTCTTGTTTCAAAAATGAGTAGCTAAGCGTAGCTGGCGTATCCCGCATCACGGGACAGCGTCAGAGATGCCCGTAGAAGGTTAGGACTCCTCGACAAACTGATACCAAACCTCCTCGCAATACATCGGTGCGCCCGCATTGTATGCCATGTTAGGCCCTAAGAGGAAGGGGATGAGGAGCCGTATCCTAGCACCATTGCCTACCATCGTGAGCGGATAGGCGATGCCCTCACACATCAGTGCGTCGATGGAGTGACCGTACTGCTCTTGGATCAGCTTGTAGTGGATAGAACCGGTGCGGTCGCGTGAGTTGATGTAGATAAACTCCGTGGACTGCTGATAACCCTTGGAGAGGTTGTCAAAGGCGTGGTTGTAGTCTGGTGCGATGAAGCGACCCTTCATACGTAGCATGACACGCGTACGCTCAGGCTTGGCCAGCTCGCCGCCTTTGTCGATGACCTGCATGTAGACTCCATTGGGGAACTTGTACCACACGTTGGGGTCAAACTCGCGCTGCTCCTCGACACCCTCCTGGACGTTCATCCCTTGCTCCTCAATGAAGTTGTCTATCATCTTCTTCTCGTCACGTAGCATCTCCGAGAGCGACTTGATATGCTGCTTGTCGCGACAGCTGGTCAAGGCGCCCTGCCCTAGTAGGAGCATCATGACAAGTGTCACGAGAGCGGTGATGGTATGGTTCGTTGCTTTCATATTTTTATTGTCTAATCTCTATTGTCTAATCTCTAACTTCTAACCTCTAATCTCTACCCCCCGGGTAATCCTGTACGAGCTGGCGCAGTCCCTGCCAGACGAGTGCTAGCGCGTCCGTCAGCGTGCCCTGATACTCAGCACCCGCAGCATTCAGATGCCCGCCCCCGTCAAAGAGTTTGCTCGCCACCTCATTGACCGGCAAGTTGCCCTGCGAGCGAAACGAGATCTTGACTGGTTCGTCTGGATCACGTTGCTCTCGGAGGAATGCGACGGCTCGTATACCCGCCACATCAAGGGGAACATTTACCAAGCCCTCTGTATCTCCAGGCTCTATGCCAAAGCGGTCGAAGTCCTCCTGCCTAAGCGTAAAGACCGCCACACCTAGATCGAGGTCGTAGGTCGTACGCTCATTGATGATATAGCCGAGGAGACGCTGGCGGTTTAGCTTGTCGCTCTTGAAGATCCGTAGCACGATCTCCTCATGTCTTGCACCGACCTCTAGGAGATGAGCGATCGTCCTAAAGAGCTTCGGGGTAATCGCACCATGTCGCAGGAGTCCTGTGTCGGTATAGGTAGCTGCCAGCAAGCAGGTCGCCATGTCGGCACCGCCATACAGCTCTAGCTCTCTCGACTCGCTACCACCGAGCAGCTCAGCTATGAGAAAGCCCGTAGCACACGCCGAGGTGTCGCTATATATCTCATCGACTAGTCCCATCTCAGGCTCTGGGTGGTGGTCTATCATCACGGAGCGCACCTCAGGCTTACCCACGATCTCAGCAACTAAGCCCTCAAGCGGGTTGCCGATACGCCCTAGATGGTTGAAGTCAACCAAGAGAAGTAGCCTAGCCTGAGCCAGTATTTGACGTATCGGCTCTAAGTCACTCTGAGGTGAGAGCTGATGTATCGTTTCAGCGCCAGGAAGCCAGAGAAGGTTGTCTGGCACACGTCCCACGACCATGATAGAGACCTCGTCAGCACCTCGTGCCAGCAGGTAGCTACGTAGAGCCAAGGCACTGCCTATGCAGTCCCCGTCGGGCGACTTGTGTCCTACGATGACGACACGACGCTCGCCCTCACTTCCTAGCGAGGTAAGCTCCAGCGTGTCTGATAAAGGTCTATTGCTAAGCTGCGACATAGAGATCGGGAAAGGTATACACCCGCAAAGATACGAAATTAGAGGTTAGAGATTAGAAGTTAGAGATTAGGGACCTTTTCTAGGCGTGCGTGGCTCTGGTGATCCTAGTGGCACTAGAGTCTCTAGCCTTTGGCTTTTACCCTTTAGCCGATCTTTAGCGGTAAAGGTAGGTGAGGAAGACGAGGAGACTGGCGAGCAGCGTGACGGCGATGACGATGCGGATGGTGCGTCGGAGTGTCTGTGCAGTGACGGCGTGGATTGGGGTGCCGATATAGGGTTTCTCGACGAGCATACCGTGGTAGATATTGGGCCCGCCAAACTGCACGCCAAGGATACCCGCCAGAGCCGACTCGGGATAGCCCGAATTGGGACTGGCATGCTTGCGTGCATCACGCCACACGGTGCGTACGGCTCGCCGACTCGGAGCCACGAGGAGCATCAGGAGCGCCGTGAGACGAGACGGGATATAGTTCGCAGCGTCATCGAGGATACGTGCAGCAAAGTAGCCGAAGTCTTTGTAGTGCTGGTCTTTGTATCCGATCATGGAGTCGAGCGTGTTGATCATTTTATAAGCCATCATGAGCGGCACTCCACCCAGAGCGTAGAAGCAGAGCGGAGCGATGACGCCGTCGGAGAGATTCTCCGCAAGTGTCTCTAGCACAGCGGTGCGGATCTGCGCAAAAGAGAGCTGCGAGGTGTCACGACCCACGATCCAAGAGAGACGCCTGCGAGCCCCCTCGAGGTCGTCAGCCGCCACATAACGCTCTACCGCCAAAGCTTCGCCGATCAAGCTCCGCGGACAGATCGCAAAGAAGAAAAAGATCGTTTGCCAAGCCAGTAGGGCATAGCGATAGTCCGCTAGGAGCCATTCGACAGCATAGAAGAAGCCCCACACGCCCAGCACGAGTATGAGGGAGAGTATTGTGCCTTTTGCCTTCTGGTGTGGCGGATGGTTGAGCCACCGCTCACCCCATGCGATGAGCTGACCAAAGAGTCGTATCGGGTGGAGCGCCCAGCGGGGATCACCGAGGAGCAGGTCGAGGAGGAGACCGAAGAGTAGCGGATACATACTACAAGTAGCTTGACAAACCTCGGAGTAACGCTTGACCAGCTTCTGGCGACTGCACTGAGAGGCGGAAGTGACGAGGCGAGAGGGAGCGGAAGTTGGCCGCATCACGGATCAAGACTCCATGCTGCGTGACGAGGTACTCCTTGAGCTGAGCTGCGGTGCCTCGTCCCTCATCTAGACAAGCGAGGAAGTAAGGTGTGGAACTGGGTATCAGCGAGACGCCGGCGATCTGCGCCACCTCGTGAGCGAGGTGCTGCGCCTCCCGCACTAAGCCTGTGGCATCTGGCAGTAACTGGTCATAATGCTGGCAGATGTAAGCGCCCGCCTCTAGGGCAAGAGCATTAACGCTCCAGGGCGAGCGGAGCGGTTCCAGGCGTGCCAGCAGCGAGGGGTGAGCAATGATGTAGCCGAGACGTATGCCTGGGAGCGCAAAGCTCTTGGTCAGCGAACGGACGATGATCAGATTGGGGTGATGCGCCACTTCGTCTAGGAGCGTCACCGCCTCGGCACAGAGCTCTGCGTAGGCTTCGTCCACGATCACGTAACTATCAGGATGCGCCGAGCAGTAATTGAGGAGGCCCGTACGGTGAGTGATGTCACCATCGGGATTGTTTGGCAGAGCACTCCAAAGAAGGTCAGCAGGGGCGCTTTGGTTGGCTATATCACTTGTCGGGATATAGGTAAGGTGATGCCGATAGAGCTGGCAGGCGTCTTCATACTCAGCAAAGGAGGGAACGGTGATGAGCGTCTTGCCTCCCGCAAAGAGATGCGCTAAGAGGTAGAAAGCCTCTGTCGATCCATTGGTCACCAGTAGCCAGTCGGGATCAAGGCGCCAGTGCTGAGCCAAGAGCTCTCGCAACTCTTTCGCCTGAGGGTCTGGATAGTGGGTCAAGCTCTCTAGTCGCCCTGAGAGATAGTCTATAATTTCGCCCGCATGGTTGCGATAAGGCACATTGCTAGAGAAGTCGTAGCGCACGAGCCCTCCGTAGCTGTATCGGTCGTCCCCGTGTCCTACTATCATACGTTACGTAGATTTTGTAGCATATACTCGATGTCTAGATGCTGACGCATATGCTCAGCAAGACGATCGTAAGCCGCTTCGCGCGTAGCAAAGGTGCGCTCTAGGTGGAAGGTTCGCTCCGGAGCTGCCTCGTGCAGAATCTGCTGCAGGATCGCCTCATTGTCCCAGATGCCGTGCATGTAGCTACCCCACAGGCGAGGAGAGACCCAGTAGCCGTCGGGCGTGTCACCAGCTCTCATGACTACAGGCGATTCGGGCGCATCGACGGGCTGCGTCACCCCGCAGTGTATCTCGTAGCCTTGACAATCGGGAGTACCCGTAGGGAGGTAGGTAAAAGTGGAGGTACGTACTGCCTTATTGCTCTGTAGTGTGGTCTCTGTGGGTAGCAGTCCCAGACCATCGACGGTGCGCGGCTCTCCCTCGACGCCATCGGTGTCGGTGATGCGCAAACCCATCATCTGATAACCTCCGCAGATGCCGTAGAGTGGTCGACCCGCCTTGTGATGAGCTAGGATGACCGCACCAAGTCCCTCAGCCTGTAGCCAGAGCAGGTCATCGATCGTGTTCTTACTCCCAGGGAGCATGATGATGTCCGCCTGGCGCAACGCCTCCGCATCGGAAGTGAAGTAGAGCGTGACGCCAGAGATGAAGCGTAGCGAGTCAAAGTCGGTGAAGTTGGAGATGTGCGGCAGTCGCACCACGGCCACATTGAGCGTGTCGGGTCGAGGCTGCGCAGCGTAGCTATCGATGGAGACTCCATCCTCGGCATCTATCTGCATATTGGGCAGGTAGGGGAGCAGCCCCACGACTGGCACTTTGGTCAACCGCTCAATGATTTCCCGCCCTGAGTCAAAGAGCGAGCTGTCGCCACGGAACTTATTGATGATGATCCCCTTGATTGCAGCGCGCTCTGCTGGGGGCAATAGCTCGATCGTCCCGTAGAGACTGCCGAAGATCCCCCCACGCTCGATGTCTGCCACGAGGTAAACGTCAGCTCCCGTACGCAGTGCCACCCGCATATTGACGATGTCCATCGGCCATAAGTTGACCTCCGAGATGCTCCCGGCACCCTCTATCACGATCGGGTTGTACTGGCTTGCTAGTCTGTCGAACGCTTTCATCGCCTCTACAAAGAGCGGCTTGCGCTGCTCCGCATTGAAGTATGAGCGTGCCGACTGATTGCCCACCGCCTTGCCGTTGAGGATCACTTGAGTCGTCTGATCGGCCGTCGGCTTAAGAAGGATCGGGTTCATATCGGTGTGACAAGGTATGCCGCATGCCTCCGCCTGCACCGCTTGCGCACGACCTATCTCACCCTCTTCGGGGGTGGGGTAGCTATTGAGCGACATGTTTTGCGCCTTAAAGGGAGCGGGCTTATACCCCTCCTGTAGCAAGATACGACAGATACCTGTCGCCACGATGGACTTCCCTACGTCGGAGCCAGTTCCGACGAGCATAATCGGCTTTAGCTTATTCATATTGATATATCTCTCCAAAGTTAACCTCTTGCGCCATCGCATCGCTAGGCGAAAGCTTGCCCAGCAAAATACGATAAGCACGAATTACCCCTGCGTGCGTCACAAGGAGTGTTTGAGCACTCGAGTCCCGCTCCGCCTCAAAGTCGGCTACCCGCGCCAGTAGGTCGTCGTGGCTCTCGCCGTCCGCTGTCTTAGCGTGCCAGTAGTCGGCAAACCACGCTCGTCCCGCCTCTTGCTCGTAGACCTCCTGCCAGGTGAGCCCTTCCCACGCGCCAAAGTTCAGTTCGCGCAGTCGCTCGTCCTGACGAATGGTCAGCCCCTTGGTCAGGGCTATCGCCTCAGCGAGGACAACACAGCGGAGTGATGGACTACTGTAGATCTTGTCTAGCCGAATTTCCCTCAGCTCTGCGATAATCTGCTGCGCATAGCGAGGGTACTCCTCCGAGAGTGGCACTTCGAGCCAGCCGTAGCAGATGCCTTTCGGTAGGGCAACAGGGGTATGACGCACGAGGTAGAGGCTCATACCCGTCAGGCGTAGATAGTTACCATAAGCGTGACCAGCAGTAGCGTGAGCTCGCCCAAGCAGACTATAGCTCCCAGCACATCGCCTGTGTATCCACCGACGCGCTTGTTGCTAATGCGCATGATCAGCAGCGTCTGTCCTATCATAAGTACAGGAGCCACAATGGCAGCCTGCCAAGGCAAGAGCAAGAGTGCTAGGATTGCCCAAAGAGCCGCAATGAGTAGCGTCTTCGTTGTGACAGCTTGTCGCAAATGGGTCGCCTTGCTCTCCTCGCCACTCTTACGAGCGTAGACCGAGAGACGCATCACGAGGATAGGCATCCAGCGTGCCACCACCGCCATAGCTACAATCGTCCCGATAGCGGTCTCGTAAGGTATGTAGCTTAGCAGGACGACACGGCTCATGAGGAGCATCACTAGACCCAGTATACCGTACACGCCCGTCGAGCTGTCCTTCATAATGCGTAGCGTCGTATCTCTATCGTGATACCCTCCGAAGGCATCGCAATAGTCCGACAAACCATCCTCGTGCATCCCGCCCGTGACAACTAAACCAACGATCACGCTCATCACAGCAGCAACAGCCTCTGGTAGGTAGTAGCCAGCCAACGCATAGATCCCCGCCATCACAACTCCTACGATCGCACCCAGCAGAGGAAAGTAGCGAAAGGACTCTCCCATACGCTCCTCATGATACTCTACATGTCCCACAGGTATACGAGTGTAGAAGAGCAGCGAGAGACGAAGCAGGTCCCACTCAGAGCGTATCGTGCGCCGCAGATCCCAAGCCATAGGTCAAGTCTCTCCTTACTTGTCTACACGATAGACTGCAGCGTCCGCAAAGCCTCGCATATTGCTCATAAAGGCAACGGCCGACTGAATAATCGGATAGGCAACGAGTGCTCCCGTACCCTCGCCGAGACGCATCCCCAGCGACAGGATCGCCTCTCCGCCGAGGTATTCGATCATCGCTTGGTGTCCTGGCTCTTCGGAGGTGTGAGCGAAAAGCACATTGTCCACAATGCGTGGCTCCATCTCGTGTGCCACCATAAAGGCTGAGGTAGCGATCACACCATCCGCAAGGATCAGCATACCTCTCTTGTATGCCTCTAGGACACCTCCACAGATAGCAGCGATCTCTAGTCCACCCATCTGCGACAGTAGCTCCATAGGACTTTGCGGATTATAGCGTGCAGACACCTCTTCGAGCACCTTGGCCTTATGTTCTAGCCCCGAGCCACGCAGTCCCGAGCCTGGACCAATGATCGAGGCAATAGAGCGTCCCGTGATCTTGTGTAGGATCAGCGTCGCTGGCGAAGTATTGCCGATACCCATCTCACCAAAGGCGATCACATTAGACCCACGCTCCGCCTCTTGCGCCACACATTGAGCGCCGATCAGCATCGCCTCAGCACACTCCTCTGTCGTCATAGCTGGCTCGTGAAGCATATTGCGGGTGCCGTGCATCACCTTAGCCGACTCAATACGACAAGCCTCAGGGAAGTCGTAGTCGACGCCCACATCTATGACACGCAGACGAAAGCCATTTTGCCGCGCCAAGACACTACAAGCCCCGCCCCCCGAAACGAAGTTGATGCATTGCTGCCAGGTGATCTCCTTAGGACATGGACTCACACCCTCCTCGACGATCCCATGATCTGCAGCCATCACTAGCAGCACAGGGTCGATCAACTGAGGCGTCACGCTATGCTGTATCATGCCCACCTTGTAGGCGATGCGCTCCAGCTGCCCCAGCGAACCCTTTGGCTTCGTGCGGCTGTCGATCCGCTCTTGTAGTTCCTCCTCAAAAGTCATATCTCTCTATATGTAAGTCTGAAATTAGTTCCGTCCGTAAAGCTCTGCCAGAGACCATTAAGTAGGCTTCGTCGGCTGTGGCAGAGATATATTGGTTGACCCACCCTTGTAGATCTACAAAAGCTCGTGAACTCGCATCGGAAGCGTGCAGGCTCATGCCGATCTCGTTACTCACCACGATCAGCGTATCCGCCTCGCAGTGATGTAGTAGCTGCTGCCACTCACGACGCGCCTCGCTGAGCGAAGCCTCAGCGTCAAACTCTAGATCGCTGTAGATATTCGTAAGCCATAGCGTCACACAGTCTATCAGTACGACACGCCCAGCTATCTGTGTCTGGCTCAGGTAGCGAGGCTCCTCGATAGTAGTCCACTCAGGCCCTCGATCCGCTTGGTGACGCGCTATGCGACGCTCGAAGTCCTCGTCCCAGTGACGCGCCGTGGCGAGGTAGATCGGTCGATCAGAGAGCGAGCGCGCCAGTCGCTGGGCGTAGCCACTCTTGCCACTGCGCTGCCCCCCAGATATGTAGACCACCTTCGGACGCTTGCAGAGCTTGCCCCCCTCGTATAGGCGGTAGTCCCCATTGGGTAGGAAGGTGATCTCCTCTACCTTAGCGAGCGGCCCTCCCTGTAGCAAGGCCTCTAGCACCCTCATAGTGAAGCCATGCCCCATGAGTAGCACCAGATCCTCCTCATTACTATGTCTCTGCCTTAAATCCTGTAAGAAACTCTGCAGACGCTCCGCAATAGCCTCGACCGTCTCGATCTCGTGCGACTCCTCGTCTAGCGATGGAATCTCGACAAAGGGACGTCCTTCCCACCGACCGAAGGAGCGCTCGCGCAGTCGTTCGTCCAGCACCAGAGGAGCCTTGCATCCACTCGATGACATCATCAGCTCAGCCGAGCGACGTGCCCGCAGCTGATCACTACTATATATATGTGTGATGGGACACCCCTTCAGCTTGTCCCCCAATTGTAGACATTGCGCCACCCCTCGTCGAGTTAGCGTGCCAGCTGTCTGCCCTTGACAGATAGAGCGCAAGTTCTCCTCTGTCTCTCCGTGACGTGCTATAAGCAATCGCATAGATCGGTCTCTAGATTAAAAAGGCTCCTTACAGAACCCTCTTGCAAAGATAGCGAATTTAGAGGTTAGAGATTAGACTTTAGAGGTTAGAAGTTAGAGATTAGACGGCTAATTTTTATTTTGAGGTGCTGGAGAGAAGGTGGATCCCCACGTGGGAATTCTCAAATCTCCACGTGAAGAATAAAAAATCTCCACGTGGATATGAAATGAAACTTCGGAGGAATCAAATGAAACTTCGGAGGAATCGTTTCGTACCTACGTGGAGAATCAAAAATATCCACGTGGAAAATCGAAAATCTCCACGTGGATATTCTGTTTTATGGTCTCAGTTGATTAGAATACGTCATCCTAAAGTTTTCCCAGCACCTCAAAATAGGAATTAGCCGAGATTAGGGGTTAGAGGCTCTTGTTGTGGGTGAATTGGGGAAGAGAGCCTCTAATACTTGCGTCATGGTGCGTCGTGTAGTGCCCCGATGACGCATGTCGTTGGCGAGGAGGGAGACGCAGTAGGTGTGCCCGTTGTAGCTAACGTAGCCCGCATAGTTTTGCACACCTCGTATGGAGCCGCTCTTGAAGTAAGCAGTGAGCTGCGACGCTGAGAGCAACTTGCGGACAGTGCCCTCGCGGCCCACTTGAGGCAAGGATAGGATGAATGGGTCTGAGAGCGGTAGCGGTAGGCGGTAAACTTGTCGCAAAGCAGCGGTCAGCGCATAAGGCGAGAGCTTGCTGCGGGGTGATAGCCCAGAGCCATCGTAGAGCTCTAGCTCATTAGCCGAGAGGCTGCAGGTCTCCCGCCAGTAGTTCATCTCTTGTCGTAGCGCTTCGCTTGTCGAGATACATCCGCCCTGCTGTACAGAGCCAAAACGATTGCCGATGCTACGGAGGAGAGCCTCTGCGTAGAGGTTGACGCTGTGATAGTTGCAGGTGCGTATTAACTCGCTCAGATGCGGGCTTAGATAGATGTCTAGTAGGGTGGTGAGCGCTGGAGCGGACTTGTCATAGTAGGCGACACTCTGGCAGTCGGTGAGCTCTATGCCACGCTGCTGTAGATGCTCTGCTAGCTGCAGAGCCAGTGCCATGGCGGGATTGCTCAGGTCGCAGGCGATGACCTGTCGCTTAGAGCTGCCACGTACTAGACGACCCGATAGCCGACGTGTGGTGCGGGAGTTGCGGTCTGCCGATATGGCTAATAGACGGCCCCGCTTGACTAGCTGTATGTCCATCTGCCACGCATGCCCTGGCGTGGAGGGGTGGAGAAAGGTGGGTGCCTTAGCTCCTTTTGCCACTTCCTGTGCAGAGATGCCGACCTGCATGATGTTGTCGCAGAGGTTGACTCCATAGACGGCTGGAGCGTAGCGCCTGCCCCAGTCCTCACGGGGCCATACATCGAGATAGCCCTCGTCGCAGTAGGCAGAGGCATCAACGATGATACGCCCTCGTATCTGGCGAATGCCCGCTTGTTGCAGTGCTAGGTAGACCTGCTCGTAGAAGATCCCCTTGCGGCGTGGGTAATGCTTCGACTCAAGTGAGGGGTCTCCATGTCCTACGATGATGAGATCGCCCTTTAGTACGCCATCGTTTGTGATGTCTCCACGATAACCGATCTCTGTAGGGAACTGATAGTCGGCACCTAGTGCTATGAGTGCCGTGGCAGAGGAGAAGATCTTGGTCACGGAGGCGGGTGTAAACCGCTCTCTGCTTCGGTAGTCAAGTAGGGGCTTGTCCTCATCAATGCGCCACACGGAGACTCCATAGCGAGCCTCTCCACGCTGCTCGGCTTGCTGCAGTATTTGCACAGCTTGCGTAGTGTCTATGTGATCTTCTTGCGCCCACCCTGACAATGGTAGGAGCAGCAATAAGAGTAAGGGGTAAAGCGTAGTGGATCGTAGTTGCATCAGTATGGACGGATCAAATGTGACGAGAGCAAAGTGTTCACGAAGATTCACCTTGCTCTCTTAATGTATTACATGTGTTATGTTTGTCTCTCTCTTTGAGGAGCGATGGGATACCCGCTTTTAGATTAAAACTCCTAGGAGAGATCTCAAACTGCGTGTGGCTAGTATTTCAGTGCTTGGCCTGGACGTAGTGTAGCCCGTGAGGACATATTGTTTGCCTTGCAGAGATGGCGTACGGATACGCCCGTCTTCTTAGCAATTTTTGAGAGTGTGTCTCCCTTCTTGACACGATATATACGAGGCGTGTGCGATACGCTGGGGCGGTTTTTCTTCGCTTTTGCCTTGTACTTAGTATCACCAGCCTTGCTCTGAGTATTTCCCTCCTCGTAAGCATAGGTCTTATACCCCCTAGGAGCGACAAAGGTGTAGTAGTCACTCTGAGGTGCTCCTACTCCAAAGTCGATGATCTTGGAGGGATTGATATCGATACCTAGGAAGCGTGTCTCGAAGTGCAGGTGTGGCCCTGTGCTACGCCCTGTGCTACCTCCCTTGCCGATGACCTCGCCAGCCTTGACGATCTGTCCTTCCTTGGCGATGCAGCGGCTCATGTGTCCATAGACGGTCTCGAGGCCGTTGGGATGTCGTATGACGATGTAGTTACCATAGCCACCACGCTCATAGCCTCGGATGCGTACCTTGCCATCGAAAGCAGCTCGTACGTCATCGCCTGTGCGGAGTGCTAGGTCAATGCCCTTGTGCTCGCGACGATAGCGAGCACGGTAGCCATAATTGGAGGTGACACGCATCGTACCCGCTAAAGGCATGACGAAGCCCGAGCAGTCGATGTTATATGTAGCGGGGATACGTGGGCTACTTTTACCTGCAAAGGGGTTTACCCAGTCAGTCCACGAGTCTTCGCCATATAGATCTATTGCGGGGTATTCGAGAGCCTCTCTCTCGAGTGCGCGCTCCATCTCAGCGCTGGATATGCGTGTCTCGGCATCTTTTGCCGTTACTATAGTGTACCCGTCTGCCAGCCAGTTCCTAGTTACTAGGGAGTCTGGTGACGCCACAATCCTTGTGGGGGACACTAGTTTCAGTGGAGGTCGTGTGGTCTTCTGTTGGGGTGATGGTGCTGCAGCCAGTTGGACACAGGCTACAAAGATGAGCCCCACGAAGGCGACAAAGCTCGTTCTCTTACTTGTCATAAAGTCTAGATTGATAAATAATGTGCTTCTGTCGATAGTTTGTGAATTAAAAGTCTGATATACAGTAGATAGATCCTCTTGCACCTGTCACTTACAGCAGAAGACTTCATCTACATACTCGCCAAAGGTCGGAATAAATTTCGAAACAGCCAAATTTTAGCCCGACGAATTTAACCCGTTTGACCCCTCAAGCTGGCAATAAGTGAACGATTTCGAGTCAGATTTATTGTTGCCCTAGGGCATATCAGACCCGTATGTCGGAGCTTACTGCGCAGGTCGATACTAAAAAAGAGTCCCCACATCGGTACCTAGGACTGGTGTGGGGACTCCTAATTATCTAGTGGAGACGATTACTTCAGACCGAGCTTCTTAGCGATAGCTGCGGGGATAGCGTCACGGTGTACGACGATATTCATCGTACGGCCTGCTACGTAGTTCTTAGATACGTACCAGATGCCCTTGTACTTACCGCTCTCACCCCATGAGTTCTTGATCATGTAGAAGGTGCGACCGTTCTGGTTCTGAGCCTTACCGATGATGACCATACCGTGGTCGTCGGTAAGGGTAAAGTTGTCAAAACCCTCCTGACGAAACTCCTGTGTAGGCTCGATCTCGGGGCAGTCTGCACTATTGATCATACGACGAACCTCAGCAGCCTTGTCGCTGTAGCTAAGACCGACCCAGCGTGCCTGGTCAGAGCCCTTCGTCTCGATAGCATCTACGTCAGCCAGTACGCCGATACCGTCACGTGTGAAGCCAACCTCGCTGACGTCAGCGCCCCAAGCGATGGGGTAGCCATTGAGGATAGCGTTGTCGATGACCTGCATGAGCTCATCGATGGGTAGATTCCACGAGCTAGACCAGCGCCAGTTGTCCTCGATCTCGAGGGGGAAGGCGGTGTAGAAGGGGTGGTGTGTGTAGCTCGTCAGTGAGACATAGTCAGAAGCCTTGATGCCGAGGCTCTCTGCAAAGCTCTTGGGCGTGTAGCGCTTACCATTGTAGGTAAACTCCTTAGGCAGCTCGCCTAGATAGGTGTCTACGACCTTGTCGTAAGCACTCTTCCATGCAGTGGAGAGACGACCGTTGTGGTTCTCAACGACAGCGTCGAGCATACCCTTGAGGACAGCCTCTAGCTCGCTGTGAGCGTTCTTTTTTGTACCGTAGTTGAGACCAGTCATGAACTCCTCGGGAACAGCTCCGTAGTGATCAAAGACGTAGAGAACATCGTAGAAAGAACCACCCTGAGCGAGGTTGCCCTTGCCATGTAGGCGCACATACTTCTCCGCCTTGTCGCGATAAGTGTGATTGACGACAAACATATCGGAAAGGTCGACCTCGGGACCTCCCTTACGAAGGATCTCAGACTCGAGGAAGCCAATTGTAGAGTAAGACCAGCAGGTACCACTGTTTGCCTGATCCTTGATAGAGGTGATGGGTAGTTGCTTGATAATAGTAAACTCGTTGCTCTCGCCTTCTGTCTTGGGAGCCTGAGCGACCATGACGAGGCTTGAGAGGAGTGCGATAAGGAGTAGAGAGAATTGTCTCATAGCTTATTCCTGTTTTATAGTTAGAAAATGAATTGTCAGTGAAGCGGTCGTTAAGACCGTCACAAAGATACGAATAAAAAACTATTGTCGTCCGACATCGGATCAAGCTGCTTCAATCGCAGAGGGGCTAGGGTGGAGCAGTCCGTCTGTGAGTGAGACTCGCCGTAGTTTACATGTTACGTGGAGGAAGAGTCTCTTTTCCCCTCACGTGGAAAATAAAAAAATAGCCACCGAGGTTTTCGATTTTCCTCACGTGGCTATCATTCTATAGATGGTTGATGATGCTCTGGCACTTCATTGTGAAATGAAAGTGGTATGCCCTCAACATCGTAGGGAGAGATGTGCATCTCTATTATTGTAGAGCTCCACCTCCTCAGAGAGACGTGCATCCCCGAGGAGGTGTGAGCCGGTTGCTTACTTAAATAGTCTGATGGTGAAGCCACAGGTCTTGGGGTTACTATTTCCAGAGTCGGCACAGTGGCTATAGTAGCCCATACGCCAGCCACGATCATTGTTTTCCTGATCGACGGCCCAGTAGTATCCACTGGTCTTCATGAGACGGATAGCGTCCTTGCCACTCTGCTCATCGTGACGCTTCCAGCCACAAGAGGGGAAGATGCGTACGATGTCCTCTGCGGTAGGCTCCCAAAATGCTGGCTGAGAGACCTCCTCGATGCTCGCCGTCCTTGATACGGGTCGGCATGTTATCTTCATCATCATGCTCGCTGGGCTATCATCATCGGGATTGACGATGTACTCATATCTCCATGCTGAGAGTAGGTCAGTACCCTTAAAGCGGATGGCGTAGGTGGCCTTTATCTTGCCGGTAGATGCGGAGTAGTAATCGTTCGTAGAGGTGATCTCTGTGCCATGGACCATAACGGTCTCCTCGACATCGCGGAAGTCGCAGTCGTGGTCAAACTCAACGAAGTTCGGCATACCTCTGTATCGAGGCACGATGGCCTGCCACTCAGCTATCGTGGGGAGGTGATACTGCTTGCCTGCGATCGTAATAGAGGCAAACTTCTCAACAGCCTCAGGGAATGTGAAGTAACCACTGGTGTTGTTGGCATGGGTGGTCACAAAGGCATCGCCAGCCGGATTGACATTGTACTCGGTTACATAGGCTAGCGGGAGCTGTAGCTGATTGGACTCACGATGTATGGTGATCAGCTGTGTGGAACTAGGGTGCGCTGTTACGACAGCCTCGAGTATGAAATCTACTTCATCGCTGCCCTCCTTTACGACGAAGCTCTTCTGTGCATTGTCGATGGTAATCTCAGAGGCGTCGCCCTCCTTGAGGCTGATGGTAAATTCGTCTGCCTTGAGTTGCCTCTGATTGATGGCCTCGCCATCGGAGCCGATCTGCTCGAGGATACCCTCTATATGACCTGCTCCACCCTTTCCAGGGAATGAGTTTGGGGTAGCTCTGAATGTGGCTCTGTATGTCTCACACTCCGTAGGGTTAGGCTCTGAAGATTTGCAAGAGACCATAAGAGCAATGCACATGAGTAAGGGAAGAATGCGTTTCATAGGATTGTAAATACGTTTGCGTGTAAGTGTAAAGCAAAGGTACAAAACGAATTAGATAAAAGCAAGAGACGCACCGCCCATCATCTGCTGACGGGGACGATGCGTCTCTTGCGTGTGCTGCTCCCTCTATATGTGAGGTTTAGCGGCGCTTTTTGTTTTTCTTCTGCTTCTTAGCTTGAGCACGACCTAGGCCACCGCTCTGCATCTTGCGCATGACCTTGCTGACCTGGTCAAACTGCTGTATGAGCCTATTGACCTCGGCAACAGAGGTGCCACTACCATCGGCGATGCGCTTGCGTCGCGAGCCATCGAGGAGACTAGGCTTGGCGCGCTCCTCGGGGGTCATGGAGTAGATGATCGCCTCGATGCCCTTGAAGGCGTCGTTGCTGATGTCTAGATCCTTGACCATCTTGCCGACTCCAGGGATCATGGAGACGAGGTCCTTTAGGTTACCCATCTTCTTGATCTGAGCGATCTGCGCGAGGAAGTCGTCGAAGTCAAATTGGTTCTTCGCGATTTTTGCCTCCAGACGCTTTGCCTCCTCCTCGTCGTACTGCTGCTGCGCACGCTCGACAAGTGAGACGATATCACCCATGCCGAGGATACGATCGGCCATACGTGAGGGGTGGAAGACCTGCAGCGCCTCCATCTTCTCGCCGGTACCGACGAACTTGATCGGCTTATTGACGACACTGCGTATAGAGAGTGCCGCACCACCACGTGAGTCACCATCGAGCTTGGTGAGGATCACACCGTCGAAGTCGAGTCGCTTGTCAAACTCGGCTGCCGTATTGACCGCATCCTGACCGGTCATGGAGTCAACGACGAAGAGGGTCTCATCGGGTCGGATCGCATCCTTGATGCTGCTGATCTCATTCATCATCTCCTCATCGACCGCCAGACGACCTGCGGTATCGATGATGACGGTGTCTAGTCCCTCCTGCTGTGCATGTGCGATCGCATTGCGAGCGATCTGTACGGGATCTTTGCTATCCGGCTCGCTGTAGACGGGTACACCGATCTGCTCGCCCAGTACGTGTAGCTGCTGGATAGCAGCGGGACGGTATACGTCACACGCTACGAGGAGCGGCTTGCGCTGCTCCTGCTTCTTGAGCATATTGGCGAGCTTGCCTGAGAAGGTGGTCTTACCAGAGCCCTGCAGTCCTGACATAAGGATGATGGCGGGACTCCCCTTGAGGTTGATAGCCACCGCCTCACTACCCATCAGTGTGGCTAGCTCGTCATGGACGAGCTTGACCATCATCTGCCCTGGATTGACCGACGTGAGGACGTCCTGTCCGAGAGCCTTCTCCTTGACTTGGTTGGTGAAGTCTCGAGCTACGTTGTAGTTAACGTCGGCATCGAGTAGGGCGCGGCGTACATCCTTGAGCGTTTCGGCGACATTTATTTCGGTAATACTCCCTTGTCCTTTGAGTATTTTGAATGAACGCTCTAGGCGTTCGCTGAGGTTTTCAAACATGTTGCTGAGATGATGAGTGGTTTATAGACGATTCGTGTCGCTATCGGGGAAGATGATCTTAGGCTGGAAGGTGCGAGCCTCATCGTAGTCCATAAGCGCATAAGACATGATGATGACGATGTCGTCAGGCTGTACGAGACGGGCTGCGGGACCATTGAGACAGATGACTCCGCTGTCGGGCTCGCCAGCGATGACGTAGGTGTCGAGGCGGTTGCCGTTGTTGC
Organism: Porphyromonas asaccharolytica DSM 20707; assembly: GCF_000212375.1. Lineage (NCBI taxonomy): Bacteria > Pseudomonadati > Bacteroidota > Bacteroidia > Bacteroidales > Porphyromonadaceae > Porphyromonas > Porphyromonas asaccharolytica. Next base: position 225,898 of record NC_015501.1, on the reverse strand, counting down.
AGTCTACCACCTGCACGCGCTCTCCTGGTAGTATGCCGACGGCATCCATGAGGGTGCGGTCGATGGTGATGCTACCTACGTAGTTGAGGTTAGCTTGTGTGACCCGGACACGATGGATCTTAGATTTGAGTACCTGTATGTACATAGTTTATTGTGTAGATCGCAAGGGGGCTAGCGTAAGTCTACGACCTCAAGCGATTTGTATTCTTGCGGTGCAAAGGTAAAGGATTGTGACGTAATATGCTCCTTCGGCTGTATCTTGTGGATGGTGTAAGAGACCTGTTCGCCTAGGTCAAAGTACAGATCGACCCGCTTAGGAGCCTGACTCTGCTGGTCAAAAGTCACCTCATAGTACTTGACCCCTGCGAGTACGTTGGTATCCTGTGTGGGCACAAAGCGGTAGATGACCGTGCCGCGAGGACTCTTGCGCTCGGTGATACGGTAGCGCTGCGAGGTCTTCTGTATATAAGCAAGCGGATTCATCGCCGTGAGGTCTTGCTCGGAGGGCGTCATCAAGGTGTAGGTGCGCTCGCTCTGGTTGATGATACGCAGTGTCGAGCCGTCGAAGGCCACCTCCATGCCAGGCATGCTGAGCATAAAGCGACGTCCGTAGAGCCACGTGTAGCCCTCTTGAGGCTTTGATCCTTGCGAGGTTAGTGTAAAGGTGATAGCGACCCCCTTTTTGACCTGCTGCTCGAACTGTTGGAGCGCTTTGTTAAGGTCAAAAACCGCTTTGCGCTGTCCATGCAGAGGTGCTATGGCAAAGGTGCCACACAGAAACAATGCTAGGAGCGAACCTAAGAGATGCGTAGCAAAGCGTACACTGTATCGCTGGTATGGTAAGGAGTGATTAGGTCTCATAATGGTTACCGTTTAGAAAGTATCTAAGAGTTGATCGAGGGTTGTCTCATCCGCGATCAGCACTTGACGAGGTTTACTACCATCTTGTCCCGACACGATGCCGCACTCGTAGAGCTGATCCATAATGCGTCCAGCGCGGTTGTACCCGATGTTAAAGCGTCGCTGGATATTGCTGGTCGATCCCTGCTGCATCTGCACGACATGGCGAGCCACCTCCTCAAAGAGCGGGTCGCGCTCGGTCGCGCCTCCTCCTACACCAGCTGCCCCAGCAGCTCCCTCCGTGGCGGGCGGCTCAGGCAGCAGATAAGGCTCTGTCGGATAGGGCTGACGAGAGATGTGATCCACGATGCGCTCCGTCTCGGGCGTGTCAATGAAGGCACACTGGATACGTCGCATCTCCTTGCCGTCGTTGATAAGCATGTCGCCACGTCCGATGAGATCCTTGGCACTCTTGGTGTCGAGGATGGTACGAGAGTCCACTTGCGAGGAGACCTTGAAGGCGATACGTGCTGGGAAGTTTGCCTTGATCAAACCTGTGATCACGTCTGTACTAGGACGTTGAGTCGCTAGGACAATGTGAATACCCGCTGCGCGCGCTTTCTGTGCGAGGCGTGCGATAGGCTTCTCGATGGCTCGTCCCGTGGTCATGATGAGGTCGGCAAACTCATCGACGATGAGTACCAAGTAGGGGAGGAAGACGAAGCCATCCTCCTCACGTAGATGCCCCTGACGGAAGAGCTTGTTGTACTCGGCGATGTTGCGCACCTTAGCACGTGCGAGCAGTTCGTAGCGCCCGTCCATATCCACGCAGAGCGACTCTAGGACGGGGAGCGCCTTGGTTGTGTCGGTGATGATATACTTCTCCGCGTCCTCCAGCTTCGTCAGGAAGTGGCGACCGATGCTCTCGTAGATGCTAAACTCTAGCATCTTCGGGTCGATGAGGATCAGCTTAAGCTCCTCGGGGCGCTTATTGTATAGAAGTGAAGTGATGAGCGCATTGAGACCGACACTCTTACCCTGACCCGTAGCACCTGCGATCAGGAGGTGTGGCATCTTGGAGAGGTCAAAGAGGTAAACATCGTTCGTGATCGTACGCCCGATGGCTATCGGGAGCTTCATGTCCGTCGTGATAAACTTCTGCGAAGTGATCAGCGCCTTCATACCGACGGTCCGCGGGTTGCGGTTGGGAACCTCGATACCTATGGTGCCACGTCCTGGCATCGGAGCAATGATACGGATGCCGCCGATGCTCTCTACCTTCATCGCTATGTCGTCCTCAAGGCTGCGTATACGATTGACCTTGACCTTAGGATCTAGCTTAAACTCATAGAGCGTCACGGTCGGTCCGATGGTCACCTCGACCGGTTCTAGTCCGATGCCTAGATCGCTCAGCTTCTCGATGATGAGCTGCTCGATCTCCTTGATCTCCGTTCGATCGATCGTCTGCGAAGACTGATCGACATCGGCCAGTAGGTCAGGCGAAGGCATCTGATATCCTCCACGACGGGTGTCACTCTGAGGCATGACGGAGACAGCCTGCGAGTCGGCATCTCCCTGGGCTACGGTCACAGTGACGCTGCCCTCCAAGCTCTCCTCAGCCGGCGTAGAGACGGACTGGCGACGTGCTTGCGGAGCGTTTGCAGTGGCCTGTGATGTGGTATGTGATGCTGACTGTGCTGCCAAGACGCTTGATGCAGGAAGTGGAGCCTCCTCATCTTCATCTTTTGTAGTGTTTAGGTCGCCATCCTCATCGTCTGGGAGGATCTCTTCATTTGTATCCGTAGGCTCTCCACCTGTGGGCTCCGTCTCATCATCGATGCTCTCTAGGGAGCTGTCGGTCGTGTGACGACGATTAGGACGCTTGACCCAGCCTAGACCGATAGCTCGGCGCATCCACTGGAGGTACTCGTAGCGTATTACCACGATGAGGATAATGATTGTGACTAGCAGTGTCAGCGAGACGCCTAGCCACCCGATGGCTGGCAGCATCTTGCCTAGCCAAAGCGCACCATAGACACCTCCCCAGCGGAAGAATGTGGGCATCCCCAGGATGCTTTGCAGTGCTGAGAGCGCTAGTGCCGTCCACAGGCTTAGCAGGATAGTATAGACACATAGCTTGATGAGACTCCCTCGCTTGGTGATGCGCATCATACGCAGCGCACAGACGATGCCGAAGAGGAGCAAGAGCCAGCTGCCGAATCCGAGGAAGCCATCCATCAGCCAATGGGCTAGATAGGCTCCATGCACACGAGTTATATTCTGTATCTCCACGACGGAGCTGTCGATCCCCTCAGGGAGCGTCTGTGTCAGTGCCTCCCAAGGCGTTAGCTCCGTGACGATGCTTTGGTCACGAGAGCCCACCATAAGGTAGGAGCCACAAGCCACCAAGATGTATATGATGAAGGCTAGGAGGATCAGGCCTAAGATAAACGAGATCAGCTCGCCATATCGCTTGTTGACGATATTGTTTTGTAGCCCCTGCGCCCACGAGCGCATACGACTCCCCACCGAGCGAGAGGGTGTTGAGTCCTTTCTGCCAGGAGCGTTCGTACGCTTGCGAGTCTTTGTCGAGCGTTTCTTAGTTAGTTTATCTTTAGATGTAGCCATGAGGTAGTAATCAGGAAGTCTGTAGCGTGAGCATCGTACCATGCGTGGTGATCTCCTCACAAGAAAGCTTGATGCAAAGGTAACGATTTTTACGCCAATGGCGCACCACATCTCACGTTCGATTGCATTAGAGAGTGGCTCCGCCTGTCGCTGATTACCATTGCACATAGCGACATATAGGGCTCTTGGTTAGTCCCTAAGAGCCCTACTTCAATTCTTTACGGAAGGTATCGCAAGTGCTTTTGGATAGAACCCCCTTTCCTACTAGGAGGATTTTGCAAAGCTCTCACGTAAGACTCCCTTTCGCTTGGGAAGGTGTGCTACGCTTATCTTAGGCGATTGATGATTTCGTCCTGAGCCTTACGCCCCTCTGGAAAGAAGCGAAAGAGCGGATAGCAGTGGCACAGTCCCTCACCGATATGTATCTCATAGGGGACCCCATACTGCACGAATGCGCGCTTGTAGTAGGGGGCGCAAGCGTAGAGACACTCGTGAGACCCATAGTAGAGGTAGGTCTTGGGAAAGTGTGAGAAGTCGCCCACGCAGCTGTTGATCATATAGTCGGGCTGTCGCTTGCGTCGGTTTATTATCGAGGCGACGGTGCCGAAGTAATGGTAGTCGACGATTATGTCTTGCTCCGAGAGAGCCTTCAGAGAGGCGATGAAGTCTGCATCTTCGTCTGCCATGTCTTCATGACCCTCACAAAGCGAGAGGGGGATACCTCCAGGAGAGACCGCTATGATTTGTCTGGGGCTAGGTAGCTGCATACGCTGCTCATTATTATATTGTCCTATCCCGATAGCGAGACAAGCTCCTGAGGAGAAGCCTAAGATCGATATTTGCTCAGGAGCGTACTGCTCGAGCATGCGCCGATAGAGCTGATGCGTCTTCTCAAAGGTCACCTCGAGTGTTTGCTCCACAATAAGGGGGTAAAGGAAAAACCACACATCGCTCCCCGTCTGATCGACAATCCTCTTGGCTATCTTGAAGTCTCTCGCATCTGGTGGTGTGACATATCCTCCGCCATAAAGTAGCAGGACAGCTTTTGCAGCGGGCTTAGGAGTCGCCTGTAGCTTGACACACTTAAAGCCGTCGACCTCCTCTATGGAGCAGTGATAGCCCTTGAATTGATCTAGCCGAAGTCTGAACTTATTCGACTGCTTAGTCGCAAAGGCGAGGATCTCTGCCTCTGACTTTCTAAAGAGCTTCTTGATGTTTAGGAGTCTCACTATCGAGGCTGCCACTCTGTAGGTAATACTCATAGCTGTATGGTCTTTTGTTTGAGTCTATGGATGGGCTTAGATGCTCTATGGAGACAAAGATAATGCTTCATCTAGTATGCAGTACTAGTGATAGATACCTACTGTACGGTAGCAGGTGCCCGATCTGCTCTTTGTGTGAGTGACCATATAAGATAAGTCCCTCCGACTAGGCGTACCCAGTCGAAGGGACTTAACTGTCAGTGGGGTTGTGGAGCTGCGGGGAATTGAACCCCGGTCCAAACATGGTGGTAAAGCGCTTTCTACATGTTTAGCTGTACTTTGATTGTCGGGCCTCAACTCACGAGCACAGCGACCGAGCTAAAGCCTTATCCTCTAAAGTTTAAGACGATGTATGAGGCTACACCATCCGATCCCCGATATCCATGCACCACCGTATCAGAGCGCCTCGGAGCAACGGCCCCCTGGGTGATGTCTCGTCTCGGCATCTATGCCTGGGATGAAGCGTTAGTGTACTATACTTCGACTACGCAGCGAGAGCAAAGTTGTTTTCGCCATTTAGAAAGGTTCGCAGTAAGGTTTTAAGGTGCGTCACAGCAGGCACCACATGCTTACGGATCACTACAACACGCTGTCAAAGCCAATCAGCCCCAAGAGTGTATGTTGCATCTCCCAGACTAGCGTATCGCTATACCGCTCAGCTGGGGAGAGATCGCATCTGAGTCTAGCGGAGGGTCGCCTCAAGCGAGGACTCCTCCTACTCATCTAGTGCAAAGGTACAAAAAAACGAATAGGTGGTGCGATGCCGCTTGAGGAACGAAGTGGCAGAAAGGGGGCGAAGTCGAATAGCCACGTGGATATTTTCAAATCCCCACGTGGAAAATCTCAAATCCCCACGTGGAAAAAGAAAATTCTCCACGTGGGCGAGAAATAAAACTTCGGAGGAATCAAATGAAACTTCGGAGGAATCAAAACGTCTCCACGTGGAAAATGAAAAATAGCCACGTGGAGATTTGGGCTTTTCCACGTGGCTGTCGGATTAGAGATGTGTAGCGATATGTAGGGGCGGACCTTTGTGTCCGCCCGTCCTCGTTGGAGCGCTGTATACCCTGTGGGCGGACACGCAGGTCCGCCCCTACACGAACTACATCAATACGATAACTACATCAATAAAATGCTGTAGCACAAGTGTTTGTGTGGACGCTCAGACCGAGCGTCCCTACAGCGGGTTACACGTTATGGCGTCCCTACAAAGTCGTTACTCGTGAGATTGGCGGGGGGGTGAAACGTTTTTTTAGTACCTTTGCACCCAGTAAGGAAGATGTGCAGACGGCGTAGCACATCTCAATATGTGACGAGGCTTCTCTGATGTGGCTCTTCTAGACGATAGGGGGTGCTGTGTGGGAGTAAGTCCTCATTTGTTTTGTATCTATGAGGTGCCTTCGCTAGCCGACAGATGGCTCGCGTGGTGCGACTCATAGGATATGCACTAGACTGAATTAGATACCATTATCACCTAATCTATATCTATGGGATATTACTATATGACCCAAGAGGGGTACGATGCCCTCAACAATACGATCAAACAGCTGGAGGCTGAGGAGCGTCCTAAGGTCACACAGCAGATTGCTGAGGCTCGTGACAAGGGAGATCTATCGGAGAATGCTGAGTACGATGCCGCTAAGGAGGCGCAGGCTCATCTCGAGGACAAGATCGCTATGCTCAAGGCGCAGCTGGGTAATGCTCGTGTACTGGAGCCTTCGCAGATTAAGACCGATGAGGTGCAGATACTGAACCATGTGCGCCTACTCAATAAGAAAAAGGGCGAGGAGAAGAGCTACTACATCGTTTCTGATGCTGAGGCAAACTTTAAGGAAAATAAGATCTCGGTCAATACACCCATCGCTAAGGGTCTCCTCGGCAAGAAGGTGGGTGATATAGCGGAGATACAGGTGCCTGCGGGTACGCTGGTCTTTGAGATCCTAGAGATCACTCGATAGGCGGCTACGCTGCTTGAATACTTTTCCCCCAAAAAAAAACGAATGCTCTATGGCTACAATCTTTAGTCGCATCATAGCGGGTGAGATCCCCTCCTACCGCATTGCAGAGGATGAGGAGCACTACGCATTTCTAGACATCAATCCCTATCAGCTGGGACATACACTGGTGGTGCCGAAGCGTGAGGTCGACTACTATTACGATCTGACGGACGAGGAGCTGGCTCGGCTGATGGCTTTCTCTAAGCGGGTGGCACGCGCTATACAGGAGGCTACGCACTGCCGCAAGGTAGCTACGCTAGTCCTAGGTCTGGAGGTGCCGCATGCACACGTGCATCTGATCCCGATCAATAGTGAGGGTGATGTGGCGCACGGTCCTCTCGCTACGAAGCCTACCGACGAGGAGATGGCTCGCATCGCCTCCGAGATAGCATCCTGTATTAAATAAGGAGTATCGAAGCCTAGTGACAGAGAGACTATATATCCTAGAGGAGATAGATCCTGCAGTACTCTATGGTCCTAACCGTGAGTACCTGCTCTTGCTGCGCAATCTCTACCCTAAGCTACGGATCGTGGCTCATGATCGGATCATCAAGATACTGGGTGACACGACCGATATACAGCTCTTGACGGCACTCCTCGATAAGCTGGTACAGCACATCACGCGCTACAATCTCCTGACGGAGCAGACCATACGCAAGCTGGCTACGGGTGAAGAACTCCCCGAGGTTAAGGTGGCGCCCAATCATCTGCTCTATGGAGCGAGAGGGCGTAGTATAGGCTACCGAGGTGCTCACCAGCGTGAGATGGTGGAGGCCATAGCAGATCACGATATGCTCTTTGCGATCGGGCCTGCGGGTACTGGCAAGACCTACATAGCGATAGCACTAGCGGTCAAGGCTCTTAAGGAGAAGCAGGTACGTCGGATCATACTCTCGCGCCCCGCTGTCGAGGCGGGTGAGAAGCTGGGATTCTTACCGGGCGAACTGAAGGACAAGCTCGACCCTTACCTCCAGCCTCTCTACGATGCGCTCGAGGAGATGATCCCGACACAGCGCCTGCGTACCTATATGGAGAGTGACGTGATACAGATCGCGCCGCTAGCCTACATGCGTGGTCGCACGCTCAATGATGCGGTCGTCATACTAGACGAGGCGCAGAATACGACCCATCATCAGATGAAGATGTTTCTCACGCGTCTCGGACGCAATAGCAAGATGATCATCACGGGCGACCTCTCGCAGGTAGACCTGCCTCGGGGTGTCACCTCGGGTTTGCGCATTGCTGAGCGGATCCTGAGCGATGTGGAGCAGATACCTTTTGTTTACTTTGATGCGCAGGATATCGTGCGTCACCCGATCGTGCAGCTGGTTGTGGATGCTTATGACCGCAATGAGCATCAAGCACTGCAGTGCGGACGGCCTACACAAGAGACTCTCCAACAGCAGGATATAGACTTAGATAAGGATCAAAGTAAAGACTCATAGAAACTTTGTCCTCTCTCGGCTAGGCCGAGGAGAGGGCAATCGCCTTTTAGCAAATCAATTATTGATCATAATACAATGAATCAAGCACTAACACACACCGACCTATCTCTCCCAGGTATCCAATCTGTCTTTCATGGCAAGGTGAGAGATGTATACTTCCTTGAGGGCGATCTGATAGCGATGGTTGCTACGGATAGGATCTCAGCCTTTGACGTGGTACTCCCTGAGGGTATCCCCTACAAGGGGCAGGTGCTCAACCAGATAGCTGCTGAGCAGCTTGACGCTACGGCACACCTCGTACCTAACTGGAAGATAGCAACGCCCGACCCGATGGTTACGGTGGGGCATCGCTGCGAGCCTTTTAAGGTAGAGATGATCGTACGTGGCTACATAGCTGGTAGCGCATGGCGTGCTTACCAGGCTGGCGAGCGCACCATCTGCGGTATAGAGCTACCTGAGGGACTGAAGGAGAATGAGCGTCTCCCACACCCGATCATCACCCCTACGACCAAGGCTGATGAGGGTCACGACGAAAACATTAGCCGTGAGGAGATCATAGCCTCTGGTCTGATCTCAGAGGAGGACTACAAGGTTATCGAGCAGTACACGCGGACTCTCTTTGAGGAGGGGACACGCATCGCTCGTGAAAGAGGACTGATCCTCGTGGATACGAAGTATGAGTTTGGCAAGAAGGATGGCAAGGTGATCTTGATCGACGAGATCCACACGCCAGACTCCTCTCGCTACTTCTACCTTGAGGGCTACGAGGAGCGCCAAGCTAAGGGTGAGCCCCAGCGTCAGCTCTCGAAGGAGTTCGTCCGTCAGTGGCTCATTGAGCAAGGCTTCCAGGGTAAGGCTGGACAGAAGATGCCGACCATCACACCTGAGTATGCAGCCTCTGTGAGCGATCGCTACATAGAGCTCTACGAGCATATCACGGGCAAGACCTTCGTCAAGGAGCAGACCCAAAACCTGGCTAAGCGTATCGAGGACAATCTGCTAGCTTTCCTGAAGAAGTAAAAGACTCCATAGCTATACAAACGAACCAGCGACTGAGAGGGGCTGTCGTACAACCTCCCTAGTCGCTGGTTCTAATCTCTCTATTACTATGTCTGTATCTCTAGATGGTAAGTCTCGCTACGTGCGACAGATGTTTGACCGCATCGCTGGGCACTATGACTCGATGAATCGTCTCATGACGGGTGGTATGGATCTGGCTTGGCGCTGGCAGGTCATAGAGCATCTGGCGGACTATGCGCCTCGTCAGGTGGCTGACCTGGCCTGCGGTACGGGGGATATGATCCTGATGCTCTCTCGATACTTGCCGTCGGTGCGTGAGATCGTCGGTGTGGACCTCTCGGAGGGTATGCTGGCGGTGGCTGCTGAGCGTGTCAAGCGAGCTAAATATGCAGTGCCTGTGATGCTCTCGGCGGAGAATTGTCAGGAGCTCTCTCTAGCCTCGCAGTCGGTCGATGCGGTGACCTGCACTCTGGGGATTAGAAACTTTTCGGATCCGCTACAAGGCTTGCGAGAGATGCATCGTATCCTCAGACCTGGGGGAGCTCTCGCTATATTGGAGCTGAGCGAACCTCGTGAGGGACTATTGCGACAAGGCTATAATATCTACGCCAAGCGCTTGATACCATGGATCGGACAGCTATGCGCTCACGATCGCTCTGCTTACAGCTATCTCCCAGCGTCTATTACAGCCATGCCCCAGAGAGAGGAGATGACGGCACTGATCCGTAGAGCAGGCTTTAGTGAGGTACAATATAAAGAAATGCCCCTAGGGATCTGCGTCTTATATACCGCAGAAGCCTAGAGGCATAAATGAATAAGAGTATGCAACGTATTTACGCACTGATAGGTAAGCCCTTGGGACATTCGCTCTCGGCAGACTACTTCAACGATCTTTTTGTCTCGCAGGGGATCGATGCGCACTACATATTACAAGAGCTGGATGATCTCTCGGCACTGAGACCTTGGCTGGAGTCTACCCCCGCCATCGTGGGGCTTAATGTGACGAGCCCCTACAAGGTGGAGGTGTGCAACTATCTTGATGAGATAGACACTGAGGCTAAGTATGTGGGCGCTGTCAATACGATTGTCGTGGATCGCACGGGCGGGCGGATGCGTCTCTTGGGCTACAATACGGATGTGCAGGGCGTCGTGGAGAGTCTGCAACCGCTACTCACGCCCGAACAACAGCATGCGCTCGTCCTCGGTACGGGTGGCGCAGCTCATGCGGTGGCTCAGGCTCTCAAGCGTCTCGGTCGTGACTGTACGCTGGTCAGTAGAGATCCGCAAGCTCCGCATATATTGTCTTATGATGCGCTGACTCCTGAGATGATAGCAGACAAGTGGATCATCATCAACGCTACCCCCGTCGGCATGGAGCCTCTTATTATGGAGCGCCCGCAGATCCCCTACGAGGCGATCACGCCACAGCATGTCTGTATGGATCTGATATACAATCCTGAGGAGACACGCTTCCTCAAGTCTTGCCGTGAGCAAGGCGCGACGACGATCAATGGGCTGAAGATGCTCCTCGTGCAGGCTCGCTACGCTTGGCACATCTGGAACAAGTAGGCGTAGAGACTACGCCATACTATCTACCTCGTCAGAAGAGGAGGCTAGGGGACTCCCTTCGACTGGCGTGGTGTTCGCAACGACCGCTTCGGCAGCAACGACCTCTTCCTTAGCTTTGCTTTCGCTCTCTAGTTGCTGTCGGTACTCGTCCTGGCGGATCTGTCTTGTGATCGCTATGCAGACTCCGATGGCTATGGAGGTAGCGAGGAGCGAGGAGCCTCCACGACTGATGAGCGGTAGCGTCTGACCAGTATTGGGCGATATGCCTGTGACGACACACATGTGTATGATCGCCTGCGTGGTGTACATGATGCCTACACCGAGGAGGAAGATGCGCTGCCAGTTGCGCTGAGATCGTGTCGCCCAGCGAGAGAGCTTGAAGAAGAGAAGAATATAGAGTAGCGGCACCCAGATCATACCGATGAAGCCTGTCTCCTCGATGATGATCGCATAGATAAAGTCGGAGTAAGCCTCGGGGAGGATGTCTCGCTCCACACTATTGCCTGGGAATACGCCCGTACCATTGCTTCGGGCGATGGCGATGCGTGCGTGCTGCTCCTGAAAGTTGTCCTCATCGATGACAAACTTACTGGAGTCAGACTTAGAGGTAAAGTCTTCGATACGTCCTTTCCAGCGCGCTGTACTACTGTTTTTCATCACGATGCTATCGGGCAGTAAGAGGAGGCACGCTAGGAGTAGTACGATGAGACCAGCTCCTATGCCCCCGATGAGGAGGAGACTCTTGGAGAATCCCGTCTGTACGAGTCCTATGCCGAGGACAAATGTGATGATGATGATACCCATCGAGAGACTCTCCTTGGCAACGAAGATGAGTCCGATAGCGGTGATGCCGCAGAAGATATAGAAGCGCTGGTTGTTACTCAGTTCGCGTATAGAGAGGATGGCGGAAGCGAGAAAGATGACCCCCACCTTATAGAACTCTGAGGGCTGTATGCCCAGGAGCGTACGCTTCGCCTCATTGGTCTCTGTGCCGACGAAAAGGGTTAAGATGACGAGTATGAGAGATCCGATGAAAAAAAGGATTCCTCCGTAACGTGTCAAGGAGCGGTTCATCCGTGAGCAACCCCACGCTGCAATCACCGACAAGATGATATGCTTGAGATGACCTGTAAAGGGTGCGTACAAGCTCTCTCCTCGGTAAGCCAGTGTGCTGGTAGCACTATAGATGAAGAGCAGCGACGTGGCCAGGAAGGCAAAGTAGAGAAACCACAACGAGCGGTCGCCTGTAATGCGTGGCTTGCGTGGTTTCGGCTCGACCTCGGTAGCGTGCTGAGCACTTTCTTCGGATGGCTCTGCGCTCTCGTTATCGATAGGTTCTGTCTCCTCACGGGGAGAGAGGTCGAAAATGTCCGAATGCGTGGTGGTATCTTGGCTTGTATAGCGTTCGTCTTGTGGTATCATAGAGAGTCAGATAGGCTAGAGAGATCTGTCAGTATCACCTTGCTGCTGGGCGATGGCGAGCACCTCTGCTCTGAACTGGTCGCCACGATCTTCATAGCAGGTGAAGAGATCAAAGCTGGCACAGGCTGGCGACAGCAATACGGTATCTCCCGCCGTGGCCATCTGGCGTGCAGCAGCGATAGCGTCACGCATGGAGGTAACCTCTTCGTGGCGTGGTATGACACTGTCGAAGCTGCGGTGGAGCTTGGCGGAGTCGGTCGTCAGGTAGATCAGTCCGACGACCTTTTCCTTGACTAGCTCCATCAGATCGTTGTAGTCATTGCCTTTGTCAGTACCACCTAGTATGAGGATCGTCGGCTTGCGCATACTCTCGAGGGCATACCAAGTGCTGTTGATGTTGGTCGCCTTGGAGTCGTTGATGTAGTCTACGCCATCGATGCTCGCGATATACTCTAAGCGGTGGGGTACATTGGTAAAGGTCTCTAGAGAGGCTTGTATGATCTCAGGCTTGACGCCTAAGGCTTGCGCAGCGCAACCGACGGCTAGGGCGTTCTGGACGTTATGCTTCCCCGAAAGGGCTAGGTCAGTTTCTAGCAATTCAAAGACGGGCTCTTGAAGGGCAAAGCGCAGCTGTCCGTTGTGACTAGAAGCTACGACCGCATCGTCTGAAGATGCTTTTGTAGAGAAGAAGATCCGGCGTCCTGCTCCCATGCCAGGCTCCTTGAGTAGTCGCTGTGTCCAGTCGTCTTCGATCCAAGAGATGAAGTAGTCGGTGGGCTCTTGGTTTTGCGTGATACGCATCTTAGCCCGTGCATACAGCTCCATCTGGTGATCGTAGCGATCTAGGTGGTCGGGCGTGATATTGAGTAGGATCGCTATGTGTGCTCTAAACTGGTACATATGATCCAGCTGAAAGCTACTCAACTCGATCACATAGTAAGCGTGCGGAGCAAGCGCTACCTGACGAGCTAGGCTCGTCCCCACATTGCCCGCCATAGAGACGTCTAGTCCCGCATTGTGGAGCGTGTGGTAGAGCCAGTTGGTCGTAGTGGTCTTGCCGTTGCTCCCTGTGATAGCGATCATCACGCTATCGCCAGCGTAGCGATAGGCGAACTCGATCTCACTGATGATCGGTGTCTGTTGCTCCGCCAGCTGACGTATGAGAGGAGCGCTGTCGGGGATACCAGGGCTCTTGATCACCTCCTGGGCAGATAAGATACGTGAGAAGGTGTGCCCACCCTCCTCGTAGGGGATGCTGTACTGCTCTAGCTCTGCTTTGTATTGTGGCTTGATCTGTCCCGAGTCAGAGACGAAGACAGGGAGCCCTTGCTGCTGAGCGAGGATGGCAGCTCCGACGCCACTCTCTCCAGCTCCTAGGATGATATATTCGTTACGTTGCATATCTGTGAGATCGTTGTAAGTCTATTATTTATCGCATCTTAAGCGTGATGACCGTTAGGACAGCTAGTAGGATAGCTATAAGCCAAAAGCGGACGGTGATCTTCGCCTCTCGGATGGGTGCCAGAGGTCTCTGGATCAGGGCGTCGATACCGCTATTGCCCGCTTTCTGAAAGTGGTGGTGTAGGGGCGACATCTTGAAGATCCGTCGGCCCGTCCCCGTGCGTCGCTTAGTAATCTTAAAGTATGCTTGCTGTATCAGTGAGGATAGACCCTCGATGATAAAGAGGAAGCAGAGGATCGGTAGGAGTAGCTCCTTGCGAATGAGAATAGCCATCACGGCGATGATACTACCGATGGCGAGACTACCCGTATCGCCCATAAAGACCTGTGCAGGATAAGCGTTGTACCAAAGGAAGCCAAAAGTAGCTCCCACGAAAGCCGCCCCAAAGATCACCAGCTCCTCAGCTCCTGGGATAAACATGATGCTAAAGTAGCTAGCGAGTGCTATGTGTGAGGAGACATAGGCGAGTACCGCCAGAGCCACACCTGCGGGTGCGGCCGTCCCCGCCGCTAGTCCGTCCAGGCCATCCGTCAGGTTGACACAGTTAGAGATAAAGGTCACAATGAGGATGATGATGATCGAGAAGAGGATCCAGCCGACCAGTTCGCGATTTGGTGTAGAGGCAGGAACTAGCGATAGGTAGTCGAAGTTATTGTTCTTGACAAAGGGAATAGTCGTCTGCGTATTTTTCGACTCTTGACTGGCGAAGGTCACCTGCTCGATACGCCCGTTGTTGACCACCTCTTGATTCTCTCGAATGATAATGTCTGGACTCAAGTAGAAGGTGAGTGCCACGACAACGCCTAGGAGCACCTGTCCGATGATTTTGTAACGCCCGTGGAGCCCCGCCTTGTTTTTCTTAAAGACCTTGATATAGTCATCAATAAAGCCCAAGGCGCCCATTGTAATGGTCGTGAAGAGCATCAGTTGTATATAGACATTGTCTAGGCGAGCGAAGAGGAGCGTCGGGACAATGATCGCTATGATGATGATGATACCCCCCATCGTTGGGGTGCCTGTCTTCATAGCCTCGCCCTCCAGTCCTAGCGTACGCACCACTTCGCCTATCTGCATGCGATGTAGCCAGTGGATGATGCGCCGACCGATGATCGTGCTGAAGATCAGCGCTAAGATAAAGCTGACACCAGCCCGAAAGGTGACATACTGAGCTAGTCGCCAGCCGGGGACGTCGTTTGCTTGTAGCCAATCGTAGAGGTGATAAAGCATAGTGTGATGAGTAAGTTGATAAGATTATAGGGGAAGGACTAAGTGAAGAACAAAGGTACGTTATCTACGCATGCTCCTCTTCTGCAAAGATCTCTCGCACCACCTCTTTGTCGTCGAAGTGGTGTCTGACACCCTCTATCTCTTGATAGGTCTCATGTCCCTTGCCTGCGATGACTACCAGGTCGCCACGCTGCGCAGCTGCGCAAGCATCAGTGATCGCTTGGCGACGTGAGACGTTGGTGTAGACCTCGTCACGCTCCGCCTGAGGAATGCCCTCGAGCATTTGATCAATGATCGTCTGCGGATCCTCGGAGCGTGGATTGTCTGACGTAAGGTATAGATGGTCGCACATATTGTAGGCGATACGCCCCATCTCAGGACGCTTGCCCATGTCCCGATCGCCGCCAGCTCCGACCACGACGTAGACCTGTGAGGCGTTCAGCTCGGAGACCGTCTTGAGAAGATTCTCCAGAGCGTCAGGCGTGTGCGCATAGTCTACCACGACGTGGTAACCTCTTGGGGAGGCGAGCAGGTCAAAGCGTCCATTCACATGCTCCAGACTAGAGATACCACGTAGGATCAAGCTCTTGTCCAGATCAGGTAGGAGAAGACGAGCCACACCGTAGACGGCCGTCACGTTGTAAGCGTTGTAGCTTCCGACGAGCTTGATTTCCACCTCTTCGTTGTCCAGCAGTAGGGTAGAGCCGTCCACATACTGTCCCAGCAATTGAGCCATATAGTCCGCATGGCTACGCATCGCATAGGTGTGTAGGTGTGCAGCGCAGTTTTGTACCATGACGCTACCATTGCGGTCATCCGCATTGACTAGAGCGTAGGCATCTGGTGTGAGATGGTCAAAGAGCAGCTTCTTTGCGGCAATGTAGGCCTGCATCGTGCCGTGGTAGTCCAGGTGGTCACGCGTCAGATTGGTAAAGAGAGCGAGTGCAAAAGGCAACCCGTAGACCCGTTGCTGTACCAGAGCGTGCGAAGAAACCTCCATAAAGAGATAGCGACACCCCGCATCGACCATATCGCGCATCACACGATGCAGTTCGAGAGCATCGGGCGTCGTGTGGGTGGCGGGATACTCTTTGTCGCCGATACGTATGCAGACCGTGCTAAAGAGCGCAGCGCGCATGCCGAGCCAGCTCCACAGCTGATAGCATAGCGTAGCAGTGGTCGTCTTGCCATTGGTCCCCGTGACTCCTACGATCGTGAGCTGTCGCTCAGGACGATCATAGTAGACAGAGGCTAAGACAGCTATCGCCTTCGCCGTGTCAGTCACCGTGAGCCACACCACCTCGTCAGAGGCGCTCTCAGGCCGAGGGAGCTCTGTGACGATGATACGACAGCCCGCTGCAAGCGCTTTCGGGATGTAGTCGGCACCATCCACATGCACGCCACGTAGTGCTACGAAGATACACCCCTCCGACACACGACGTGAGTCCTGCTCGATAGAGGTCACCTGGCACTGCGCTATAGAGACATCTCCTGTGTATGCTTGGCTCAGGAGATGCTCCTCGGTGAGTGCTACTATATAATTATTGAGTGGTTTGAGATTCATATCTATAAGAAGATTCCGCTTTACTGTCTATGATTATTGCCTAGATGGAGGATCACCTTTTGTCCTGGATGAATAGGTGTACCGATAGGGATGCTCTGCGCTATGACCCGTCCATAGCCGACCAACTGCACCTCCAGTCCCAGCAGGCTAATCTGATAGACCGCCTCGCTGGGTGCTAAGCCTACAAGCCTTGGCATCACTCCCTTAGAGTAACGAGCTAGAGGATGTAGCTCCACTCCCTCATGTCCATACTGAGGTACGACCATTTGGTCAGAGCCCACCTTGCTAGAACTTTGGGATTTAATCTCAGGGATCTTGTAAGCATTGACAAAGCTCTCGACACGCTTCTTCTCACCGCCAGCTAGATCCAAATGCTTCAACCGCTCACTGGCAGGGTGCGGGGTGATCGTGTCTAGGAGGATAGGATTAGAAAGCGTGTAGATCTCCTCAGCGATACGCTTCACGCCACGACCCGCTACGATACCTCCTGAGGCACGACCTACGCCGTGCGGATTGACCACAAAGATGATGCAACTATACTTAGGATGATCTGAGGGGAAGTAGCCGCAAAACGAAGTCATATAGACCTCCCCACCAGCACGATAACCTCCGCTACCATGATTGCTCATCAGAGCCGTACCTGTCTTGCCACTGATAGAGATCAGCTCAGAGTGTACCGGTCCTTTAGCAGTGCCTCGTATGACTACATTGTCCAGCATGGAGCGTATCGAGTCGAGCGTAGCCGGCTTGCAGATATTCTCATGAAGTACTAGAGGGTGATACTCCTGAATCACCTTACCCTCAGCATCCTCTACGCGATCCACTAGATAGGGGCGCATGACACGTCCGCCGGTGGCGATAGCGTTGTAAAAGTTAAGTGTATTGATCGCTGGCACCGAGATACCATAGCCACGGCTGATGCCCGGGATCGTCGAGTTGCCGTAGCTCTTATCCTCAGGGCGTATGATCGTTGGAGTAGCGACTCCTTCTAGCCCTACATCCAGTCGCTCCAGCATCCCATAGTTGCTTAGATGCTGATAAAGCCCATCGGGGTGCTCTACATACCCTTTGATCGCAATCTTAGCTAGGACGATGTTACTCGAATACCATAGGCCCTGAGCTACCGAGATACGCCCATAACCACCGCGATTAGCATTGTGATCACGGATGTTGTAGCCTCCATACTTAAAGACTCCATTGCCCGTGTCGATCGTATCGGTAGGCGTACAGACCCCATCATCTAGGGCAGCCATCATAAAGGGCGTCTTCATCGTAGAGCCAGGCTCGTTGAGTGCACTGAGGGCATAGTTAGCCCCCTCGTAGTAAGACTGAGAGCCCTTCGTGAGGTTGGCTAGTGCCAGGATACGACCCGTCTCTACCTCCATCAGGATAGCCCCTCCGTAGTCCGCCTCAAACTGTGTCATCTGCTCATAGAGGGCGCGATGCACGATCTGCTGCAGATTCATATCCAGTGTGGTGTACACATTGTAGCCATCACGAGGAGGCTGTAGCGTGTTCTGTCGGTTCGATCCCGCTAAGTACTGTCTTACCGCTAGTCCAGGCTCGCCTCGCAGTAAGGTGTCAAAGCTCTGCTCTAGACCATACTCACCCTGCGTGAGATCTCCCTTGACCTCCTTGTAGACACTACCTATCGTACGTCTCGCCAGCTCGCCATAAGGCCTGTCACGTAGTGCGCGCTCCTCATGCGTCAGTCCATTTCTGAGCGGGCCACGGCGACGCACCATACGCCCCTTGCGCTCCACCGTCATCATCAGTGGATAAGTCTGCTTGAGTCGCTGGTACTCCACATGGCTCACTTCGTAGGGATATATAGATACGTAGCGATAGCCCGGCTGCTTATGCTGTGCCTTGCGATAGCCCTCACGAAGTCGCTTGCGTAGTGCCTGATAGGTGGCTTGCTCGCCCTTCTCCCAGAGACTCATCTGGTAGGCTAGCGAGTCTAGCTGCTTGTAGAGCGAGTCAGGCTCCATTTGCTGAATAGCTTCTGCACCGAAGTCTAGATAAAGCTTGTATGCAGGCTTGCTAATAGCGACGATGTGTCCGTCTGATGAAATAATATTGCCTCGTAGTGGTGAGATCGTCACCGTATCAGGGCGATGAAAGTTTTGAGCCATCTTACGCCACGTAGGGCCTTCGACGAAGATGATGCCGATCACCTTGACAAAGACCCATAGAGTCATCAAGATGGCTAGGAAGCCTAAAGCGCGGTAGCGAGCTATGATAGGACTATGCTTCGACATAGAGAGCGTGTTCGTTAGAGAGGAGAGTGATTATTTCTTAGCATCACGATAGAGGATGATCGACTGCTGCGAGGGTGCCTCAAGATCCGACCCCATCGCCTGGAGCTGCTGCTCGAAGTTACCTCCGATGCTGCGACGCGTTAGCTCGCTGACGCTCTCCATGTGCTTGTAGGTTAAGTCTTTGACCTGCGTCTCCAGCTTATCTATCTGGCGACGCTTGGAGATGATCTGATAGTTGCTTGTGACATGGATCAGTCCCATCAGGAGGATAGCGATAAAGGCGGGTATATACTTTCTAAAGGCGGGCTGCTCCAGCATATCACCGCCTAGCCAATACCACAGACCATACGAAGAGCGCTTGCGGGTAGACCGGGCAGGCTCCTCAGAGAGCCCTTCATCGGCATCATCTGCCTCTAGCTCTTCTAGAGCGCTTGGCTCTTCGAGAGGCGTAGACTCTGGCGTGGAGGGTGTGCTTGCCACTTCGCCTGCTACCTCATCGTCTGCCTGGTCTAGTGCAGCTACAGCGGGTGCGCTGTCGCTCGGAGTGTCCGTCTCAGCAATTTCAGAAGAACTATCTTCATCAAGGAGATCTCCTAGCAGAGGTCTCGGCTCAGGCTCAGTTACAGACTCATCATCAGTAGCCACGGGTGCTGGCTCCTGAAGCTGCTCCTCAAGGTTATCGTCAAAGTATGTATCGTCTATCTTAACCATCTTCTCTTCTCACTCAAATATTCTCACGACGCTCCGCAACACGCAGCTTAGCGCTACGAGCACGATTATTATCTGCTATCTCATCCGCAGAGGGTGTGATAGCTTTTTTTGTAACTACACGTAGAGGTGCCGGTGCCGACAGGGGCATACCTGCCAGAGCCTCACTCGGCTGCTCGAAGCACCCTAGACGGAAGAACTCCTTGACCATACGATCCTCCAGTGAGTGATAAGAGATGATCGCTATGCGCCCTCCAGGCTTGAGGAGACGCACCGAGTCGCTCAGCAGTTGACGTAGAGCGCCCAGCTCATCATTCACCTCGATGCGCAGTGCCTGGAAGATACGGCTCAGCTTATTGCGTAGCTGAGGGCCTCCCTTAGGTAGGACTGGCGTCAGCACCTCCATGAGAGCAGCGATCGTCGGGTAGCCCACGGCACGATGCGACACGAGCAGAGCCGCAATGCGACGAGCATCATGTAGCTCACCATAATAATATAGTATATCGGCCAGCTGCTCCTCGCTGTAGCTCAGCAGTATGTCACGAGCCGTGACGCCCGATCGACTATTCATACGCATATCGGGCATTGCCTCCTCATAGCGAAAGCTAAAGCCCCGCTCCTCACTGTCGAAGTGATGTGACGAGACCCCTAGGTCTGCCAAGATCCCATCCACCTGGCCTGTGAGTCCCCAGTAGTCGAGCCACTGCCCTAGGTAGCGAAAGTTTGTCGCCACAAAGTGATAGCGACTATCCGTAGGGGCATTGACGACCGCATCAGGGTCTTGATCGAGACCGATGCAGCGCCCCTCAGGAGCGAGTCGCTCGAGGAGCGCACGAGAGTGTCCCCCGCCACCCATCGTGACATCTACATAGAGACCCGTGGGTGTCGTGACCAATAAGTCGAGAGAGTCCTCACAGAGGACAGCCGTATGATAGAGCTTAGCGGACAAGGAGTGAAAAGGTGATAGTGTGATAAACGTCTGACAGAGAGCTCTGTGTGATTTCTGCAAAGATGATTCGATCGCATTACTCACAGAGCTACTGCAAAGGTAATCAAATTAGAGATTAGAGGTTAGAGATTAGAGGGGAGGAGCAGATTTACTCGTGTCACTAGGCTCTTCTCTCGGCTTAAATGTGTGATGTGGAGTAGTAAGATGTTTGATAGTAGTTAGTTAGCCACTACGCTCTTGCTCCCATAGAGGAGAGGTTCTTTCGCTAAGTCAGATTTTTGTTGTAACTTGCGACCCGAATCGTTTTAACCCATACTATACAAACCAAAATATGACAGTTCAACGCTTATCCCAAGTCAGTCGACTCCTCGCAGCAGCCTTCGTCCTGCTGTGTGGTGGTCTCGTGACCTTCGGACAACAATCTTTCGGAGGTAGACCCCTCATGATGCAGGAGGGTTCGCTACGCTCACTTACTGCCGTTCGCACCGTGAGTCTGGACTTTAATCCAGCGGACTACCTATCTCAAGAGTCTTGGACGGAGACTGTACAGACGAAGCCTCTCTCCGTGGGGCGCGTCATAGAGCATCAAGCCGACTTTGCTGAGGCTGCTCAGCTGGTAGGCACCGTCGAGGGACGAAACATCTATCGCCTAGAGATAGAGCTCGAGGGCACACCTGTAGGGACTAACCTCTACTACGAAGACTTCTACATCCCTGAGGGGGGTAAGCTCTATATCTACTCACCTGAGGGTAAGCAGGTACTAGGAGCCTACACCCACGCTACGCACCCCGAGCATGGAGCCTTCGCTACAGAGCCTATCAGAGGCAATACACTCATCCTCGACTATGAGGCTCCCATCACAGGTGAGATGCCTTCGATCAAGGTGCAGGGCGTAGGATACTTCTATCGCCCAGTGCTGATGGCTGATCCTGGTGTCAAGCACCATATGAATAGCGAGGATACTTCAGACCCTGGCTTTGCTAAATATTGTCAGATCAATGCAAACTGCCCAGAGGGAGACCCTTACCAAGATCAGAAGGCCAGTTCCGTGGCTATGCTGATGGTCGGTGGAAGAGGTATCGGCTTTTGCTCAGGTAACCTTGTGAACAATGTAGCTGGCGACTTCAAGCCATACGTCATGTCGGCAGCGCACTGTGCCAGCATAACCGATAAGTTTGAGGTCTCACCACTACAATTGAACCAGTGGATCTTCTCCTTCCACTATGAGAAGCCTCGCTGCTCTAGTGGTGACTATGCTACAATGCAAGAGGTGAGTATGGTAGGTGCCGAGATGAAGTCGTTCTTGCCGATGAAGGGCTATTCGGACGGACTCCTCCTCGAACTCAAAAAAGAGATACCTCTAGATTATCGTGTCTACTACTCAGGCTGGGATGCTGCTCCTACGGTTTGGCCTAGAGGGGCTAGCATACACCACCCATCAGGTGACGCTGCTAAGATCTCCCTCTTCGACGGTGGTGTCTCTATCACCACGTGGTCTCTCGGTGGTGGCGCTGATGATCACTTTGGATTCCGATTCACCAAGGGTAATACCGAGGGCGGATCGTCAGGCTCGCCTCTATTCAATGCTGAGGGTAATCAGATCGGTACACTAACAGGTGGAGCTGTGACTCCCTGCGCTATGGATGGAGTCTATGGACGTCTGAACTCGCACTTTGATAAGTATAAGTCTAAGGGTGAGACGTGGTACATGGCTAAGTGGCTCGACCCCAAGAGCACTGGCACCACAAAGGTTAAGGGTACCTGGAAACAGAACTATCAGCCCCTAGCCGTCGTACCTTCGATCATCGCAAAAGTTGAGCCTACAGACGCTTCAAAGATCAAGATCTCTTGGAAGCCAGTACCGCAGCACCCACAGGGCTACGAGGTTAAGTATAATCTATATCGTAATGGACGTCGCATAGCTAGCCAAGCAGAGACGACGCGTGAGGATCTAATCTCTGGTGATATGAAGCGCAAGGGACGTGTCTCTTACTCCGTCGAGGCTGTCTACACGATTGATGGCCAGGAGGTGACGACTCCTGCTGCTTACTACACCCTTTACACCGGACAGCTTGCCTCTAGAGCTCCGATGACTGTCTCTGAGGGCAAAACGGGTGCCAAGGTAAAGTGGCAGATGCCGTACAATACACAGATCGTATCCAAGATCAAGAACCGTGACAAGATAGCTCCTCTCAAAGCCTCCAATGGCGTGAATGATATCCTGAGATACTACAACATCTCTAAGAAGGACATCTATAGGATCTACATGTATGACAGCTATCGTCTAGGTCAGTCTCCACTCAACGGTCGAAAGCTCTATATACACCAGATTAACTTCATCCCCTCTCAGGACACCCCATACAAGCCCAACGGCTCTATCGATACTGAGAAAAACATCTCTTTCTTCATCCGACAGAAAGTCGATGCTCGTCCTATACAGTACTATGGTCTCATCGTGCCTCAGGGTACCGCTGATAAGAAGGAGTTCATCTCCTACCAACTCTCGAGACCTGTCGAGATTAGCGATGCTCACCTGCTAGATGTCGGCTTTGCCTTCGATGGATCCAACATTACGGGAGACATCTATATAGATGCCAACTCTACAGATGAAAACGTAAACTATGACGGCTGCAAGCTAGCTCTAGACCTCAAGGACGACTACAACATTCGCAAGTTTACTCTCTGGCCAGAGCCTTATAGCAAGAATCGTATGGCGTACCAAGCCCTAGAGCTGGTCATCTCTGACAATCCTAAGAAGCAGCCAGGCGTAACCAACGACTACTACACACGTGGTGAGCTGCCTGTACCTTTCCCCGAGATCAAGAGCTATGTCGTATACCGCAACGGACAGAAGGTCGCTGAGCTACCTTCAGACACATTCGTGTACGATGATGCTGAGGGTAAGACCTCTGATAACTACTACGTAGAGGTCGTCTATGACTATCCAGGTGAGCTACGTCCTAACGAGCCCATCCGTGTAGCTGCTTCAGAGGTGAACCTCTATCCGGCACACTTCACCACACAGCTACAGCTCACAGATGCTACTGACGTAGAGGCTGTCGAGCTATACAGCATGGAGGGCGTCCAGGTAGCAGCCTTTGCGGGAGCTCAGCTGATGTCGATGGATGTAGCCTCTCTGCCAGCTGGTCAGTATGTCGCTATGATCCGTACAGCTGACGGTGTGAAGACACAGAGACTAGTCAAGTAGCGTTTTATACTTTAGTCGCTAGTTTTACCTAGGCTAAAAAAGTTGCATAGCGGTAGTGCCGAGACTCCTCAGCACTACCGCTTGCTTATATAAGGACCTTGCAATGCCTACGAGTAGCGATCGGTAGAGACGTATGGGTGAGTGTCTAGTGCGAGTGCGACCCTACACATCACTACTCGTCTCTAACTTCTAACCTCTAACCTCTAATCCGATCCCCACGTGGAAATTCTCAAATCTCCACGTGGAGAATAAAAAATCTCCACGTGGATATGAAATGAAACTTCGGAGGAATCAAATGAAACTTCGGAGGAATCGTTTCGTCCCTACGTGGAGAATGAAAAATATCCACGTGGAAAATCGAAAATCTCCACGTGGATATTCTGTTTTATAGTCTCAGAGGATTAGAATACGTCATCCTAAAGTTTTCCCAGCACCTCAAAATAAGAATTCGTCGTTACTCGTGAGATTTGATGCCTCTAGGGGGCTCTCTAGATTTGCTTTCCACGCTTTTTTGTACTACCTTTGTTTCCGAAAGGTTAAGGTAGACTCCCTTCGATAATATTTAGGGCTCTGTGCAGGGTGGTGCCTGCATAGACTAAAGCCTCAGAAGGGTTTCTATTAGTTGCTATTAGGTTATGTCAGAGACACACCGCCATCGTTGCTAGCGTGACGTGGCGGGTGGATATGACTATTCAAACTATCAATGTATAACTAACGCTAAAGAAGAGTTTTATGAAAAGATTGGCTCTATTCTTTCTGATGCTAACGGCCAGCATAGGATGGGCTGTAGCGCAGAATAGGACCATCACAGGTACTGTAACCTCGGGAGAGGGTAAAGAGCCGGTGATGTTTGCGAACGTGGTTGTAGAGGGCAACACCTCTATCGGTACCACGACAGACGTAGATGGTAAGTTTACACTCAGTGTACCTGCCTCTGCTAAGAAGCTGACCTTCTCCTACGTAGGTCTTAAGACGATTACTGTACCCATCACTAAGGTGATGAACGTCGTCATGACGACCGACGATCAGACCCTAGACCAGGTCGTCGTAGTAGGTTACGGTTCAGGACAGAAGCTCAGCACGATCTCAGGCTCTATGGCTCGTGTATCTGGTGAGCAGATCGCTGAGAAGCCTGTAGCTAACGTGATGGACGCACTACAAGGTAAGGTCGCTGGTATGAGCGTCTTGACAACCTCTGGAGACCCCAATGCTGTGGCTAATGTACAGATCCACGGTCGCGGCTCTCTGACGGCTGGCTCTACTCCTCTCTACATCGTAGATGGTATGCAGACCGACCTAGCTACCGTTATGGCTATGAACTCCAACGATATCGAGAGCTTGACTACCCTTATGGACGCTTCGTCAACATCTATCTACGGTGCGCGAGCAGCTAATGGTGTTATCGTCATCACAACCAAGAAGGGTAAGCGCTCTGAGGAGGGCTTCGGACATATCACTGTCAATGCACAGTATGGTATCTCTCAGTTCATCAATAGAAAGCCTTACGAAGACATGATGACCGGTGATGAGCTACTAGACTATCAGGCTGATCATGGATACCTAAAGGCTAAGGACAAGAAAGACCTCCTCAAGAAGCTTAGCGAGAATGCTAAGGCCGAGAACGAAAAAGAGGCATGGCCATTCAACCCACTCTTTGATGTGGATGACTATAATCCTGCAGATTACAACTTCGACTGGCTTAAGTTCCTCATGGGACGCAAGGCTCCTACGTACAATGCAGACCTCTCTTTCAGCGGTGGTAGCAATCGTACACAGTACTACATCTCTATGGGTACACTCTCACAGGAGGGTCTGACTCGTGGCCGCAACAGCTTCACACGCTACAATGGTCGTGTAAGTGTTGATTCAAAGGTCAAGGACTGGCTCAAGGTCGGTGCTAACCTCTTCGGTGCTTATACGACACAGTATGTCTCTAGCTTCGAGGGCGAGTCTTATGTCAATGAGGGTCCGTTTGGAGCTCTCGTTCAGCCTCGCTACTTCACACCTTATGATGCAAACGGTGAGCTACGTCGCTATTGGTACCTAACTCAGGTTGGAAATGCGTCTGTCTTCCAGGATGTTAGAGATAAGTATCTCAACAGCTTCGCTAACGGCTATCAGGCAAATATCGCAGGTTATGCTGAGCTAACGCCTATCCAGGGTCTGATCATCAAGACGCAAGCTGGTCTTGACCTGACGCACAGCACCTCTTCTAGATATTTCTTGCCAGGTGCTTATTGGAGAACCGATCCGCGTGGTTGGAGAAGCGAGCGTCGTGGTCTCACAGGTCTCTTCACTTGGACCAACACAGCTGAGTACCGCACCTCTTTTGCTGACAAGCACAAGCTCACCTTCCTACTCGGTCAGGAGTGGGTACAGAACCGCTCAGACATGATCGCTGCTTACGCTAACGGTCTAGAGCACCCAGAGTTTATGCTCCTCGGTTCTGGTAGTACACAGCCTGAGGATCTGGAGCTACCTGATCAAGCTAAGGGTGGTTACAACTACCTCTCTTTCTTCGGTCGTGTCAACTACTCTTTTGACAACTACCTACACCTAGATCTATCACTACGTAGTGATGCTTCTTCACGATTCGGTACTGAGAATCAGACAGCACTCTTCTACTCAGTAGGTGCTACCTATGATATCTATCGTGCACATCTAGAGCACGTCAAGTGGCTCAACACGCTACGTCTACGTGCCAGCTGGGGTACGACGGGTAACTCTTCTATCCCTACGCTAGCATTCTACCCACACCTCGGTCGTGTGAACTATAGTGGTATCTTTGGTCTCTATGCAGCTTCGATTGGTAATCCTAACCTCGGTTGGGAGAAGCAGTCTAACCTCAACGTGGGTGTAGACTTCGATGCCTTCGATAATCGCCTGCACACGGTGACAAACGTTTATCACCGTATCACGGACGACATGCTTATGTCAGTACCTCTACCTTACATCTCTGGCTTTGCTTCTCGCTATGAGAACGTAGGCTCGATGACCAATACGGGTATTGACCTGACGGTTAGCTACGACATCGTTCGTACACGTGATTGGAACGTATACGCATCTGCCGTACTCAACTACAACCACGAGAAGATCACCAAGCTATTCTATGACCTAAAGGAGTACAAGATGCCGAGCTATGGACTGATCTATAAGACTGGTGAGGCTGAGCAGTTCCTCGTTGCTGAGTATGCTGGTGTCAACCCCGAGACTGGTAAGCAGCGCTGGTATGTACCCGATGAGAATGGTAACATCTCAGAGGATCGTGTCACAGAGAACTATGAGGAGGACAAGCTCCTTCGTGCTTCTGGCAAGAAGCTCCGTGCTCCATTCAATGGCGGTTTCTCTATGGGCGCCAGCTGGAAGGGTCTAGCACTCGATATCGACTGGGCATTTAACGTAGGTAAGTGGATTATGAATAATGACCGCTACTTCACAGAGAACGTGAGCCGCGACTTCCTAGACAATAACAAGAACCGCAAGGTCCTCGACGCTTGGACCCCAGAGAATACGAATACAGACGTTCCTAAGTTCGGTGAGCAGATCGCTTTCGACTCTCGCCTTCTGGAGAATGCTTCATTCCTTCGCTTGAAGAACGTACGTCTCTCTTACGCACTGCCTAGCGCATGGTTTGAGAAGATCGGTGTCATCTCAGGTGTTCGTGTCTATGTAACTGGACGTAACCTACTCACCTTTACTAAGTTTAGTGGATTTGACCCAGAGGCTGGTCTCAATATGGCTATGAATAGCTATCCTAACACCCGCCAGTATGTAGGAGGTCTTCAGATCACATTCTAAGCGAGGACTATTCAATCACCTTATAATAGAAAATATAGTATGAAACAACATATCAAGACCCTAGGTCTCTTGCTTGTATCGCTACTTGCTCTCGCTGCTTGTAAAGTAGAGTATATCCCCGAGGGCAATAAGGCCCAGGTCGAGTTCAAGACGATGCAAGATGTCAAGTGGACACGTGAGGCCATGTTTGAGACAGTCAGAGGATCTGAGGCTCCAGGAAATCTGGTCATCGGTGACTATCAGGCTGATCTCTACAATGTCGTCAACTTCCGTGACAATGGTGCCAATGGTAAGTTCTACGACTGGGACGAGCAGCTACTACGCAATGCTGATGAGGTCGCTGCTTACTACGGTTCTTACTGCTCACTCATCAAGGATGCCAACTACTTCATCATGCGTGCTGAAGAGTTTAAGGCAAACGAGGAGCTCACGAAGAATCTATCAGATCAAGATAAGCTAAACATCGAGATCTATATAGCAGAGGCTCGCACCTTCCGTGCGTTGGCTCACTATCGTCTGATGACCCGCTTCTCTAAGCGCTACAATGACGCCAACGATGGTGGCGATCTAGGTATCGTCATGATGAAGAAGTATGATCCTCTCTTTAAGGATACGCCTAAGGCGCGTTCGACTCAGAAGGAGGTCTACGAGTGGTGTCTTAATGAGCTAGCTGAGGCTGCTAAGGTGCTTCCTACCAAGGCTGCCTACAACGATCTGCTGATGGATGGCATCCCCTGCTATCTCGTTGATGACTATGCTTACGCTATACGCGCTCGCATATTCCTTGAGATGCACAAATATGCAGAGGCTATCGCAGAGGTTGAGAAGTTCATTGAGAACTACCCACTCTCTACACAGGGTGTCGCTCCTCAGGACAATCCTAAGGATAAGACAGCTCTTCAGAACCTCTGGAAGTACGAGACCTCTACGGAGATCATGATCAAGACTTACGCTAATAAGAAGGTAGGTCGTGTCGGTGGTGCCCTACATGGTATCCGCTTCCTCAAGGGAGCTCTTAGCGACGGTAGTGATGTAGAGCTAGCAGTACCTGTATGGCTACCATCTCAGTATCTACTAGATCTATACAACAAGCCTATTGATACAAATGTATCTCAGGAAGGTAAGGACTGGCGCTATACGAACTGGTTCGAGGGCTCTAGCAATTCAGGTCCTAACGGAGTTGCTGTGTTCGTTTACGATACCAAAGATCTTGCTGGTATAATTGTCTCTAAGTTCAGAGGCAATCCAGACCTGGATCAGGATCGTGCGAAGAAGCTCTTTAGCTATGCTCATACGACACACCTCTTTGATATAGCAGAGGCTTGGCTCATCAAGGCTGAGGCTGAGGCTTGGAGTGGTGATGTAGCTGGTGCTAAGGCTACCCTACAGGACTTCCGTATGGCTCGTGGTCTAGGTGATGAGCTCAAGGCTACGACACCAGATCAAATCAAGCAGGCTGTCATGAATGAGCGTACACGTGAGATGGTCGGTATGGGAACCCGTATGACCGATCTCAAGCGCTGGCAGGTAGACCTCGATCGTAAGGGCAAGCCCGCACAGCCAGCTCTAGCTGGTAAGCCTGGTGCTCTCCACGAGAAGAGCCTGGATATGCACAAGTCTCACACGGACAAGATGTTTATCTGGGAGTTCCCACTCCAGGATCGCTTCGCCAATAAGGAGCTTATCGCTAACTGGTAATCAATAGGAAGAAAACTCGGAGACACGCTGCCCATCGCTAGTCATAACTAGCAGACAGGACAGAGCGTCGCAAGAGATCCTAAACAATAAAGAGAGCCCTCGAGATAGATCCATGTGGATTATCTCGGGGGCTTCTTGTCTTTTCGTCGCAGCCACGGAGGAAATAGAGAATCCACACGTGGCTATTTTTTATTCTTCACGTGGGGGCGAAACGATTCCTCCGAAGTTTCATTTCTCGTCCACGTAGGGATTTTTCATTTCCTCGGTAGGCGATTCGGAAATAGCTACGTGAAGATTCGCTTCATGCGACGAAATAGAGCCTTCTGAGTAACGCTGTATCACAGCGATACGAGTAGCCCTTTGTAGGGGCGGACCTATGTGTCCGCCCGTTCTCGTCAGAGCGTTGTATGCCATATGGGCGGACACGCAGGTACGCCCCTACACAAACCACATCAAAACGAAAAGCTCAGCTATCAGACGCTGTAACACCAGTATTTGTAGGGAGGCACGGTCTCTGCGTCTGTTGTAGTCAAAGGTTACTGCATCAGGGATTTAACGGGAATTGACGCCCTCTCGCTAGATACTAGCCGAGCGTCCTTACAATATCGTTACTCGTCTAGTTGTATCAAACCGAGCCGTGTGCCCCTACATGTCACTACACGTCTCATCGGATTACCCGATTTGTAAAATCCAGTTCTACCTAAAATGAGCTAGTCCCAAATAAAATGAGTACTTTTGCACCAATTGTTGGATTCTAAAGAGAGATCGTCATGGCAAGAACGATAACTATCAAGCGGGGCTTGGATCTCAAACTACATGGGACTGCGCCCCGTACCCTCCTGACCACTCCTTCTGGCGGAGCATCGTCCACCTATGCATGGGTGCCCGATGATGTACCTGGGCTGACGCCCAAGATGAAGGTGCATGTGGGAGATCACGTAGAGGCTGGCGACCCGATTGTCTACGATAAGCAGTACCCAGAGATATGGGTCACAGCACCCGTCAGTGGTGAGCTGATCGCTATCAATCGAGGCGCTAAGCGCAAGATTATGAGCGTAGAGATACGCCCGGACGAGTGTCAGACACAGCGTGCCTTTGCCGTAGAGGGACTACTCGACGGTGAGGTGAGCAAGCTACAAGCTCTGCTACTAGAGTCAGGTCTATGGACGCTCATACGTCAGAGACCTTACGATCGTATTGCTAACCCTACGATTGCACCACGAGATATATTTGTCACAGCACATCTGACCGCTCCGCTAGCTCCTGAGGTCGACTATCTACTGGAGGGACGTGAGGAGGAACTGCGTATAGGACTACGAGCCTTAGCACGTCTGACTGAGGGCAAGGTTTTTGTCGGTGTCGCACAGAACAGTCCTCTGACGCTTCCCGCAGAGGTAGTGCGTGTAGAGGTACGTGGTCCGCATCCTGCTGGTAATGTAGGGGTGCTGATCAATCATACGGCTCCAGTTAATAAGGGGGAGACGGTTTGGACCCTTCGTGCTACTGATGTGGCACTCATCGGTCGTCTCCTGATGACGGGGCATGTGGACTACAGCCGTCGCATTGCCATCACCGGTAGTCACGCTACAGAGCACGGCTACATGGATCTACTGCCTGGCTGTCGTATAGAGAGCCTGGGTAAGTTGGCTCAGGAGGAATGCAAGACGCGTGTCATCGCGGGCGATGTGCTGACAGGTACACAGCTCACGGAGGAGCGTCCCTTCCTCCCGATGAGTTGCGACCAGATCACGGTGATCCCTGATGGGTCTGATCGTGATGAGCTGCTTGGGTGGGCTATGCCTCGTATTGGGGAGTTTAGCCAGAGTCGCACCTATCTGAGCTGGCTCATGCCTCGCAAGCGCTATACGCTGGATGCTCGTCTCAAGGGGGGCAAGCGTGCTATGATCATGAGTCATGAGTTGCAGAGTGTCTTCCCGCTGAATATCCATGCGGAGTATCTGCTGAAGGCGATTATAGCTTTTGACATTGACAAGATGGAGGAGCTAGGCATCTACGAGGTAGCTCCTGAGGACTTCGCTCTGTGCGAGTTCGTCGACACCTCCAAGATGGAGCTGCAGCACATCGTGCGCCAAGGTCTAGACCTACTATATAAGGAGATGAACTAAAAAAAGTAGCCTCACAGTGGGGAGCAAAGCTCCGTCATCGTAAGGCTATGGACTATGACTACTATATTATATGTCACTAAAAGATAGATTCAATAAGCAACGCCCGAAGTTTGAACCTGGGGGTAAGTTGCATGCGTTTCACTCGCTTTTTGACGGGTTTGAGACCTTCCTCTACGTGCCGCATACGACAGCGGCTCCACGAGGAGGCGTGCATGTACATGATGCGATAGATAGCAAGCGTGTCATGAGTACGGTGGTGCTAGCGCTAGTGCCTGCGCTGCTCTTTGGTATGTACAATGTGGGACTACAGCACTTCATTGCGATCGGTCAGACGGCAGGTTTCTGGTCGATGTTTTGGTTCGGTTTCCTAGCAGTACTGCCTAAGATTATAGTTGCTTATGTGGTAGGGTTGGGCATCGAGTTTACCGTAGCACAGTGGAAGCACGAAGAGATCCAAGAGGGTTATCTTGTGACAGGTATGCTGGTCCCGATGATAGTGCCTATTGGTACGCCACTCTGGATGATCGCTGTGGCTGTCGCTATGTCGGTGATCTTCGCCAAGGAGGTTTTCGGAGGTACGGGCTACAACGTCTTTAATGTGGCACTGGTCACCCGTGCGATCCTCTTCTTTGCCTATCCAGCAGCTATGACAGGCGATAAGGTATTCGTCCGCACGGAGCCTATCTTTGGCTTCGGGGGTGGTGGCGATATGGCTACGGCTGCTGTCGACGGCTTCTCAGGGGCTACTCCCTTGGGTCAGGTGGCTACGGCTGGCGATACGCTCCCCACGATTGTCAACACTTTGGGTGAGCCTTCCTCTCTATGGGACGCTTTCTGGGGCTTTATCCCAGGTAGTATCGGTGAGGTCTCGACCTTTGCGATCCTACTGGGTGCTATCCTGCTGATCTGGACAGGCGTAGCAAGCTACAAGATCATGCTGAGTGGTGTCGTGGGCGCAGCTCTGATGACGTTCCTCTTTAATGCTATAGGCACGACTGCTGCTATGCAGCTCGATGTGGCACATCATCTGCTCTATGGAGGCTTTGCCTTCGGCCTTGTCTTCATGGCGACAGACCCTGTTACCTCGGCACGTACCGAGACAGGCAAGTGGATCTACGGCCTCCTCGTGGGTGTCATGTGTGTCTTCATACGTGTCCTCAACCCTGGTTATCCTGAGGGTATGATGCTTGCTATCTTGCTGATGAACGTCTTCGCACCGCTCATCGACTATGTGGTAGTAAACAACAATGTCGCCAAGCGCAAGAAGCGCTGGGAGATGGCTTCTAAACATTGATCATTCTTACGACTATGAATAGAGATAGTAATACTTACACGATCCTCTACGCAGCCATTATGGTGGTCGTAGTCGCAATAGCTCTGGCGCTGACTGCAGTGGCTCTACGCAAGCCACAGCTAGAGAATGAGCGCATCGACAAGATGCAGCAGATACTACGTGCTGTACACTTAGAGCCTACCAAAGATCAAGTCATCCCGACCTATACGAAGGTGATCAAGCAAGAGCTACTGGTCAATGGCCAGGGCGAGGTGATCGCTACCTTTGAGGGTGATCAGATCGCTCAGAATGAGGCTTTCCAGATGAATACGGCCAATCAGTTTAAGCTTCGTCAGCAAGATCCTACACTCGGACTCCCCGTCTACGTGGCAGAGGTCGAGGGACAGCAGCTCTACATCTTCCCGATGGATGGTGCTGGTCTATGGGGTGCTATCTGGGGCTTCCTAGCTGTGCAGGCAGACGGATCGGCCGTCTACGGTGCTGACTTCTCACATGCTGGTGAGACTCCAGGACTAGGTGCCGAGATCGCTACGAAGCACTTCTCAAAGGAGTTCGTCGGCAAGCAGCTCTATCGTGACGGGCAGTTTAAGTCTATCGCTGTCGTCAAGCACGGTCGTTCGCTCGACGATCAAGACTACGTGGACGGTATTTCCGGCGGTACACTCACGAGCAATGGTGTCAACAATATGCTTTGGAGCTCTATACACGAGTATCTCCCTTACATAGAGCAGATACGTAGTGGTCAAGCAGTAGCAGTAGAATAATCAAGAGAGAGTAATCTAAGCTATGAGTAAGATAAGTAATAAAGAGGTATTCCTAGGACCTCTCAATAAGAATAACCCGGTCACCGTCCAGGTGCTCGGTATATGCTCGGCGCTGGCGGTCACCGCTCAGCTCAAGCCCGCTCTAGTGATGGCTCTGTCGGTGACGGTGGTCGTCGCCTTTGCCAACGTTATCATATCGCTGCTACGCAACACGATACCTAATCGTATCCGTATCATCGTACAGCTGGTGGTGGTTGCTGCGCTTGTGACGATCGTCAATGAGGTGCTCAAGGCTTATGTCTACGATGTCTCTAAGGAGCTGTCGGTCTACATTGGTCTGATCATCACAAACTGTATCTTGATGGGACGACTAGAGGCTTTTGCCTTGGCAAATGGTCCCAAGGCTTCCTTCCTCGATGGTATCGGTAACGGACTGGGCTATGGACTCGTCTTGGTGATCATCGGCTTCGTTCGTGAGCTACTCGGTAGAGGGTCGCTATTCGGGTATCAGATCATCCCGCAGTCCTTCTACGATATGGGCTATGTCAATCACGGCTTGATGATCATGCCCCCGATGGCGCTCATCGTCCTCGCTTGTATCGTATGGATACAGCGCAGTAAAAACAAGGATCTGCAGGAGCAGTAAGCTCTCCAATCCATATAATACATTGGTCACACACAGATTAAAGTCTAAGCAATGGATTATCTAAGTCTATTTTTCAAGTCGATCTTTGTCGACAATATGATCTTTGCCTACTACCTAGGTATGTGCTCTTACCTAGCTGTATCCAAAGATGTCAAGACCTCACTCGGATTGGGGCTGGCAGTAACCTTTATCCTCACCTGTACACTACCGATCAACTACCTCCTGGAGACCTATGTCTTTAAGGCGGGAGCGCTGAGCTGGCTCGGGGAGGAGTTTGCAACGGTCGATCTGAGCTTCCTATCGCTCATCGTCTTCATCGCCGTCATCGCTTCCTTTACGCAGCTGGTAGAGATGATCGTCGAGCGGTACAGTCCCTCGCTATACAACTCGCTCGGTATCTTCTTACCGCTCATCGCTGTGAACTGTGCGATCCTCGGAGGCTCTCTTTTCATGCAGCAGCGTGACTTCATCAATACGGGTATGGCAACTGTCTATGGTCTTGGATCTGGCATCGGTTGGATGCTTGCTATCGTCGGTCTAGCAGCTATCCGTGAGCGTCTAGCTTATAGTGATATACCGAAGCCGCTGCGCGGATTTGGCATCACGCTCATCGTCACTGGCCTGATGGGTATCGCATTCCTCAGCTTCTCAGGTGTCAAACTCTAATCGCCTACAGATATGGATCAAATGACCTTAATAATAGTCTCGAGTGTAGCGGTCTTCCTCCTGGTCGTGCTGCTCCTCGTCGTGGTACTCCTAGTAGCTAAGAGTAAGCTCATCCCCTCGGGCAATGTACATATCAATGTCAATGATGTCAAGGATCTAGAGGTGCCGATGGGAGGTACGCTCCTCACTACGCTACAGAACGAAGGTATCTTCCTCTCTAGCGCTTGTGGTGGTAGTGGTAGCTGCGGACAGTGTCGCTGTCGTGTCGTAGAGGGTGGGGGAGAGATCCTCGCCACAGAGAAGGGCTTCTTCTCTCGCAAAGAGCAGATGGCACACTGGCGTCTCGGCTGTCAGACCAAAGTCAAGGAAGATCTGAAGGTGATCGTCCCTGAGAGCGTCTTTGGCGTCAAGGAGTGGGAGTGCGAAGTCATTTCGAATAAGAACGTTGCTACCTTTATCAAGGAGTTTGTCGTCAAGCTCCCCGAGGGTGAGCACATGGACTTCAAGAGCGGTAGCTACGCTCAGATCAAGATCCCCAAGTACGAGGTGAAGTACAGCGACTACGAGGTCGAGGAGCAGTTCCGTGGCGACTGGGACAAGTTCAATATGTGGAGCCTCACGGCAAAGAACACCGAGGAGACCGTCCGTGCCTACTCTATGGCAAACTATCCTGCCGAGGGTAACATCATCACGCTCAACGTGCGTATCGCTACTCCTCCTATGGATCGTGTGACTCACACCTGGCAGAAGGTACCCGCTGGTATCGCCTCCTCTTATATCTTCAGCCTCAAGCCTGGTGACAAGGTGACTATGAGCGGTCCTTACGGAGACTTCCACATTCATGAAGACTCTGACGCTGAGATGCTCTACATCGGTGGTGGTGCTGGTATGGCTCCGCTACGTGCGCAGCTACTACATCTATTCCTCACGGAGCATACAACCCGCAAGGTCTCCTTCTGGTATGGTGCGCGCTCACGCAGTGAGATCTTCTACGAGGAGGACTTCCGCGCCATCGAGCGTGAGTTCCCGAACTTCTCTTTCCACATTGCTCTCTCGGCACCACTGCCTGAGGACAATTGGACAGGTCTGACGGGCTTCATCCACCAAGCCATCTATGACAACTACCTCAAGGATCATGAGGCTCCTGAGGATATCGAGTACTATATGTGCGGCCCTGGACCTATGTCGGCAGCAGCCATTAAGATGCTGGACAACCTAGGCGTGCCGCCCGAGCAGATCAACTACGATAACTTCGGCTAAAACATCTCTGAGTCGATAAGTCAATCGATAAGAGGAAAGAAAAAAGGCGACAGCGTACACCCCCGTTCATCGGGATAGTATGCTGTCGCCTTGCGTATGCAGACTTCTATACTTCTGAAGTCTTGCAGAGAACGTTAGAGATCGAAAGAATCAAAAGAAATACCGATTTTGTTAAGTCCTTTTACCAAAGAACGTAGCTTGTTTGAGCTGGATCTCGTAACTTTGTTCCGCAGAAACAGTTGAAATTGTTGCCAAACCATTTACTATGACACGAAAGATAGTGATTACAATCGCTCTCGTCCTAACTATCGGACTTGCAGCAACGGCACAGCGAGTTGCACTCAAGCACAACTTCGCTTATGATGCCATCCTTACGCCCAACCTCTCGCTCGAGTTTGCGCTGGGCAATAAGGTTACTCTAGACACTCAAGTCGGGTGGAACGCGTTTGTCTTCAACCTTGATGTGAGTAAGCCTAACTACAGTGAGACCAAGTGGGCACACTGGATGGCGCAGCCTGAACTTCGCTACTGGTTCTGCGATGTCTTCAATGGGTGGTTTCTAGGTCTACATGGACATGTGGGGCAGATGAACGTGGGAGGTGTAGACATCCCCTTCATCCTAGAAAATAAAAACGCTATAATGAAGGATCACCGCTACCAAGGGTGGTTCTATGGAGGTGGTCTCAGTGTAGGGTACCAATGGGTACTCTCGACACGCTCTTCCCTCGAGTTCTCTCTAGGTGCAGGCTATGCTCGTGTACTGTACGATAAGTTCCCCTGCCAGAGTTGCGGTACGAAGGTTGGAGAGGGTAATGCTAATTACGTAGGCCCTACCAAGGCGACTATCTCGTACGTCCTCTTCCTTAAGTAATCACTAGTCGCACATCTAATAACACAGACACCAAGATTATGAATATCAAGATATCCCGCTTACTCATACTCCTCTCGATGCTACTATTCGCTGTCGGAGGGTCGCTATGTGCTCAGCAAGACTCTCAGGCGGAGGAGACTCAGACGATTGCGCTGTCAGCAGAGCACTGTGTTGTAACACGTGACATAGAGCGTAACCAGCTTCGTATAGAACTAGATGTAGTCCCTTATGTTACTGTACGTGCACAGCAACTCGTTCGTATTACTCCAATATACATGTCCGCAGACAGAAGAGACTCGATACGCTTCAAGGACATCTACGTAGCTGGCAATGCTCGCTACAAGGTTCTCAAGCGCCAGCACGACCTTCGCAATGAAGATGCTCTAGTACGCGAGGTCTATTCCCGTCCCGAGGGAGCTGTCTATGCGCGTGGGGTCAGTGATCTACCACACATGGTCTACGAGAGCCCCTTCGAGAGCTGGATGGCTAGTGGCCATATGGAGCTAGAGATGGAGACTTACAGTTGTGGCAACTGTCCTAAGAGTTCTTTGTTGGCACTAGGAGCTCCACAGTCTATTACAGCATTCGGACCAAGCGACTATAAGTACGACTATGTAGAGCCTGCTGCTACAGCTTTCAAGGAGTATGCAGAAAGCTTTGATGCCAACGTCCAGTTCGTTGTCGCCAAGCACGACCTCCGCAAGGACTTCAAAAACAATGCGGCTGAGCTGGCACGTCTTGATGAGTTCGTAAGGAAAGCAACTAAGATTGAAGGAGCTGAGCTTCACACCGTCTATATCTATGGTTACGCATCTCCCGAGGCTTCCTTTGACTACAACCTAGCACTCTCTGATCGTCGTACCAAGACCCTCTATAACTACGTCAAGAGTACTCACTCAGCACTCTTCAACAAGGTCGAAGTAGTTGCCGAGGGCAAGGGTGAGGACTGGGATGGTCTACGCAAGCTCGTAGATGCCAGCAATATGCCAGAGCGTCAGACGATCCTAGACATCATTGATAAGTACGACACAGACACCCAGCGTGAGTCTGATATCAAGGCTCTCGATGGTGGTAAGGTCTATCGTAACCTCTTGGACAACTACTATCCTAAGCTTCGTCGCACTGCTTTCACGATGAGCTACCGGGTACGTCCCTTTGAGGTCTCTGAATTGGCCCACATCTACTCAACCAATCCTAAGTTGCTAAGTCTCAAGGAGCTTTATACTCTAGCTAACCAAAAGGTAGCAAGAGGTGAGAATCCTGTTGCTATCTACCGGACAGCTTATGAGCAGAATCCTAATGATGTTGTTGCTATGCTCAACTACGCTAATGCGCTCCTTGAGTATGACAAAGATGCTAAGGAAGCATACAGCATCCTCTCTACCATGCAGTCAGACAGTCGTGCTACGCTACCCACAGCTATCGCACTCGACATGATGGGCCGCAAGGCTGAGGCTGAGAAGCTCTACTTCAGGAAGTAATAGTTGACAGACGATACTAGTCACTGAGCAGATAGGATTACACAAATAAGGCGCCTCCGTCAGTACGACTTCGGTCATCTAGACGGGGGCTCTTCTTTTCTAGCCTACCTGAGATCCAGTGTGGCTCCTTGCTCGTATAGGGCATTAGAGGGTGGAATGTACGGCGTAATCTTAATCCCTTGGGGTATGGCACAGCTAATGCGAAAAGAGTATCTTTGCATTAGTAGAGACTATGGTCTCATAGATTTAATCAACATACTACGAAGATGACACAGATAGCAAGATGGTTTACAGCACTCACCCTGACGCTCTTACTAGCCGGGTGTGGCGTCGTGCCTATCACGGGACGACAGCAGCTCAATCTGGTGTCGGACGCTGAAATCTCGGCGGCCAGCGCACAGCAGTATAATCAGTTTATCCGCAGGGCGAACGTGGACAATCGCTCACCTCAAGGACAGCAAACGCTCCGTGTAGCGCAGCGCATAGCACAGGCTACGGATAACTATCTGCGCAACAACGGCTACGATCAGATAGCGCAGGCGACACGCTGGGAGTTTAACTTCGTCCGTGATCGTCAGGTCAACGCTTTCTGTATGCCTGGTGGCAAAATTGTCGTCTATAGTGGTTTGCTCCAGGCAACACGTCCTACTGACGATGAGCTGGCCGCGGTCATAGCACACGAGGTCTCTCACGCTGTAGCTAAGCATGCCAATGAGCGCATCAGTCGTGAGATGCTTACGCAGCTAGGCGGACAGGTCTTGACGGGGATGGTCGGCTCTCAGAGTGCTGCTCTCGGGGGCATCCTGCAGCAGGTTTATCCTATTGGCTCGCAGCTCTTGGTCTCGCTTCCTTATGGTCGCAAGCAGGAGTATGAGGCGGACAAGATTGGCATGGTCTTTATGGCTATGGCGGGCTACGATCCAGCAGCAGCTGTGACGCTCTGGCAGAAGATGGCACAGCAGGGACAGAAGTCTCCTGAGTTCCTCAGTACCCACCCGAGTGATCAGAACCGTATCCGAGCCATTCAGGAGTTCCTCCCTGAGGCGCGACAGTATTATCGTGGTCCTGGTGTTATGTCACAGGGTCCCAAGCTCCAGATCAAGTCGCTTGACAAGAGTATGCGCCAAGATCGTCGCCAAGTTTCTAGTCAATTGAGAGACAATGGAAGCACCTCTTCAGCTAAGAAGCAAGACGGAGGGGGCTTTCACTATGAGCCTGTCAGTCGCTAATGAGTATGTGGGAGCGAGGCTTTGTTCACTACTATTACGGTACGGGCAAAGGGAAGAGCACCGCAGCCATGGGGCTGGCAATACGCACGCTCGGTCATGGTGGACGGATCTATATCGGGCAGTTCATCAAGACGATGCGCTACGGTGATGTACTCTTTCTGGAGCAGCATACGAAGCCTGAGGAGTGTACGATCGAGCTGTATGGCTCGATGTATGGTGGTACGGGCTGCCTGATAGACCATAGTGCGAGTCTTAAAGATGTGCAGGCTGCCGAGCAGGGACTGGCACGAGCTGTCGAGCAGATGTGCTCAGGACTATATGATCTAGTCATTTGGGACGAGGTTTCGATGGCTGTCGGCTTGGGATTGCTCAGAGTAGAAGAACTCATAGATGCCATCAAGCGGCGCCCCGAGGCGTGCGAACTGATCCTCACGGGACGACAATACTGTGAGGAATTGCTCCCACATTGTCAGCTTGTCACTAACTTTGCAGAGGTCAAGCATTATTACCATGACGGAGTCTTATCTCGCACTGGAATCGAGCATTGACCCACTTACCTTTTAACTCTTATGACACGTATCACGCAATATATCTTACCACTACTCTTCGGCCTCTTGCTGCTCTCCTGCAGTAAGGGTAAGCAGAGTCAACAGACGGCTCAGGACGAGCAGCAGACACCCCGTGTAGCTACTCCCTTTGAGGCGGATAGTGCGTACAACTTTGTGGCCAAGCAGGTTGCTTTTGGACCTCGTATCCCAGGCTCCTCGGGACATACCGCTTGTCTCGCTTGGATGAAGGAGCGACTGACGCAGTATGGTGCGACGGTCGTGGAGCAGAGCTTTGAGGCGACAGCGCATGACGGCACGAAGCTTCCGCTGACCAATCTGATCGCTTCGTACAATCCCTCTGCCTCGCAGCGTATCCTCCTCATGGCGCACTGGGACACACGTCCCTGGGCGGACAAAGATCCTAACGCAGCCAACCATACGGAGCCGATCCTCGGAGCCGACGACGGGGGCAGTGGCGTAGGCGTCCTACTTGAGGTGGCTCGTCTACTAGGCAGTGTTGCATCGCCTCAGACGATTGGGGTGGACATCGTGCTTTTCGATGGAGAGGACTACGGCAGTTACTCCAACGAGGAGAGCTGGTGCCTAGGCTCTACCCACTGGAGCAAGAACCCTCACGTGGCTGACTACCAAGCGATGGGCGGTATCCTTCTAGATATGGTGGGCGGACGTGATGCGTCCTTCTACTGGGAGTATTTCTCTAAGAGCTACGCACCGCAGCTACTCACCAAGGTGTGGAGCAAAGCCGTCGACCTCGGCTACGGATCCTACTTTCACCAAGCTGACGGTGGGGGCTTGACCGACGACCATGTCCCCGTGATTCGCAATCTTGGTATCCCCTGCATAGACATTGTCAATTACGATCCACGGAGCGAAGAGGGTTTTGCCCCCTATTGGCACACACTGCAAGATAATATGAGCAACATCTCGGCAGAGACGCTAGGAGCTGTCGGGCATACCGTCGTGGCGGTGCTCAAAGAACTAGATGCTCACTGATTAGCTTGATCAACTTATGACTATAGACGAACGACAAGAGGAACTCATCTCACAGTTTGAACTCGTTGACGACTGGATGGATCGCTACCAAATGATCATCGACCTGGGCGACCAACTGGAGCCTGTCGATGATACGGAGCATACAAGCGAAAATCTCATCGACGGCTGTCAGAGCCGAGTGTGGATCATCATCTCTCCTCAGGACGATGGCACACTACACCTCAAGGCAGACAGCGATGCGCTTATCACCAAGGGCATTGCAGCCATGCTCCTTTACTGCTACAATGACCAGCCTGCACAGGCTATCGTGGAGACACCCCTCTACTTTATTGACCGACTGGGACTCCAGTCACACCTCTCTCCGACACGAAGCAACGGCCTTCAGTCGATGTATGAGACGATCAGACGACGTGTCCAAGAGTTTTTGAGCCACTAAGAGATAGAGATTATGACCCCTTTTCGACAGATTGATGTAGCCGACCGCTCCACAGTCTTTCCTTATATATATTATGCAGCAGAGCCGATCTGCGATATCTCCTTTGCCAATCTTTATGGCTGGGCGGTGCAGTACGAGACCTCGTGGGCTATCGGTGGCACGCAGACACTCGTGATCCGCTTTCGCTCCCCACGGCGAGACCACCCCGTCTACCTCTGTCCTTTCTGTCGTGACGACAACTCGTGGACGATGACCATCAAGGAGCTTATGGAGATCTCCGAGCGGGAAGCTTACCCTCTTGTCTTCATGGGGGTGACACCAGGCTGCAAAGAGCGACTGGAGAAGCTTTTTCCTGATGAATTCGTTCATATTCAGGACGACGACTACATTGACTACGTCTATCTCAGAGACAAGCTCGCACGGCTCAATGGCAAGAAGCTTCAGTCGAAGCGCAATCACATTAACCGCTTCGAAGCGACCTACCCTGACTACCGCTACCTCCCCATCACGACAGACGATCTAGAGCGCGTGGCACACTTTGCCGATGAGTGGCTGGCACATGCCGAGGAGACGGGCGAGCCTGATCCCAGCCTACGTATGGAGCGAAAGGTCATACAGCGCTTCCTCGACAACTACGAGGCACTAGAAATGCGTGGCGGTATGATCGAGATTGGTGGTGAGATCGTTGCTTTTACCCTTGGCTCGCCTATCACGGAGGATACCTTCGACGTACATATCGAGAAGGCACGCACCGACATCGACGGAGCCTATACGATCATCAATCGTGAGTTCGCCCGCAGCATTCCTGAGCAGTACACCTATGTCAATAGAGAGGAAGATCTCGGTCTGCCTGGCTTACGCCGTGCGAAAGAGTCTTACCATCCTGAGGTACGCCTCGTGAAGCACACTTGTGTATGGCGTCGCCCAGAGTGGGCTGGCGAGCTCGAGTCCTAAGCATGAGACTAAAGTCTGAGCAGCAACGACTCTACGAAGAGATCTGGAGCACCACCTTTGGGGATAGCGAAGACTTCATCGCGCTCTACAGTCGTACCACCTTTGACCCACATCGCACCCATCTACTGACCGCTCTAGACCAGAGCCGTGCGCTCAGTCATGTGCAGTACCTCCCTTATCTGATGCGTTACCGCGACCAGTGGTGGCGCGCTGGCTACATATCGGGAGCAGCTACCGAGAGCGACCAGCGAGGCAAAGGATTCGTACAGTACCTTATGCGAGCGAGCCACCAGCAGATGTGGCGGGAGGGTTGTCTTTGCGCCTTCCTCATACCAGCCGAGGAGTGGCTCTACCAGTTCTATCGCAAGATGGGCTATGCCACGCTCTATGGCAAGCGCCATACCCCTACATTGCAAGAAAAGCTCACCGACCTTCCATCTAGTGAGGCTTGGCAGCGCTACCGTCATTGGCAGGCTACACTCGCCGAGCAGTATCCTACGGTCGCACATAGCTACCATCAGTGGCGCACGCTCCGAGAGAGCTTAGCACTCGAGGGCGGTGGCATCGGCACGATCGGAGAAAGAACCTACTACTATTATAGAGATGCCGAGGGAAAGACGCAAAGTGTCCTCGCTATACCCTCTGCGGAGGAGCCAGCTGACGGCACCTTTGACTTATCCGCTCCCTTTGGCATGCTGCGTCCACTGCGTATCGCTGAGCTACTGATGTGGGCTGTCGAGCTAGGCTTGCTAGAAGAGGATCAGCTCCACCCCGCTGCGCTCTATCACGATGAGCAGCGCATCGTCTTTGACTTACTCGATGAGCAGATCTCAACGAATAGCGGACGTTATTGCGTCTTGCGCCAGCGTCGCCAGCTACTCTTCGCACCACGTCCTATCGACCGGCTCATCAAGCCTCTCACGCCCGATCAGCTCCTCGTAACATTGTCCCCCCTCCAGCATACGCTGGTCTACGCTATGATGGAGTGATCCCCTCATTTCCTAGGTAAAAACCTTTAGCGAGAGACCTTCTGAGAGCGATTTTGTAGCTGTCCAGCAGATTGTCGAGTCGTCGATGGATTGGTCTGGGTTGGATTGGTGCGGAGGGGCGAGCCACTCCCTGTGCCGAGCGGTTGCGTCTGGGGCTTACTCTGCTTGTTGTCTTGACCCTTCTCTTGCTCCTTGGGAGGAGCCCCGATTTCCATCTCTTCGCCACGCTCTCGCGCCAGTCGCTCCTCCTCACGAGAGGGGAGTCCCATGATTTTACGCTCGCGATCTGTCGGGTTCCAACGCTTGCCGTACCGCTCCCGCATACGCTGAGCGTACTCGACGTTGAGATCTCGCTTTTGTGTCTCCGGCTTAGCGCGATTACCATCTTCCTCCGCTTGCTTATCGCCTTCCAATTCTTTCGGGCGTTGCTCAGCTAGGGGCGTACCATCGTATGCCCACGTCTGCTCTGTGGCAAAGCGCGCTTGTACATTTACCGTCTGAGGTAGATAGCGCACAGGCTCAGGAGGAGTCGCTGGGTAGACGCCCCCATCCCACGTACCATTGCTATTAAGGTCCACATAAAGCTTGAGGAAGTATGCTCCAGGAGCCAGCTCCGTAAAGGTCACTAAGCCTGCACTGTCGGGCTGAGCAGTCGCCAGTATCTCCTCCTTACTACTGAGTAGGTAGACGTAGAGCGGACTATCCGTAGGGTGTCCCGTGAGCGTGACAGAGAGAGAGCCTAGCTCGGTCTCGGAGGCGATCTTGAGATCTTTCTGTGCTGGTGCACTGACACCGCCATAGAGTCCCGTTATGGCAGCGGTATCTACCATGAGTCGATAAGTAGTACCAGGCTCTTTGGCAAAGTCTACCAACCATCGGCAGCGTCGTATACTATCCGGTCGTAACTGGCAGGAGATCGGCTGTGGCACCGAATCGACCAACTTAGCAAGCTGTACCAGCGTCGTGTCAATGCCCAAGATAGGCATGTCATAG
The DNA here is from genome assembly GCF_000212375.1 of Porphyromonas asaccharolytica DSM 20707. Classification (NCBI taxonomy): domain Bacteria; kingdom Pseudomonadati; phylum Bacteroidota; class Bacteroidia; order Bacteroidales; family Porphyromonadaceae; genus Porphyromonas; species Porphyromonas asaccharolytica. The sequence goes on along the minus strand of NC_015501.1, from coordinate 181,569 downwards.
CTAATCCAAAGGGAGTCGCGGGTCGTCTCTTTATTGATATTATCGAGTGAAAGGATCGTGATAGCTTTTAGATCATTCTTCGGGTCTGCTAGAGCCGTGGAGTCACTCGTCAGAGTAAGGCTGTCGGTAGCCGTCTGAGGAGCTGCGATCTTCGGTCGCTTCTTTGGACTAGCTTTAGCCTTGGCTGCATGCACTCTAGGCGCTTGTAGCGTCATCGTGTCAAGCTTATTGATCGGACTACCGATCGAGTCGGTCGTAGGATAGGCAAAAGCCACCACGACAGAGTCTCTCGCTAGTGAGTCGTGAGGCGAGAGCCAGTAGACGAGACTCTTACGATCTGTCGAGAGATCAGGGTAGTAGCTCGTTGTACTCGTAAGGTAGCTTGGTGAGAGGATTGTAAGCTGGGGCAACGTATCAAGAGGCTCTGTAAAAGTCGCCATGAGCGACATCGAGTCCCGTCTCGTAAGTCTCTCGAGGCGGATAATATTCGTCTTCGGGCGTGTCAAGAGGAGCACCAGATCGTTGGGCAGATAAACGTAAGGCGAGACGCTGTCTGCTGACGTCGCAGTACTGTCTGTCGCTGTCGTAGGAGCTGCCTCCTTGGTGAGCAAACTATCTGCAGACGCTCCAAGCGAGTCGACTGCACTTTGCAGTGAGTCGGGAGCATTCCTAAGTGAGTCCACCTTTGTTTCCTTGGCGGGGATGAAAGCCGAACCGTGTACCACCTCAGTACGGAAGCTGTCGGTCGTGATCGCAAAGCTCTCGTTCGGAGCGTTGTAGCTATAGCTACGGTCCATATCAACGAGCGCGATAGCGTAGTAAGCACCATCTCGTACATTTTGTAGGGTAAAGTGCCCCTGGTCGTCCGTATAGGTCATGCGGGTCATTGGCCGGTCTAGCGTGTCCGCCGGAAGCGGCGTAGCGTAGATACCCGCCAGGATACGAGGCACCGGCTGTAGTGTGTAAGCATCAAGTACCAGCCCCGCTACTTGCATCGTGTCTAGGTAGTCGCCCGTACTAAAGGCATAGACATACTGCTCGATGTAGTTACCCTCGTTGTAGTCCTTGATCGCACGATTGAAGTTGATCGTGTAGGTCGTATTGGCGATGAGGCTATCTTGGTAAGTGATGACCAGCTGCTTCTGATTGACCAAAGCCTTCGGTGGAATGCGCTGTGGTGGCGAATAGATTATCTTATCCTCGCCTCGCTCCAGCTGTATGTACTCATCGAAGGTGATGCGCACACGATGTGATGTAACATTCGTACTACCCATCTCAGGCGTGCAACGCACTACCCGAGGCGGGGTCATATCGTAAGGACCACCCTCTGGCGAAGATTGCTTGGCACACCCCACAGCACCTAGGATTAGGAGCAGGAAGGCGACTAAGAGTGTAGGAAGCTGCTGGTGCGAATGAAACATATATGGTATTGCCTATAGAGCTTTAGATAGTACCCTCACGGAGCAGTTGTGGCGTCTCACCCGTGCAGTCGATGATCGCACCATGACCGCCAGGAGCCACGCCCCCATCGATGATCAGATCTACCTGATGTCCATAGTACTCCTCGATGAGCTCAGGATCAGTCAGGTAGTTCATGTCGTATCCCTCTGGCAAGTCTGGCAGAGAGCCCGTCAGGAGCGGAGCCTCCAGCTCCTCCAATATGATACGCGTCACGGGATGCTTGCATAGCTGCACCCCCACCTCCTTGCGTTGGCGAAAAGGTGTCGGCAGCGTCGTCGTCGGAGGCAATATATAGGTAGCTGGCTCGTACTTACCCGACTTCATCAGGGCAAAAGTCTCATTTCCCAGCTTAGCATACTGGGCCACCTCGCCAAGGTCTTGACACATGATCGCCAGTGTGTGACGCTTGCTGTCTACCCCTTTGATCTGGCAAACCTGCTCCACGGCACGCTTCTTCAGTGCCGAGCAACCAAGCGCATAGCCTACACCTGTAGGATAAATAATGACTCCGCCACTCTCCAGACATTGAACCACCTCACGCACCACTGCGTAGTCGGGGGTGTCTGCGTAGATCTTCGTTAGCATAGTATATTAGAGTGCATAGAGGTAAGCGATCTCCTCCGCCCAGAGCTCAGGCACAGGCGTCTCTAGGACGATCGGGATGTTGTCTAGATGTGGGTCGTCCATCAGCATTTTGAAAAGGTCCGTACCCATAAAGCCTTTACCAATAGACTCGTGTCGATCCACACGGGTCCCCAAGTCCTTCTTACTATCATTCAGATGGATAGCGCAGAGCTTGTCGTAACCGATGATGTCATCGAAGGCTTGCCACATAGCCGTATAGCCATCGGCCGTGCGTATCTCATATCCTGCCGCCAGCGTGTGTGCCGTATCAATGCAGACGCCCACACGGCTATCATCGTCAATGAGCGAAATGATGTAGGCGAGCTGCTCGAAAGTGTAGCCCACGTTCGTCCCTTGACCCGCCACATTCTCTAGGACCAGCTTGACCCCCTCCGACTCAGCCAGCACGGCATTCATCTCAGCAGCTATGTACTCCATACACTGCTCCTCAGAGATCTCCTTGAGGTGGCTCCCTGGGTGGAAGTTGAGCAGGCTCAGTCCCAGCTGCTCGCAGCGGTGCATCTCATCGATCATCGCACGGCGACTGCGCTGACGCTTGGTAGCATCCGCATTCCCTATATTATATAGGTAGCTTGCATGGGGGAGGATATGCTCTCGCTTGATGCCCACCTGGTCACAGTTGGCGACGAACGCATCAATTTGCTCCTCCGTGTATGGCTTAGCCTGCCACTGACGCTGATTTTTGAGGAAGAAAGCGAAAGCACGTGCGCCCAGTTCGCCAGCACGCAGCGGAGCCTCCTCCACGCCACCAGCAGCACTCACATGCGCTCCGATATATTTATTAGGATGTTTGGTATAGCTCATGGTGAAAACGGTTAGTTGTACAAGCCTAACTCTCGCAAAGATACAGAAAAAGCAGCGAGCTATCCTCCTCTCCCGATGGGGCAGCCTAGACTTCGTAAATCCCCAAAAGAAAAATAGCTCCCTGCATACTGCAAGAAGCTATTCAAAGTGATCTGTCACTTGTGACCTCGGAGGGGCTCGAACCCTCGACCCACTGATTAAGAGTCAGTTGCTCTACCAACTGAGCTACGAAGTCAATCCTCATTCAGGTGAGTCATCAGCGACTTCTCTCCTGAACTGCGATGCAAAGGTACAACTTTTTCTGAACAATGCAAGCGTTTGCGCCACTTTTTTTCGCCTCAATCTGAAATTTCTTCCGAGTCTTCTGCTCTCACACTTGAATCTGAAGCTTTATCTTACACAGAGATAGATCGTTAAGACAATCCGGGCCGTTTCGAGAATATTCTATCCAGTTTCACCGCAAAATGCATTTTAGTGTATGCAGCGCCCGTCTGTAGCTGGCAAACATCCCAACAATCCACAAAGAATAGCGTCACAGCGAGCCCTACGACCCCTCCCAGCAACTATGACAGGAGCCCTCCCATGAAGCTTGAGCTAGGACGCTAGTGCGACTAGAGCCACTAGAAACACTAGAGCCACTAGAAACTAGCCTCTAATCTCTAATCTCTAATCTCTAACTTCTACCCTCTACCCCCTAACCTCTGAAAGGATCTTTCGGTAGAATTGCAGTACCGAAGGGGCGGTGCGTAGGTTGTATGGCTTAAGTGGCTGTGTGAGCGTCAGACCCTCGAGCGTGCGACAGCGACTGAGTGCCACGTACCCTTGTCCTGGGGCGAAGAAGCGACTCGGGTCGACCACGATCTGGTCGCACGTTTGCCCCTGCGCTTTGTGTACCGTGATGGAGTAAGCGACGATGAGCGGTAGCTGCGTGTAGGAGCCGGTCTGTCGCTCGACGATCTCTCCCTTCTCCTCGTCGTAGTCGTAGTCCACCTGCGACCAGGTGTGTGGCGTGACAATGATAGTCTCGCCATCGGGCGTTTTCACCTTGGCATAAGGCTCCGTGATGTCACCGATAGTTCCGCCGACGAGCTTCGTGATGACGCCCGTCGTGCCATTGACCCACGCCCCGTCGGGGTGGTTGCTCACGAGCATCACCTGAGTCCCCACCTTGAGCGAAAACTCTTCGGGAACGGGCAGAGCAGAGGCGGGGATCTTGCCCTTGAGCTTGCCGCGGAAGGTTACTTCTTTGGCATCAAGCTGGGCGCAGCGAGACTGGTTGTACGCCTCCACATTGGCTCTGTGAGAGAAGAGTAGCACCGCATGCTGATCGCTCTGGAGCAGTTCCTTCTGCCACTGTGGGGAGACGCGGCTGTTGAGCAGGGCGACCGTATCATCGCTGACACGTCCTAGACGGATCTCCTCAAGTGCGGAGACAAAGTGCTGATCGCTCTGGCGATACATGCGACGTAGGACTATGGAGATGGGTGCCAGTGCAGCGTAGGCGTGCGCCTCAAAGAAGTAAAAGCCGTCACTCTCAGGGTAAGCGCGCTGCATCTCCTCCTGGTCGGAGGCTGTCGTGACTGGCGGTAGCTGAAAAGGGTCGCCCACCATGAGGAGTTGCACACCCCCAAAGGGCACCCGGCTGTGCCTCACACTGCGCAGGATACGATCCATCGCATCGAGCAGGTCACACCGCACCATCGATATCTCGTCGATGATGATCAGATCGAGCTGACGAATGAGCTCCCGCTTGTCCTTGCGGTAGCGGCGTGTGATGGCGGAGGTATGGTTGGGATCTGTCAGCGGTGCTAGTGGTAGCCGGAAGAAGCTGTGGATCGTCTGCCCATGGATGTTGAGCGCAGCTAGCCCCGTCGGAGCAAGCTTGACAAACTTCTTGTGAGTCACCTCGCAGTAGTGCTGCAGGAAGTAGGACTTGCCGGTTCCCGCACTACCCGTCAGGAAGAGACTCATAGAGGTCTGCTCGAGGCATTGCAGGGCAGACATCTGCTCCGCATTGTTCTGATCGAAAGCTTCTGGGATAACCAGCATACCGCCACTTACTCCTCGTAAAGCGTCGGATCCTCCAGTCCGTTTGCCACAAAAGCGTCGTGACGCTCCCGACAGGTGCCGCAGCGTCCGCAGTGCCGCTCGCCCCCTTGATAGCAACTGTACGTTTTGCCGTAGGGTACCCCAAGACGAGTGCCCCGAGCTACGATCTCAGCTTTCGTGAGGGCCGTGTAGGGTGCCACCAGCTTGACCCCATTGCTGGTGCCAGCCGTGATCGCCTCGCCCATAGGCTTGACAAAACTCTCACGACAGTCTGGGTAGATGGCGTGGTCGCCAAAGTGGTTGGCTATGAGTACCTGCTGCAAGTCTCGGCTCTCGGCCAACCCTGCGAGGACGCTCAGCATGATGCCATTGCGAAAGGGTACCACCGTCGAGCGCATATTCTCCTCCGAATAGTCCCCCAGCTGCATCTCGCCACCCGAGAGGAGGAGGTCACTGCGAAAGTACTCCTCGATGAAGGCGAGCGGGATGATCAGGTAGGGTATATCTAGCTCACGACAGATAGCCTTGGCAGCGGCCAGCTCACGAGCATTGTGCTTGGAGCCGTAGTCAAAGCCCACGGCACAAGCCACCTCCTCACGATACTCGTAGAGGAGCGTCGTGCTATCCACGCCGCCTGAGTGTGCGATCAGTGAATTGCGCATTACCATTGTCTTATGTCTTAGTAAGAGCGAGCGATGATGACCCTGCACTTAGAGGGGCGACCAGTCACCATACAGCGACCAGGCTCCGAGGGGATGTCACGAGGTATGCAGCGGATCGTTGCCTTGGTCTCCTCCTTGATACGTGCCTCCGTCTCGGCTGTGCCGTCCCAGTGGCAGAGGAAGAAGCCGCCGCCCTCGATGCGCTCCTTGAACTCATCGTAGCTGTCGCAGATGTAAGTGCGCTCCTTGAGCGACTGGAGTGAGCGGTTGTAGAGATTGCTCTGAATATCCTCGAGTAGCTGCTCAATATGTGCGGAGATGCCCTCTAGCGGCATGGTCTCCTTGGTGAGCGTGTCACGACGAGCCACCTCGACGGTGCCATGCTCCAGGTCGCGCATACCGAGAGCGAGCCGTACGGGGACACCCTTCATCTCATACTCAGCAAACTTCCACCCGGGCTTCTTATTGTCGTTGTCATCGATCTGAACCGATACGCCATGCTGGCGTAGCTCGCTGACGATCTTGTCGGCTGTCTCGTGGATACGCTGCAGCTCCTCCTCGCTCTTGTAGATCGGCACGATGACCACCTGGATAGGCGCAATGCGTGGCGGCAGAACCAGCCCGTTGTCATCGCTGTGCGCCATGATGAGCGCACCGACGAGACGTGTGGATACGCCCCATGAGGTAGCCCAGACGTAGTCACGATTGCCTTCCTTATCGAGAAAGGTAACGTCAAACGCCTTAGCGAAGTTTTGTCCTAGGAAGTGCGAAGTGCCAGACTGCAAAGCTTTGCCGTCCTGCATCATCGCCTCGATGGTGTAGGTGTCGATAGCGCCAGCGAAGCGCTCGGTCTCACTCTTGACTCCAACGATAACCGGCAGTGCCAGCATCTCACGGGCGAAGTCCTCATAGACACCGATCATCTTACGTGCCTCAGCGATTGCCTCCTCTTGGGTAGCATGTGCCGTGTGACCCTCTTGCCAGAGGAACTCAGCCGTGCGAAGGAAGAGACGCGTACGCATCTCCCAGCGCACTACGTTGGCCCACTGATTACAGAGTAGAGGCAGGTCACGGTAGCTCTGGATCCAGTTCTTGTAGGTACTCCAGATGATCGTCTCACTCGTCGGACGGACGATCAGCTCTTCCTCGAGCTTAGCGTTGGGGTCCACCTCTACGCCATCGCCCGCCTCGTTGGTACGCAGTCTGTAGTGCGTCACGACGGCACACTCCTTGGCAAAGCCCTCGACATGCTCGGCCTCGCGGCTGAGGTAGCTCTTCGGGATAAAAAGTGGGAAGTAAGCGTTGCTGTGTCCTGTCTCCTTAAATCGACGATCGAGGTCTTGCTGCATCTTCTCCCAGATGCCGTAGCCGTAGGGCTTGATGACCATACAGCCGCGCACGGAGGAGTTCTCTGCCAGCCCGGCCTTTACGACAATATCTTGATACCACTGTGAGTAGTTTTCGTCACGTGGTGTGAGTTCTTTGATCTCTTTCTTAGCCATGATGCTAGTCTGTCTAAATTATTTGCTAGCAAAGGTACCGCTTTTCGCTAGAATTCACAATCTGAGACGGTTGACTAGATGCCACAACTCTCACGAGTAACCCCGTGTAAGGATGCACGGAAGTATTTAGTGGGAGGGCGTCCGTTGTCGTACAGCTCTACGTGTAGCGACTTGCTTTCTAAGTTCATATGCAAGTAAAATGCGAAGTTTTTTCTCGTTTCGCGAGCTCGGTCGACTGCTCGGCGGGGAACCGCTCGGCGGGGTGGGGGCTCCCACCCCTTGCCGCGGAGGCGCTCCCCGAGCGAAGAGTTTCCTTCCCTTGGACTAGGCTCGAGCAGCTCTCTTCGTCTCGTGGTCTAGCTCGAAGTCACAGTCGTGCAGAACCAAAGAGAAGAGAATGTGTACGAGCTTGTTGTTGACATTGTTGAGGATAACCCCGTAGGGCTTGCCTTGGGCTTTCATGCGTAGGTAGTATTGTCTTAATGTTGGGTTATGCGTTATGGCACTTCGGGCTGCTTGGGTCAAGATTCCTTTTAGCCGTCGGTTACTGTAGCCTCCTGTGTTGGCTTTGTGAAAGACTGAGCTCCCAGAGCTCTCGTAGAAGGGCGCTATACCGCAGTAGCTAGCCATCTTCTTGGCACTCCAAGTCTTGAAGTTGTCGGTGTAGATGATCAGCATGACGGAGGTGACGAGACCCACTCCTTTGCAGGAAATGAGGTGCAGGTAGTTGCGGTACATCTCCTCGTCTGCCTTGATGATCTCAAGCATTCGGCGCTCGCACTCTTTGATGCTTTTGGTCAAGAGGTCGATAGCCTTTTGGGCATCTCGGTAGATGAAGCTGTCGGCTTTAGACTTGCTAGAGATGTGCCGTTTTTCCTTGGCACTAACTAGCTTAGCCTGCCTATCGGCAACTAGTGACTGCCGGTAGAGGAAAAGGTCGCGTAGGTTGCGCATGTTCCCGTCCAGAGGTTTATAGAGAGTGGCTTTGGAGCGGAAGCGTAAGGCGTAGTAAGCGATCATCTCCGAGTCAGCTTTATCGTCCTTGCCTTTGCGCAGACCCATGCTACGCTTGATCTGCAGGGCGCTCTCGCGCCAGATGTTTAGCCCGTTGCCATAGAGCCAGTCACAGAGTGCGCGATCGTATCCTCCTGTAGTCTCACAGCAGAAGAGCATGGCGTCGGTCTTGACTCCTCGACCTGCGTTCTTCTTGCTCCAAGAGACAAGGCTCTTGAATCCCTTAGGGTTGTTTTCTACAGTGGTGTAGGCGAGCTGTTGCTCGCTGTCTGATTCGGATTCGTAGTGAATCAGGGTGGCGTCCAATTTTTCTTTGGAAACGTCGATGCCAATAAAGTAGTATTTCATAACTTTGTACTTGAATCTTGATAAGGCAGCTAGGCTACATTAGGCTATTACTTTAATTAGGCTCTGAGCCTTCCTTTCTAATAAGTCTCGAGTAGCTGAACTCCAGAGGGTCTCTAACAAGTCTTAGGCTCGAAGCCTCGTAGGGACGATAGATTACCTTCTGGTTGCTGTCCTTACCTTACTACAACAAAGGTAAGAACAACCCGTTCAACTGACCTATTCTCGGGTCGATTCCTTTTCACTCTGCAAACTTAAAGTAGGGACGCACGGTCGTGCATCCGTCTCCAAACCAGCGAAAGGATGCTGTAACTTTCGTTCTACAACGGACGCCCTCCCACTAGACGCTCTCCGTGCGTCCCTACAAATCGAGGTTACAGCGTTTGATGAATGGAATTGTCGTGCTGACGTAGCTTGTGTAGGGGCGGACCTACGTGTCCGCCCGCAGAATAGGCTGTGCTCAGGTGAGGACGGGCGGACACACAGGTCCGCCCCTACGGTGGGAGCTTCCACCCCGCCGAGCGGTTCACCCGAAGAGAAGTCGACCGAGCTTGCGAAACGAGAAAAAACTTCGCTTTTTACTTGCGTATGAACTTAGAAAGCAAATCGTTACTCGTCTGTGGTACGTTCGTATCGTGCTGAACTTGATATAGATACGAGTTCCAGAAATTGTTCTCCTCTTGGAACTAAAAAGTTCCAAGAGAGGAACTCTTTAGTTCCAAGGGAAGAACTCTTTAGTTCCAGCGTGGGAACTTTTCGGTTCCAACGGAGGAACCGTTTAGCCGAACAGCTGAGAGACAAAAGAAGCCCCCCTCGTCTTGTGATGAGGGGGGCTTGGTATTTTGTAGGGCTTCGTTGCGAAGTTATCACGACTGCGAGATGAGTCGCTCTAGCTGGTCTACCCAGCGGGGCAGACTGTCGCCCTCTTGCTGTGGCGCATAGCGTGCTAGCTCGATCTCTGAGAGGAGGGAGAGCCACGCGTTGACCTCTGCGTCCGCTACGCCTTGCTGCTTGAGTGCACTCGCTAGCTGCTGCCGTGTGAGGCTGGAGGTGGCGAGTGCGTAGTGATCTTGCAGATAGTGCGTTATGGCAGCGTATAGTCGGGCCGTAGCCTCCGACTGCTGCCCCGCCTTGATCAGCTGACGTATCGCCTGGATCTGCTGCTCCGCCATAGGCGTGGAGCGCTTCTTATGATAAGCGACATGGTCGGCACGGAGACGCTGATCGCTACGTATGAGCCAATAAGCGACTCCGCCACCGATGAGCAGGAGCACGTAGAGGAGCCAGTAAGCCCATCCGGCACGACTCCAGGGGTGCCATACGATGGTCGGAGCGGGCGCATCGTAAGGGTAGGGCGTATATCGCTGTGAGCTGCTTGCCTCTCCAGCTTTGCCCACTTGTGGCACATCGTTAGAGCCTTGCGCTACCTTTATACGGATAGGTGCTGTGGTGGCGGTACGGTAGCTATTCGTAGCGGGGTCGAAGTAAGGGAGGCTGACGGCTGGCACCGTCTGCTGTCCCGTGGCGTGCGGTATGATGGTATATTCGTAGATGCGATGCACCTCCGTATTGCCATTTTGCACCTTTTGGTCGTCACGGATGAGTTGCGGCTCGTACACTTCAAATTTGTCGGACAAGCCTAGCTCTGGAGCTAAGAGTAGGGAGACATTGCCTCGACCTCTGATATCTAGTTGGTAGGTCATAGCGCGACCCGTCTCGTAGGTCGGGTCGGGCGCGGAGAGCGTGCCTTGGATCTGAAAAGAGCCGACCAACTGATCGAATCCTTCGGGAGCTCCCTCAGGGAGTGGTCGTACGGTCAACTTCAAGGGTTGCGAGTGCAACTTCTTATGAGCCGTTGCGACAGCTTTATTGGCAAAAAGATCCTCCTCGTTATCCACCTTTCGATTTACAGATACCTGGAAGTCATACTCAAAGGAGGGGATGACTAGCTCGCCACTACGCTGTGGGTAGGCAAGGATCTGCCAGATGAGCGCCTTGTACATGAGCCTGCCACCGACGCGCTCTGTGGTGAGGCTGGTGTGCTGTAGCGGGATCTCCTTGGTGACGAAGTCTGTCACCTCGGGCGGCTTGCGGTCTACGCCTGCGAGGTTGCCATAGCGGGAGTAGAGGTAGAGCGATACGAGGACGGGCTGCTGTGTGTAGACCGACTGCGAGGAGACGACGGCACGCATATACATATCTCGGTCTGCGATTCGTAGTGACTCGCCAGAGGCGATAGCCTGCTGCGTCAGCCCTTGCGCCTTGGCGACTTGTATGCGCTTGGATAGAGCCTTGAGGCTCTTCTGCCCGACCCGTAGCTGAGCAGCACTGATGGAGTAGCTACCCGCCTTGGTCGCTTGTAGCGTATAGGTGATGGTGGTGTACTCTTTTGAGACACCTCCGCTCATCTTGTGCAGTACGTTGAGTTGAGGACCGTAGAGCACTTTCAGCCCAGAGGCAATCTGAGGAGCGGTGAAAGCCCCTAGCTCGTGCGCTCCCGCAGCACGATAAACTAACTGGAAGGTCTCTCCCTCGGCAACCTGCGGGGGGACGATCACCGTGAGCTGTGCCAAGCCTGCAAAGGCGACGGTACAGAGCCAGATGACTGTCAGGAGAGTGCGTTGTATCGAAGTGCGTAGGCGTAGCATTACCAGTTCTTCTTGTTCTGATTCTTTTGCTGTGGCTGGCGCTGGTTGATGCGCTGGCGTGTGTGTTGCTCTTGCTGGCGGAGTGCGTCGAGGATGCGGTCAGCCTGTGACTTGTCGAGGTCCGGCTCCTTGCCTTGCGGCTGCTGGTCGGGCTGCTGGTCGGGAGGTGTCTGCGACGGATCGGACTGTGAGCCTCCACCACCGCCTCCGCCACCTTGCTGTGGGGGCTGCTTGTTGAGCTTGATCGCCAAGGCTAAGTTGTAGCGTGTCTCATCGTCGGTAGGGTTTCTGCGGAGCGACTCTTTGTAAGCTTCGATCGCTTTGTCATACTGCTGCGTGTCCATACAGCGGTTGCCCAGGTTGTGCCATGCTAAGGCCTGCAAGCGTGGATCAGCCTTGCTGTCGCTCGCTATACGCTGCCACATCTGCACGGCAGCGACCGTGTCGCCTGACATGTAGAGAGCGTCGCCCAGACCGAGTCGGGCGGGGGCGTAGGTCGAGTCACGAGCCACGGACGAGAGATAAGCGGCACGTGCTGACGAGTAGTTGCTCCGATTGTAGCTCTTATTACCCCGCCGTGCGTCTAGACGTACGGTCTGCCCGATGAGCGTCAGGCTAGAGAGCAAGAGTAAGACAATATATAGAAGCTTACGCATCATGATGACCAAAGATTTGAATACGACTGAACAAGCGACTCTTGCGGCGCATGATCCCATTGGCGAGCAGGAGCAAGAGGAGCGCAGCTAGCGTGGGGAGCGCATAGAGCTCCTCGATCTGCTCACCCTCGCCACTCAGGTTGGCTTGGGGTAAAGTGCGGAGCTGGTTAACCAGCTGGTTGCTAATGGCGCGGGGACTGCTACCGACGAAGCTCTGACCGCCCGTAGCGTTGGCTATTTCTGCCGTGATCTCGGGGTTAGGCTTCGAGAGTACAGGCACACCGAGTGAGTCTGTGAGGAGCGTTTCACCAAAGGGTATGTTGGCACCATCGGGGAGTCCGATGGTTACGACGTAAGCCTTGATCTCCTGCTTCTTGAGTCGCTCGATGCCCTCTTCGAGTCCGCCCTCGTGATCCTCGCCATCGGTCAGGATGATGACCGCTTTGCCGGCTCGTGAGGGTGCTGAGAGGGCCTGTGCGGAGCGCTCGAGTGCTTGTCCTAGATTGGTGCCTTGGTTGGAGACCATACCAGGCTGTATGTCTGCGAGGAAGGTGCGAGCCGTCGGCAAGTCGGGCGTCAGTGGCAGACGTATGTAAGCGCCTCCAGCGAAGACGACCATAGCTACCCGTGAGCCCGCCAACTCCTGCATCGTATGGGTCACAATCTGCTTGGCAAAGCCGATGCGGTCGGGCTTGACGTCACGTGCCGCCATCGAGTTGGAGACATCGATGCAGAAGGCTAGGTCGACACCGATCGTCTGCTGTGACGAGACGGGCGCATGGGTGTAGAGTTGTGGACGTGCGAGTGCCACGAAGAGCAGAGCGATGGCGATAAGCTTGAGCGAGGCGCGCCACCAGTCCCGCTTGGCAGAGCGGTCGGGCATGATCTGCCGTAGCATCTGAGGCGTGGCAAAGCGTCGCTGCTGCTTGCGTCGCCGTCTCTGACCGACAATCATAACGAGTAGCAGGAGCGGTACGAGTAGCAGGAGCCACAGCAGGAGGGGATAGGCAAACTGTATCATGGGTTAGCTCGCAGTAAGGTGGTTCGTAATAAGAAAGCAGCGCCAAGGAGCACGATAGCGAGCAGGGCAAAGAGCATATAGCGCTCTTCGTAGGCACTCACCGAGCGAGAGGTGAGACGAGACTTCTCGAGTGAGTCTATCTCCTTGTAGATCTCGTGCAGCTTCGTCTCGTCGGTCGCACGGTAGTACTTGCCGCCTGTCTGCTCGGCAATGTGTCGTAGCGTGCCTTCGTCAATCTGCACATCGGCCTCCACATACTCGGTGCCGAAGGCTGTCTGCACGGGGAACTTTGCGACCCCATTGGTTCCCGCTGCCACCGTGTAGATACGTATGCCGTACTGCTGTGCCAGCTCAGCGGCCATCGAGGGGGTTATGTCGCCCGCATTGTTTGACCCATCGGTCAGGAGGATGATCACTTTGCTCTTGTTGTCGCTACCGCGGAGCGTATTGATCGCCGTCGCTAGCCCTAGTCCTATGGCGGTGCCGTCCTCCAGTTGTCCTATCTCGGTGGTCTCGAGCATCTGCTGGATCACGTTGTGGTCTACCGTCAGCGGACAGAGCGTAAAGCTCTCCCCCGCGAAAACCACCAGACCTATATTATCATTCGGGCGTGCAGCGATCATCTCGCTCGCCACATCACGCGCTGCCTCAAAGCGGTTCGGCTTTAAGTCTAGTGCCTGCATACTGCCACTGAGGTCCATAGCGAGGACGAGGTCGATGCCTTGTATCGATCGCTCCTCCCAGTGGTTGGAGTCTTGCGGGCGAGCCAGTGCTAAGATCATCGCCGCCAGTGCCAGTAGTTCTAGGGCAAAAGGTAAAGCCCGCAGATAGCTCCGCCACCCGCTCCCCTTAGGCAAAAGACGGTATGCTGAGAGCGAAAGCTTTGCTTGGTGACGCTTGTTGTAGCGCATGTAGAGCAGCACCAGCAGCGGTAGGAGTAGGAGCGCCCAGAGCCACTCAGGGTGAACCCATATCATAGAGACTTACCCTCCTTTCTGCTAGCTAGTTGATGCACTACCTCGTAGATGGTCGTTGCGTCTTCGGCTTGCCACGCACGCTCCGCCCAGGTGTCGGCAAAGCGTACCCACTCTGAGTGGATCACCCATTGCGCTAGCGCACTCTGAGGCACTTCGTAGGGGGCCTTTTGGAGTAGCTGGGCTAGTTCGCGAGCGGTCAATTCATCTATCTCCAAGCCTAAGCCTTCGGTCAGATAGCTTCGCAAGGCGGTGATCAAGCCATCGTAGTAAGCTATCTGCTCCTCTTGCTGGTCAAAGGGTAGTGCACGTAGTGCTGCAAGCCTTTGGTCGAAAGTCTCTAAAGCGGTCAGTGGCACCACGACCACCTCGGGTTCGGGTCGTGTGCGCTTGTAGTGTCGGTACCACAAGATGAGGAGTACCACTATGATGATGCCCAGCACCACCCACGTTATGGGGTTCATGAGGACGAGGAGGAGATACTCCCACCAGCGTAGCGAGACCGAAACAGGTGCTTTGATCGGGTTGTACTTGAGCGGTTGCGTCGTGTCTACCTCGGGCATCGTCACCTTGAGGTAGAGCGGCTTGGAGAAGTAGCTCTCCCCGCCCACCGTCACGCCAAAAGCAGGTAGCTCCGCCATACCCTCGGCAAACGAAGTGATGGTCATCAGAGCATTCAGCTGCACCTCTGTCCCCTGGAGCGGTATCGTGTCGGTCACCTCAAAGGCAATCATCTCCGCCTGCCCCATCTGCCGCTCTTGGGGTATCACGAGGAGCGTATTGTCGAGGTCATTCGTGCGGATAGTCATCTTGATCTGTGCATACTCTCCGATCTGAATCGTCGAGGGCGTCAGCTCAGTCGTGATCACGATATCCTGTGCCGCTGCGAAGCTCCATAGACCTCCGCCGCCACAAATCAGTAGTATATATAATAGTAGACGATATCGCATAGATTAGCCTTAAGCATCTAGATTGGCAACCGCTGACTATGTGCCTCTAGACCATACAACGCCACAAAAGTACCGATAATTCACGAATAGGAGGTAAATACAGAGCTGACGTATTAGATACGATAAGCTCAACCACCTCTCTATTCCTCTCTTGAGACTATTGCAAAAGTCAATAGTCTCCTCTTTGACAGCTATCTTACACCCATCGTCCTCCAAAAACGTTTAGGACACTATTGAAAAATGGACAATTGTGGCTTGTTTAAGTGCGAACTAAGTTCGACTCAATTTAATTCTATCTTGTGCGATTTGACTATTTCGTATTCCTTGCTAATGATCAACATATAGGCATACCTACGCAGGCTCGTCGCCACAATAAAAGAGTAGTCAATTTGACATGTAAATCTTCTTTGAAGCTCGTATATCTCTGCTAGAAGTACTCCATCCATAAGGTAAGAGAAGAAAAGGCAGTACTTACTATTGCTTGACAACTTTCTGAAGTTACTATCAAGGATATCTGAATGAAAATCACCTCGGGAGAAGTTTTGCCTTTTTATCAGCATTTCCTTTTGTTCCTGGTTTTCAGCCACAGGGATATAGAAAAAGGAGTCTAGATCGTAAATAACGCTTGAAACGGCAATGCTTTCTCTATCCACATTTAGATCTCTTGAAATGTAATCAAGGACATTGTTATACAGAGCTATACTGTCATTCGCTTGGCCTTTTACATAACTAGAAAAAGAAAACAGCACGACAGTATATAGCAGGAGTCTTTTCATCATTTCGGAGTTTCAATTCTTATCTGTTTTTGAATCGTCAGGTGGATTACTGCATCTTTCAATATTCTCAAGAGAACTTGAGTCAACAAGGAATAAAACTGACGCATCCATCTTTAGTTGGAATAATACTTTTATGGCTTAGTCTTTGTCCAAGGCGATTATTGTTGTTATCGTTCAGTTCTTTTCCACGAACATTCATCTTATCAACTACATCTCCTGTGTCGGATAGATCTGCTGCATCCTTAAGACTACCACCCTGTCCGGCTACCAAGTATGGGCTGACATAGAGCGAGAAGCGTGCCGTACCAGTGTTGCCACCCGAGAACTCGGAGTTTACATAGATCGCTTCGTTCTCACCACTAGTCTTCACCGTGCGCTCACCATCGGCATCATACCAATAGTTGCTCACAAAACCATTCTCATCGACTGCCAGCAAGCGGTTCTCCTCGTCCCATATTAGCTTGCGCTCTCCGACTGTACTGTCTTTATGTCCGTCGAACATCATTAGCGATTGTTTCTTTCAATGGGATCTTTTTTAGAAGTATTGGAGTTCTTATCTGTAATCCAAAGATACCTAACAAGAAAAATAAGTGCAATTACAGCTGAAATATTAGGAATCATCTTTTCGATCAAGAATGTTGTAAAACTCACTGATGTCGACATAGAGAGCAAGTCAAAAATCGACATGAGCAGTATCATAAATACAGAATATGTTAGAATCAAGGTTATAACAACTTTAGTTAGTATAGGAAAATTCTTATATGTCATGCTATTTGTCTTTTAATACGGTCATATCTTGACTTATTCTAAAAGAACCTATCAAGATATGACCATGTCGTAGCCAATCTTGTTCACATAGTCGTAGCTGTAGGACTTGTAACCACGCACATGATCCACCAGTCCACCGAGGTTGTAAGAATGCAAATCATTTACCATGGCTTTATCTTTAGATATCCAAAAGACCTAGGGTACTTTTCTATAAAATAGCTGATATCGCATTTTCCTTGACTATCTATTCCTATTAAGAGATACCCTTTGACACTTGTTTTTTTTGATTGACTTAGAAGTGTAAGGGCTTTGAAAACAAACACGTCACCTTTTTCCCGTAATATTTCTAGTAAAATTTGTCCATGTTCTGAACCTGTTGAACAAGTGGAAAAATAATCTATGCTTAAGAAATGAGATAAGTCCTCTGCGTTATTTGAATCCAAAGACTGATTCAATAATCTTACATACGAATTATAATGCCCTGTTCTTACAAGCTCTTGTTTTAATTCTTGAGGTATTGCTATTCTTGGCTCTAATGTACAAGAATAGCAATGCCATAGAAATAGAAAGCAGAGGAGATATTTATTTTTCATCTATCTCGAACTTTTAGAACGCCAAACTTAATCTGCTTACCAGGGAAATACTTATGTAATCCACGATTGTCGGGGACTTTCTCCGTTTTTGTATGACTTATCATATTATGAATTATATGCCATTCCTGTTCCCTTTCCTCAGGGGATAGCGAGTTGTTTCTACAAACCGTAACACAGCCCCAGCTTACATTTCCAGGATGAAGATAGAGCCAGCTTCTTTCTTTGCCCGCAATCAGGTCATCACACAGAATCTCGGATGGACCAGTTTTTGAGCGAGACGAAAATCATCGGACAGTGATAGTTCAGTTTATTCTTAGGGGAATGTCGAATTTTCTAACAGAATCAATAAAAGACAAAGAATCCATTGGTCCTATTAACCCATTAGTAATAATAGGATAGGCAATGCCATTTATGTATAAAACAACAGAGTCCTGCTTATTGAGATGTATTGGCATTTCTTTGTCGATAATCCAATAATTGGTTAGACTTGAACTATTTTTCTTCTCCTGTAAATTGCGTGTTATGGAATATCCTTCGGTGTATGCCACAATCCATTTTGTATTGTATTTATATTTCGTCACTCCAAATGGAAGTACAAAATACTCCGTATTACCATCTCTATATAATAAACTTTTGTCTGATGTGATTATAAACCCACTCCCAAGTTCTTCAGATATACCCCAGTTCAGTGGGTGTATTATTATAAAATAGGATGCAATTCCAGCTCCTATTATTAGCAACATCTTCAATAATTGTTTCTTCATCGCACATCCCAGTGTCAAGTGCAACACAGTTACAAATGTAGGAAAAAACGGCGTAAAGGTCAGAATGGTTGGTGAAGTACCAGGGCTGACGCATTATATATAATGAGTTCACCTATTCCTCTCTGGTCACCATTGTGTAGCTCCTGACAGAGTGATTATGATGCGTCATTCCTAGCTGGGGAAATACAACGTTGGCGTGTTACAATAATTTAGAACCAACTACATATCAAAACGGCGTCATGTCGGGGAAAACTGATTTCCACGTGGATATTTCGAAATATCCAGGTGGAGAATTTTTATTTTCCACGTAGGGAAGAAAAAATTCTTCGGAGGAATCAAATGAAACTTCGGAGGAATTGTTTGACGCCCACGTGGAAAATAAAAAACATCCACGTGGAGATTTTAGATTCCCCACGTGGATATTCGAGAAAGGAGGGAATCAGACGAATTTCCCTGTAAAGATATGTAATTAGAGATTAGGGGTTAGAGATTAGAGGGCAGGGGTGACACATTATATTATAATGCGTCAGCCGGGGAGGTAAATAAGCGCTGAAAGCTTCACTGAGATGAGAGATCTTTGTTCGGGCAGTGTGCTAGATGTTTGTTTAGATCTAGTGATTGTATCTTGCTGATAGCTAACGCCTATCGTGTGATACGTGCGAGATGTGCCCCCTTGCAGATGATAGATGTCTGTATCATGAACAAGAGTGAAGGGAGTCTTTGGCCACTCTCGTTTAGTTAGATGCGCTTGCGGAAGAGCTGCGAGAGGACGGGGATGATGTCTTCGCCAGTCTCGGCGATGGCGTGGTCGATGCCCGACTCACGCATCAGACGCTCCCACTCGGCGGCAAAGGTCGTATAGTTGACCGCATACTGCTCACGAAGTCGCTCCGACGAGGTGTCTACGTAGCGACTCGCGCCCGTCTCCAAGTCATGCACGAGGGTCAGGCCCATAGCCGAGAGGTCGTAGTCACGTCTGTCCACGACTCGTATCGCCAGCAGGTCGTGTCGACGAGCCGTGCGCTGGATCAGGGCGCGCTCCGCATCGGTCGGTTGGTCGGTGATGAAGTCACTCACGATAAAGGCTGAGCAGCGCTTCTTGACTACTCGTGAAAGCATCTCTAAGCTAGAGGAGATCTGTGTAGAGTGACGCTCAGGGCGGTAAGTCAGGATCTCACGAATGAGCTGTAGCACATGCTTACGACCCTGACCTGCAGGGATGTAGCGCTCCACACGGTCGGTGTAAAGCATGAGCCCGACACGGTCGTTGTTGTGAATGCAGGCGAAAGCAATCGTCGCAGCGATCGTCGCTACCAGATCCCGCTTCGTCTCACTCGTAGAGCCGAAGTCTAGACTGTGAGAGACATCGACGAGGAGCATGATAGTTAGCTCGCGCTCCTCCTCAAAGACCTTGACATGCGGCTGCGCATAGCGTGCCGTCACGTTCCAGTCAATGTCACGCACGTCATCTCCTACGTAGTACTCCCGCACCTCGCTAAAAGCCATTCCTCGCCCCTTAAAGGCTGAGCGGTACTGCCCAGCCAAAATGTTTTGGCTGAGACCCCGAGCTTTGATTTCGATGCGTCTGACCTTACGTAAGAGATCCTGCATTTAGAGGTTAGAAATTAGAAGTTAGAGATTAGACTTTAGAGGTTAGAGTCTAGTGGTGCTAGGGTACCGGCACCACGTTGATGATCTCGTCGATTGCCTTGTCGGCACTCATACCAACGGCATCAGCCTCGTAGCTCATGCCGAGACGATGACGTAGCACGTCGTGGCACACGGCACGCACATCCTCTGGGATCACATAGGCTCTCTGAGCGATGAAGGCGTAGGCTCGTGCAGCTGCTGCCAGCGAGATCGACGCACGTGGCGAAGCGCCATAAGCTATCATCCCTTGTAGGGCGGGGATGCCCTCCGTCTGTCGTGTCGCCATCACCAGATCCACGATGTAGCGGAGGATCTTCTCATCGAGATAAACCTGCTGCACCGCTTTGCGAGCTGCTAAGATCTGCTGGGCTGTCGCCACAGGCTTTACCGTGGGTAGCTGACTAGCCAGATTCATCTCAATGATCTTCATCTCCTCCTCGTGCGAGGGGTAGTCCAGCACCACCTTGAGCAGGAAACGGTCTACCTGCGCCTCAGGCAGTCGATAGGTACCCTCCTGCTCGATAGGGTTTTGCGTTGCCATCACAAGGAAAGGCGAGGGGAGCGGATAAGTCTCTTCGCCAAGTGTCACCTGTCGCTCTTGCATCGCCTCGAGGAGTGCGCTCTGCACCTTGGCTGGAGCGCGGTTGATCTCATCAGCGAGAACAAAGTGAGCGAAGATAGGACCCTTCTTGACTGAAAAGGACTCACTGCGCTGACTATAGATCAGCGTACCGACGAGGTCGGCTGGAAGTAGGTCGGGGGTAAACTGTATGCGGCTGTAGTCTGCATCGATAAGCTTAGCGAGCGTCGTGATAGCGAGCGTCTTAGCAAGCCCTGGCACACCCTCGAGGAGGATATGTCCATCGGCTAGCAAACCGATCAAGAGCGACTCCACAAGATGCTCCTGCCCGATGATCGTGGTGTGCATGCCCTCCTGCAGCTGGCGTATGAAGCCACTCTGCTGGGTGATATATGCTTGACGATTCTCTAGATCTGATACCTGCGTCATAGTTTCTACTGATTAATGCTACAAAAGTAACGATAATCTCCGAATGAACGCCCACCCAGCGTCCCAACCTCCCGCAAATATCTCGTGTAGTGATATGTGGGGACGCTCTTGACGTGTAACGATGATACGTGCAACCCGTGACGTGTAACGATGATACGTGCAACCCGTGACGTGTAACGATGATACGTGCAACCCGTGACGTGTAACGATGATACGTGTAACCCTTTGTAGGGACGCACGGCTCGTGCGTCCGTTGTATCAAAGGTTATGGTATCGATACTCGTCACAATGTTCTACAACGGACGCACGAGCCGTGCGTCCCTACAGGAGTCGTCACGAGCCGAGCATTCCTACACGTTGTTACACGT
This sequence comes from Porphyromonas asaccharolytica DSM 20707, assembly GCF_000212375.1. Taxonomy (NCBI): domain Bacteria; kingdom Pseudomonadati; phylum Bacteroidota; class Bacteroidia; order Bacteroidales; family Porphyromonadaceae; genus Porphyromonas; species Porphyromonas asaccharolytica. The sequence continues at coordinate 160,910 of NC_015501.1, read as the reverse complement.
TTTGTGCGATAGCCACGTGGAAAATCTCAAATCTCCACGTGGATATTTTTTATTTTCCACGTAGGCGAGAAAGAATTCCTCCGAAGTTTCATTTGATTCCTCCGAAGTTTCATTTCACGCCCACGTGGAGAATATAAATTGCCCACGTGGAGATTTTCGATTTCCTCGGTAGAGATTGCGCTTATCCCTACAGTTTGGCACAAAAAAGTGGAGGGCTCTACCGCGATTACTTAGCGATGGAGCCCTCCGTTACATTGCTTTCTGTCGGGTGAAAGTAGCTTCTAATCAGGAGCAAGCTTTTGATCCGACGAATTTGATATACCCGTGTCTACTTAACTTGCACTTTATAGTTCTCGTGAGAGGTGTGTAGTATATAGTATCCTGCGGGTAGTGGGATAAAAGTAGACTCACCCTCAGAGAGCTCTAGCTGAAGTAGTAAGTGCCCCGAGAGATTGTATAGTGAGACTGTCTCTGAAGCTGAGGCTGTGAGAAGCATACCACCCTCTCTTTGGTAAATTTTTAGAGAGCGTGGTGTGTCTTGTATAGGCTCTTCGAGGGCTGTCCTGTATGGGTTCTTTACAATCATAAGGTCTGATACTTCAGAAATATAGTTGAAGTAGAAGCGTGTGCGAAAAGCCTGTACACTATATGCAAAGTCCTCACCCTTCATTCCGTGCTCTACTGAGAGTGCGTTTTCTTCAGGAAAACTTGTCTTGTAGGGAGCATACAGAGTCTCACCCTTGCGGACGTTCTGTAGGATAGATACTTCGTCAATATAAAATGGCTTGCCTCTAGCGCTCATGAATCCAATGCGAATGTCCTTTCTAGCGTTAAGGTCTTTTGGAGCTGCGAACTTAACCGAAGAAGAGACTGCTCCTCCATTTTCAGGAAATGGGATACGCATATATTCATCCACCTTACGGTCTGTATAGTCCTTCATGATCATCACAAAGAGGGTGTCCTGAGGGACAGTGCTTATTGCCTGTACATCCACCTCAAAAGCACCTCCGTCAGCATCTAATGAGATAACAGGAGAAACGACCAAGCCTGCTGTAGAGCTATATGGTTGGGTCTCTTTGACTCCAGCCATCCCTTTGACATAAGCGGGTAACTGTAGCACCCAGTCACTCTGGGTGAGTTGCTCCTTGGCTAGCTGTACGACAGTTTCCTCTGGTGTGATAGGCTTGTCTATGCTACCCATAGTGATCTGATCAAAAGTCTCATACAGAACCGTCTGCTGAGGTTTCTCCTCTAGGTGCTTGAGTAGACGATAGCTGTTGAACTGATAGTAGGCTGCATTGTATAGTTTCTCCCAGTGTGCCTTGAAGCTTGTCTCGGTTACGTCTGTAGCCTCTTCTACCTGAGGGGTTACACCGATGAGTCCATCTACCCATGTAGGATAAGTCGCCTCAGAGAGAGTCTCCCCGTCCTTTGCCTGAACGTAGTAGAAATGCTCCTTAGAGGGATCGTACGAAGCAACATTGTATAGGGTGTCTTGGACCTCTTTATCCTGTATTATGTAGTAGGGAACAGGCTTACTCTCATACGTATAGGTGATATCATCAACGTAGAACGTAACTTCGTTTTTCTGTATTAGTTCCAAGCGTACCTGCTCGATGTCATAGGTCTTAAGCATCTCTGGGTCAAAAGTGTAGAAGTCTCCCTCCGGTTTCATCCAGGTATTGGGAAGATTGGCAATAGCTTGCCACTTACCATCAGAGTAGACAGATACTTCTAGTAGCGTGTAGTTCCAATCTTTTTCCGTTTCGACTTTTGAAGGTCTAACCCAAAAAGATAGAGCTGTAATAGGAGCAGACGTCTTAGGTGTAACGACATAGTCGCCAGGAGCATCGAAGACCAGAGCTTGTGGCGCTGAGTGGTAGAAGCCCTCCTCTTGAGTTATGTCCACACTTCCATTGGTTGATAGATCTATCTCCCACCCTTTGGGGTAGTTAGGACTTGTGGTGTCGATCTTCCCTTTGCCGCTTAGACGGATTTGGTCAAAGCCCTCTACCACTGTCGTAGGAGGTGTCACCTCTTTTGGCATATCTAGGTAGTAAATACTGCAGAGGTAAGAAGTCGCATCGGGAGATGGAGTCCATACGGCTTGGAACGAAGTGGACGAAGTGTTTATAGGGTTTAAAGCTCGAGGAGGAATTAGCACCGTCTTGCGTCTCTCTACGACAATGTCGTCAATGAGTGCGTCACAGTCTAGAGGCTGAAGCTGAAAAATGTTTTGCTCATTAAAGGTCGCTTGTGTAGATACCATCTCAAAGGTCTGCCACTCTGTAGTTAAGTCGACATCCTTATTGTCTACAGGTCCTGAGTTATTATCGCAAAGAGCTATCCAGAGCTGCCCCTTTTCTTGCTTTCCAGCTAAAATCTTGGCGCGAAAGGTGATCTTGACTTCACCATAGAGCGCCATCTCAGGAGTCTGAATGTGTCCCGCACGACCGTCATCGTTGAGCTTGAGGTAAGCACAGCCTCCTGCTTGATAGATATAGTTGCCCATCCATCCAGGTTGATGAGTGATAGTCTTATCAATCATAAACTGCCGCTCCTTACCTCCCTCCATCTCGTTGTGGGGGACTGTCTCGCTACCTTTAGTCCATAGGCTGAAGTCCTCAGAGACTACAGTTACAAATGGTGGAGAGGTCTCACCTCCCTTAGCATAAGTGAGTGAGAGGCTGACGATAATCAGCGATAGTAGTAATCTTTTCATACAATAGTTTAGTTGTTTGGTTAGTGTTCAAATGCAAAGAAACAAAAAAATGAAGAATGGGCTGCGTAAAAAAGACTTGCTCAAGAATATCGCTTTGGAACTCTTTGCTAGCACTCTCTTGAAGTCGACTCTTCCTAAAGCTGGCTGACCCTTCAGAGGGGGGGGTGTTGCGTTTAAGAAAGCGATAACCGGTATAATGACAGAGGGCTCTACCGCGATTACTTAGCGATGGAGCCCTCCGTTGTGGAGCTGTCTGTTGCTGTGTCAGACAGCTATAACTTTACTTAGTGAACTGTGCCTATGGGGCCACAATATCGGTCTATCGAACGATGCGGTAGCTCTGCTGCGAGCCGTCGTGGGCGATAAGCCGTACGAGGTAGACTCCGTGAGGCTGCTGAGTGAGGTCGATGACGTTGTCAGCGTGTGCCTGACGGCTGGTCGCTACGAGCAGGCCCTCGGCTGTGTAGACTTGCCACAGGGCGGGGTTTGCTCCGACGATCTCGTAGCACCCCTCGTGGTCTGTCGAGATGATCTGCCCCATAGCTGCAGGGGTGACCTCGGAGATGTGTGTCGTGAGCGGTGTCTCTCCATTGAGCACGACCCACCCCTTCTTGTTGGCAGCGGTGATGAAGGCGTCACTCTTGACATTGCCCTCGGGGAAGTCGCCATACTCGTTACTGTTGAGGAAGACGATGTAGCCGGCATTGTCCTGTAAGTCAGGATGAGTCGGCAGGCTCTCCACTAGAGGTAGTGGATCGGTAAAGCGGTTGTTGTTGATCTCTAGGATTGTGAGCTTAGGACAGTTTGCTAGGGAGATGCTCGCTAGCCTATTAGCAAAGACAGAGACGGCACCGAGATTGGGGCAGTCGGTGAGCGTCAGCTGAGAGAGCGTGTTAAAGGGAGCTGAGAGAGACTCAAGATGACCCATATCGACGAGAGCTAACTGGGATAACTGATTGTCTCCTATGCTGATCGTCTCAAGAGCTTTTGCCTCGCTGAGGTCTAGCTGAGAGAACTGGTTGGTAAAGGCGTAGAGCTCTGTGAGTGCCTTCTTGCCTTTGAGATCAAGGGTGGAGAGCTCATTGTTGCTACAGTTTATCTCTGTGAGATTGTTGAGCTTAGAGATGTCCAGTGTCTTGAGCTTGTTGTCTGCGCAGTATAGCTTCTCGAGCTGTGTCAGATCTGCTACGGGGAGCGTGGTGATCTTGTTTTTAGAGCAGTGTAGCTCTTTGAGCTGCGTGAGGTGTGCGATGTGCAGCTCTCTAAGCATGTTCACCTGACAGTCGAGGGCTTGGAGAGCTACGTTGTGAGTTAGGTCTAGCTCTGTAATCTGGTTCATCGCTACGCCTAGGTGCTTTAGTGCGGGGAGCTGCGACAAGTCCACCTTTGAGAGTAGGTTGGTCATGAGAACTAGCTCAGTAAGCTGTGGCTGCGCTCCTAGGAATACGCTCTTCAGCCGGTTAGAGTGCACATAGAGCAGGCGCAGGTCTGGTAGCGTGGGGAGCGTTAGCTGGGTGAGCTTATTATTATTGAGTATGAGAGCTTGTAGTAGGTTAGCCTCTCCGACGCGGCATGATGTGATCTCCTGTCCAGAAAGGTCGAGATAGATGAGGTCTCCAGAGATCGTTAGCTTATCATTGTGCTCTGAGGCGGGCAGAGAGACGAGTGTGCCGACACCTCCCATAAGCTGGTCGATGCGCTTGTCCACTGTAAAGGTGTGCTTAGCCCCAGAAGCGTCTGTGACTACGATCTCACCGCTCTTGCTGACGGCACGAATCATGAAGGGTGTCTTGGTGTCGAGATTGGTCTCAAGCTGCACGCCAGTTATCACTTGCGGAGCGGAGGGGACGATCTCCACTTTTGTGGCAGGCTGGACGCAACGGACGGAGTAGCCGTAGTTCTTGCTCTCAAACCATCTGTTTGCAATATCTTCATCCCAAAAGAAACGTCTGAAGAGTGCACTCTTCTCATAAATAGAGGAGGTCCAGAAGTATGCCTGGTACCCCTCAGCAGAGTAGTCCATATAGTTAGACTGCGATGTGCTACCCATAGGGCGTGCGTTGAAGCCTGTCAAGTTATTGCCCTGCTTAAGGACAGCGCCCTCGTCAGGTACGGGGGGGACCCTCCACCCCTCAGTACTCTTGAGCAGTAAGCCTGCGTGCTCGGATTCGCGATCTAGGAGATCTGGGTTGGGTTCAAAGCCCTTGGGGTCTACGTAGTGTATCATCGAGTGCCACGCATCGTCACTGGGTACAGTCCACCCCTCGGGAGCTAGTCCACGAGAATCAATTACAGCAAAGAAGTTGTAAAGAGCCCCGTGTGAAGCGAGTAGGTTGAGGTCGTTATTGTAGTAACAGACGGCAGCCTCTTCTGTACTCCACCACTGCGACTTGCTCAGTCCAGTCGTTATTTTCGACCCGTCACGCCAGCGCAGAGTTGCGAGATTTTCTCGCATCCATAGCTGTGCGCCGATCTTGACGATGCCATAGCTTGTGGTCTCGTCACCTCGCTGATCGGTGAGGAGCAGAGGCTGAAGTGTAGCGGTACGAGCGTTAGCAAGCTTAGCATAGCTAACGGTTAGGGTCTGGGAGATAAAGAGTCCCTCGTACTCCATATCTACATAAAGACGGTCACAGCTGTTTTGCTCTAGATCCCAGCTGTAGTGGGTTGCCTCCTTAAGGTCGTACCCGAAGGCGTAGTTGGTCGAGCCATCTTCATTAGCCAGGTAGAGGACGTCAGCGACGACACCCTCCTTAAGGTTGCTGTCGACAATATATTCACGACAGATAGTAGCTATGCGCAATCCGCCATCGTAGACGGCGAGTACGTTGCTCGTAGCAAAGTCCGCATCACTAGGCTTAGGCACTTGAACCTGCGCCCCCAGCGACTGCCAGAGTGCGGTAAGGAGGAGTAGTAATATGGTAGTTCTCTTCATAAGATAGGGGGTGGTGTAGTTAGAGAGAAAGAGAGCGGCACCAAGCTCCATAATGTGTAATGTCTGGGGTGTGGTGCCGCTATCGTGTGTGAGGAGATCGAAGGCTGTGACGCCGTCGTCTGCCTGTGTGAGGGCGCGCTTACTTGAGTGCAGCGATAGCCTTGTCGTAGTTAGGCTCCTGGGTGATCTCAGGAACTAGCTCCTCGTAGATGACCTTACCCTCAGCATCGATGACGATAACGCAGCGAGCCTGTAGCCCAGCGAGAGGTCCGTCCTGCATCATCAGTCCGTAGTTCTTGCAGAAAGCAGGCTCTGAAGAGGGTACCGTACAGCAGCGGAAGGTAGAGAGCGTCTCGACATTGTCCAGCCCCTCAGCACCGCAGAAGCGTGCCTGTGCGAAGGGTAGATCCTGAGAGATGCAGAGGACGACGGTATTGTCGAGCTTAGCAGCCTCAGCGTTGAAGCGACGTACGGATGCTGCGCAGACCCCTGTGTCGACGCTGGGGAAGATGTTGAGGACGACACGCTTGCCACGATAGTCAGAGAGCTTGGCTGTGGAGAGGTCCTTGCGAACTAGCTCGAAGTTGGGAGCCATGGTCCCTATCTTAGGTTGCTCACCAGCGAGGGTGACAGTGATCTTATCTTGAAATTTTACTGTAGACATAGTGTTTGTTTGGTTTATAGTTACTGTGTATTGAGTGTTTTACTGGTTATCGGTTTTGACCCCTATCTTGCCGAGGAGCCCCTCAATATGATCCATAGGGAGGTCTCCGAGACTCTGATAGGGTAGGTCATCAAGCGGTACGAAGAGTACCATCGGGATGCTCTGTACGCCAAAGAGTGCGGCCAGCTGTGGGTTCTCGTCCACATTGACCTTGTAGACAACGAGCTGATCAGCGTATTGGTCGGCTACCTTCTGTAGCTTGGGAGCTAGTTGGCGACAGGGACGACACCAATCGGCGTAAAAGTCGATGATGGCGGGCTTGTCACCCTTGTATACAAAGGTGTCGGGATGCGCCTCAAAGTCGTAGATATGCTCGCGCATATAGTTTGCATTGATGTGCAGTATCTCGGTTTTGGCGGTCTCTTGCTGCTCCTTGCTCTGAGCCGTGCAGGCGATGCTGAGCGTGAGTAGCGCAGCCACGAGCAGGAGAGACTTCTGTATGAATTGTATAGGCTTCATCTATTATACTCATTAAATCGACCTCTAAGATAGAGAAAAGTCCCGACATTGCCAAAAGTTCACGCTACGAGAATGGTCAGCAACGGCGTCGGATCGGGCCAAAACGACGAGATAAAAGCACGAAATGGGGACAACGTGACCCGATTTTGCGCAAATAGGTAGTCTTTATGTCCCGATAGAAAGTGAGCCAGCTCTCAGACGCTTATAGTCTGAGAGCTGGCTCTGTGTGTATATAAGGCTCTGTGTATAGTCTTATAGCTTTACAGTCGGAGTCTTGGTGTAGATCCCTATGGGGAGGGTCATAAAGGCGGGCTTTATAAAGCGTACATACTCAAAGTAGATACCTAGAGATGCATTGTAATACTGATAAAGGTGGAGCTGCCCTTGCTCGTTCTCAAGTATCTGATCGCCCTTGTAGGCAAAGCCGTTTTTCGTCATAAAGTCCTTGATGATGGCGTTATCTCCATCGATCTTAGCTTTTTCCCACTCGGGAGAGAAGTCATAAGAAATCTGCTCTATAGTCGAGCCACTCTTTGACTCGTAGGCGTAGCTTATCGTACGAGGCTTGTTGCGATCTGCGGGATCGAGCTTGAAGGAGAGAGGCATGCTTACCTTGATGGCATCGTGTTTATATCCAGCATCAGGATTGGCTGGCTTAAACTCTACCTCGCAGTCGGGGTGGATCTCTCGCTCACGATCGATGATGGGGCTCTCCTTGCTAATTTTCTGACCGAAGACATCTAGCAGCGGTAGGTAGAGTGCCTGGAAGGTGGGCTGACCGGGCTTCGGCCCTTTGTGATATAGGTCGGGAGCGTCCTCAAATGTGATGATGGCTCCAGGTCTCTTGTCGGAGAGACGAAGACGTACGGCTAGGTCTTTGTTGACAAACTTCTCGGCATAGTTTTGGAAAGCGCCCTCGTAGTTGAAGCCGTTGAGCTCAAAGTAAGAGCGTAGCTCAGGCTGCTTGTACATAGCCATTGTGAAGCGGTCGGTGCGTACTATAGGACCAGACTTGCCTTCGTCGTTGGGGTCAATGTCGTAGCGAACGTAGGTGAAGTTCACCTTGCTGGGATCGATCGCCTGATAGGTGACACTGGTCTTTGTCTTGCTGGTCTGCTTGCGTAGTCCGAGCTGCTTCTCGTAAGCTTCGATCTCTTCGAAGGTGTAAGCGCTCATCTTGGTCTCCTTCTTGAGATAGGGGAAGTCCTTGATCTGTAGGATGCCTGCTAGCTGGGCGGGATCGCCAGCGGACTTGTAGGCGATAGCCCATGAGCTGTCATTGATCTTAGAGAAGACGAGCAGGTAGGTGCCGTTGGAGTAAGCGATACCCTTAGCTTCAGGCACCTTCTGATAGCCGGCGTCGCTGAGGAGGATCTCCATATTATCATTGATGTCGTCTCCCTCAGCGACTAGATGCGCTGCAATCTGTATGGAAGAGGTCTCGAGGATTGCCTTAGCCGGATCGATGATGTAGAGTCGTATGGGCTGCTGTCCCTTGGGGTCGCCCGTCTTGTAGCGGAGGACCTTCTTGCCATTCTTATCTATTGTTCCATCGAGGGTAGCACCCTTGCTCTGCTCAAAGGCTTGGACAGCCTTCTCGCCTCCAAGCCAATCGACACAGGGGAAGGGGATGGCGGTGAGCTCGCCGTTGGCATCTAGCTCGAGGATGGACTGGAAGGGCTGTGGGTCTGGCTGCGGTGTCACGCCCGTTGTGTCGACGCCTGTCGTATCGGAACCGGGGTTGGGAGCTTGATTGGGGTGGCAACTACTCGTGGCAAGGATCACGCAGAGGATTGCCGTCAGTGTTGCCAAGAGACGCTGTAAGTTTGTCATAACAGTGAATCTAAAGTATGTGATGAAGGAAAAAATGCAAGCGAGTTGGGGATAAGCTGCGGACAACTAGTGAGAGACGAAGTAAGCGATCGTGGAGCTGTGCCACTTGCTCTTACTAAGCTCTCTTGCCGTCCACTTCTTAATCCCAACTCGCTCTATAGTCGGTTGTCAGACTGTCCTGTCTATCCGATGATAACGATGTCTGTACCCTCTAGGATAGAGTCTCCAGCCTTGACTTTGATCTCGGTGATGGTGCCGTCGCACTCAGCGTTGATGCCGTTCTCCATCTTCATGGCTTCGAGCACAGCGACTTGCTGACCGCGCTTGACCTGCTGACCGACCTGTACGTCTACTGATATGATGACGCCAGGTAGGGGAGCCTTGACCGCTTTGCCCTTGCCTGTGGCGGCTGGAGCTGCAGCGGGCGCAGGGGCTGCTGTGGCTGCAGGTGCTGCTGTAGGAGTGGGTTTGGAGACCTTAGGGGTATCCTTCTTCTCCTGTATGATCTCGACGTTGTATGGGGTGCCGTTGACCTCTAGCTGAGCTTGGTCACCCTCGATCTTGTCAATCTTGACGGCGTACTCTTTGCCATCGATCTTATACTTATATTCTTTCATAAGGGGTTTGATATGGGTGCTTAGCGGTCTAGCGCACTAGACTACTAAGGTACTGCCGTTTAGGGTTAGATGTAATACTGCTTCTGTGGTGTGACACGCATGTTCTGTAGCTTGAATGACCAAGGATCAAACTCTTTGTGCCGTATCGTGAGCTGATAGGACTCCTCATCGTGAGGGGTGCCTAGAGCCTGGGCTAAGGCGAGTGCTATAGCAACCTCTTCGGGAGAGGGTGCTGTAGCTGCCTTCTTGGCTCTCTTAGCGGGTGCCTTCTTACCCTTTTCTATCTTTTTGGTTGCCATCTGTAGAAGGGGTTAGAGCGGTACGTTGTCATGCTTCTTAGCGGGGAGCGTCTGACGCTTCGTGCGTAGCTGCTGTAGCGCACGGATGATGCGAAAACGGGTGTTCCTCGGCTCGATGACATCATCGATGTAACCGTAGGAAGCAGCATTGTACGGATTGGCAAAAGCCTCACGATACTCCTCTTCCTTCTCCAGAGCTGTCTTGGCGGGATCATCGCTCGCCTTGACCTCCTTAGCAAAGACTACCTCGACGGCTCCTGACGGACCCATGACGGCAATCTCTGCAGATGGCCAAGCGTAGTTGATGTCTGCACGGAGGTGCTTAGAGCCCATCACGATGTAGGCACCACCGTATGCCTTGCGTAGGACGACCGTGATCTTAGGTACGGTAGCCTCGCCGTAAGCGTAGAGAAGCTTAGCACCGTGCGTGATGACAGCGTTGTACTCCTGACCAGTACCTGGGAGGAAGCCTGGTACGTCGACGAGTGTGACGATGGGGATATTGAATGAATCGCAGAAGCGTACGAAGCGTGCTGCCTTGCGAGAGGAGTTGCAGTCAAGACTACCAGCCATTACCTTGGGTTGGTTAGCTACGATACCGACGCTCTGTCCGTTGAAGCGTGCGAAGCCGACGATGATGTTGCGTGCGTAGTCACGATGTACCTCGAGGAACTCACCATGGTCAACGATTGCTCCGATCACCTCGTACATGTCGTAAGCACGGTTTGGCGAGTCGGGGATGATCTCATTGAGTAGATCCTCGCAGCGGTCTGCGGGATCATCGCAAGCGACGAAGGGTGGCTCCTCCATGTTGTTTTGTGGCAGGAAGGAGAGCAGCTGACGGATGAGCTGAAGACCAGCCTCGTCGTTGTCTACGGCGAAGTGTGCCACACCACTCTTAGATGCGTGTACGTCGGCACCTCCTAGCTCCTCCTGAGTGACGTCCTCGCCGGTGACCGTCTTGACCACCTTAGGACCTGTGAGGAACATGTAGCTGGAGTTGCGTACCATAATGTTGAAGTCGGTCAGTGCGGGCGAATAGACAGCACCACCGGCGCATGGACCGAAGATACCAGAGATCTGAGGGATGACACCCGAAGCAAGGATGTTGCGCTCGAAGATCTCACCGTAGCCACAGAGTGCGTTGACCGCCTCTTGGATACGTGCACCACCAGAGTCGTTGAGACCGATACACGGTGCGCCCATAGTCATAGCTAGATCCATCACCTTGCAGATCTTGGCAGCGAGCATCTCGCCGAGTGCGCCACCTATGACGGTGAAGTCCTGAGCGAAGACGTAGACGAGACGTCCATCGATGGTACCGCTACCTACGACGACACCATCACCGAGGAACTTCTTCTTCTCCATACCAAAGTTCGTGCAGCGGTGCTGGACGAACATGTCGATCTCCTCAAAGGAACCCTCATCGAGGAGCATAGCTATACGCTCACGAGCTGTGTACTTGCCCTTGGCGTGTTGCTTCTCAATGCGTGCTTCGCCTCCTCCGAGACGAGCCTCCTCACGCTTGGCAAGGAGCTGCTTTATCTTCTCTTGTTGTACACTCATTATTCTATGTAGCGTTTGTTTGATTGGACGATATTACTTAGCGACATCCTTGCAGTCGCAGATCTCTAGAAGTATGCCGTGTGCACTCTTGGGGTGTACGAAGGCAATGTTGAGACCCTCGGCACCTTTGCGAGGCTTCTCATCGATGAGGCGTAAGCCCTTGCCCTTGAGCTCCTCGAGAGCTGGTGCTACATCGTCAGATGATAGTGCTAGGTGGTGAATGCCCTCGCCACGCTTCTCGATAAACTTGGCTATGGGGCTCTCATCGCTTGTGGGCTCTAGAAGCTCTAGCTTGACCTCGCCTATCTTGAGGAATGCGGTACGCACCTTCTGGTCAGCGACCTCCTCAATGTTGTAGCAGGTTAGTCCGAGGACTCCCTCGAAGAAGGGCAGTGCCTCCTCTATGCTCTTGACTGCTATCCCAAGATGCTCGATGTGTGACAGATTCATACGCTATATTGTTTTTGATTTGTGTGTCTACTTTAGTGGGGGGATGGACTGCGCCCTCCCTATGGTGATAATCTCTCTAGAAACTATCACCGACTGCAAATATAAGAATAATCGCTCACGTAGCGAAAGGGTTTGACGACCAAATAGCGATTTGCTCTCTATGGAGAGCTGGCTCAGGCGAACGTGAGTGCATGCACAGGCGGGCGACTGATCAGTTGTCCGTCACGATAAGCAACCTGTCCGTTGACCCAGGTAGCTACGATGCGATGCGAGAAGGTGTAACCCTCCAGTGGCGACCATCCACACTTGCTGTAGAGACTTTCCGTCGTGACCGTTGTCTCCTGATGAGGATCGACGAGGACTAGGTCTGCGTAGTAGCCTGTGCGGATATAGCCTCGCTCGCGAACACCAAAGAGCTGTGCAGGAGCGTGTGCCATCTTCTCAACGACTAGCTCAGGCGACCAAAGCCCCTCGTGAGCCAGCTCCAGCATCATCAAGAGACTGTGCTGTACAAGTGGCCCTCCAGAGGCTGCTGTGAGGGCATCGCCCTCTTTGTCGGCCAGTGCGTGAGGCGCGTGATCGGTAGCGACCACGTCGATGCGACCCTCGACGAGTGCTTGGCGCAGAGCCTCACGATCGCGAGCCGTCTTGACGGCGGGGTTCCACTTGATGCGATTGCCTAAGCGGCTGTAGTCCTCATCGGTAAACCATAAGTGGTGGACGCACACCTCTGCGGTGATGCGCTTCTCGGACGAAAGCGGAGCTGCCGAGAAGAGATCCATCTCCTCTGCTGTCGATAGGTGGAGTACGTGTAGTCTAGCACCGAGACGCTTGGCACGCTCTATGGCACTGCGTGAAGACTCGTAGCACGCCTCACGGGAGCGTATCAGCGGATGTGTCTCGATGGGTGGATGCCCGTCGTATCGCTGGCGGTAAAGCTCCTTATTGCGTGTGATGATCTCCTCGCTCTCGCAGTGCGTGGCGATGAGCTTGGGCGCATGGGCGAAGAAGTAGTCGAGCGCCTCCTCGCTGTCCACCAGCATATTGCCCGTGGAGGCTCCCAGGAAGAGCTTGTAACCAGGGATCAAGGCAGGGTCTATGGCACACGCTTCGGGGGCATTGTCATTAGTCCCGCCGAAGTAAAAGGCGTAGTTTGCCCAGCTTGTCTTCTGAGCACGTTGACGCTTGTCGAGGAGCGCCTCGAGAGTGACCGTCGGAGGCTTCACGTTCGGCATGTCCATATAGGAGGTGACACCACCGGCCACGGCGGCACGGCTCTCGTGTGCTATGTCTCCCTTGTGAGTTAGTCCAGGCTCTCTAAAGTGCACCTGATCGTCGATGCAGCCTGGTAGTAGCCAGAGCCCGTGCGCCTCCACGATCTCCGCTCCTTGGGCCAGTTCGTCAGGGAGGTCAGACACCTTGTCGACACCTATACATATAGACTCAATGCGCTCGTCGGAGAGGCATACGGAGCCGACGACCTGTCGACCTTCATTGATTATGGTCGCTCCGAGTATGATCTGTCGCATATTATTTAGCAGGATTATGGCGCTTGGGGAAGCCCTTGAAGAGCCGCCAGTAGCGTAGCTTGAGGACACCCGTGAAGGCTTCGCCAAAGATCGAGCCATTCATTTTCGAGCTTCCGAGCTTACGATTGACAAAGGTGATGGGTACCTCCTTGATCTTGAAGCCTAGGCAGTGAGCCGTGTACTTCATCTCAATTTGGAAGGCGTAGCCCTTGAAGTGTACCTCATCTAGTCTCATCGTCTCTAGCACCTCACGCCGGTAGCAGACGAAGCCGGCCGTGGTGTCTCGTACTGGTAGCCAAGTGATAATGCGCACGTAGACCGATGCGAGATAGCTCATGAGGATGCGGTTCAGGGGCCAGTCCTTGACCCCACCACCACGTACGTAGCGAGAGCCCACCGCCACATCGTAGCCCTCCTCCGAGACCGCACGTAGGAGGTGTGGTAGCGCTGAGAGCGGATGGCTAAAGTCGCAATCCATCTCGAAGATGTAGTCGTAGCCATGCTCCAGCGCCCACTCGAAGCCTGTAAGATAAGCGGTCCCTAGTCCCAGCTTACCTGGACGCACGATGAGATTCAGACGGTCCGTGTAGTCTGGCTCTTGTTGTAGTGTACGTACGATCTCAGCGGTACCGTCAGGCGAATTGTCATCAAGGATCAGCAGGTCGAAATCTTCGGGCAGTGCCAAGACGGCTCGAATCATCTCAGCGACATTCTCTCGCTCGTTGTAGGTGGGTATGATGACAAGGCTAGCGTGCATAGCGTGATGGGTCTCTGTGAGTGGTAATGCGCAGGGCAGGGGACGCTGTCAGATGCTCCCTACCACTGCACTACAAAGGTAGTAAAAAACTCTCTTCAGATATCATGCGTCCGCTCTCTGCGCTGTCTGAGATAACAGAGTCCTCTGTCAGTCCTACTTAGATCCGATAGGCAAATCCCGCAAAGGCGTAGATATTGTAAAGCGGGAAGGGCATCATCGTAAAGCTCCTGTCTAGAGCTGGCTCGAAGCTCATATTGAGCTGTGCGGTCACACCGAGACGCTGATGAAAGAAGTAGTCGAAGCCTACTCTGACACCCATATCTAGCTTGTTAAAGTGGTCTGACAGGTCGTAGTCGACGAGGTGTCCAGGAGATAGTGGCAGGTCATTGAGCGTGCCGTCACCATCGAGTGTTACCTTAAAGCTTTGCTGCATCAAGTAGGAGAGGTAGAAGCCCACCTGCATACGAAACTTGTCCTTGCTCGTGTGGTAAGCAACCAGCATGGGGATCGTGAGGTAGTAGTTGATAAACTCGGTGCTGTTATTGCCCGTGAAGAACCCCCACGCAGCCTCCTTGCCATCGCCCATATTGACTCTCAGGTTGGTAGCGTGGGTGCAGACGTACATACCCTTGCGCTCCATCTCTAGCCCCGTGTCTAGGTGCCACCCTTTGGTGTCTGGGAGCTGGTAGGAGAGCCACCCCTTGAGGGCTATGTTCATATGCGGATTCCACGTATAGATCTTGTCAATAGCTTTAGGCTTGGGCAGGGGCGTAGTGGCTCCAATGTTTAGTCCAGCCTTGATGCCAAACTCTAGATTATCATTGCTGCTCTGCCCCCATAGGAGTGGAGTCGTGATGAGTGCGAGCAAGAGCCCGAGAGCCCCTCTGTATAGTTGCTGTATAGTCATATCTGTAGCGGGTTACTTCTTGGTGGGTATACCTAGCGTCACGACTAGATCGTCAATGCGCAGGCGGCTGCCGATGGCTCCGATGAATTCATCACCACGAGCACTCGATGAGAAGATAAGTGCCATGTGGTACTTACTCTTCTGGAGGTCTATCTGCTTGTATGCAGCCTCGTTGATGATTTCTAGCTTTGTTTCGAAGGTCGTCCATGCCCCTTCCTTGGTAGGCTTGGGGTGTAGCTGCACTTTTGCTAGGATACGTGGATCGGTGTAGAGGTTGGTTCCGTTGAGCGGAGTGTCGTCGTCTGTCGTGTCGTAGAAGACGCAAGCGATCGTAGCCTCGTCCTGTCCCTCGATAGCCTTATTCCCCTTCGTTCCATTGACTAATTTCTCGCCTGGGAGCCACTGATAGTATCCCTTGATAGCGAGCGGTATGGCAAAGACGGGCTGACCAAACTTCGTGGACTCTAGAGGCTTCACCATCATACTGCCTGCATCTAGTGTGCCAGCGTAGAGAGCTCCAGCGATGATGCCCTTACCAAAGAGTGGTACCCCCTTGATGGTCATCACTTCGAGAGCTTGTCCAGTACGCCCCTTAACTAGTGGATGCACGGGGAAGTCTTCTATTTGACTCGTACCTCCGAAAGCTGCGCCTAAGTTGCTAGCGCAAGCCCAATAAGGATCACCCGCCAGGAGCTTAGGAAGTGCCTTCTCTACGGGAAGCATGAAGGCTGCCTTGTCATTAGGATGTGCCCAGTCGTCAAAAGTAAAGGAGATCTCTTGAGTCTCCATCTTGCCTAGTGGATTGGGATCTGGATCAGGTGTTGGAACTGTGTCAGGCTTATTGGGATCAGGCTTATTGGGATCTGGTTTGTTAGGATCTGGTTTGTAGGTCCCGTTTTCGATAGCGATACGCTTAGCCTTGATAGGGTCTTCACCACTACAACCTGTCGCTACGAGGAGAGATAGGGTGAGTAGGATAACGAGGGTCCAAGAGATTCGTTTCATACTGTACTATATTTTACACTAAGATGCGGCAAAGGTAACTATTTCCAATTATATAGCGAGGGTTACGTCTGACCAACTATCCGACCAACTTATAGAGGATGCCTTGTAACTGCTCAGCCCTAACAGAACGGCCACGTGGAAAATTTCAATTTCCCACGTGGCTATTTTTTATTCTCCACGTAGGGAAAAATCAATTCTTCGGACTTATCATTTGATTCCTCCGAAATTTCATTTCTCGCCTACGTGGAGAATTTTTATTCTCCACGTGGAGATTTCGAAATCCCTACGTGGGGAATATTGTTTTTCTCGAAAAAGAACGCTAGCTTTGCGATAACTATAACTCTTAATGATCCAAACGATATGACAAGAAAACTACTATCTCCGCTACTCTTACTCCTTGCTTTGAGCTACTCGCTCGGTGCACAGCAAGTGAGTTGCAAAGTCACGCAAGAGCCGAAGTCTCTACCCGCAGAGGCGTGTGACTTCTCTATCTATGGTACTAGCCCCAATGGCCGTTACATCTACGGAGGCAGTCCCAACTCGACAGCCTTCTGTTACGACACCGAGCGTGACACCACTTCGCTCTTCCTCTCTGAGACGGGTGCTGAGAAGTATATGATCTACGCAGTCTCTGATGATGGTGAGATCTTTGTCGCTCAGGATGAGGTAGGAGCTTTTGTCTGCAACATGGCTCAGAAGAAGCTACAAGAGATTAAAACTCCAGAGAGTGCGTGGCCTGACGTAAGGCCTGTCTATGTGACACCTGATGCCAAGCACCTCGTAGGCTATCTGATGGATCCTACTTATGCTCAGGAGAGTATGACGCTACCGATCTATGGTACACGTGGTGAGGACGGCTCCTGGACGATCAAGACGCTTCCGATGCTGGACAAAGACTACCTAGGCAACAAACCTAACTATACGCAAGCTTTCTTCTGCTCGCCTGACGGCAAGAAGATCCTAGGCCGACAAAACACCCGCAATGGTTCTGACAGACCACTATTCTGGCAGCTAAATGAGCAGGGACAGTACCAGTGCTCTACACCTTGTGACTCATTCCTCTACAATCTAGATGCGCCACTGCCTGGTCCTGAGCCTGACTGGGACGACTACGTGACGGCAGACTATGAGCAAGATCCTGATCTATATGCCCAGCAAGAAGCTGAGTACAACAAGGCTCACGAAGCTTGGCAAAAAGCCTACGATAAGGTAGTCAAGGGCGTCTCCCCTGATCTTGCGTGGCAGATGATGGCTCCAACGAGTGGCTACTGGATGATATCTATCCAAGAGGTCGTCGGTAAGGGTGACGACTACACGATCATCTCTTACCCTGGTGCGTTAAATGTAGCTGATGGTAGCATCGAGCGGATCAACATCCCAGAGGCTTATGGTCTCGGCGGTCTCGGACGTACTCATGATGGTGGCTGGCTCTGCTACCCCGATGGTAGCTTAGACCCCAATGATCGTACTACCTATGTAGTTTATCCTGATGGCAAGAAGCTTACGATGCTGGAGTACTTGAAGCAGCTCACGGGCAAAGACCTATCTCCGGCTTTCACCTACTCCTACACACCTTATGGTAAGACGGAGCAAAAGAGTATCACGGATATGGGTACCGTGCAGTTCTCTGCAGATGGCAAGACGTTGGTTTCTTGTGCGGTAGATATGACTGGTACCAGGTATTATCGCAATGCTTATCTACGTGTGGACAAGCACTTCCTTGCTCAGCCTCTAGGAGTCGCTCCTATTCAGGTCGAGCGTGGCGATCTCTCGATCCTCTGGCAGGGCGATGCGCTCTACTTCTCGGCGCCCGCTACGGGTACGCTCTATCTGTATGACACGACAGGTAGACTACTAGACAGCTACTCGCTGGCAGCAGCCTCCAGGCTCTCCCTGACAGAACTAGCGCAGGGGCTCTACATCGGTCAGCTCGTCACGGAGCGTGGCGTGAGCACCGTACGATTCATTCGCTAGTAGAGGCTTCTGACCTCAACTCTGCAAACTCTACGAGTAACGATTGGTAGGGACGTACGGCTCGGACGCAGACCGTCGGTGCGTCCGTTGTATCAAAATGTTGTGTCAAAGCGAGATGTCGACCTGTAGGGACGCACGGCTCAAGGAGCTACCTACGGCTCGGCAGCGACCCAAGCGACGCCGATCGTCTCTATGCCCGCTAGTGTGCCCTGCCCCGTTGCTTGCCTTAGCTCGATGGTGTAGAGCCCTGGGTGTGGAGGAGTCAGTGAGGCATTGACTTTATAGAGTTGCTGACGTAGCGCATAGCCCTCTCCAGACCATACGCCTGGCTCCTCCGTGAGGGGTAGTGCCAGCGTTGTCGTAGCACTCCACCCTAGAGTGGAGCGAAGCTCGACGGCGAGCGGTAGGGACGTGTATGCGTAGCGGCTGTTGTACCGCACATAGAGGTAGAGCGTGTAGGGTGCCCGAGACTGCTCGACGAAGCTGTCGAAGGTGATACGATCCTCCGCAGACCATACAGCTCGTGGTAGCTCTTTCGTCTGCATCCGCTCTTGATAAGTTGCATAGCGGCAAGAGCCAAGCGTCAGGACGGCCAGCAAAACTAGTCCCCCTACGATGCGACCTCTGCAGGCTCTGCTCATAGCTACAACTGATCTAGTCGTGGTGGATTACTCCTCCTGAGGCTTCCTACGTGGACGGCGACGACGGCCACCTTCCTGAGGCTTGCGTCTCGGCTTGCGAGTGGGCTGCGTAGCGCCCTCCTCGCGAGGGTCTGATCTGTCCTGAGGCTCTTCGACAGCGTTGGTAGGCTCCTCGGCACGGTCACTCATAGGGTTTTCGCTCTGGGCTACAGGAGCGTCGGTATTGCTGCGAGTTTTTTTTCGATTTGTCTTGCGACGCTTACGCTTCTTCGGCTGGTCAAAGCGGTTGATCGCATTGTCAAAGAGTATGTCCTTAGGCTTCTTCGGTGCCTCCTGCTGGTCAGAGAGCGTCTCGGGTGTCTCGCCACGCTGGTTCATCTCTATAATCTCCTTAGCCCGCTCTACGGATATGGTCTCAGGCTCTTCGAGGCTCTTAGGAGCTAGGCTGTAAGTGATCTCTCCTGCTAGGAGGTCGCACTTATTGAAGTAGTAGGTACCGCTCTCCGTCTCTAGGGGCGTACGACTCGAGGGGAAGGCTTTCTTTGCCTCCATATAGACGTCCACCTCGTAGTTTGTACAGCACTTGAGCTTGCCACACTGTCCGGTGAGCTTGAGCGAGTTCTGGGCTAAGTTCTGAAAGCGAGCCGCAGCCGTACTGACGGAGTTAAAGCGTGAGAGCCAGGTAGCGCAGCATAGAGCTCGTCCACAAGGGCCTATACCCCCGATACGCCCTGCCTCCTGTCTAGCACCTATCTGACGCATCTCCACGCGTATGTGGAAGGCGTCCGCTAGAAGCCGTATCAACTTGCGAAAGTCTACTCGCTGATCTGCTATGTAGTAGAATATGGCGCGCGTCCCGTCAGCCTGATACTCCACATCGCCGATCTTCATATCTAGTCCTAGCGAAGTGGCGATCTCGCGCGACTCGATCATCGTCGGGTGTTCCCGTAGCTTAGCCGCGTGATAATGATCCATATCGGCAGGACGTGCCTTGCGATAGATCGCTTTCGCACCATCCACATACTGCTCATCATGGTTAGCTCGTATCTTTGTGGAGACGAGTGTCCCCGTGAGAGCCACCATGCCGACATCGTAGCCTCCGCTATCAGCCTCGACGACTACATAGTCACCTCGCTTGAGGTCGAGGTGATCCACGTTGCGGTAGTAGTTCTTGCGAGTGTTCTTGAACTGTACCTCGACGATCTCCTGCTGCTGTACGCCGTCGGGCAGATCAGCTAGCCAGTCATAGGTCGAGAGCTTGCAACAGCGTGACCCTAGCCCTTTGCATCGAGGACAGTCTATCTTATTTAGTAGGTCTGGTTTGTATTCCATCAATTAGTTTCAAAAAAGGGGAGAGGAGGAGGATTACTTCTTCTTTCGTCCAGTTACTCGCTCGAGCGAGTCAAAGCCCTGCCCATATACGCCGTGCACCGTAGATTCGGAGATAAAAGCGTTCGGGTCTACCGAGTTAATCACTTGGTAGAGACCTCCACGCAGGTTCTTGCGGATGGTCACCAGCACCACGTGCATCGGTTGGTGACTATAGCCTCCCTCGCCGTGGAGTATGGTGCATCCATGCCCTAGGCGACGTGTTACAGCCTCGCTGAGCTGCTCGTACTTGGTACTGACGATGAGTAGCTGTACAGACTGCTTATTGGCATCCATAATGTAGTCCAGCATCTGCCCTACGATCGTGATCTCGATGAAGGAAAAGGCGAGCTTGCCTAGCGCTGTACCCCAACTGTACTGAGGTCCGAAGAAGTGGCTGACAACTGCACCCGTCGTGACGATGATCGCATCCATAAAGATCATGGCACGACCTAGAGAGAGCGTGCTGTACTTATTAATGATAGCAACGATAATGTCGGTGCCACCTGTACTACCATTGGCAGAGAAGACCAGGCCTAGTCCGGCACCACAGAGTCCAGCACCGACGATTAGAGCGACAAATGGCTCATCGGACGCCAAGAGTGGCCCGAAGTTAGGGAGTGTACTCGTCAGCCACGTGGGCAGATTGTTGTACACCTCTAGTCCTTGTCCCACCATGGGGGTAAAAAACGCTTGTCCTACGGGGATCGTGACGGCAAGCATTAGGACGGCTATGATCGTCTTCATCGAGAAGCGCCACCCTAGGATCCATATCGAGAGGAGTAGCAAGCCGACATTGATGATGTTGTAAGGTATACTGGCCGGGATATTTGTCGCCAGCTGAATGATAGTGGTCAGTCCTGCCAGTCCTCCCGAGGTGATGTTTTGAGAGAGGATGAAGGCTGTCCAACCGAATGTGTAGACGACTACACCAGCGAAGATGAGTAGGACATCCTTTAGAAAGCGCGCAGACTTGCGTGGATCGGGATAGCGTAAAGGTCTTTTCGTAGTCATGAGTGACAAGTTTATTATTTGGCGAAGAGGGAACACGTCCCACGACACCAAACTCAGAAGTTACACAAAGGTAGCAAAAAAGAAGACTGACACAAAAAAGAGGGTAGAGCTCTAGTCCCCGCAAATCTCATTACAAACAAGTCCAACATGCTGATGTGTAGCGACATGTAGGGACACATGATCTGTGCGTCCGCTGTGTCAAAGGTGACAGTGTCAGTACTTTGACTTAATACTCGTCTTGGGGCTCTACAACGGACGACCGCCCGCCCTCACATATCTGTGCATCGCCATCGATTGGGTCGTTTATCTACGCTCTTTGTATCGTGTTGAACCCGATATACATACGAGTTCCCAAAAACAAATCCCCTCTTGGAGCTTAAGGTCCAAGGGGGGAACTCTTTAGTTCCAACGTTGGAAAGCCCTGTCTTCGCCAATCTGTGCAAAGAAAAAAGGTGACAGCCGAACTACTTCGACTATCACCTTGAGTCGGGATGAGAAGACTCGAACTTCCGACCTCCACGTCCCGAACGTGGCGCGCTACCAACTGTGCTACATCCCGATAGTGACTACCGCCCTACGGCGACTAGTCCCTACTTGCGACTGCAAAGGTACTAAATAATGCGACACCACATACTGCTCAGCCGGATGCTAAGTTTGGCAGGGCTCATTATGAGACTGTTGCAAAAGTCAACAGTCTCACAATCTTGCTCGCAAGATTGTCCAGACTTTGCAGAAAGGATGAAGCGCAAGGCGCTGAGGGTGAGGTCTGAAGGGAGCATACCTCCGTATGTGACCGAAGCCGAATCCCGAAAGCAACACAGCGATTCGCCTTTATGCAACAGTCTCATTATGAAGTTGATTAAAATGCTGACTAGCAGCTCTACAAAAGACTAATCCTCTTGTGGAGGTACGGATTGTGTACCCCTAGTTGTCGCTACTCGTGAGAAGTACGAAGGTGAGGAGGTATGACGCATTATACTAAGCGGCTATACGCGATATGGTCACGAAGGAAATTGGCATTTCCCCCGTGACCATTGCTGATTGTTATGACCCTTAGTCGGGTAGTGCTTACCAGTTATCGGTCTAGTAAACAAGAGACGGGACGGTCAAGTGCCGTCATACCGCCTTGCAGGCCCCAATGTGAGGCTCTCTGGGGTCTTCTGTAAGACGCTTCTGAGGTTTCCTTCGGGACGAACTGAATATAGCAGCAGTTGAACATAAGGTCGATATACCCCATACAGATATCGCCCTGAGCGTTCTTAGCAAGAACTGTCTCCTTGATGATTTGGTAATCCTTGTCAAAACCAATGTTAGCAAGATAGCTCTTGAAGTCGTCAGAATAGAGATCGGAATATCCTTCTATTGCATTGGACTGCGAATTGATGAAAAGCTGGTCGCTAAAGAATGAAGTGCGGACATAGAGCACCCACTCCAGGTTGGTCTTATCGACACATTCGGGCTTGGTATTGAATCGCTGGTTGACACTACCTTCTTCACTTTCTTCTAGCACACGGAGACCCAGAGCGTTTTCAAACTCCTCAATCTTCTTACCATCTTTAGTGAGTAGCGTTTCGATAGAGGGCATATCCTTAGCATCTCGGAGGATCTTATGCTTCGTAGGGATCAGCTGGTGACGCTGAATCTCTATAGACATACTGGCATCAAAGTCGCCCTTGTGTGAGTAGTCTTGCTTAGCTATGAGAGAGATCTCTTTGTTTTGGTCATTACGTGAGCGAAATCCAGGGACGGTATTG
Source organism: Porphyromonas asaccharolytica DSM 20707 (assembly GCF_000212375.1). NCBI lineage: Bacteria > Pseudomonadati > Bacteroidota > Bacteroidia > Bacteroidales > Porphyromonadaceae > Porphyromonas > Porphyromonas asaccharolytica. The sequence goes on along the minus strand of NC_015501.1, from coordinate 138,356 downwards.
CCATCGCTGTCGATTCTTACGTTGACCTTCTCAAACTTGGTGAAGCCTAGCTTACGAAGCATCTCTTGAGTCTTTGTAGCGTTCTCGACAGGCTCCTTGCTGTAGCATAGGATGATATCAGCGGTCTCTTCTATCTCTATACCATAAGCGACTGCAGGAATGACAGACAGATCTTTATTGACGAAGCCTGGGACAGTTACTTTGCTAGAGTATTTGATATCTTGAGGCTGACGACCTAACTTCTCTTCGTAGGCGAGGATCTCAGCATCGATGATTTTCTCAGAGTCGTCCTTCTTTGGATCAAACTTCAGGAGTGGCAATTCCTGTTCGGCTGAAATGGAGGCTCCCTTGACGGTCACCTTAGCAGTAGCCGATAGGTTCCCTACCGTGGCGGTAATCATGGCTTCGCCCTCAGCAACAGCCGTGACTAGTCCCTTGTTGTCGACGGTTGCCACCGTAGCTTTGTTGGAGCTATAGATTACAGAGAAGTTGTGATCCGTAGGCTCTACAACCGCCGTCAGTTGCTGGGTCTCACCTACACTGAGAGAGACCGTCGTGGGGCTGATGGTGATGCCCGTTGGGTTGACTGGTTGAGGCTGGGGAGCTGGATCAGGCTTGTTACAACTAGAGACTATTGCCAGTAGAGCAACACAAGAAAGTAAAACTGCAATTCGTTTCATAGAAATATTGCTTTGGTTAGTATGTATTCTTTGAAGTCTCAGATCAGTAGCGTGTATGCTGACCCTTCTTAAAAGCAAATGTACAGATAAATCAAGAAAAATGCAACAACTAGATGTAGAAATTAGTCTACAAAACAGGACTGATGCATTATAATTAGGAGCTACACATTAGCGACAAGTGAGGCATAGATGAGCTCATTATAATGTAATGTGTCAGCCCATGGATTCTCGCGATCCTCACCTCTTGTTGCTTTACATATATTTACGAGGGGACTCGTCCGATTCCCTCCTTTCTTGAAAATCCACGTAGAAAATCTCAAATCTCCACGTGGATATTTTTTATTTTCCACGTGGGCGTGATTCATTTCCTCCGAAGTTTCATTTGATTCCTCCGAAGAGTTTTTTCTTCCCCACGTGGGAAATAAAAATCCTCCACGTGGAAATTTCGAAATCTCCACGTGGAAATCAGTTTTCCCCAACACAGCTCCGTATCGATATGTAGTTGGTCATAAATTATTGTAACGAGCCAGCGCCTAATTTGCCCAGTCAGGGCTAACGCATCATAATCGCTCTTTCAGAAGCTACATATTAGCGACAAGCGAGAAATAAGGAGATAGATGAACTCACTGTATATAATGCGTCAGCCCTGGTCTACAAAAAAGGACGGATCTCTTTAACTTTTTGTACATTTTCGGTGTATCCCTGCAGGATTTGGGAAGGACTTGACGAGAAATCATTTATTTGTCACATAACATAAGTCATATGAAACAGAAAGCACTGCTTATCGCACTGATCGTCAGTCTTCTTAGTGTCTGTAGTCTACAGGCTCAGAGGACGGCTGGACGTCGTGAGTTTACTGGTACTCTCAGCCTCTCGGCTGTTGCCGTTGATGGAGGAATTGGTATCTTCAACGTACTGGTGAACCCCTCTATGGGTTGGTTTGTCAAGGACAACCTCTCCGTAGGAGCTACGATCCACTACGAGGGCACTGGTGAACTAGGAGGTCTCGGACTAGGGCCTCAGGTCACTTACTACTTCCCCTCCAAGAGTAATGTGAACTTCTTTTTGGATGCCTTCGGAGGTCTCCAGATGATTCACTTCTCGGGCTACAACTTCGTCGGAGGAGCCATCGGTGTCGGTGCCGGTGTCTCTTGCGCCATAACCTCACGTGTAGCATGGAGATCAGGCATTGACTACAAGATGGGCATCTACTCAGGTCCCAGCCTAATGCATCGTCTAGGCTTGGATATGGGCTTTTCGATCAACTTCTAGCACCCCAGAGAGGGCTCTATCTGACAAGAAGCTAAAAAAACGATACAACTAGGAGGCTCGATCGCACTATACAGCGGTTGAGCCTCCTAGTTGTATCCAGATCCACTATACGACCGCAGCTACACCACTAGTCGTTCGTCTGATCCGTAAGACGGACGGATTCTCTAGGATGCTTAGAAGTAGCGTCCGAGGGAAAAGGGAGAGGAGCTCTCGTTGATTTTTTCAGGCTCAAAGAGTGCTGTCATAGCTTGTGAGATAGCATCTCGGATCTTGTCAGACTCGGTCTCTCCATACCCTTCGGCAGTAGCTACTGCCACGAGCTTATTCATGTCGGCAGTAGTTAGCTGGATAGTAACTTCTAGAGCATAGCCGACCAATATATTTCTCTTGTCGCCCTCGCCGTAGCTTACGACAAGCGTCTTCTGTGCCTGTGCGGGATTGATCTCAGGAACGACTATAATGCCTCTCTTGAAGAGCTGCCCAGCGATAAAGTCTCTAGGATTGACAGAGTTAAGGTTGGCTTGTGAGTAGCCGCCAAATGATCCTAACACGCTGCCCGTTGGAGCAATGTAGGCGTACTCGTATTGAGATAGGGGGAGGTACGTTTTCACCTGAGGAGCATTCAGCCCACAGCCCGACAGGGTGAGCATAAACAGTATGGCTGCAACGACGCACCATAGCTTGGGTAAGTGAGTTTGTTTCATAACTGCGAGTCCTTTCTGCAAATATAGATAAAAAGGAAGTGCGCACCCATATCTTGAGACCGATTGAGAAACGTTGGCAGACGATAGATTCTTGTAGAAGCTCACTAGCATGCAGTAGGGCGCAGCTCCTTTTATTGCTTAGACTACCTTTGCACTCAGCTGCCGTGAACAAACTCTCATCTAGGGCTGGGCAGAGCCGTGGGGGAGTGCCTCCTGAAGGGCGATCTCCTCTGCGGGGAAGTATCCCCTGTGGTACTTAATCTCAAAGAGATCGCTCGCAGGGCAGTAGAGTGCCTCGACGACATCATAACGTACCGGTAGGTCGATGCGCATTCGCTGTGCATAGCGCATACCGCCGAGCATCATCTGATGAGCCTTCGCCACATTGATCGCATCTAGCGGACTCGTGGCGGTGTACTCCATACGGCTCTTCACCTCAACGATCAGTAGGTACCGCCCGTCAGACGCTATGATGTCTATCTCGCAGAGCGGATCACGCCAGTTGACCTCGAGGATGCGTATCCGTCGAGAGAGGAGGTAGCGCTGAGCTGCCTTTTCGCCAGCGGCACCGAGCTCATTAGCGAGAGCCATGAAGCTGAGCTCTTAGGACTTACGGGTGTTTTGGAAGGTGTTTATGTGACGTTCTTTCTTCTCTGGGATAATGTCCGCTATAGGGGTCAGTAGTCCTGTCTCCTCGACATCGCCAAACTCATCGTTGATCGCAGTGCCGAAGATGCGGATCGTCGGGGTGAGCGACATATAGGCATTAAAGAGCGGGGGAATGTTGATATTGTGCTTGCGCACCTCCGCCTTAAGCGTGCGGTAGTCGCTCTTGAGGTCGTTCTTGACAAAGAGACGATCTATCTCCTCGGGATCTATGTCCACCTCGACAGGATTCATCGGAACGACCAAGCGATCCTTGTCGCCGAAGTAGATCTCCATAAACTTGAGGATCAGGTTGCGGCAATACTTGTTGTAGGTCTTGTACATAGTGACCTTGCCAAAGAAGTACTTGATCTCAGGATAGATGACTGTCAAGGCTCCGAGCCCGTCCCACAAGTTGTCGAGCGTGTAGATGGAGGACATGAGCCCCGCCCGTGTCGTCTGAAACTCGTGGCTCACGAATGAGCGCCCTAGCTCGATCGTGTAGGGGAGGTAGTCGCGAACAAACTCCTCGCTGAAACTGAACATGTGCGATGTGGCTAGCGCATCCGTCTGCTCCTGATGGCGTAGCACCGCCTCACCGAGGATGTACCGGTAGCCACCCATGATCTTCTCTAGTTCAGGACTCCAGACGATGAGCTGTACATAGCCATCGTCCATCAGATCATACTTATCTACATCGCACTCAAGCCCCGTACCGCCACCGCCCGCACGAAAGCTCTCTTCGCGCAGACGTCCCACCTCACGCATCGTGTGTGGTGCTTGCGCAGCTCGAAAGGCGTAGATCTCGTTATTACTCTTATTGGTCTTACGGACGAAGAGCTCTGGTGTTAGCTCCTGTCTGATCAATTGCCGATCTATCGGCGCTATGATGGGTTGCTCTGTAGCACTCATTTGGGTAGTTGGTCTTTCAGTTGGTATACTTGCTGCCTGATGCGCTCTACCTGCTCAGGTAATTCACTAGGTCTTATACCTTCGAGCGTCTCGTAAGGGATAGGCTCCCCGACCACTATGGTAAAGGAGCTGCCCTGTGCGGCAAACATCTCGTGTGGCAGCAATGCGGTGCCTATGTTAAAGCGTATGCCGAGCGCCTTGCGTAGCTGCTCGATACGGTAAAACTTCATCGAGTTGCGCCCGTGGAAGTAGAGCGGTACGATGGGACGGTGATATTGTCTTGCCTGCTTGATAAAGCTAGGTCGCCAGAGGGGATCCTGTATCTGTCCCTTGATGAGGCGTGAGCAGAGTCCCGCGGGAAAGGTGATCACGGGCAGGTCGCTCTCAAGCGCTTCGTGCATTCTCTGAATAGAGGTGCGAGCCTGCGCTCCGTACTTGTTGACAGGAACGAAGATATTGGCGAGCGGCTTGAGATTGAGTAGGAGATCGTTGACGATGTAGCGAATGTCAGACTGATAGTGACTAGCTATGAGGTGTGTCAGACAGATCCCGTCCAGTCCTCCTAGCGGGTGATTGCTGATAAAGAGTGCACGAGGATCTGCTGGCAGATGCTCAGCACCGATGAGTGCTAAGTCAATGCGAAACTCTTGGACCAGGGCATCCATAAAGTCTACCCCCTCAAGGTGTCCGTAGCGACGTAGCACATCATTGATCTCACGCTGGTGGATCAGTCGAGCGACCCCATTGGTCACGAAAGCGGGCAATGGCTTCTTGCGTCGTCGATTGAGGATAGCTGCTATGTCGACCTGCTGTGGATGAAAGCTCTCTTCAGGCATAGATTGCATGTGATTTGTTGCAAATGTACGATTTATGGCGCACATAGCGATTACAACGACGTTACTATGCCGGGATAATTCACCGAAACTCGTTTTTACCGTGAGACTTGGGTCTAGAGAGGGTGGACGTGGCGTGGGGACGGGAATAAAAAAGAGAGAGACCTGTCTGCTCCCACGAGGGGTTTCAGAGAGGTCTCTCTACCGTTGTACGGTCGGTGGGACTCGAACCCACACACCTTGCGGCATTAGATCCTAAGTCTAACGCGTCTACCAATTCCGCCACGACCGCAGCGAGGTTTGCGTTTGCAAAGGTAAGAATAATCTTTGAATTAACAAGCAACTGTACGACCTAGATCTCGTAAATCTCACGGCAGAGAGACTCAACGCTCTGATGTGTAGTGATCTAGATAGTTTGGCTAGTCTACTTGTCTAGGAGATACTATCGCAGTGCGACTAGTAGCGTGTTGTCTTCGTAGACGAAGGTGAGCTTCTCCTCTTTGGCAAGCCAGCCGAGCGCTGCGTAGACATCCTTCTCGGTACGTATCTTAGTCGCTTTCTTGAGTTGCTTGATGTCCATTTTGCCTAGTTTGTCTAGTGCGTTCCAGACGAGACCTGCATTGGTGCCGATGTATTCGATCATGTTTTCTTCCATAGTGTTGTGGGTATTGGTTTTTCTATATGGCAAAGCTACGTAAAAAGATCGAGACGACCTTTGCGGCTAGGTTAAGCTATGCTGCATCTCTAGATAAGGTGTGCAGAGATCGTAGATGGCGATGCCTGTGGCGACGCTCACATTGAGCGAGTGCTTGGTGCCGTACTGTGGGATCTCCAGGCAGTAGTCAGCATACTGAATGACTTCGTCAGAGATGCCGTGTACCTCGTTGCCTACGATCAGCACCGCACCACGATCGTCCAGTGCTGGCTGGTTACCGAGCGGGATGCTTTGATGAGTCTGCTCGAGTGCGAGGATGGTGCGTCCGGCTGCTCGGCACTGCTCAAGAAACTCAATGGCGGAGTCTAGGTGTCGCCAGGGCACAGCCTCCTCGGCGCCGATGGCGGTCTTGTGAATGAGCGGGTGTGGCGGACAGCCTGTGATGCCAACGAGGAGAAGCTCCTCCAGGCGAAAGGCGTCTGCCGTGCGAAAGATCGAGCCGACATTGTGCATGCTACGTACATTGTCTAGGAGGATGGTGAGCGGCACCTTGGGAGCGGAGTGGTACTCCTCGGTGGTGAGACGATTCATCTCTAGGATAGAGGTTTTCTCTATGGGCATAGCGGAAGGCTTTACTTGGTGTCTTTGTAACCTTTGGACTGAAGGAGCTTGATGAGCTTCTCCTTATCGTTTTGCTGGAGCAGTATCTCGCCATCACGTGTGGATCCACCACAGCCGAGCGACTGCTTGAGCTGGCGGGCGAGGTCTGCTAGATCGCTGTCAGACCCGACGAAGCCCATGATGATGAGTGCCTCCTTGCCTCCTCTGCCAGCGCGGGAGTACTGTATGCGTAGTCGTTGCTGAGCGGGAGGGAGGGTCTCAGCCTCGCTACTCGCTTGTTGTGGTGACCAGTCGGGGTCGGTACTGTATACGATGCCTCCCGTAGCGGGGGCTTTGTTCTTCTTCTTGGACATAGCTGCGGGGTCAATAGTGAAATGAACTACCTCCGATGAATTCGCGCAGGAGCGAAGTGGAGGGGATCTCGTTAATCGGGGCTGGTCTGACGTGATCTAGGAAGCGTAGCAGTCGGCGCGCCTCGCTGTACTCCTTGACACAGGCGGGTACCTGGTAGAGGATCTGCTCGGCAAGGGTCTTGAGGACGGCGACCTCGTATAGGAGTGCACTATTGAAGAGTACGTTGGCTCTATTCTGGTAGGGGAAGATCCAACGCTTCTCGCCAGCTCGCACGCTGCGCCATCGGCTTATGGTGTCGATGGCTGAGTAGCCCCTATAGTTATGGTCTCGCACCATGCGTCTGAGGAGACGTATGTCGGTACTAGGGATGCGGTTGTGTGCATCTAGTCCGAGGGCGGTCAGGGCACTGATATATATATTGTAGGTCAGTGGCTGTAGATCCTCGGGGATGAGTCGTGGATTGAGCGCATGGATGCCCTCGATGAGGAGCAAGTCTCCCTCACCAAGCTGTAGGAGCTCCTTTTGGTACACTCTAGCTCCTTGGGTAAAGTCGAAGAGTGGCATATCGACCAATTCGCCCGCTAGGAGCCGACGCAGATCACTGGCGAAGAGCTCTAGATCTAGCGCCTCAATGTGCTCGAAGTCGTACTCTCCATTGTCATCGAGAGGGGTGAACTCACGGGCTACGAAGTAATTGTCGAGCGATATCTGGTGAGGGCGAAGGTAGTTAGCCATAAGCTGCAGGCGCAGCCGCTTGGTAAAGGTTGTCTTGCCTGAAGAGGAGGGCCCCGCAACGAGTACGATGCGCACACCCTTTTGGTTGTATGCCTCAGCGATCTCAGTAGCTATGGCGGCTATCTCCTTTTCCTGTGCAGCCTCGGCGACTTGTACGATCTCGGAGAAGTGTCCCGTGCTGATCGCTTTGTTGAGACTACCTACATAGCTTACGTCGAGGAGGGTGAGCAGACGAGACTGCTTGTCAAAGACCTCACGCATTGGCTGTTGTGGCTCGAATGGTGCGAGCTCCGTAGGCTGGACGATCGAAGGTACCCGTATCAGTACACCCCCGAGGTAAGGGACGAGGTCGTAGAGCTGAACTTGTCCCGTGGAGAGAAGCAGCGAGCCGTAGTAGTTGTCGGGGTACCCATCGAGATAGTGATAGGTGACGTAGGGCTGTCCGCTGGAGGTGATGAGATCCACCTTGTCCATCTCTCCCATAGCCGTAAAGATCTGCACCGCCTCTTCGGCCGGTACGGTGCGACGCTCGAAGGGCAGGTCCTCAGCAATGAGGTGGTCTATGCGTCGCTTGATGAGGGCTAGCTGCTCATCGGTGATGCCCTTGTCGCCACACCTGACGACGCTAAAGTATCCCCCCGAGAGAGAGTGTCGTACGCTCAGATGGTAGTGAGGTAGCTCATCGTGGAGCGCCTTAGCAAAGAGGAGGCAGAGGGAGCGCAGATAGGTGTGCCGACCGCTCTCCTCGGTGAGTCCGACGAACTCGACCTGACAGGACTCGCGGAGCCTCCAGTCGAGGGCGACGGTAAGATTGTTGACACGAGCGTTGACAGGCTCGAAGCCTAGAGCGTTGCGGTAGCTCTGGGCTACCTGGTAGAGTGTGGCTCCAGGTGGCACGCTGAGATGCTCGTCTAGGTTGGGGCAGTATATTGATAGATTCTCCATAGGGGGTGATGCTTAGATATCTTTTGTCAAATTGTTAGGTCGGTTAGTTAGGCTAAGCAGTCTAAAATCGTTACCTTTGCATGCGAAGTTACGAAATAGCTGTCACCAAAGGGCCATAATCAGTCGTATCAGGTGGCTCAGTCGCATGACAACCATTGTAAATTTGCGGCTCTGAGTCTAAGTAGCTGGTAGGTCTTGGGGGACTTTCACACGGTAATGACATACAAACAACGACATACTCATGGCATTTACTCTGTTTGACTTTATCTATCTGCTGGGCTCGCTAGGACTCTTCCTCTTTGGTATGAAGATCATGAGCGAGGGCATCCAAAAGGCAGCAGGCGATAGGATGCGTCAGATCCTATCAGCGATGACCTCCTGGCGAGTCTTAGGGCTACTCACTGGTGTCTTGGTGACCGCATTGGTGCAGTCCTCTAGTGCTACGACTCTGATGGTCGTCAGCTTCGTCAATGCGGGACTCCTCCAGCTAGGACAGGCGATATCGGTCATTATGGGTGCCAACATTGGTACGACCGTCACCGCTTGGATTATCACCCTCTTTGGCTTTAAGATAGATATATCGACCTTTGCCATACCGCTCTTCGCTGTATCCATACCGCTTATCTATATGAAGCGGGAGCAGCTCAACTCGCTGGGCGAGTTCCTCGTAGGCTTCTCACTGCTTTTCCTCGGATTGCAGTTTCTCAAGGATTCGATGCCAGATCTCCAGAGCCACCCCGAGGCTCTCGAATTCCTCCGTGGGTACACCGATATGGGCTTTGGATCTATCCTGATCTTCCTCCTAATAGGTACGGTTATGACGCTGCTGGTTCAGTCCTCCAGTGCGACGGTAGCAATCACACTTATCATGTGTTCAAAAGGGTGGATACCCTTTGAGATCGCCACGGCCATGATCCTGTGCGAAAACATCGGAACGACTATTACCGCCAATCTGGCAGCCCTCGGGGCTAATGTCAATGCTAAGCGGGCTGCGCTCTCTCACCTACTGTTCAACGTCTTCGGTGTGCTACTCGTCTTGATCTTCTTCTATCCCTTTACCAATATGATCGCCAACTGGATGATGAATATGGGGGTAGGTGATCCACGAGAGCTATACGAGTACACCTCTCGCCTCAGTCAGGTCTACGATCCCGCTAGTATGAGTGCCATCTCCTCGACAGAGACACTCACCGATCCCTCGTTAGCTGCGATACAAGCTCAGATAGTATCTCTAGCAGCAACCGTCTCTATCGGGCTATCACTCTTCCACACCACCTTCAACCTGCTGAACGCCTTTGTGATGATCTGGTTCGTACCTGTCTATGTCAAGATTTGCCAGCGAGCCATACCGATGAAGAAGTCTAAGAAGGGTGACACAGAGCAGACACACCTACGCTACATCCGTGCTGGTATCCTACCAACGGGTGAGATCGGTCTGCTACAAGTACAGCAAGAGCTGGCCGAGTACGCCAGTAGAGTCACGCAAATGATGTCTTACTGTGAGGGGATGCTCAAGACGGATAATGATGTCGAGCTCAAGAGGCTTTACAACAAATGCGAGCAGGAAGAGGATATATCCGATGCCGTAGAGGTCGAGATAGCTGACTACCTCAATAAGATCTCTCATACGGAGCTAGGCAAGGAGTCACAGAGCGACATACTCGTCTACTACCGCGTAGCGACCGAGATAGAGAGTGTTGCCGATGCTGCGGTGGGCATAGCGCGTGAGATCAATCGTTACCACCAGCTCGGCAAGAGCTACACCGAGATGGTGCGCAACAACCTCCTGCAGATCCATATGATTGCCACCGAGACAGCCCTCAAGATGGCCGAGCTACTGCGACGCAACAAGCTCTCCGAGTCTGACGCACGTGAGAGCTACACGCTAGAGAAGCAGCTCAACGACCTGCGTACCTTGCTGAAAGCTCAGAACATGGACAACGTCCGTACGCAGAAGTACGACTACCCCGAGTCCGTGAGCTATATGGACCTCGTCGGCTACTACGAGCAGCTGGGTGATTACGTGCTCAACGTCGTACAGGCCGCCACCAAAGGGTAGGCATACGCTTTGACTCGCTAGTAAAGACGCACTCCGAGTAGTCTTTCTAGTCAAATACCAAACCATAGAAAAAGGCGGATCGCTCTCTTAGCGACCCGCCTTTTTAGGATTCTATAGACCTCTAAAACTACTTCATCTGAGACTGTTGCAAAAGTCAACAGTCTCACAATCTTGCTTGCAAGATTGTCCTGACTTTGCAGAAAGGATGAAGCGCAAGGCGCTGAGGGTGAGGTCTGAAGGGAGCATACCTCTGTATGTGACCGAAGCCGAATCCCGAAAGCAACACAGCGATTCGCCTTTATGCAATAGTCTCCATCTGATAGAAGGAGATAGGATTGCCCTCTACCTCAAAGACGGGACCGTCAGAGACGGCACCTGTCTTAGGATCGTAGGAGTAAAATCCGCTACGCTCCTTGCCTGCCGAGCCGATCATGATCCGATCGTTGTACCGCCCGAGGGCGCATGCGTGAGGATTGGACACGGGGATACCCTCGATCTGCTGGATGGTACGCTGCTCTAGGTCGATGACCGTAGGAATACAGTAGAGAGCCGTGTAGGGGTTCTTGCTTGTGGGGTCGAGCGCATAGATGCCCATGATGGCGACCACCTTAGAGCCAGAGACGTAGTGCATCGATACGATGTAGTTGGCGGGTAGCTTGGTCGTCTGGGGTAGGATGCCCTTGACCTCTATGTTGATCTCCGAGAGATTCATAGACCATGAAGGGTCGATCTCGGTCTCACCCTTTTTGATGCGAACGATACCTCCAGGGAACTCAGGGTTGAAGCCAAAGCTCCCCATGCAGAGTATGTACAGATCGCCCTTGTCATCGAGGAAGATCGAGTTAGCTACGATCGGACGGGTAGCGACAGAGAGCCCCGAGGTGGAGGAGGAAATCTTCTTCTCCACCTTGTCCGTAGCGATGTCTATGAGCGCCAGCTCGACCTCCTTGTGTAGTGGCATCCACTTGGAGTCCAACTGGCAGAGCCCTACGTAGAGCTTGCCGTCGCGTACTGCCATAGCACCAGGCATCACATTGGTATCAGCGTGCTTGTACTGGTTGAGGTCTATCACGGCCGTCTTGGTCATCGTCTTGGGGTTAAACGCCCAGACCTGTCCGATGTTTTGGAAGCTGATGTAAGCCTTCTCCGGAGAGACCTCGACCACATTGCAGGCAGCGGCTCCACCCGGGAGCTCCATAGCGCCACGCTTGGTGAGCTGCAACTCCTTGCTTACGGTGTAGCAGACGAGCTCAGCCTTGCCCATCCCCATATAGTCGGGCAGGACGTAGAGATGATCTCCGCAGTAGATAGGCTCTGTGCCGAAGCCGACCGGCACGCCACGGCTGTTGTCGTACTTCTTCGCCTCGATAGAGCCGATAGCCTGCAGGTAACCATTGCCCGAGGCACCGTCTGCATTCATTATTGAGGTGGAGAAGAGAATTCGCTCATTACCCATCTGGGGTGTCGGTTTAGGCTCCTTGTCACAGCTGGTGAGCGCTAGTCCTAGTAGGAGGGCAGCAACAAGGGTGAGCCTGTTGGTTAGTTTGTTGAATCTGGTCATAGTGAAATCTGTTATTTGAATTGGTGAATATATAGTGAGACTGTTGCAAAGTCAACAGTCTCACAATCTTGCTTGCAAGATTGTCCTGACTTTGCAGAAAGGATGAAGCGCAAGGCGCTGAGGGTGAGGTCTGAAGGGAGCATACCTCCGTATGTGACCGAAGCCGAATTCCGAAAGCAACACAGCGATTCGCCTTTATGCAACAGTCTCATAGTTGTCATCTGAAGAGGTAGCGCAGCTTTACCGAGAAGTTAATGCCTGGTAACGGACGGTTTAGCTCCGACATCTGACGCTGGTTGGTCAGGTTCTTGACCTTGAAGGTGATCGTCCACTGATTATTGCGCAGGCTCTGCTCTAGTCCTAAGTCTAGGCGCAGTGCCGTCGGTATCTTGCGCTCTTGGTACTGGCTCACCTCGAAGTCGTAGTAGTACTGATGCACATAGGAGGCATCGAGCATCAGACGGCTGTTGTAGCCCTCCCCACCGAAGAGATTCTCCTTGTGTAGCTCCAAGCCCGCATTAGCTAGGAAGTAGGGGATGTTGGGCATACGCTTGAGGTACGTCGGGTTAGCGACATTTGTCGAGGGGATCAGTCGGCGCGTGTCTCTGAGGTCTTGGTAAGTTGCATTGCCATAGAGGTAGAGCCAGGGGAGGGCATCCCACTTCACCTCGCCCTCTACGCCCCACGTGCGGATGCTCCCGAAGTTCTGATAGCAGCTCATGGAGGGAATAATTCCTGGCATAAAGCGGATCATATCGGTGATGTAAGAGCCGAAAGCATTGATCTCAGCCTCGATCAACCGCATTGATGTGGGCGAGAGGTTGCGATAGACCAAGCCAATGTTACCTCCACGGCTATGCTCGGGGCGCAGGTCCGTCGAGGCGCTGATTGAGTAGCCATTGCCTAGTAGCTCCTCACTCGTAGGGATGCGCACCTCGTCCGCATAGGAAGCCTTGATCAGGAAGTCTGGCGTGAAGCGGTAGCGGATAGCTTCGCTCCAGCCGAAGAAGTGTCGGTTAGTCTCCACATCCTTGAGGTCGCCCATACTGATCGTTCCGATGACCTTAGAGCGGGAGCGGTAGTTGTAGTACTTTGCGGTGAAGGCATTTTGGAGCCGATCCTCAAAGAGCGTGAGGTCGTAGGAGGCTCCTGCCGTGAGGCTGTTCATACGGCTTTTGAAGTTCGCCTTATAGCCCAAAGCTCGATCCATAAGCGTGTCCGTGGGATTGCGATAAGCGTAAGTGTGGCACAGGTTGAGGTTGAAAGCCTGATGGCGGTCTAGCGTATAGTTTAGGTTGACCTTGTCCACCAAGTTGATCGTTCGATTGACCCCATCGGTAGGTATGCTCGATAGCTCGCCCCCATAAGAGGAGCCTGCGGGGTACTCCTTGCCATCCCAGTCGTAGCGATGCGCAGCCTTGTCGGTCAGTCCATTTTGCCCGAAGACCACCCCGACCGATGCGTCTAGATCGAGCCCTGGGAGGAAGAAGTCCGCACGCTTGAAGGTACTCTCCATAGCCAAGCCCTTGGAGAGGGTAAAAGCTTCTCGTACGTCCCACTCGAAGCCCTGTATCTCTCTGCGAATGTAGGTCCCAGCGCACTCTAGCTTGATCTCGTCAAACCACCACTTCGTCGCCTTGAGGCTACCGCCTAGGATCGCTTTCCGAAACTGATCGTGGTCGCGCCTCACGATCCGATCCTTGTAGTGTGGCAGCTCCATCTTGTAGTTGTTGTCCGAGTAGGCGAGCGTACCGCCAAGTCCTAGCTGCACGCCCGCATCCTCTAGTGTGCGCTTGAAGACTGTCGAGAGCATGTGCGAATTGTACGATCCCACCTCATACGAAGCGTCAAAGTACTTCGGCGGGTACTCCTTGAGTACCACATTCACCGCTCCGCCCATAGCCGAGCCGCCAAACTTGTAGGGTACGATCCCCTTGTAGACCTCCACCCGCTCGATCATATCGGTCGGGATGTCATTGATCGAGATGAAGTCGCTCATCTCGCCAAAGGGCGTCTCGTCAATGTAGATGCCCATCCGCTTGCCCTCTAGTCCACGTAGCGAGATGCGCGAGGCACTCCCTAGTCCGCCCGTATTGCGCAGCGTCACGCCAGTAGTGCGAGACAGCACCTCGTCTATCGAGGAGGCGGTGCCTTGTAGCTGTCGCATCGAGATGACCGAGATAGGCATAGCGGACTCACGCAGCGCGCGCTCCTGACGCTTGGCAACGACGACGACACTGCTTAGCGTCGTCTCGTCGACCTCTAGTCTCACGCTGATCGGCTTGCCATCTTGCCGTGGTGATGTGATGCGCTTGCTCTTGTAGCCCACATAGCTCACGACGAGTCTCTTGACCCGTTGCTTGGAGGTGAGCTCCCAGCGACCCTCGGCATCGGTGACGGCACCTGCCCCTTTTGGCTCGGCATAGACATTGGCTCCGATGAGGGGTTCGCCCGTAGCGTCATCGAGTACGTTGCCACGGTAGTGGTACTCCTGAGCTGCTACTGCGCTGAGGGAGAGTAGCATGATTAGTAATAGTAGTCTGTATCGTCTCATTGATTAGTTAGTTGATTTGCTTATTGGGAAGAGGGGGAACTGAACGTCTTTCGCTAAGTGTTCAAAAAAAGGGTCTAGTGAACTGTTTCACTAGCCCCCTAAGAGCTCTCGCCAACCTCCGAAGCTAAACTTCTCGTGGCACCGACAGAACCGTGCCAGCTCCTCTGGACTGGTGTCGGACCGCTGTAGTATAGTTTTGATGGTTGCCGTGATAAAGGCTGAGTAAATATCGATGAAGGAAGGATCGACCTCGGCTTTCCATTCGGGATGCAGCTCTCGATACCGCTCGAAGTAGCGGATGGTCGCCTCGTTGCTCAACTGATTGAGTCGATCCTCGTAGTGATCTAGATAGGAGCCCGCACTGGCGAAGAAGACCAGTCGCAGAGCCTCAGCATGGTCAATGATGTACTGGTAGAAGGGTGCCTTCGAGTAGCCCCTCCGCTTACGCTCCTCGGGGTCCAGCATATCCATCTCCATGTCCTGATCCTCAGGCGGTAAGGCGTAAAATGCCTCTAGCCCCTTGATCGCAGGCTCTACGAGCGAGCGAAAGAGTGCCTCCTTGTCCTCATAATAGTAGTAGATACTGCCCAGCGAGGCGTAAGCCTCCTTGGCAACCATACGCATCGAGGTGCCTATGTAGCCATGTCGAGAGAAGAGCCGTAAGGCACCCTCCTCGATACGCTGCTGTATATCTGGTGTCGGACTATTCATAGTTCGTTTGTTTACCTATCTTTGATTACTGAGCAGATGAGCATAGCGTGATACTGATGTACGGAGATACGCTCCCCAAAGAGGTCTCGAAGAAGTGCCACCGCCTCTGTCGCTGTGTAGTGTGGCGGGCAGTAGTACCCCTTGCGCTCCAATATATGGCGAGCTATCCAGTCGCCTACGCGGTGCTCCCCACGTACGTAAAAGCATCCACACAGTCTCCCTCCAGGCTTCAGCACACGGTGCATCTCACGAAGGGCTCGCTCCTTGTCGGGGAAAGCTTGTAAGCCACTCATCGTGAGCAGATAGTCAAACTCCCCATCGGCAAAGGGCATCGTCCCCACATCGCCCTGCACGAGCGATACATTGGTCACCCCCTCCGCCTCAAAGCGGTGAGCAGCTATCTCGAGCATCTTCTCGGAGTAGTCCAGTGCAGTGATCTGAGCCTTGGCAAGCTGCTTGTATTTGTCGCAGGTGAAGACCGCAGTCCCCACCGGCACATCTAGTAGCCGCCCCACAAAGTCATCGGGGATCATAGCCAAGACCTCTGCCGCCATCTGTAGCTGATCCACCTGCCAGAGCCCATTCATAAAGAGATGCCCCCACCAGGAGCGTCCCGTCATGAGTGCATCGTAGCGGTGCATCTGCTTGATATATGCGTTATGCTGAGCCTTGGTCATCAGTTTCTGCGGGAAATACAGCTTGTACATTGCATCGCAAAGTTATACCTCTTTGCCAAGGGATCACCTCTGCAAACCTACCCAGTAGTAGGTACTGCTCGCAAACCTACGGGGGAAGACGATGCCCACCCGCTTTGGGACGAAATGCTCCCTCCCTTGGGACGAAAAGTTTCCAAGGAAGGAAAACTTTTGGAACTCTCGCTCAAATGCGCAATAGCTACGTGGAGAATTTTGATTTCTCAGGTGGAAAATAAAAATTCTCCACGTGGGCGTAAAATGAAACTTCGGAAGAATCAAACGATAAGTCCGAAGAATTTTTTCTCGCCTACGTGGAGAATAAAAAATAGCCACGTGGAGATTTGAGATTTTCCACGTGGCTATCGGATTAATAGTTAGTAGATAGTTTCTAGTTGTACTAGTGCCACTAGTATCACTAGGAACACTAGAGCCTAATCTCTAACTTCTAACTTCTAATCTCTAATCTCTTATATTTCCCTATATTTGTCTGAGTAAAGAATAAAGCTTCCCGCACCTATGCTGTGCAGGAAGCCGCTAAACAGATGATATGATGGACAAACAACACGAACGACTCACACCTCACGTTACCAACGAAACAAACCAGCTCCGCAAGGTGGTCCTCGGGCTGCCCCATGCGCTCGGTATGCCACCGACCCTCGAGGAGACCTATGATGCGAAGAGCTACCAAGCGGTGTTGCGGGGAGACTACCCCACGGAGCAGGCTGTGGTGCGTGAGATGGAGGGCTTCCTCGCTATCCTACAGCGTTACGGCGTGGAGGTGTATCGTCCTGAGCCAATAGAGGGGTGCAATCAGATCTTCGCACGGGATGTCTCTTTCGTGATCGATGAGCACCTCTTTGTGGCACACATGATCCCCGATAGGAGACGAGAGGTCGATGCTTTCGCACCGATTTACGACCTCTTCGAGCCGAGTAGCATAGTGCATCTGCCCGCTGAGGTACGTGTCGAGGGGGGGGACGTGATCCTCTACGATGATATTCTCTTCGTGGGGTGCTGCGAGCCGGGTGCCTTTGGGCAGTTCAAAACTACGAGAACCAATGAGCGCGCGGTGGACTTCTTCCGTGAGTTCTTCCCGCACAAGCGTGTCGTCCCTGTACCACTATACAAGCATGATCAGGATCCTCTGCGTGGCGTGCTGCACTTAGACTGCGCCTTCCAACCGGTGGGGCGTGGCTTCGCCGTCTTTTATCCCGAGGGAGTCGCTTCGCGAGAGGCACGCGGGATCATTGGCGAGGTTTTTGGCAAGGACAAGCTGCTGACCATCACCGCTGAGGAGGCGGTCGAGATGCATACCAACTTTTTCTCCCTCTCTCCCGAAGTGGTCTGTGTCGAGGCGGGTGCCGAGCGTCTGCAACGCTACCTCCGTGAGGTGGCTGGCATGACCGTCGAGGAGGTGCCGTACTGTGAGATCTCCAAGCAGGGCGGCTTGCTGCGCTGCTCTACATGTCCTCTAGAGCGTGCATGATAGATGGCAAAGGTCAAGACTATATACAAGTGTAGTGCCTGTGGTGCTACCTACAGCCGCTGGCAAGGTCAGTGCAACGAGTGTCAGGAGTGGAATACGATCGAGGAGCAGCTAGCACAGCCTACGACACCCTCTGGGCGGACAACCCCAGCGCAGGAGATACAGCGTAAGCTCACGCAGATCCATGAGGGTGCTACGTGGGACGGACTGCACTCTGAGGAGGTGCGACCCATACAGCAGATTGAGGGAAGCGAGGAGAGTCGAGTAGATCTGCACGATGAGGAGCTCAACCGACTCCTCGGGGGCGGACTAGTGCCGGGTTCCTTTACCTTGCTGGGTGGCGAGCCGGGCATTGGTAAGTCTACGCTGATCTTTCAGACTGTCCTGCGCTGTCCAGAGCTCAAGACGCTCTACGTATCGGGCGAGGAGAGTGCTCAGCAGCTCAAGCTACGTGCCGACCGCATCGGCATACACTCGGAGCAGTGCCTCATCTACTGCGACACCGACCTGGACAACATACTCCTGAAGGCTCTACAGATAGCGCCTGATCTGCTGGTCATCGACAGTATTCAGACGGTCACGACCGCACGCTCCGAATCTTCACCAGGCTCCATCAGCCAGATTAAGGAGTGTGCCAACCTGCTCCTGCACTTTGCCAAGAGCAGTGGCATCCCTGTGATCGTCATTGGTCATATCAACAAAGAGGGCTCCATAGCGGGTCCGAAGATCTTGGAGCATACGGTAGACACGGTCTTGCAGTTTGAGGGCGACAAGCAGCATCTCTACCGCATCCTGCGCAGCCACAAGAACCGTTTCGGCTCTACCGACGACCTCGGCATCTACGAGATGAATAGCTCGGGACTGGTCGCCGTGAGCAATCCCTCGGAGCACCTTATCTCGGGCAATACGGAGGGTCTCAGTGGTGTCGTCGTCGCTTGTGCCGTGGAGGGTATTCGCCCGATCATGATCGAGACGCAAGCTTTGGTCAGTTCCGCTATCTACAACAACCCGCAGCGGTCCACCACGGGCTTTGATCTGAGGCGACTCAACATGTTGCTAGCGGTTTTGGAGAAGCGGGCCGGCTTTAAGCTGATCCAGAAGGATGTCTTCCTCAACATCACGGGTGGCATCAAGATCAACGACACCGCTGTGGATCTAGCCGTGCTCTGTGCCGTCCTCTCCTCCAATCTAGACATAGCCGTCCCCTCGAAGACCTGTATGACGGGCGAGGTGGGGCTGGCGGGCGAGATACGTGCCGTGAGCCGCATCGAGCGGCGCATAGCAGAGGCGCATCGCCTAGGCTTCACGAGGATCTTGATCCCCAAGGCGAATGCTAAGAGCCTGCAGCAACGCAGCTACGACATAGAGATCGTGCCGTGTGATCGGGTGGATCACGCCTTTAGGACGCTCTTTTCACAAAGACAATAGATACACTATATATAATAATGAGTAGGATGAACTGGGATCAGCTGATCTCTAACCGACGCTTTGGCGCTCCAGAGCCTGAGCGAGCTGGCGCACTCGGCGGGGGTATGGAGATGCGTACGGAGTTTGATCGGGACTACGATCGTTTGATCTTCTCGGCACCATTTCGCCGGCTGCAAAACAAAGCGCAGATCTTCCCGCTGCCTAAGAACATATTCGTGCACAACCGCTTGACGCACAGTCTGGAGGTGAGTTGCGTGGGGCGCAGTCTGGGCAACTACATAGCGCGCCGCCTGACGGACAATCAGGATACGCCTCATCGGGGCAGCATCGCCACGGTCGTCTCGGCGGCCTGTCTGGCACACGATATGGGTAATCCACCCTTCGGGCATAGTGGCGAGCGGGCAATACGTGCCTACTTCACCGAGGGCAATGGTCGCCAATGGTATGACGCCGTAGTAGGGGAGGGGCACCCGTGGGAGGACTTCGCCTACTTCGAGGGTAATGCCAACGGCTTTCGCCTGCTGACACATCAGTTTGAGGGACGCCGACCAGGAGGCTTTGCGCTTACCTATACCACGCTGGCAGCTATTGTCAAGTACCCCTGGTCATCGGCTAGGGCGCCTGAGAGCGGGAAGTTTGGCTACTTCCAGTCAGAGCGGGCTACCTATCTCGATGTGGCGAACTATCTGGGCATCCTACCGGTAGACCCCGCCTCGGGTCACTACGTGCGTCACCCGCTGGTCTATCTCGTGGAGGCGGCCGATGATATATGCTATCAGGTGATGGACGTGGAGGACGCGTACAAGCTGCGCATCCTGAGCTACGAGCGTACGGTGGATCTGCTCCTGCGTTACTTCCCCGCAGATGGTCACGACCATGTGCTTGCCACGATGCAGTCTATCGGGGATCGCAATGAGCGGATAGCTTACCTAAGAGCTAAGGCGATCAATATCCTCGTGGAGGCGTGTGCTGAGGTCTTCATAGAGCATGAGGAGGAGATACTGCATGGAACTTTCGCAGGGACGCTGGTCAGCCAGATGCCCGAAAGGCTTTATGAAGCTTACCGAGCCAATAGTGCGGTGGCGCAGAGCGAGATCTACACGGCACGGGCAGTGATCGACGTGGAGCTGGCGGGGCATCGGATCTTCTCAGAGCTGATCGACAAACTGATGCACTCGCTCCTACACCCAGACGATGCTTACAGTCGTACGCTCCTCTCGCTGGTGAGCAGCCAGTACAACCTGCACGAAGAGTCGATCTACGGCAAGCTCCAGTGCACACTCGACTATATCTCTGGCATGACTGACCCCTATGCGTTAGACCTTTACCGACGCATCACCGGCATGAGCCTGCCAGCGATCTAGAAGCTAGAGATTAGAGGTTAGAAGTTAGAGGGTAGAGCTGGGGAGGGCCCTGTGTCGAGGCACGGTCAGTGCTTAGCGAGAGTGCGTCCGTTGCGTCAAAGCGATATGAATAGTAGCCCTTTGTAAGGACGCTCTACTGTCTGTGCGTTCCTTACAAAGGGCTACTCGTGGTATTTGCGGGGCTAGGACTTTTTATAGCATCGTGTCCTGGTAGTAGTCGAGCGCCTCGGTGATGTCGAGGGGCTTGTTTTGTAGTTTGTGAACTTGACCTATGTCGGTGAGTGCGACGGTGGAGATGAGCTCTGCGTCGCTATTCTTCTTGTCGTGGAGCATCAGCTCCCTCAGCGCATCGTAGTCTCGGCAGGTGATGGCGAGCGGCCGGTATAGCTCCTGCACTATGGTGAGCAACTGGTGTAGCACCTTCTTGGGAAAGCCTAGCTTGACATGCGATAGGTAGAGCTCGGGAACTAGTCCCAGAGCGACCGCCTCGCCGTGTAGCAAAGGCTTGTCGCTGTGCTGATGGCTCCACGCCTCAAAGGCATGTCCGAAGGTGTGCCCTAGGTTGAGCTGGTGACGTAGGCCCTGATCTAGACGATCCTGAGCCACGATGTCGAGCTTGAACCGTACTGCCTCACGAATGAGCGGGGTGAGTTGCTCTAAAGAGAACGGTTGCTCGGGAAGTACCTGTAGCAATCGATGCCACAGGTCGGGACTAACGAGCAAACCATACTTAATCAGCTCGCCACAGCCTGAGCGTAGCTCTTCCTCCGGGAGGCTCTCCAGCCAAACTGTGTCGCAGAGCGTTAGCGTAGCAGATTCACTGGCAAAAGCTCCCAGCAGGTTCTTGACACCCGCAAAGTTAATGCCGCACTTACCGCCCACAGCCGCGTCTGCCATGGCGAGGAGCGTCGTGGGGAGTAGGACGAGGGAGACACCCCGCATATAAATCTGTGCGAGGAAGCCGACGGCGTCGCTCACGGCTCCACCACCCAGAGCTATGAGTGTAGCTCCACGATGGGCACCCTGCTCGAGGAGCCAGCGTGCCATCTCAGCGATACCCTCTAGGCTTTTGGCCCCCTCAGGATCGTTGATGAGATAGTGGGGTAGCTCCGTTAGCTCGGGATAGCTCTTCGCTATAAGCCCTTGGCTCAGATGCCACACCTTAGCATCTGCCAGTAGGTAGTAGCTCTCGTGCTTTCCTTGGCGGAGCAACTCCCGCAGGTAGTCGCCCATCAGGTTGCCCACGAGAACCCTCGACTGGGTGGAGATGAAGGCTAGGGGTGGCATCTGGTCTAAAACTTGCTAGATCAGCGAGACGATATGGTCGATGGCTGCTTGGAGCCCCTCGGGGTTGCGTCCACCAGCCGTCGCGAAGTGTGGCTGTCCACCACCGCCGCCCTTGATGAGCGAGGCGACCTCCTTGATCAGCTTGCTAGCGTTGAGCCCCTTGTCGACAAGGTCTGGCGAGAGGATCACCGTGAGAGTGCACTTACCCTCCTCGGCAGCACCGATGAGCGCTAGGTAAGAGCCCTGTAGTCGCTCACGGATCGTACCAGCGACATCCTTGGCGACGTCGCTACTCATTGGCTTATTAACGGTGACGATGGTAGTCTCGCCACGCTTCGTCTGATCGGCTAGAGCCTGCAGAGCTATTTGCTCAGCCTGAGCCTTGGTGTACTGCTCGATAGCCTTGCGCTGCTCGGCACCCTCGGCAATCAGTCGGTCTAGTGCCTTGAGCGGATCGGGAACATTATTTAGCCGCTCGTTGAAGAGCTGCAACTGCTCCTCCAGATGGTGTACATACTCCTCTGCCTTGGGACCCGTAACCGCCTCGATACGTCTGATACCAGCGGCAATAGAGCCTTCGCTGATGATCTTGAAAAAGCCTATCTGCCCCGTGCTAGCCACGTGGGTACCACCGCATAGCTCGACTGAGTCACCATACTTGATGACACGTACTTCGTCGCCATACTTCTCGCCAAAGAGTGCCATAGCACCCATCTCCTTAGCCTTGGCGATCGGCACATTGCGCTGCTCATCACGAGGTCTGTCGGCACGGATCTCTGCATTGACTAGACGCTCTACCTCAGCAATCTCCTCGGGTGTCACCTTCTTGAAGTGTGAGAAGTCAAAGCGTAGCAAGTCTGCCGACACGAGCGAACCCTTTTGCTCTACATGCGTGCCGAGTACTGCTCTCAGAGCGTGGTGCATCAGGTGCGTTGCCGTATGGTTTGCCTCCGTGAGATGACGCAGCTCATCTCCTACACGAGCGATGAAGGGCTGCTTAGGATTGGCGGGGAGAGTAGAGAGAATATGGACGGGAAGGTTGTTCTCCCGCTTGGTGTCTATGATCGGGTACTCGGTGCCGTCCTGAGCGATCAGCACCCCCTTGTCACCAATCTGACCACCCATCTCAGCGTAGAAGGGGGTCTCTGCGAGTACCACCTGATAGTAGCTGCGCTTCTTGTCAGCCACCTTGCGGTAGCGCAGGATATGTGTCTCTATCTGGAGCGTCTCGTAGCCTACGAAGGTGCTCTCGGTCGTCTCCTCGTCGAGGACTTCCCAGTCGGCAGCATCGATAGCAGCTGCCTGACGCGCACGGCTCTTCTGCTCCTGCATCAGTTTGTCAAAAGCTACCTGATCCAGTGTCATGCCACGCTCTGACAGGATCAACTCAGTGAGGTCTAGAGGGAAGCCGTAGGTGTCGTACAGAACAAAAGCATCGGCACCCGACAGAACTTTCGCGTCCTGGGGTAGCTCTTGTATTTTGCTTTCTAGTAGCTTAAGCCCCTGAGCGAGGGTGCGTAAGAAGCTTTCCTCCTCCTCTTTGATCACCGAAGCGATCAGTTCGCGCTGAGCCACGATCTCGGGATAAGCTTCGCCCATCACCTCATTGAGCGTGGGCAGGAGCGTGTAGAGCATGGGCTCATCGGCATGGAGGAAGGTGTAGGCGTAGCGTACGGCACGACGTAGGATACGACGGATCACGTAGCCCGCCTTGGCATTGCTCGGGAGCTGACCATCGGCAATGGCAAAAGCGATCGTACGGATATGGTCAGCGACGACACGCATCGCTATATCCACCTGCTCGTTCTGACCATACTGCTCCCCGCTGAGCGTCTCGATAGCACGTATCAGAGGGGTGAAGAGGTCGGTGTCGTAGTTGGACTTCTTACCCTGCATAGCCATACAGAGACGCTCGAAGCCCATGCCCGTATCGATCACCTTGTGAGGTAGTGGCTCTAGATGGCCGTCCACCTTACGGTCGTACTGCATGAAGACGAGGTTCCAGATCTCGATGACCAGCGGGTGGTCCTTATTGACTAGGTCACGTCCGCAGACCGCCTGACGCTCCTCCTCGCTACGCAGGTCTATGTGTATCTCGGAGCAGGGGCCACAGGGACCCGTGTCACCCATCTCCCAGAAGTTGTCCTTGCGAGAGCCGTCTATGATTCGATCCTCCGTGGTGTACTGCAGCCAGTAGCTCGCAGCCTCGTCGTCACGACTCAGCCCCTCCTCGGGACTGCCGCCGAAGACGGTCACGTAGAGCCGATCCTTGGGTAGCTGGAGACGCTCCGTCAGAAAGGTCCAGGCATACTTGATTGCTTCACGCTTGAAGTAATCGCCAAAGGACCAGTTGCCCAGCATCTCAAACATTGTGTGGTGGTAGGTGTCGCGTCCTACCTCCTCGAGGTCGTTGTGCTTACCGCTGACGCGAAGGCACTTTTGCGAGTCTGCCGCACGACGATACTGAGGCTCTTTGTTGCCTAGGATGATATCCTTAAATTGGTTCATCCCCGCATTGGTAAACATGAGCGTGGGGTCGTCCTTGATCACCATCGGTGCCGAGGGTACTATGCGGTGCCCGTGCTCTTCAAAGAAGTCGAGAAAGGCTTGTCGTATATCGTGTGCTGTCATCATAATCTATAGAGCAATCTATGCTAATACTTAATACCCTACAAAGGTACGAAATTAGAGGTTAGGGATTAAAAGTTAGAGGTTAGAGCCGTGCGTCCGTACAGATTGCTACTCGTAGCGTAGTAGGTAGTGGTGGTCGGCACTATCGTCTTCGATGAGGCGCCACGAGCCTGAGTAGTAGAGCGTGTGTGGTGGTTCGTCGTGATACCAAGGCGTTAGCTCGACGCCTCGCCCATGGTCGTGGTAGGTGAGTAGTACGGAGTGCAGGAGCTCATCTCGATAGCGCAGCTGTCGGAGTGCAATTCGATCGCCAGGGTGTAAGATGATCTGTCGTGCCATCGGTGTGATGCTTGTGCTTGCTACATAGGGACTATGAGTAAGATCCTAGCGAGCGATGATACGTAGCTCCTGTAGCCTAAAGTGTAGCGACTGCGCACCCAGGTAGTCTGACGGTAAGCTGTAGATAGAGATCGAGATGGTATCCCCTACAGAGAAGTGTGGGGGCGTGCGTACAGGCTCTTTGAGTGGTCGACTCGCGGGGAGGCTATTCGACATACTATCTGACATACTATCCATCAGACCATTTGCAATGCTATCTAGGGCCTTTGATAAGCTATCAGTTGAGCTTGTTGGCTCTGGGTCCTTCTTGGGCTCCGCAGTTCGCTCTGGGGTAGATGTCCCTAGGGTGAGTACGAAGGCTCCTCCGATGGGTAGTTGCGTCGATACACTCTCCATGGCTAAGGGTGGAGGCGTAGCATCAAGCTGCTTGGAGAGTGCTATGTAGGGCATTTGACTTTGCTCAGGTAGTCGCGTACCACTGACGAGTCCCTGTATCTCTATCTGATGTATGGTGTCTGGGAGGTTGGGAATATCAGCGAGAGCCACCTTCCAGAGATAGCTGCTTTGCTCCTTATTAATGCGGACAGGATAGGTGGAGAGTGGTGTGACACGGCAAGAGAGCGTGTCAGGTAGTGGTGAGTAGAAGTTACCCCCGTCACCCTCCAGTCCAATCTGAAAGAATCCAGCCGTACGCTCTAGTATTTCGACCTCACGCTGTATGCTGGCAGAGGACTGAGCAATGACCTTCTGAAGTAGCCTTGCTTTCGAGGCAGAGAGATAGTAGATTGTGCTGTCTAGATCCTCTTGAGATACGCCGTGAGACTTGAGTATGGAAGCGTAGATCGAGTCTTGCTGGTCAGAGGTGAGGTAGAGCGTCTGACCCACGCCACGAGCTGTGTATAGCTCCGTGAGTAGCTTCTCGAGCTTATCATTTGGTATGCGTTGCCACGAACGCTTCTTGCAGCCACTCCCGAGTAGGAGTAGCAGCAAGCTTAGTAGCCCAAACTTGAGCCAGGAGACCTTGACGCTGTAAGCACGCATAACTAGTAAGATCGCTTACTTAGCTCGCTGACTCGTAGGACGATGCTTGCCCCGGAGGTAGAGCCAGAGACGATCGAGAGCTCGTGTCGTGGTGCGTGGATAGCAAATGAGCAGAGCCAGCACGCCTACGGTGATGCAGCTATCGGCGATGTTGAAGATAGGACTGAAAAAGGTATACGCCGACCCACCACCTATCGGAAACCACTCAGGCAGTACTGTTGTGAAGAGGGGGAAGTAGAGCATGTCAACCACATGCCCCTCAAACCACGGGGCATACCCCACAGCTCCAGCTGTCGTAGGAACAAACTGCGCCACCTGCCCGATGGAGGAGGTGAAGAGCTGTCCATAGAGGATAGAGTCAATGAGGTTGCCAATGCCTCCCGCCAGCACCAGTCCGATGATGCAGCAGAAGCCCAGCGAGTAGTGTCGACACTGCCTGACGAAGCGTGTGAGCCATATAGCCAATCCGGTCATGGCTATGATGCGAAAGGCGGTCAGGAGGAGCTTGCTGCCTAGTTCCACGCCGTATGCCATGCCACGGTTCTCTACAAAGTAGATGCGAAACCAGTCGAAGATGTGGTACTCCTGACCGACGTACATGTGTGTCTTGATCCAGATCTTGACAACCTGATCTATGACGATGAGCAGGAGAATAAGCCCTGCGACAATCCAGTGGCGCTGGCTAGTGCGAGTCATAAGGGAAAGCGAATGACTTACTTATGCTTATCGCGATTTAGCTTGGCCTCGATGCTCTTGGTCGTATGAGGTACGGCACGAAGACGCTCCTTGGGGATGAGCTTGCCCGTGACGGAGCAGATGCCATAAGTACCGTTTTGGATACGTAGGAGAGCTGCCTCGAGCTTCTCGATGAAGTCCTGCAGGCGCTGTGCCTGCGCATCGTTCTCAAGACGAGCCTGAGTGATGGCGCCCTCATCTAGATCCTTGTAGGTAGGCGTCGTATCGCTGATGTCGTTGGCGTTTTCAGCACGGAGCATGTTGAGATCCTCACGAGCCTGAGCGATCTTCTTCTCAATAAGTATACGAAACTCTTCGAGCTCCTCGGGATTGTATCGTTTCTTGCTGCTATCTTCCATACTATTTGTGAATCTATTAGCGCACTATAGATGAAGTCTCTTTGATGATAAAGCCCTATCGTCTACAGACGCAGTAAATTGTGTTTATACTTTGCTGATTTGTACCGCTATCAAGGCACCATCTAGATCGATCTCCTCGGCATCGCTGAGGACCTCTGAGTAGTCGATCGTGTCGGCCTGTACTTGCGTCTGAATATACTCCTGATGGGTGCGTAGTGCCTGTACGACATCCTCGGGAGCCATCACGAGGAGCTCAATGTGATCGTTGACCTCATAGCCAGATTGCTTGCGGAGGTTCTGTATGCGGTTGACAAACTCACGAGCTGTACCCTCGGCAACGAGTTCGGGCGTGAGCGTGATGTCTAGAGCGACCGTATGACGACCCTCATTGGCGACCGTCCAGCCAGGTATATCCTGAGCAATGATCTGTACATCCTTGAGATCGACCACAATAGGCTGATCACCGACCGTTAGGGTGAGCTGCTCTGTCTGCTCTAGCTTATTGATCTGCTCTGGTGTGAGTGCATTGATTTGAGCTGCAAGAGCTTTCATATTCTTGCCCACCTTAGGCCCTAGAGCCTTGAAGTCCGGCTTGACCGTGCGTACCCAGATGGAGTCGGAGGGGTCGACAAAGCGGATCTCCTTCACATTGACCTCGCTGAGCAATAGGTCGTGTACCTGCTCCATGTGGGTCTTGTCGGCGGGGTTATTGACTGGTAGCATGATCGCGCTGAGCGGCTGACGCACTTTAATATTGACCTTGCGACGTAGTGAGAGGACTAGCGTCGAGTAGATCTGAGCCAGCTCCATGCTGCGCTCTAAGTCTAGGTCTATCTGAGCCTCGTCTGCTACGGGGTAGTCGGAGAGGTGTACCGATGCAGCCTCATCGTGCAGATCACGATAGAGTCTATCTGCGTAGAAAGGTGCAATCGGCGCCATCAGTTGAGCTACTACTGATAGACACTGGTAGAGCGTCTGATAGGCACTCAGCTTGTCATCGGTCATAGAGCCTGCCCAGAAGCGCTTGCGAGAGAGACGCACATACCAGTTGCTTAGGTGCTCTGTGACAAAGTTCTCGATGGCACGTCCTGCTGGTGTTGGGTCGTAGCTTGCTAGCTTGCCGTCTACCTCCTTGATGAGCGAGTTGAGACGCGAGAGGATCCAGCGGTCAATCTCAGGACGATCCGCATAGGGGATCTGGGCTACGGAAGGATCGAATCCGTCCAAGTTGCCATAGAGTGCGAAGAACTGGTAGGTGTTGTAGAGCGTGCCGAAGTATTTGCGGCTTACCTCTTCAACCCCCTTCGGGTCGAAGCGTATGTTTTCCCACGGATTAGCATTCGTGATCATGTACCAGCGTAGCGGATCTGAGCCGTACTGCTGAATGATACCAAAGGGATCGACCGCATTGCCTAGACGCTTGCTCATCTTGTTGCCATCCTTGTCGAGGACGAGTCCGTTGACGAGGACATTTCTAAAGGCTATGCTCCCCTGGGTCATCGTGGCGATAGCGTGGAGCGTGAAGAACCAACCGCGAGTCTGGTCTACGCCCTCAGCGATGAAGTCGGCGGGAAAGACCTTGCCACTCTCGACCTCCTCACGATGCTCGAAGGGATAGTGCACCTGCGCAAAAGGCATAGCACCCGAGTCAAACCATACATCGATTAGGTCGCTCTCACGATGCATCGGACGCTTGCCGTCCTGAGTCACAAGCGTGATCTCATCGACATAGGGACGGTGCAGGTCGATCTTATCGTAGTTCTCCTCGCTGTAGTCGCCGGGGGTAAAGCCTGCGAGCGGATTGGCCGACATGACACCAGCCTGTACAGCGCGCTCGCACTCCTTGTATAGCTCCTCGACCGATCCGATGCAGATCTCCTCATCGCCATCCTCGGTGCGCCAGATAGGTAGGGGAGTGCCCCAGTAGCGGCTACGGGAGAGGTTCCAGTCCTGGAGGTTCTCCAGCCACTTGCCGAAGCGTCCTACACCGATTGCGGCGGGATGCCAGTCGATCGTGTCATTGAGACGCATCATCTCCTCACGGCACGCGGTGGAGCGGATGAACCAGCTATCTAGCGGGTAGTAGAGTATCGGCTTGTCTGTACGCCAGCAGTGAGGGTAGTTGTGGGTATGCTTCTCAACCCGGAAGACGCGGTTCTCATGCTTGAGCATGACGCAGATCTCTACGTCTAGCGTCTCCTTGTCAGGAGTGTCTTTAGGGTCGTAGTCCTTCTTGACATAGCGTCCTGCGTAAGTGTCGTAGAGCGGTACGTTCACCGACTCCTTGAGGAACTGATGATCGAGTGCCTCGATCTTGTAAAAGCGTCCCTTCAGGTCGACCATCGGGCGCTGTTGCCCCTTATTGTCGATCATCAGAAGAGGAGGTATGCCAGCCGCCTTAGCGACACGCTCATCGTCGGCACCGAATGTCGGTGCAATGTGTACGATACCGGTACCATCCTCGGTGCTAACATAGTCTCCGGGGATGACACGGAAAGCGCCCTCACCAGGATTGACCCACGGTATGAGCTGCTCGTAGTGGATACCGACGAGGTCGCTACCCTTGCAAGTTGAGATGCGGTGCCAGGGAGCTTTCTTGTAGGTCTCCTTGTCCCACGTCTCAGGGAGCTCGCTCACCTCGCTCTCAGCATCGAAGTAGCTGTTTAGAAGCGTCGTGGCAAGTACCACCGTGATCGGCATAGCACTGTAGGGGTTAAACGTCTCTACGGCGCAGTACTCGATCGAGGGACCCACGCAGAGCGCTGTATTCGATGGAAGCGTCCACGGGGTGGTAGTCCAAGCTAGGAAGAAGCTCTCGCCACGTCCGCGGAGAGACTCGGGAGCATCGATGATGCGAAACTGTGCAGTACAGACCGTGTCCTTGACATCCCGATAGCAACCCGGTTGGTTCAGCTCGTGCGAGCTTAGTCCTGTACCGGCTGCTGGACTGTAAGGCTGTATGGATAGACCTTTGTATAGTAGCCCCTTCTTGTATAGCTCCTTGAGGAGATACCAGAGCGTCTCGATGTACTTATTCTTGTAGGTTACGTAGGGATGCTCCATATCGACCCAGTAACCCATCTTGTTCGTCAGCGACTCCCACTCGGCGGTGTACTTCATCACCTCCTTGCGACAAGTCTGGTTGTACTCAGCGACAGAGATCGTCTTCCCGATCGCATCCTTCGTGATGCCTAGCTTCTTCTCGACACCCAGCTCCACAGGCAGCCCGTGCGTATCCCAACCTGCGCGACGATCTACACGGTATCCGTGCATTGTCTTGTAGCGACAGATGATATCCTTGATAGAGCGTGCTATGACGTGGTGTATGCCAGGCATACCATTGGCTGAGGGAGGCCCCTCGTAGAAGGTAAATAGCGGAGCATCCTCACGCTGTTGTAGCGAGCGGTGGAAGAGCTGCTCCTTGTCCCACAGAGCGAGCATCTCCTGATTGATCTGTGCAAAGTCAGCAGACTGGTATTCCTTAAAGGGTTTCTTCATTGGAGCTTTCGTATAAGATATGTCCACAAAGGTACAGAATCTTGTTCAAATAGGACTAACAAAAAGAGAGACTGTCGCAATCGTAACAGTCTCTCTTTCTTTGAGTGCGAACCGTAGCCTGTACGGTCTATAGTTTAGTAGTCAATCTCATCGGGGCCATCGAAGGGTACGAAAGCCATGCCTGCTCCCTTCATGGTAAATCCGTTGACCTTGATATTGCTCCAAGTCTCAAAGGTGAACTTGTTTCCCTTCGCTTGATTGTCATATACCTGGCGACCATTTTCTCCCTTGCGAGAGGTGTATCCATCCTTCTTGACCATGTCGATGAAGTATTGGTAAGGATTGATAGCGTCTCCGCTTATTTGGTAGATGTAGTCGTTAGGGATTGCGATAGATGTAGCCTGGATGAGCTTTCCATCCCTAAGGTCATACAGGTGGATGAATAGCTCGGTAAACTCATCTGTATCCGTCTTCTTGAAGTATTGGAGGCGCTGGATCGCACCATTGCTTACGGTAGACTCTTTGGGGCCGGTAAAGCCTGCTTGAGTCTCAAAGGCTTTGATATCATCTGGAGCGGCTTGCCAGTTTAGCATCGGGTAGGGGACGCTGCTCAGTTCAGGCGCCTTCATTGCAAAGACTAGAGATGTGGGCATCGTGTTCCCCTCGCCTAGGTCTATAGGCTCCACTACGGAGTAGACGGTCGTTTGCTTGTACTTACTGGAAGTAAAGTACTGCATTGAGTTTTGAGGCTCACCTACAGGCTCAAAACCATTCTTCTTCATAAAGGCGTAGAAGCTAGGGCTGGTCAGCACCTTCGAGGACATATCCACCTGTGCGTACATACCGACGATGTATGAGATGGTGGGTTGTAGCTCGTTGCCCGTGCTATAGACGTAGAGGTCGAAAGAGGGATCGTAAGACTCCTGCTTGCTACCACGAGCAGATTCGAAGGCCTTGATCCCGTCACCACCGTCCCACCATCTGAGGAAGGGCAAGATGTAGGCACTGTCTGGTTGCTGGGGCTCAGGTGTTGGAGTGGGTTCTTGTGTAGGACTGTCTGACTGGCAGGCACTAAGTCCTAGGAGGAGTGCTACAATAGCTAGAGTCGAAAGGATCTTTTTCATAGCTGTAGGGTGTTAAGTGTGTTATGTGAGAAGTCTTAGGACGCAGATCGTCACTAACGAGACTTCCTTTGCTCCAAAGATAGCAAAAAACTATAAGCGGTCACTTTTTGTGCACCGCCTTACTTCGCAAATATCATCTGTGCGGTCGTTACTAAGCGAATGGTTAACTTTGCACCACACTAGAGACGTAGATGCGATGATACAGATAGAGGAGAAGCAGCGATGCTGTGGCTGCGAAGCGTGCCGACAGATCTGCCCCAAGGGGTGTATACGACTGGAGCGTGACGAGGAGGGCTTTGACTATCCGATCGTTGACACCGATCGTTGCATCGAGTGCCATAAGTGTGAGCGTGTCTGTCCCTTTATGAAGCTAGACGAACCGCGCAAGCCACAGGCGGTTTACGCAGCGTGTGCCACCGATGAAGAGCTCCGTAGGGAGAGTTCGTCGGGAGGACTCTTTACGCTACTTGCTGAGGATACGCTACGACGTGGGGGCGTGGTCTTTGGAGCTCGATTTGATGAGGCGTGGAGCGTCTGTCACGACTATACGGAGACGATAGAGGGGCTGGCACCCTTCAGAGGTAGTAAGTATCTGCAGAGTCGTATAGGAGATAGCTATCAGCAGGCGGAGCAGTTTCTCAAAGAGGGACGGTCCGTCCTCTTCACAGGAACTCCCTGTCAGATCAAAGGCTTGGTCAACTACCTCGGGCGTGCCTATGACAACTTGACGGCGGTCGATGTGGTCTGTCATGGTGTACCCTCACCGATGGTGTGGCAAAGGTACCTGGCGACACTTCGGGCGGAGCAGGGAGAGATCAAGGGGGTCTCCTTTCGGGACAAGTCGCTGTCGGGCTGGCGACGTTATAACTTTGTGGCACAGATGGCTACTCACTCTGGTGGGGGCGGCGTGCGACAGTTTTACGGAGACAATATCTATATGCGAGGCTTCCTACATGACCTCTACTTGCGTCCTAGTTGCTACGCCTGCATGGCCAAAGGGGGACGCAGTCATAGCGACCTGACGCTGGGCGACTATTGGGGGGTGGAGCGCACCTGCCCCGATCTAGATCGTGCGCTAGACGAGGACAAAGGGACTAGTGTCGTAATGATCCATAGCGAGCGAGGACGGAGTCTGCTCGAGGGGCTACCTTGTCACTATCAGGAGACCAACTATGCGAGTGCCTTAGCGGGCAATCCCGCTATCGAGCGCACGGTGCCAGAGCCTCCGAAGCGACAGCTCTTTTTCGAGCAGCTAGATGCAGAGCCGCTAGCGCAATTGATCGATCGTCTCACGACCATACCGCTCCACCAGCGTCTCTGGCGTCTCCTGCATCACGGAGCTCATCGGATTAAGATGCGCCTGCACCGACTCGTGTAGCGACTTGTAGGGGATTAATGCCTACTTTTGAGGAACAGGAGGAGAGCTAGGGGCATATTCTAATCAACTGAGACTATAAAACAGAATATCCACGTGGGGATTCTCAATTCTCCACGTGGATATTTTTTATTCTCCACGGAGGGACGAAACGATTCCTCCGAAGTTTCATTTGATTCCTCCGAAGTTTCATTTCATTCCTCCGTAGGCATTTTTTATTCTCCACGTGGAGATTTGAGAATTGCCACGTGGGGATCGTATTAGAAGTTAGATATTAGATATCAGAGGTTAGAAGATAGAGACGGATGACGATTTGCCGGGTCGCACGGCCGATACGCATATCGGCTGTAGGGACGCACGGATCGCTTTGACACAACGGACGCACGGATCGCGCTTACCCCATGAGCGGGTGACACGTCCGTGCGTCCTGACGGGTTGCCTCCTATATATAGTAAGGTTAGGAAGCTTTGATGTGCATGCTACATAAGCTTCTTACTTGACACAGACCTTTGCAGTGGTCGTGCCGATAGAGAGCAGGTAGATGCCAGCCTGTGGTGCGGTGAGCGTGCAGAGCTTGTCCGCTACGACACGCTGCTCGATGAGACGGCCTGAGTAGTCATAGAGGGCGACGGTGTCGAGCGCACTACCCGTATTGCTGGTCAGGGTAATCGTCTGCCCCTCTAGGGCAATGGCTACATCGGGCGTACCCGCTGCAGGTGCGTCGATGGCGTTGCCCTCTTCCACCTTAGCGTAGTAAGCTACGATGCGTAGATCCTTCGTTGCCTTGGTCGTGTACTCTAGCGAGCCATCGACTGGGTTGATGCGCTCCCTATTGACCATCCAGTAGTCTAGGCGGTAGCCCTTGTCAGGCTCGACGTAGACACGGATGTCCATATTCTCAGGCACTTTGCTCTTGAGAGCACTGCGTACGCCACCTACCTCTAGGTAGATAGGACCACCATTGCCCTCCTGAGATACATCGACCGTATAGTAGACCTTGTCACGCTCGAAGAGGACCTCGACGACGTAGTCCTTGCCAGAGATCACTTGCCACTGATTGTTTTCAGCAGGCTTGGGACTCTCCTGACCGTTGACGACCCACTTCTTGACGTGGTAGTGCTCCTCTGGGTGGGCTGTGAAGATGATCGTCTCAGACTCCCCGACAGCTGTCGTAGCTCCTGAGGCGAGTGGCTGCCCCTTGTAGGTCGCTGTGATCGTGCCTCCCACATTGTCTCGTACAGAGTAGGTGACCGTATAGGGACGATGAACGAACTCGACCGTTACCTCTGTGGCAGCTTCGATGTTGAGCGTATATGTCTGGCTGTTTTGCTCGCCAGCGGTCATCGGAGTTTCTGTACCATCGACCTTAAAGCTCTTGACGATGTAGTCAAGATCTGGGTCTGCGGTAAAGGTGATAGCCGTATGCTCCTCGACCTCTGTCTGCGAAGGTATTTCTACGCCGGTAGCCGTTTTGGCCGTTAGCGAGCCATGCTCTCCGATGACACGATAGGTGAGTAGATACTTCTTGACCTGAGGCTCTGTGCCTGGGATGGGGGCGATGTGGAAGCCCTTCCACACATTAGCCTCCTTGTAGGTCGCTTGTGCATCACTAGGTACGAAGAGATTGATGGAGCTGATGTCCGCAGGCTTGAGCCCGTTGAAGGCCTTGATGTGAGCCTTAGGAGGCTGCACCGCCTCGACAGTAATATCTGTCAGCGCCTTACACTGAGCAAATGCGCCATACATAACCTCAGTGGTCTTGGCTCCGAGATACACTTTTGCAAGTGCCTTACAGCTGGCGAAGCAGGTGCTAGGTACGACAGCAACATTGGGTAGACGCACCTCGGTGAGCCCAGAGCCTGAAAAGCTCTCAGTGTCTAGCGTCGTCAGTGTTTCAGACCAAGGAAAAGTGGTGAGTGCTGTACACTCTTTAAGAGCATATTTGCCAATAGTGGTGAGTGCAGGCATCGGGCTGATCTTGGTCAGACGGCTATTTTGCGTAAAGGCACTATCGCATATCTTAGTCACCTGACTGCCAAGGACTAGCTCCTCCAGCTGATACATCTGAGCTAGAGCCCTCTCGCCAACCACCTTGAGGGTGAGGGGAAGTGTCACCTTGCGAACGAGTGGCATATTATAAAAGGCAGCCTCGGGGAGCTGATCCTCATCAAAGGTCGCATCTGCGATGTTGATCTCGGTCAGATTGCCCATATTGTCCCGTATCGTCTTGCAGTCTTCAGAATTCATCGGACCAGACACCGTGATGGACTGGCACTTAAGGAGATCCATACCCTGC
The DNA here is from genome assembly GCF_000212375.1 of Porphyromonas asaccharolytica DSM 20707. Lineage (NCBI taxonomy): Bacteria > Pseudomonadati > Bacteroidota > Bacteroidia > Bacteroidales > Porphyromonadaceae > Porphyromonas > Porphyromonas asaccharolytica. The sequence continues at coordinate 103,457 of NC_015501.1, read as the reverse complement.
ATAAGCTTAGCTAGAAAACCAGCCTCGGTGAGTTGTACGACTGGGTGTATCGGGTCGTAACTAGGCTGTGGTGTGCTGGCATTGCGGAAAGTGATACGCATCACGGCACGATCCATCTGCCCACGATCAGCGGTCTCACCGAGTACACCAACGAAGCCCTCGCTGATAGCCTTGTCTGTCGCTTTATTGATCGTGCGGACGGGCATCTCTTTGACATTCTTAGGATAGCTACAGAACTCTATATAGGATCTGCTATCGCTAGCGGGCTTGCTAGCCTTAGAGCGTACGGAGAGGAGGATAGATTGCCCCGTGTAGACAAAAGGCTTGTCGAGCTCTAGCTCTAGCGTGTGATAGTCTACGCCAGCCTGTGAGGTCTTGCGGTTACCATTGATGGTTAAGTCCATCAGATCAAGCGTGATCGTCTTCTGCATATAGAGATCCTGGTCTGCGTTGATAGGTAGCCAATAATACTTGCCCGATACTTGCTCAAAGTGGTCATCGGATACGTTGGTAAGGTAGATCTGAAGGTCATTGGTGTACTCGGTATTGTAGGACTCACCATCGGATAGATAAATTTGGAAAGCAAGCTTGGTAACTTCCTTTCCCTCTAGTCCCTGTAGCTCCGCAGCGGTGTAGATCTGCTGGGTGACGCTACTGAGGTAGTCGAAGTCAAAAGGCGCCGTCTGCCCGATGCTCTGGTTGAAGTGTGACGAGGGATCGGCAAAGTCTCCCAAGTCTATGGTCTGCGCCTGAAGCTGCCCGATGAGCGGTAGCAGGAGACATAAGAGTAATGTACTAAAACGTAGTCGTTTCTGTTGCATAGATAGATACTTAGTTGGTCGAATTGTGGGGTAATCGAGGAGCGTTGTAATTCTTTCGTGTGTGCTCCATTTATTTGTACAAAGTTACGGGCTATTCTCCCTGCCGAAAATACCTAACTATGCTGATTTGCTCTATGGTGAATACCAATATACGATTAGCTAGAGCCTACAAAGGCTCTAGAGGTGTGATAGTCTCTCTGGAGAACCTCGGTGGAGAGCCTTGAGTAAAGGATTTAGATGTTGGGAGGGAGTAAAATGTTTTTATACGGCTTATCTCATTGTCTCTCTTTATGTTGTGTGCTATCCTAGGTGCTGTTTGCTCGTTGTGCTGAAATATTTTTGCGGAAAAGGCTTGCAGGTTCCGAAAAATGTTGTACCTTTGCATCTGCAAACGGGGAGGAACGCCTCACACTTGTGAGCGTCCGACTGTTTCAGCTCCTTGTTTGTCGTTTTTTTAAGGGTTTAGTTTTCATCGGCCGCGTAGCTCAACTGAATAGAGCATTTGACTACGGATCAAAAGGTTGCAGGTTTGAATCCTGCCGCGGTCACAAAGAGAGCCTCCTGAGATGGGAGGCTCTTTTTGTGTTTATAGGTCTGGAGACTGTTGCATAAAGGCGAATCGCTGTGTTGCTTTCGGGATTCGGCTTCGGTCACATACGGAGGTATGCTCCCTTCAGACCTCACCCTCAGCGCCTTGCACTTCATCCTTTCTGCAAAGTCTGGACAATCTTGCAGGCAAGATTGTCCAGACTGTTGACTTTTGCAACAGTCTCGTCTGATGTGTGGGGTGTTACTTAGTTGCCGCGAGGAGTATCGTGATAGCACGCTCGATGAGCGCATCTTGCTGCTGCGCTGTCGCCTCGTCCGTCTGCTCCTGGATAATGTGTGGCTCGATGCCTGCCTCGATGCTGTGCTGCTGAGCATCGTACATACGAGAGGAGGAGTAGCGTAGCCACCAGCCATTGGGCAGTTCGCTACTACGAGGTAGACCTCCGCCACCACCTGTACGATCTCCCATGAAGAGGACGTGGCGGGTCGTCCCCTTGACATAAGCGACGAGCGAGTTAGCTGCGCTGTAAGTGCCACGATCCACGAGGATCACCGTAGGACGCTGCCAGCTGATGGGGGCACGAGAGAGCTTGATCTCTTTGAGCGGACCGAAGTCTTGATGTCCAGGTCCAGTCTTCGTACTCATATAGCCGACGACCGTATCGGAGGGGATCAAGACGCTAGCCAGACGATCCGCATTGGTCAGCAGTCCACCGCCATTGCTACGCATATCGATGATCAGACCACGACAATGCGCCAGCCTGGTGAAGACGGCGTGCAGATGAGTCAAGGAGATAGACGAGGAGAAAGAGGAAATCACCATATAGCCGATTGAGTCAGCTGCATGTCCATTGTAAGTGATCGGCGTATAATAGATCGAGCCAGCGCGGCGCACATGAGGCTGTAGATAAAGGTTACGTATGCGACTATCCAGACAGTATCTAGCTCCTTTGCGAAAATCCCATCCTCCTACATCAAAGGGAGCAAAAAGATTTACATGTCCATCCTTGAGGTGACACATTAGCTCTACCATGAGGTCGAAGAACTCATCCTCCGACTGGCATCGCTGTACTAGAGGCGTGTAGATCTCCTTGAGGTCGCTCCAGGTGGTATCGCCTGCAGCTGGGAGCTTATCGTCAAAGAAGCAGTACCCCTCGTCTAGTATGGTCCAGAGTGCGGTGAAGTTGGTCTGATAGTCTTTGGTGTATCCCTGCTCCTTCGGCTCTTGTGTGCAGGCAAGCAGGAGTGGCAGGAGTAGCAGGCCGACAAGCCCGCTCTGTAGTCTCATTAGATTCATAAGCTGATGGCAGTCGTGTGGTTTGCGTTATGTACCTCTTGGTATCCTCGGAAGGGCCGGAAGTAAGTGGCTAGGCCGACTCCTAGATAGTGTCCTGAGAATCCTCGATAGATGGAGTGAATGCGTCTTGCCGAGTTAGTGTAGTCGTAGGTCATGCGCAGGGTCATGATGCGCCATATAGGGATGTCGAGAGCCACTCCTATCTGGTAGTAGTGCCGCCGACCGAAGGTGTGCAGGGCAAAGTGGTTGATGATCTTGTCGTAGTAGTAAGCCTGTAGGTAAGACTCATTATAATAAGGTGCGAAGCCTAGACCGACCAGTGCCGAGGTCATCTGAAGGCGCAGATCAGCGACGAACCACCCGATGCGTAGACGATAGGCTGCCAAGGCTTGTGCCGTTAGGTCGCCGTTGAGCTGCTGATCGGCCGGGTTGTTTTGGTTGCGCCCGTTGTAAGAGGTAGCCCCCTCGACCATAACGCCAGGGCCTACGCCCACGACCATACCAAAGGGCAGACGCCATTGATGCACGAAGCTCCACTTCGTGTCGAAAGCGAGATGACTGGTAGCTCCAGTGCGTGCGGGGTTGAGTAGCTGCCCACCAGTGATCTGTGTGCTCTGCAAGAGGAGCCACTCAGGGTGAGCCTGTGTGATAGGAGCCTCCGAGGAGAGTCGGTAGCTCAGCGACTGCCCACGGTAGTAGAGAGGGGAGAGGTACTCATTATATAATGTGTTCCACCCGAAGCGAAACTCGTGCGATAGATAGAGCAGTCGGTAGGGCGTAGTGGCTGTCGTGGTAGTCGTATCTGCCTCCTGTGCAGAGAGTGAGCTGCTTGTACCCATCAGTGATAGCCCCAAGCAAAGCGCTAGAAGTAGGTGTCGTAATCTTTGTTTCATAGACCGTATTGCTTAGCTTATTCGTCGGTTAGCTCTTCTTCCTCTTCCTCCGTCTCGTCTGCTACGGACTCTACCTTCTCAAAGCTGTCGATAGGTAGCGCAGTGATCCGCTTGCCACGTGCGGAGATCTTCTTGAGTGGCTCGTACTCAGTCACAGAGATCTCGATCGTCGCCGCCTTCTTGCGTCCTTGCGGCTTCGTGATCAGAGTAAACTGCGCCTCAGCTTCATCGGTGAGAGCCAGGAGCTGCTCCTCGGGATCTATGATAGCCTGCGGTCGCTTGCTGTCGGGCATAGAGACACGCTTGATGTAGGTAACTCCCTCAGGTGTGGTGTAGATGACGCTCCAGACCTTGTCGGGGTCATACTTCTCGATGACCTTGGGCGACTCAGAGAAGTGGTTACTCTCGCCAAAGTCTGTCGTATAAGCCTGTTCCGAAGGTAGAATGACGAGGATGCGGTCGCTCGACTCAAACTCGCCTAGGTAGTTCCCCTGGTCATTGTAGTTGATGCGGTTCACATCTGGGTCAAACCAGACCTTGCGTCCTCCGAGGGTCGATCCACCCTGCTCCTTGAGTGTGATACGCTCGATCGGAGCGCGGGTCACGATGTTGCCCTTGGCAGAGCGTCCCTTGATAGCAATATCAGCAAAGTCCTTTTCAAAGACAAGGATACGTCGCGAAGTGGCACCTCGGAGTAACTTGACCATCACGCTCTCCGCCTCTCCATTCGGATTGGCTGAGAAGTAGAGCACCTTGCTCCCAGGAGTCCCCATAGTTAGGTTGTACCCACGATCACGTATGCTGGCCGACACGTGAAAGCGCTTGATAAACGAAGTCTTCGTCTTACCATCCAGATAGATCGCATTGTAGATAGTGCGCTTGTCGCCTCGCACATACTTATTAATATGTAGTACACGCTCCTTGCCGAGGAACTTCTTCTCTTCGATTTTGGTAATCAGATAGGTCCCGTCACGGAAGAAGACGATCATATCATCGATCTCGCTACAGTCGCACACGTACTCTCCGCCCTTGATGCCAGTCCCAGCGAAGCCCATCTTGCGATCTATGTAGAGTTTGAGATTCTCCTCGACCACCTTCGTAGCCTCGATCGTCCCGAAGTGTCCGATCTGAGTGCGCCGCTCCCAGCCAGCGCCATACTCCTCTAGGAGCGAGCTGTAGTAGTGTATCGTGTAGTCGGTGATATGGTCTAGGTGGTGCTGTATCTGCGCCATCTCCTCGGTGAGGCGTAGGATGAGCTGTTCGTTTTTCTCTAGGTTAAACTTCAGGATCCGCGCCATCTTGATCTCTAGGAGGCGTGCTAAGTCATCGTCCGTGATGGGCCTTAGCAGAGAGTCGCCCACAATAGGCTCTAGAGCCTTGCGGATTACGTCCAGAGCTGTCTGCTGATCAGGAGCCTCCTCAAAGGGACGTAACTTATAGATACGATGCTCGATGAAGAGCCGCTCTAGCGAAGCTCCCATATACTCCTCCTGACGGTCGTGTAACTGTAGGCGCAGGTCCTCCTGCAGCAATTCACGCGTATGCTTCACCGAGTGACGTAGCAGGTCGCTCACGCCGAGGAAGCGTGGCTTGTCGTCCTCGATGACACAAGCATTCGGCGAGATAGAGACCTCGCAATCGGTGAAAGCGTAGAGCCCGTCGATCGTCTTATCGGCCGAGACCCCTACGGGTAGGTAGATGCGTATGTCGGCCGTCTCGGCGGTCATATCATCGATGCGCTTGATCTTGATCAGACCCTTGTCGTTTGCCTTTAGGATCGAGTCAATGAGCGTCGAGGTGGTCTTGCCAAAGGGCAGATCACGCACACTCAGCACACGATCCTCGATACGCTCGATGCGTGCTCGGCTCTTGACCTGTCCGCCCCGCTTACCATCGTTGTAGCGATCCACATCGATGATGCCACCCGTGGGGAAGTCAGGGTAGAGGGTAAAGGGCTCTCCACGCAGGTAAGCACAGGCAGCCTCGATCAGCTCCTTAGGATTGTGCGGGAGGATCTTGCAGGAGAGACCCACGGCGATGCCCTCGGCACCTTGCGCTAGTAGTAGGGGAAAGCGGGCGGGCAGGTAAACAGGCTCACGAGACTTGCCGTCGTAGCTCTTCATCCAGGGGGTGATCTTGTCACCAAAGAGTATCTCGAGGGCAAAGTTAGAGAGCTTAGCCTCGATGTATCGACCAGCGGCCGCCTCGTCGCCCGTGAGTATGTTACCCCAGTTACCCTGCGTGTCGATGAGATAGCCCTTCTGACCGAGCTGTACCAAAGCATCATTGATCGAGGCATCACCGTGTGGGTGGTATGCCATCGTAGCACCCACGATCTTCGCAACCTTATGGAGGGTGCCGTTTTCCATCAGGTGCATCGTGTAGAGCACCCGTCGTTGCACCGGCTTGAGTCCGTCCTCAATGTGAGGCACGGCACGCTCGAGGATTACGTACGATGCGTAGTCGAGGAACCAGTGACGGTACATCCCGCCGAGGGTATGCAGGTGTCCCTCGCCCTCGTCCTCTTCGGGAGCCACGTAGCCCTCATCGCTCGGGTCGGCACTGGTCGATGCCGCTTCTATATCTGTCGGAGTGGTCTCCTCCATCTCCTGCTCTTGCTCTATGTCGTGATTGTCTTGATCCATATTAGTTCGGTATCCGTTCGGCTGGTGCCGTTACGAAGGTACAACATTTCTACAAAAGGCGATAGGTCTACCCGACTCCGCAAATCTTTGCGAGCTAGCTTAACAAGCTGATGTGTAGTGGCTTGTAGGGAAGACTGGCTTGAGTGTCTGTTCACGTTAAAAGGTTATAGAGTCAACATCTTGACGTCAAAACTAGTTTCGTCTTGACATAACGGATGTCCTCCCGCTAGACACTAACCGAGCGTTCCAACGGATCGTTACGCGTGAGATTTGTGAAATTTAGAGCCCGCAAAACGTGGAGCCGTGTGTTTCTATTTTGTACCTTTGCGACTAGATTATCTCAACCAATTTGGTATAGACATGAAGAAACTCTTACTGATATCCAACTCTGCATCACAGGGGCAGCCCTACCTAGGCTACGCCGCCGAGGAGATTGGCCGCTTCCTAGGTCCGGTGGCTCAGGATGTACTCTTTGTCCCTTATGCCGCTATCACCTATAGCTGGGATGAGTATGTAGCTAAGGTTAATAATGCTCTTGGTGGCGTTGGTGTCAATGTCACGGGTCTGCACACCTACGATAAGCCGCTACAAGCTATCGCCTCTGCACAGGCTATTATGGTGGGTGGTGGCAACACATGGGCTCTCCTCAAGCAACTACAAGATATGGGTGCTATGAAGCTGATCCGTGAGCGTGTCCTCGAGGACGGCATCCCCTATGTGGGCTGGAGCGCTGGCTCTAACCTAGCCTGCCCGACGATCATGACGACAAACGATATGCCTATCTGCAATCCTGATACAACGCAGGCGCTGGGGCTGATCTCCTTCCAGATCAATCCGCACTACCTCGATGCACATCCTGAGGGACATGGTGGCGAGACGCGCGAGCAGCGTATTAGAGAGTTTGTCAAGTACAACCCCAACTGTGATGTGCTCGGTCTGCGCGAGGGGAGTATGCTTCACATCACAGGTGACAAGATCACGCTGTGGGGTGAGCGTACGGCACGGCTCTTTAACTATCCTACCTTCTACGACAGTCCGCTAGAGATAGAGCCTGGAGTACTCGCATATAGCGAGAAAAAGTAACTTGCGTAGCCTAAAGTAATGAAGGATATCCCAAGCTTTACCATAGATCATGAGCGTCTCAAGCGTGGTGTCTATGTCTCTCGTCGTGACCTCGTCGGTGATCAGGTGGTGACCACCTTCGACATACGCATGAAGGCTCCCAATCGTGAGCCAGTCCTCGATCTGAGTGCTCTGCATACGATAGAGCATCTTGTAGCGACCTATCTGCGCAATGATCCCGAGTGGGGGAGCCGTATCATCTACTGGGGGCCGATGGGTTGCTTGACGGGCAACTACCTGATTATAGTCGGAGACCTTAACCCGCTAGATATAGCAGACCTGCTCCGCCGTGCCTTTGACTTTGTAGCGCACTATGAGGGCGCTGTGCCTGGCGTGGCTCCTCGTGACTGTGGCAACTACAAGCTGCACAACCTAGAGCTGGCACGAGAAGAGTCACGACGCTATCTCGAAGAGGTGCTAGAGCATCTGGACGACTCAAATACGCACTATCCTCAATAACGTAGAGGGGGGCGCACGTCGCTTATAGCGTGGCACCCCCTACACACACTTAACAACTAACGATCGAATGAAACCTACACTAGTCATTATGGCTGCTGGCATGGGCAGTCGCTATGGCGGACTCAAGCAGTTAGACAAGCTGGGGCCGGCTGGTGAGAGTATTATGGACTACTCAGTCTTTGATGCGATCCGAGCAGGCTTTGGCAAGGTGGTCTTTGTCATACGTCACGCCTTTGCTGAGCAATTTAAGGAACAGGTGCTACAGAAGTATCAAAAGGCAGTCGACACGGCGGTCGTCTATCAGGAGATAGACTCGCTGCCCGAGGGCTTTGCCGCTCCAGCCGAGCGCACCAAGCCATGGGGTACTAACCACGCCCTGATGATGGCGGCACCTGAGATCGATGGCCCTTTTGCAGTAATCAATGCTGACGACTTCTACGGTCGTGAGGCTTTTCAGACGATGAGTGACTACCTTTCTCAGCTCCCCGATGATAGTCGTGGTGCCTACTGTATGGTCGCTTACGACATCGAGAGCACGCTCACCGCTGAGGGTAGTGTGAGCCGTGGCGTATGCAAGGCTTCGCCCGAGGGCTACCTCATGCACATTACCGAGCATAAGAACATCCACGAGAATGAGAACCATGAGATAGTCAGCATGCACGACGGCAAGAAGCTCTCCATAGCTCGCGGTACACTCGTATCGATGAACCTCTGGGGCTTTACGCCTGACTACTTGGAGCACTCTGAGAGACTCTTTGCAGACTTCCTCAAGGATCATATCAACGAGCCTACGTCGGAGTTCTTTATCCCGACAGTTGTCGACACGCTGATCCGTCAGGGGCTCGCGCAGGTACAGGTCTTGAGCACAGATGCTCGCTGGTTTGGCGCGACATACGCCTCTGACCGTGATATGGTCATAGAGCATCTGGCGAAGCTGACTGAGGCGGGTGAGTATCCCTCACCTCTACTCTAGGTTAGGCTCTTCCTCTACTTATGAATCATTTTGAAATCGAACAATCGAATATGAACAATTGCAAACTACTAGTTGCTGCTCTATGCGCAGCATCTATTACGTTCTCTGCTTGTAACAAGAAGCAGGAGAATCAGACCAACGAGGAGATCGTCCCAGCTATCAATCTAGCTGATATGGACACCCTCGTGCGTCCACAGGATGACTTCTACCATTATGTCAATGGTGGCTGGATCAAGGCTAACCCACTGAAGCCGGCTTACAGTCGCTTCGGCACCTTCGACGTGCTACGTGATCGCTCACTCGAGCAGATCCACGGTATCGTTGATGAGCTCGCTAAGGGTAGCTACAAGGCTGGAACCAACGAGTATCGCGTCTCTGTACTATACAAGCAGGCTATCGACAGTGTCAAGCGCAACGAGCTAGGCGCTCAGCCGATCCTGGACGAACTAAAGGCTATCGAGGCTATCGACTCTAAGGAGGCACTCGTAGACTTCGCAGCTCAGCAGGACAACAAGGGGGATGCTACCTTCTTTGGCACCTACGTCATGGCCGATGCTGAGAATAGCGATATGAACATCTTCAACCTCAATCAGACAGGTCTGGCTCTGGGCAACAAGGAGTACTACACAGACCCAAAGAATGCGGAGATCATCAAGGCTTACAACCAGTACATCGAGCGCATCGCTCAGCTCGCTGGTTACTCTGCCGAGGATGCGCAGCGCATTGCGAAAAATAATATCGCTATCAGCAACGTACTAGCTGATATGTGCTACTCGCAGACACAGCTTCGTGATGTAGCTCGCAACTTCAACAAGGTTGAGGTTAAGAAGTTTGTCGCTGACAACCCTGGCTTCGACTGGGCACGCTACATCGAGGGGCGCAAGCTTCAGACTCTAGAGTCTTGGAATGCCGGTCAGCTAGACTTCTTCAAGAAGTTTAGCAAGTGGTTCCCCACGGCAGACCTACAGGCACTCAAGGACTATGTCCTAGCACAGACCATCGACGGTTATGCTAGCTATCTCTCGGATGACTTTGTACAGGCTAGCTTCGACTTCTACTCCACTACACTCTCAGGTGTCAAGGAGATGCACCCACGCTGGCGTCGTGCTGTCAACCTCCTCAATGGCACGCTCGGTGAGGCACTCGGCGAGGTCTATGTCAAGAAGTACTTCCCCGCAGAGGCTAAGGAGCGTATGGAGACGATGATCAGCAACCTACAGGCTGCGCTCAAGGATCGTATCTCTCAGCTCGGGTGGATGTCTGACGAAACGAAGCAGAAGGCTATCGAGAAGCTTTCTAAATTCACCGTCAAGATCGGCTATCCTGACAAGTGGAAGGACTACTCTAAGCTCAACATCTCAGAGGACAAGAGCTTTGTGGAGAACCTCCGCAGTGCTATCCAGTTCGAGCACGACTTCAACATGTCTGAGCTAGGTCAGCCAGTCGATCGCTCTCGTTGGCTCATGAATCCTCAGGATGTCAACGCTTACTACATGCCTTCGACGAATGAGATCTGCTTCCCAGCTGGTATCCTACAGCCTCCTTTCTTCAACATCAACGCTGATGACGCTGTCAACTATGGAGCTATCGGTGTGGTCATCGGTCATGAGATGACGCACGGATTTGACGATCAGGGTAGCGAGTTTGACGCTGTCGGCAATATGCACAACTGGTGGACTGAGGCTGACAAGAACAACTTCAAGAGCTCTACGGAGCGTCTCGCTCAGCAGTTCAGCCAGATCAAGATCAATGATAACCTCAACGCTGATGGTCACCTAACGCTCGGTGAGAATATCGCTGACCAGGGCGGTCTCCTTGTCTCTTACCTAGCACTCCAGAAGCAGCTCGAGGGCAAGACGGTCGAGAAGATCGACGGCTTCACACCAGCACAGCGCTTCTTCATCGGTTACGCTCGTGTATGGGGACAGAACATCACTCCCGAGGAGGAGATACGTCTGACCAAGATCGACCCACACAGCTTGGGCATCTATCGTGTCAATCAGGCACTGAAGAACATTGATGCCTTCTATGAGGCATTCAACATCCAGCCTGGCGACCCCATGTACATTGCTCCTGAGGAGCGTGTCGTGGTCTGGTAATCTAGACGAGACTATTGCAAAAGTCAATAGTCTCTAGACACCATATCAACGTAAAGCGACGCTCTCGTAGAGACAGTAGACTCTATGGGAGCGTCGCTTCCTTTTCTATTTGAGATGACCAGCTCCATCTTCCTAAACTTCCGTGGGTTCGTGCTATTCTTTTTGCTCTTAGGCAGTGGCTACTGCTTGGTAGCGCAGCAGAGGTTTACCATTGTCTCATACAATGTGGAGAACCTCTTTGACACCATCCCCAGCACCCGCTGGGATGATCGCGAGTACCTCCCCACGGCCCGCAAAGGGTGGACGGCAGAGCGTATGAAGCGCAAGTGCCATCAGCTAGCCGAGGTGATCTCTCATGCGACCGCCTGGGATATACCCGCTCTCATAGCACTACAAGAGGTCGAGAGCGTAGAGGCACTCGAGCAGCTGGCGCACCACACGCTCTTACGAGGGGGCAACTACAAGACCATCTGCGCCACAGGCTCCGACCGCCGTGGCTCTCACGTGGCACTGCTCTATGACGCAGACCGCTTTGCCGTAGAGCATACCGAGGAGTGGCCCCTCCGCATCACGCCCGACAGCATCTACCCGACACGCAACTTGCTCTTCGTCTCTGGTCGCCTCCCCTCCGCAGCACCACTCTCGCTCATCGTCTGCCACCTCCCCTCACGCCGAGGAGGTGCTACCGCCGAGGCTGCTCGTGCTGCGCTCATCGAGATGCTTCGCATACGTACCGATAGCCTCTTGAGGGCTAATCCAGAGCAAAGCATCGTCGTCGTGGGCGACTTCAACGCTACACCAGAAGATGGCTTGACCGACAGCTGGGCTGTCTCCTACCACGCCTACCTATCTCAAAGCGATTCGTTAGCGATGGTAGACCTCACACCACCATTCACCGACGAGCAACTCAAGACGATGCCCCCAGGGAGCTACTATTACCGAGGCTACTGGGAGCGCATCGACCGACTATTCGTCTCCCGCACGCTCCTTGCCGATACGCGCTATCCGCGTCTAGAGCTAGAGACGGTACGCATAGCCCTGCCCCCACAGAAGTACATGCACGAGAGCCCAGCCCCGTGGGGCCGTCCGCGACGAACGTACGGCGGCGACAGCTACCTCGCCGGTCCCAGCGACCACCTCCCGCTCGTCGCCACCCTCCTCTACTAAGTCAAATGTATAGTCAACACATCGCTCAGACTAGTCTAGGATAGGAATAAAAGAGTACATTTGTGCCATCGAAGTATCACCCCTGAGTACCATAATGAGTAAGCAAACGAAGAGTCAGCGGCTCAGTGTCATCGCCGACCTGCTGAGAACCCACGAAGTAACAGACCAAGCGATGCTCCTCGAGCTATTGCGAGGACGTAACATCTCCATCACACAGGGGACGCTCTCGACCTACCTCTCTGAGCTGGGCGCCACCAAAGGGGTGCGCCCTGGCTCCTTCAAGTCGTGCTATCAACTCCCCCTGATGCCGCAGGCTGACGCTGTCACGACGCAACCCACGGGACTGATCTCTCCGACGGTCGGCTTCCGCTCGTATGCGATCTCGGGGCAGATGCTGGTGATCCGCACAGAGCCCGGCTTTGCGCAGTCTATAGCGACCATCCTCGACAGCTCCTTGTCATCGCTCTCGCTCGGTAGCGTGGCTGGGTACGACACCATCATAGTAGCTCTTGCCGAGGAGGCGACCGATGGCGAGGTGATCGACTGGCTGCACCAAATTATCCCCGAGTCTATCTTAGCGATAGGGCGGTGACGGCGTGATTGACTTGACAAAATCGTTCTTTCTTATGACATATTCCACCAGTAGACCTCTTCTTTAGTGTAGAAACACTACATTTGTTGCAAATATCAGCTAGTGTCGATGAGTATGGATACAGAATCTACGGGTACAGCGCGCAAGGGGCACGGGGGACTTCGGTGGTTTTATGACCTTTATCGTGACGGGTTGCGGAGTCAAAGCCGCACGAGCCGTCTGCTGTGGATTATTGTAGCCATCAAGCTCTTTATCATGTTTGCCATCTTGCGTCCTATCTTCTTCCCGCGGGTTATTGCCGAGCAGGGAGACCGGGAGGCGCAGATAGAGTTCGTGCAGCATCAGCTTACGGCACCTGTCATCGACACGCTTCATCAAGACAATCACTAACTTAACTATATAGCATAATGAATGTAGACGCTTTACTCCTCTGGTCTAGATTGCAATTTGCTCTGACCGCATGCTATCACTGGCTCTTTGTGCCGCTCACGCTCGGACTGGGTGTGATCATGTCGATAGCCGAGACTAAGTACTATCGCACCAATCGCCCCGAGTGGAAGCGTTGGGCGATGTTTTGGCAGAAGCTCTTTGGTATCAACTTTGCCATCGGCGTCGCCACGGGACTGATCCTCGAGTTTGAGTTCGGTACCAACTGGTCCAACTACAGCTGGCTCGTGGGTGACATCTTTGGTGCTCCGCTTGCTATCGAGGGTATTCTAGCCTTCTTTATGGAGGCGACCTTCATCGCTGTCATGTTCTTCGGGTGGAACAAGGTGAGCCGTGGCTTCCACCTAGCATCTACGTGGCTGACCGTCATCGGTGCGACCATATCGGCTGTCTGGATTCTTGTCGCTAACGCCTGGATGCAAGACCCTGTCGGTATGGCCTTCAACCCCGCTACCGTACGTAGTGAGATGACCGACTTCTGGGCCGTAGCACTCTCTAGCTCAGCAGTCAATAAGTTCTGGCATACGACCATCTCCTCTTGGACGCTCGGCTCTATCTTTGCGCTGGGTATCTGCGCTATCTACATCCTTCGTGGCAAGCACAAGGAGTTCGCACTAGCCAATAGTCGTATCATAGCTCCTTTCGGACTGATTGCTGCCTTGCTCACCGCCTTCACGGGAGATACCTCTGGTTACAACGTGGCTCAGCGTCAACCTATGAAGCTCGCTGCTATGGAGGCGCTCTACGATGCTGGCGAAAGCACCCCCGACGGCAAGACTGCTGACGGCAAGGGACTAGGACTCAGCGCTATCGGTCTGCTCGACTGTAACAAACTCACGCCACTGGCTGAGGAAAATCAAGATCCATTCGTCTTCAACATCAAGATGCCCTCTATGCTCTCATGGCTGGGTACACGCTCTACCAGTGGCTACGTGCCAGGTATCAACAATATCCTAGAGGGTGGTTACTACGACCAGGACGGCAACCAAGCGCTCTCAGCTGATGAGCGTATGCGTCGTGGCAAGATAGCTATCGAGGCGCTCGCTGCTTATGGCGAAGCGCAGAAGGCAGGTGACGCTGCCGAGATGGATCGTCAGAATGCGATCATACAGGAGAACTTCGACCACTTTGGCTATGGTTATGTACAGGACAAGGCAGACTTGGTGCCCAATGTGCCACTCATGTACTATGCCTTCCGTATCATGGTCGGTTGCGGCTTCCTCTTTATTCTTGTCCTCCTCCTCGTGTGGATCCTGCAGCGCAAGAAGAGTGCTGAGGAGTTCGCACGCTATCGCTGGCTACACATCATCACGGTCATCTGCATCCCGTTAGCGTGGATCGCCAGTCAGGCTGGATGGATCGTTGCCGAGCTGGGTCGTCAGCCATGGGCTATCCAGGATATGCTTCCGCTGAACGCCGCTGTCTCTAAGCTTGCTCCCGCCAACGTGATGACCACGTTCTTCATCTTTGCTGTACTCTTTACGATCCTCCTCATTGCAGAGCTGAGCATCATGATCAAGGCGATCAAGCATGGTCCTGAGTCTCATCTGAATGATGTGGAGCAGCTCTTTAGCAAGCGTGAGAGTAAGTAATCACTAACCCCATAGACACACTATCATAATGGACTACGCATTTCTACAGCAATACTGGTGGTTCCTAGTCTCACTGCTGGGAGCCCTGCTTGTCTTCCTGCTCTTTGTGCAGGGCGGACAGACCTTTATCTTTGCAGCGCGTCGTGACGAGCCGCTGCAGCGCATGCTCGTCAATTCGACGGGTCGTAAGTGGGAGTTTACCCTCACGACGCTAGTCACCTTCGGAGGCGCCTTCTTTGCTTCCTTCCCGCTCTTCTACTCGACCAGCTTCGGCGGAGCTTACTGGGTGTGGATCTTGATCTGCTTGACCTTCGTCATACAGGCTGTCTCGTATGAGTATCAGTCTAAGCATGGCAACGTATGGGGCAAGAAGACCTTCCAGACCTTCCTCTTTATCAATGGTGTCTTGGCTCCGGTACTACTAGGAGCTGCGGTATCGACGCTCTTCACAGGCGGTAACTTCATCGTGGACAAGAGTGCTATCTACGACCTCGGTGCCTCTATGCAGACCATCTCTGTCTGGCAGCCAGACCCACTCACAGGGTTACAGCTACACGGACTGGAGGCGATCTTCAACCCCTGGAATGTGGTACTCGGTGTGACGCTCCTCTTCCTAGCACGCACTACGGCACTCCTATACTTCATCAACAATATCGAAGATGAGGTCGCCTACGAGCGTGCTCGCAAGAGCCTGCTACCCAATGCAGCGATCTTCGTCGTCCTCTTCGTCGCTTATGTGGTCTTCCTCATGGTGACCAAGGGATACGATGTCGACCCAAGCACGGGTGCCGTGAGCCTAGTACAGTATAAGTACCTGCACAACTTCCTCGCTATGCCCGTGATCCTCATCATCTTCCTTGTAGGCGTGGTGCTGGTCCTAGCTGGTGTGATCCTCACGCTGGTCAAGAAAGGCTTCCGCAAGGGTATCTGGCTCGAAGGTGTCGGTGTCGTCCTTGCTGTCCTGAGCTTGCTCCTCATCCTCGGGTACAACAACACGGCTTACTACCCCTCGATAGCAGATATCAATAGCTCGCTGACGATACGCAACAGTAGCTCTAGCCCCTACACGCTGAAGGCTATGAGCATCGTATCGCTGCTGATTCCGTTTGTCTTGGCGTACATTTTCTACGCTTGGCGTGCCATCGATCGCAAGAAGATCACCCGTCACGAGATGGGTCAAGACGAGGAGGTCAAGTACTAATAACGGTGGCTGCCCCGCTAAGTAGGGTCAGCAAATGAACCGCACACAAACAAAGGGGGGGCGGCACTTAGACCAAGGAGTCTAGGTGTCGCCCCCTCTCGTCGTTGTGTAAATCTTACGTTGTAGTACAGCGGGCTACTCGTTTCTAACTTCTAATCTCTAACACGATATCCACGTGGAAAATCTCAAATCTCCACGTGGATATTTTTTATTCTCCACGTAGGGAAGAAACGATTCCTCCGAAGTTTCATTTGATTCCTCCGAAGTTTCATTTCGTCTCCACGTGGAGAATTTTTATTTCCTCCCTAGGAATTTGAAAATATCCACGTGGAGATCTACCACTTCTAAAGGAAAGTCATATCGGGGCATAAGAGATCTTGTCTATAACATCTCAATGGGATCCGCTTCAAGCGCCTCAAAATAGGAATTAGTTCGTGAGAAACTGCGAACGGCTCCGAGCTAAGTGAGCTTAGGTGGTATATTTGTGGTAAATTTGTGGGCAAGAACGAACTTTCTCCCACATCTCCGTGAACTATATCCTCTGTCCTCACTGTACGAACAAGATCTCTGAAGAGACGATCCTCGCCAATGCTGACTGCCGAGGCAAGGTCGCTATGCTCTGCCCTGCATGCTCCGAGAGCCTACGCTTTCGCCTGAGGGGCGCTACGCTAGAGCATCTCAACGCACGCTACGCCGACCTCTCTCCCGAGGGGGAGCCGGTGCGAGCTTACTTGCAGTTGATCGCCAATGACTTTGCCTACGCTGCCTTGCTCCCGCTCTACGAGGGGTGCAACACGATAGGCAGCTACAACGGACGTGGCACCTCGGTTACCACCCCGATACATAGTAGCGACCCTAGCTTGGGGCGCAACCATTGCCAGATCACGATAGAGCCTGATGGACAGGCGATCATACAGGACTTGGATAGTATGACGGGTACTTTCGTCGCTGGCGTTGAGTACCTGCCAGATACTTTCTGCGAACTGCACTCTGGCGATGTGATCACGCTGGGGGCGACCTCTCTGATCTATGTGACACGTAGTGATTACGAAGCGACAAATCCTTAACTAGCATATCCCTCCTTACCTTATGAAGACGACCAATGGACTGACCCCTGCTTTACGCCAAGAGATCATCTCGCTCATCCACCAAGAGGTGGTGCCTGCCACGGGCTGTACGGAGCCTGTAGCTGTGTCGCTCTGCACTGCCTACGCTAGTGCTACGCTGGGCGACTTTACCGCGGAGCGTGTCACGGTCTTACTAAGCCCCAACGTGCTCAAGAATGCCCTCGGTGTCGGAATACCTGGAACGGGCATGATCGGACTACCGATAGCGATCGCTCTCGGCATCGTCATCGCTCAGCCTGACAAGGGGCTCACGCTCCTAGACAGCTTTACGCCTGAGCAACTGGCTGAGGCTAAGCGTCTGGTCGAGGCTAAGATAATCAACATCGGTACGAAGCCGGAACCTGTCGACAAGCTCTACGCCGAGGTGTCGATCCAGACGGCCAGTGGCGAGACTGCCACCGCGATCATCAGCGGCAAGCATGACCATCTGACCTTCCTGGCTAAGGGGGATCAAGTGCTGGAGGACCATCCGATAGGGCAGCAGGAGGATGAGGAGGACGAGGATGAGCTGGCACTCAACTTCTCGCTCGTCTATGACTTCGCTACGACGGCTCCACTAGAGGAGATCGAGTTTATTCTAGCTGATGCTGAGGTGAATGCGGAGGCCAGTCGCCTCTCGATGAAGTCTAACTACGGCCACGCTGTGGGGCGTATGGTGCAGAGTGACCTGGGTCGTAAGTATCTAGGCGACTCCTCACTGACGCAGATCATCGCGGCAACGAGTGCTGCCTGCGATGCCCGTATGGACGGAGCTCCTGTGACGGTGATGAGCAATTCGGGCAGTGGCAACCAGGGGATCACGGCGACGATGCCGGTGCTGACCTTTGCCAAGGAGCAAAAAAAAGGACACGAAGAGACCGTTCGTGCCCTGATGCTGAGTAATCTGATGGTGATCTATATCAAGCAGAAACTGGGGCGCCTCTCGGCGCTCTGCGGTTGTGTCGTCGCCTCGACAGGTGCTGCTTGTGGCTTGACCTATCTGCTCGGTGGTAATAAGCAGCAGGTGAGCTATGCTGTGAAGAATATGGTGGGCAACATCACGGGTCTACTCTGCGATGGAGCTAAACCGAGCTGCAGCCTGAAGGTGTCGAGTGGTGTGAGCACGGCTATGTTCTCCGCCTTGCTGGCGATGGAGCAGAAGGTGGTCACCGGTAGCGAGGGTATCGTGGACGATGATGTAGATCAGACGATAGACAACCTGACCAGCATAGGTCGTGTGGGTATGAATGAGACGGATCGTCTCGTGCTCAACATCATGACCTCCAAAAAGCATTAGTTCCGAAGGAACGTGACGAGTAGAGACCTGTAGGGACCTCCTCCCACTAGATACTATCCGCGAGTAGCCCTACAGAGGGTTACTCGCGGATAGTGCTATTTTGTCATGATCCTTTTGTCAAGAGGCTCCTTCTCTCTTTTGGCACATTATTTGCTTTAGTCTTAATGCGTGCTTCCCTCATAGATGGAGGGGACGCGGTAAGTGAGACTATAATATATAACTCAAGATAAACTATGACAATCAAACCATTAGCAGATCGCGTGCTGATCAAGCCCGCTACTGCAGAGGAGAAGACACAAGGTGGTATCATCATCCCAGACTCAGCAAAGGAGAAGCCCCTCAAGGGCGAGGTACTCGCTGTGGGCAAGGGTACGAAAGATGAGGAGATGGTCCTCAAGGTGGGGGATCAGGTGCTATACGGCAAGTATGCTGGTACGGAGATAGAGGTCGAGGGCGAGAAGCTCATGATCATGAAGCAGAGCGACGTACTCGCTACGCTCTAGTCCACTCCGTCTTATCCTAATCAAGAATCAAGTAAATAGACAGATACAATTATGGCAAAGGAAATTAAGTTTGATATAGAGGCTCGTGACCTCCTCAAGCGTGGCGTAGACCAGCTATCAGACGCTGTAAAGGTGACACTAGGCCCGAAGGGTCGCAACGTGATCATCTCTCGTAGCTATGGAGCTCCGCACATTACCAAGGATGGTGTGACGGTCGCTAAGGAGATCGAGCTAGAGAACGAGTTTGAGAATATGGGTGCTCAGCTCGTTCGTGAGGTGGCATCTAAGACCAATGAAGATGCTGGTGATGGTACGACTACCGCTACGGTACTCGCTCAGAGCATCATCAACGTAGGTCTCAAGAACATCACCTCTGGTGCTAACCCTATGGAGGTGAAGCGTGGTATCGACAAGGCTGTCAAGGCTGTCGTCGAGAGCATCCGCAAGCAAGCTAAGGAGGTGGGTGACGACCTGGAGCAGATCGCTCATGTGGCTACCATCTCGGCTAATGGCGACGAGGAGATCGGCCAACTGATCGCTCAGGCTATGGAGAAGGTCAAGAAGGAGGGGGTCATCACTGTCGAGGAGGCTAAGGGTATCGATACGACGGTAGACATTGTCGAGGGTATGCAGTTTGACAACGGCTATATCTCTCCTTACTTCGTCACTGACCCTGAGAAGATGGAGTGCCGTATGGAGAAGCCTTACATCCTCTTCTACGAGAAGAAGCTCTCTACTATCAAGGATCTCCTACCGCTACTAGAGAAGGTGCTCCAGCAGGGTCGCTCGCTGCTGATCATCGCAGAGGATATCGAGAGCGAGGCTCTTACGACGCTTGTCCTCAACAGACTACGTGCTGGCCTCAAGATCTGTGGTGTCAAGGCCCCAGGCTTTGGCGATCGCCGCAAGGAGATCATGCGTGATATGGCTATCCTCACGGGTGGTACCGTCATTAGCGAGGACACGGGCTTGACGCTAGAAAACACTTCACTAGATATGCTCGGTAGCGCAGAGACGGTCACGGTCGTCAAGAACAAGACCACTATCGTCAATGGCAACGGCTGCAAGGAGGATATAGCTGAGCGTGCTAACCAGATCCGTCATCAGATCGAGAATACGAAGAGCGACTACGATCGTGAGAAGCTCCAGGAGCGTCTCGCTAAGCTCTCAGGCGGTGTCGCTGTCCTCTACGTAGGAGCTGGCAGCGAGGTCGAGATGAAGGAGAAGAAGGATCGTGTCGAGGATGCGCTTAGCGCTACACGTGCAGCGATCGAGGAGGGTACCGTACCTGGTGGTGGTACAGCTTATATCCGTGCTATCTCTTCTGTCGAGAAGCTTAAGGGCGATACCGACGATGAGCGCACTGGTATCGAGATCGTCAAGCGTGCTATCGAGGAGCCACTCCGTCAGATCGTAGCTAACGCTGCTAAGGAGGGTGCTGTAGTCGTACAGCGTGTCCGTGACGGCAAGGGTGCCTTCGGATACAATGCACGTACCGACAGCTTTGAGGATCTGATGAAGAATGGTGTCATCGATCCTGCCAAGGTAACGCGTGTGGCTCTGGAGAATGCAGCTTCTATCGCTGGTATGTTCCTCACGACTGAGTGTGTCATCGCCGACATCAAGGAGGACAAGCCCGATCCCGCTGCTATGGCAGGAGGCGCTGGCATGGGTGGAATGATGTAATCCCCCGCGAGCCTACTCGCTAAGTCCTAGACACTGTGCGCTAACGCTCACGCTAGCTCCCGTCGTCTAGGAGCAACAAACAAAAGAAGAGCCCTACGTATCTGATACGTAGGGCTCTTCTCTTTGTTTGTGCGCTGAGAGATAAAAAGAAGGAGCTCCGCCGCAAATTATTTGCGATGGAGCTCCTTCATCTTCGGGGGGCTTTTGTTTTGCTACTTTCTGTCAGAGCGGTAGAGCTGACTGCGCTTGACATACTTTCTAGCGAACTCGCGCTGTACCTGCTGGTAGTTGACTAGCCCAAGTTTCACGGCAAAAATGAATTTCGGGACGTTTTGCCCCGAAACTTGAGGGGGCGAGAGTCGTAACTCGCTGAGTGTCAAAGGGGGCTTTTGGCGATCGGAGCTGATTCCGATTTGTAGGACACTTTTGGGTGAAATATTTGTTGTTACTTTGCGCCATGCACGCAAATGTTCAGACCCGTTTCAACCCTACAATCGGCGAGAAGGCTCCTTATTATCGACTGAAGGAGTCTTATCGTGATGTGCGGGGAAATGTCCATTCGCTGATCCTGCTCAACGTCGGCTTCGACCCCTCCATTGATGCTCTGCAGGCTAAGAAGATCGCTCGTGCACTGACGAATAGGTTTGAGAATCGTCACGCCACGACGCTCTTCTCCGAACGACTCAATGGGTTGACCGAACACGAACAAGCTAAGGCTGACGAATGGTGGAATAGGATGGTTCAGGAGGGCGGGATAGATCGCTTTGACAAGCGAGAGCAGGCTGCTCGCAAGGAGGCGGAGCACTACATCGACTTGGACTCCGCCAAGCACACCGATGCTCGCAATGTGGGAGCCGAGTGGCTCTGCAAGCAAACCATTGATAAGCTAGAGCTGGAGAGCTTTTTGAAGCGTCAAGGTTGGTCGGAGCAGGCCATCCACACGGCTCTCTCTGCACTGATCGTTCGCACCGTCTATGCCACCTCTGAGCACGCCTCCTACTTCACTATGCGTGACAATTCGGCGGCTACTGAACTCTACTCAGGTCGCCCCGATTGGCTCCCAGGTAGGAATGCGCTTTACACGATTACCGACCAGCTCTTTGCCCTCAAGGAGCAACTTGAGCATCATCTCTGCATGATGACCGACCACCTCTTTAACATAGACAATAAGCTGATGCTGTTTGACTTGACTAACTTCTACTTTGAGGGAAGCAAGCGCAATAGCCAGAAGAGCAAGTTTGGTCGATCCAAAGAAAAACGCTCCGACTGCAAACTCCTCGTCTTGGCACTGTGCATCAACAAAGAGGGGTTCATTCGCTACTCTTCGATCCTCGAGGGCAATACGGCAGACCCGAAGTCTTTGCCCGATATGATTGAGAGCTTGGCTCAGAAAAGCCCTGCCAGAAAGGAAAAGACGCTGATCGTTATGGATGCGGGCATTGCCACTGAGGAGAACCTAACGAAAATCAAAGCGAAGGGCTACAACTACCTCTGCGTCTCGCGTACGAGGCTGAAGGAGTACACCCTCCGAGAGAACCACAAGTGTATCGTCGTGCAGGACTCCAGCAAGCGAGAGATCAAGCTTCGTGAGGTGCACACGGCTCCCGATGAGGACTATTTTCTAGAGATTACCTCCCCCTCAAAAGCGATGACCGAAGCCTCTATGAACAGGCAATGGCGCAGTCGTTTTGAGGCTGAGTTGATCAAGATAAACGAGGCGATCAAGAAGAAGGGAGGCACGAAGAAGTACGAAAGGGTCGTGGAGCGAACAGGCAGAGCCATAGAGCGTTATCCGTCGATTGCACGCTACTACGAGATCAACTACATCCGCAGTGAGGAGAAGCCCCTAGAGATGCAAGAGGTGGCTTGGAAGATCAAAGACCTCTCCAAGGTAGAGGGCGGTCACGGCGGTTACTTCCTGCGCACCAACGTCCGTACACTAGACGAGCGCACCACCTGGGACTACTACAACTTGATCCGAGAGATAGAGTGCACGAATCGTCAGCTCAAGACGGATCTACACTTGCGCCCGCTCTTTCATCAGACGGATCAGCGCAGCGATGCCCATCTTTTCTTTGGCCTGCTCGCTTACTGGGTTGTCAATACCATACGCTGTGGACTCAAAGCGCAGGGCGAGAACTGCTACTGGCGGGAGATCGTCCGACGTATGTCTACACAGAAGTTAGTCACCACCGAAGGCGTCAATCCGCTGGGCGAAAAGGTCGAAATGCGACAATGTAGCAAGCCCTCGAAACAAGCCACCGAGATCTACCAAAAGCTAGGCTTACGAGAAGCCCCCTTTAGGAAAATCAAAATCTGTAGGACACAAAGTCCATAACACAAACGCTACCGCCCGCTCCCAGCAGCCGTTACACGTCCCCTCCCGTGAAACTTGGGCTAGCTTGCGCGCAGGGATCTGCTTGCGCAGCTCTGTCATGGTCTCTTCGTCTATCTCTGCTAGCTGAGACTTAAGTTGCTGCTCACGCTCGAGGCACTTGGCTGCCTGCGCCTCTGATAGAGCTTCACCCCTTGTTGCTTCGTACTGCTTACGTAGTTCACGCCATAGCGGTATGCGCTTCTGATCCGCCTGTCGCAAGGTGCGGTCTAGGTAGGTAGCTTCGTCAGCTGTCAGCTCTAGCTCCTGAGCGAAGAACTCCTTGCGTTGCCTGACCAGTTCCTCTCTTCTGCGACTATTTGTCTCACTGCGGGACTGCTGCGCTACGACTATGCTGGGGAGAAGTAGCAGAGGGAGTGCTACCAATAGAAAGTTGTAAAGATTACGTCGTGTCATCATATCGTCGTGTCCATGCATTGTGATCAATTATATCTCATCGCTCATATCCTCCTCAGAGAGAGTCTCGAGAGTCTCCCCGATGGCGTAGTTATCGGTGAGGATGTCTACACAGGTCTCGTATAGATAGTCTGCATACTCGGCATCTGTCAGCGGTGTGACGCTGAGATCATAGACAGAGCTAGCCACCTCATCGCTAGAGCGCAGAGACCCCTGCGTAGTGACTTGCCATACACCCCATAGGGCTACTACGGCGATCAGTGCTGCAGCGATAGCAGCCCACGGACGTAGTCTTACCCATAGCTTAGCTCTACGATGCGCCCTAGGTGCCACCACAGCGTCTGTCGCAGGAGCCGGCTCATCAAGCGGTATCTGCGATAGGATGCGGGTGGATAAGTCATCAAAGTACCCCTCAGGAACATGGTAATGCTCCAATCGCTCCGAGAGCAAGGGTATCTGACGGATCAAGTCTTCTGAAGGTGTAGGCATAAGAGGTGATTAAACGTGGAGTCTAGTGAGACCTTGAGGAGAGGTCTCTCCTTACACTTTATTGGATACAGATAAGCTTGGTAAGTTTAATTCAGATTAGAGATATACAGCTGAATCTTCTTGACAGCGTGGTGATAAGATGCTTTGAGGGCTCCCTCTGAGGTCTCTGTGATGGTCGCAATATCTCGGTAGGGCATCTCGTCGAAGTAGCGCATCTCAAAGACCTGTCGCTGCTTTGGCGGGAGCTTGTCGAGCGCTTGCTGTAAGATTAGCTCGCCCTTGTCTCCGTCGAAGTAAGGGTCGGCTACGGCACTCTCTAGGAGATAGCTGGTGTCTTCGTTGACAGCGTACTCGTTGTCTGCGATGCGCTTCTTCTTTTTGTTGTAGTTGATCGCCTCAAAGAGGGCGATGCGATAGATCCAAGTGTAGAACTTCGCCTCTCCTCTGAAAGTGTTTAAGTTTTGCCACGCCTTCAGAAAGGTCTCCTGTAGCACGTCATCTGCATCGTCATGCTGCCTGACGATACGACGGATCAACCAGTAGAGCTTCTCCTGATACATCTGCACTGCCTTTGTAAAGGCGACAGCGCGGGTGTCGGAATTCATAATCTGCTCTTGCAGTTCATCTTCGGTCATGCTACGTGGACACTATGGTGTGTGGCTACAGCTCTGATAGGAGGGGGAGGCTACGGTCGTTTTGTCGCACCTTTGACTAGATAGACATATACGGGGAAGTGGTCTGAGTAGCCCCCTTGCCACTGTCCACCGACGAAAGTGCGGAGCGTGTACCCCTTGTACTGACCACTCTGCTGGATCATAAAGGGTTGCTTGAAGATAAATGCCATATCGGTCGTCTCGGGATCGCGGTATAGCTGCCACGTGGTCGGATTGCTGCCGATGAGCTCTCCGTTGACAGCGATGATGTCAAAGAGATTCCACACGTCACGATAGGCGAGCGTCCCCATACCTTTATTATAAAGTTGTAGCATAGGGGTGTAGTAGTCAGCAGGCTTCGTTTGGTCAGGATGATTCTGCACACCGAGACCATCACGTACGCTAGGGCTGATGGGGTCATCGTTGAAGTCTCCCATCATGATCACTTTGCTCCCAGGGAAGAGCGTATAGAGCGAGTCTGCGACGCTGCGCATCGTCTTAGCGGCTGCCATACGACGATGCAGCGAGACCGCCTCCCCACCACTACGTGAGGGCCAGTGCCCCACGAGGACATGCACGATCTCACCATCGAGAAGTCCTGAAGCGTAGACTACATCTCTTGTTTTGATCCACGGCTCGTTAGGGATCTCTACAGCTCTAGCGCCTGATGCAAAGACCTTATAAACCTCTGGCTGGTAAAGTATAGCGCAGTCTATACCTCGACGGTCAGGAGAGTCGTAATGGACGATGTCGTAGTGCTTGTCTCGTAGTGACTCCTCAGCGATCAGATCCTCGAGGACACCGCGGTTCTCTATCTCAGCGACTCCGATGATTGCGGGGCCATCACCTCCGATGAGGGAGATCACGTGCGACATGTTGCGGAGCTTGTGCTGGTACCGTTCGAGGGTCCAGCGATTGGCACCTTCGGGGAGAAACTCCTCGTCGTTGTTTTCTTGATCGATGGTGTCAAATAGGTTCTCCAAGTTATAGAATGCGACCGTCACCCGCTGTGGTGTGGTACTCTGCTGTGCATATATGATCCCAAAGGAGAGAGAGAGCAGGGTGATCAACCAGCCCCATCTACTACAGTGTGTGCTATGTGTCATAAGTCAATCGTTTCTAGTTCTAGTATTAGACTATGCCTTCACAAAAGTACTGATAAATGTCGGATTACCCAACGTATCGCTTATAAAGCTTTCGTTAAGGCTGTTGCCGAAGGACCTGTCATACGGGTGGAGCGTCATGTCGCGTGGTAGCCATATCGGTCGAGAAGGATAAAAAAAGAGATCCCGCAATAGGCATTGCGAGATCTCGAATTGTTATTGAAGTGGTGCCACCAGGAATCGAACCGGGGACACAAGGATTTTCAGTCCTTTGCTCTACCATCTGAGCTATGGCACCATCCTTCTTGCGTTTTGGTGATGCAAAGGTACGACAACTTTTTGAATTGACCAAACGCTGGTGCAATCGATGTTATTTTGTATCTTTGCGAGTAGTAACATAGCACAAATAGCATGGTGGACTTGACATCACACTACGGAGGTATCGCCCTCCGCAATCCAATCATAGCTGGTAGCTCTGGTCTCACGGCCTCACTCCAGCAAGTTACGGCAATGGCACAGGCAGGCGCCGGGGCAGTCATCCTCAAGTCGCTCTTTGAGGAGCAGATAGAGGCGACGGCTCTGCAAGCGCAAGCAGAGGTGGCTACTTCTTATCCTGAGGGGCTCGACTATATGCTGCACTACACGCGCCAGCATGAAGTGGAGAAGTACCTAACCCTGATCCGTGAAGCTAAGGGCGCGGTCGACATCCCTGTCATAGCAAGCATTAACTGTTACCGAGGAGGCGAGTGGCAATCTTTTGCCAAGAGCATACAGGAAGCCGGCGCGGATGCGCTCGAGCTCAATGTGATGCGCATCGAGACAGATCCAGCACAGCGTGGTAGTGATCTAGAGAAGGAGCTGGTAGATCTAGCGATCTCGATCACCCGTACGGTGCAGATACCAGTCGTCTTCAAGATTTCAGATCGCTTTACCAACATCCTTTACCTAGCGCAGGAGCTGGTCAAGAGTGGTGTCAAGGGCTTGACCTGCTTTAACAAGAGCTGGCAGACAGACATTAATATAGATACCCTAGAGATCGTTCAGGGACCTGTTATATCAACGGGACAAGAGTTATACAACACGCTGAAGTACACAGGACTCCTCTCGGGCAAGCTACCCCAGCTCGCTATCTCCGCTTCGGGCGGCGTGATGGACTACGCAGGCATCGTCAAGAGCCTCCTCGTCGGAGCTAGCTCTGTACAGGTTGTCTCCACACTGTATCAGCATGGAGTACCTTACTTGACGAAGATGCTGGAGGAGCTCACACAGTGGATGACTCAGCATGGGTACCGATCCATAGAAGAGTTTAGAGGCAGTCTCAACGCCTCTAAGCAGTCTGACCAGGAGCTCTATATGCGCTCGCAGTTTATGCGTTACTTTAGCAATAAAGCGTAGCTAACACTCTGGAGAAATACACAATAACGACATATTTACTAACTCAAATATCACAGAAACTATGAACAGACTATCTATCACAGCGGGCATCGTGGCCGTGGCTCTATCCCTATCGGGTTGTGGCGCGATAAACGAGACACTACTTGGTGCTGGCGCTGGTACAGCCGTAGGCGCTGGCCTTGGCGCTGGTATCGGTAAGGTCGCAGGCAATACGGGTGCTGGCGCAGCTATTGGTGCCGTCGTAGGCGGTGCTGCTGGCGCACTCATCGGTCATCGTATGGAGAAGCAAAAGAAGGAGCTCGAGCAGCAGCTACCCGCGGGTACGCAGGTCGAGACAGTCAATGAGGGACAAGCTATCAAGGTCGTCTTCGACAGCGGTCTACTCTTCAACACCAGCTCGAGCACGCTGAGCTCTTCTTCTCGCAACGATCTACGCAAGTTCGCAGATAACCTAAACAAGAACGATGACACGGTCCTAGAGATCATCGGTCACACCGATAGTTCGGGCAATGATCGTATCAACGATCCACTCTCACTGAATCGTGCTAAGAGCGTCCGTGACTTCCTCGAGGGACAGGGTGTCTCTTCCGTACGTATGAAGTACGAGGGTCGTGGTAGCCACGAGCCCGTTGATACGAACGCAACGGCTGAGGGTAAGCGTAAGAACCGTCGTGTAGAGGTCTTCATCCTACCTAGCCAGAAGATGATCGAAGAGGCTAAGGCTGGTACGCTGAAGTAGTCTCACTCCCCAAACGCATCACGCACTGAACTACTCAGGGCGTGATGCGTTTCCTTTTTATCCTCCCAGTATCATTCACCGCAAGAGCTATATGTCTCACTTCCTACAACTAATCTCTACCACCATCCTGCTTACCTTGGCTCTTCTTTCATGCAGTGCTACTGGTAAGCAGCGCTCGCAGACACCCTCGTCTGTGGAGGCCTCCTTTGGGGTCGTGGATACGACTCACCTGAGCGAAGGTACAACAGCAGAACCCTATCCAATGGTAAAGATCCCAGAGAACATCCAGGAGCCTTTGCAGCGGGCGAAGTATGTACTAGAGCACTTCTTCGATCGTTGGCCCGCAGAGACTTTGGAGCAGCTTGTTGATCCAGCTGCTATGGAGCAGGGACTGGTAGACTATCTTGCTGTCTATAGCAGTATGCCTGCTGGGAGTGTCTCGCAGGAGGATCTACTGCGCCCGCTCAAGGTGATGCGCGGCAAAGCGCTGAGCGAGGCTCTACGTCTCTATACCAAGTATCTCTACGAGAGCGGCTCTCCTCTGAAGAACCACACGTACTATATCCAAGCCTTGCAGTGGGCCACTACATCCCCGCAGGTGGAGTATGTGGATCAAGTGGTTTACAAGGATATGCTTTCATTAGTGTCGCAAAATCAAGTTGGCAAGCCTGCCACAGACTTCGCCATAACCCTAGCACAGCCAGCAGCAGAGGGGTACACCTTTGCTGATACGACACTCTACGCACTGCGTGATAAGCCCAAGGTGGTCATCTTCTACACCCCTGGTTGTGATCGCTGTACACATCTGCTGGCAGAAGTGTCTCACGATCAGATCTTGCAGCGCGCTACCGAGGGAGGTAAGGCAGAGATCCTCTACGTCTCGCTCGTCTATGAGCGTAGCGAGTGGAAAAAAGGGCTTGCGGATCTACCACCCTTTGGTACGCCCGCTTTCAACGGGGATCTGCGTCTCCTCGAGGAGTCGCTCTATGACCTAGCTGTCACGCCAGTCATATACGTCATCTCGTCCGACGGGATCGTACTGCAGCGAGATACCTCACTCGCTGAGGTCAGGCGCTACGTTTCTACACTTTAACCTATTACTCTATGAAGGGTATCATACTAGCCGGTGGCACTGGCAGCAGACTCTACCCCCTGACCAAGTCTGTCAGCAAGCAACTACTGCCTGTCTATGACAAGCCGATGATCTACTATCCGCTCTCTACGCTCATGCTAGCCGGCATTCGCGAGATCATGATCATCAGCACGCCACAAGACCTGCCGAGCTTCGAGCGTCTCCTAGGCGATGGCTCCGCTTACGGCATTGAGCTGACTTACGCCGAGCAGCCTCGCCCCGAGGGCCTAGCGCAAGCCTTCATCATCGGACGGGAGTTCATTGGCTCAGACGACGTTTGTATGGTACTCGGTGACAACCTCTTTCACGGCTCTAGCTTTGCCACGCAGCTGGCGGCGGCTCGCGACAACGTCACCCAGCATCGCCTCGCCACTATCTTCGGCTATCCCGTCTCCGACCCGACACGCTATGGAGTCGTTTGCCTAGATGCTGCGGGCAAGCCTACATATATAGAGGAGAAGCCTAAGCACCCTAAGAGCAATCTAGCGGTCGTGGGCCTCTACTTCTACCCGAATGATGTGGTCCAAGTGGCGCAAAGCATCACTCCCTCGGAGCGTGGGGAGCTAGAGATCACAGCGGTCAATGATTACTACCTACAGCAGCAACAGCTCTCCGTCATCTCCCTCGGACGTGGCTTCGCATGGCTCGACACAGGCACTCATGAGGCGCTCATGGAGGCGACCAATTATGTCAGTGTCATCCAGAAGCGTCAGGGAATGGTGATCGCTTGCCTTGAGGAGATCGCTTTACGTCAGGGATGGATCACGATGGATCAGCTACAAGAGGCTGCCGAGCAGCAGCGAGGCAGCACTTACGGTCAGTACCTCGCCAGTATCAAAGCGTAGCGATAGCAAAAGAGCTTGTCTTAATCCTCTGCTTGTGCCGAGGAGAACCGAGTGAGGGGGCTGATGCCCCCTTTTTTCGTATCTTTGACTCGTCAATTAGACTACACGCCTAACAACTATGATGGACTCTATCAAGCAAATCTACAAGATCGGTCACGGACCGAGCAGTAGTCACACTATAGCTCCTATGCGAGCCTCTGAGATGTTTCTAACGCAGATCAAGGAGCTGCCTGTGGATCGTATCGAGGTGACTCTCTATGGGAGCCTCGCAGCCACCGGCAAGGGGCACATGACCGACCAAGCGATACTCTCGGTACTCAATCCCGTCCACCCAACGACCATCCTATGGGAACCTCGTGTGGAGCTCACATTCCACCCCAATGGGATGAAGTTTGCCGCCTTTGATAAGGAGGGAGAGGAGATCAAAGAATTCAAAGTCTACAGCATCGGCGGCGGTACGCTCGCCAACGAGACCTTCAATGAGCAGGTCACCACGCCTGTCTACGAGCTCTCGACGATGGCCGACATTATGGACTACCTAGACCAGCGCGGACTCTCTTACTGGGAGTACGTCGAGCGCTGCGAGGGTCCCGACATCTGGGACTACCTCGCCAAGGTCTGGGAAGTGATGAAGCAGAGTGTGCATGAAGGCTTGGCTGCTGAGGGTGTCCTCCCAGGAGGTCTGCGCCTGCGCCGCAAAGCGGCCGACACGCTGGTCAAGTCTCTGAGCTACAAGGATAGCGTCCGGACTCGTGGTATGGTCTACTCCTACGCCCTAGCCGTCAGTGAGCAAAACGCTGCCGGCGGACGTGTCGTCACGGCGCCTACCTGCGGTTCTTGTGGTGTGATGCCAGCGGTACTCCTCTACCTTCAGGAGACGCGCAGCTTCCGTGACGAGCGTATCCTACGTGCCTTAGCTACGGCGGGGCTCTTTGCCAATGTGGTACGTACGAACGCCTCTATCAGTGGCGCTGAGGTGGGTTGTCAGGGCGAGGTAGGTGTCGCTTGCGCTATGGCTGCTGCGGCTGCTAGTCAGCTCTTCGGCGGTACGCTGCACCAGATCGAGTATGCGGCCGAGATGGGCTTGGAGCATCACCTCGGGCTTACCTGCGATCCAGTCTGCGGACTGGTACAGATCCCCTGTATCGAGCGCAATGCCTTTGCGGCCAGTCGTGCGCTGGATGCGAATACTTATGCCAACTTCACCGATGGTCGTCACCGGGTCAGCTTTGACCAGGTGGTCGCAGCCATGCACCAGACGGGCAAGGATCTGCCGAGCCTCTACAAAGAGACGGCTGAGGGTGGACTAGCTATCCTCCACGAGAAGTATGGTGGCAAGATCCTCATCGAGGATTAAGACAGTTCACACCATGATCTTATGAATAAAGAGAAGCATACCGACCTGCGTACCCGTAGTATCTATCGGGTCACACTGGTGGGTGCTTTGATCAACGTAGCGCTCACACTCCTCAAGCTCATCGTGGGCTTCGTGGGGCATAGTGCTGCTTTGATTGCTGATGCTGTACACTCGCTCTCGGACTTCTGTACCGACATCATCGTGACGCTCTTTGTGGGCATCGCGGGCAAGCCTAGAGATACCAAGTATCGCTACGGATATGGCAAGTATGAGTCGATAGCTACGCTGATCATAGCCACCGTGCTGATGGGCATCGGCATCTCTATGTTGCTCAAGAGTGGAGAGACTATCTATCTCTTCTTTGCCTCTGGGGTTATCCCGCAGCGGCCTTCGCTCTGGGCGGCGATCATAGCTTTTATCTCTATCCTATCGAAGGAGTGGCTCTTTCGCTACACCAAGGGAGTCGCTGAGCGGGTGCATAGTAACACGGTGCTGGCGAATGCGTGGCACCATCGTACGGATGCTTACTCCTCTATCGCTGTCCTCGTGGGCGTCTTGGGGGCGGCCTTGCTGGGCAATCAGTGGGCGATCCTAGACCAAGTAGCCTGTGCAGGTGTCAGCCTTTTTATCGTCTGGGCCGGTGTGCAGCTTATCTCGACCCCTTGGCGTGAGCTCACCGAGCATAGCCTCTCTGAGGAGGAGCAGCAGACGATCCTAGAGATCATCGAGGCTGAGTACCCGGGGCACCATCCGCACAATCTCAATACTCGTAGCTTAGGCTCTGCCGTCGCTATCGAGGTGGACATCTACCTGCCTGACGATACGCCTGTTATCCTCGCTCACGAGCGGGCTACGCACATAGAGAACAAGCTCAAGGAGCACTACGGCGAGCGCACCCACGTAATAGTGCATGTGGAGCCGATGGCTATGATAAATACAGATCACGAATAGCCAAAAGGCTCCAACTAAAAGTCAATCCTCCCTTCTTATGAAAGCAACCATTCGAATCGTTAATGCGCACTTCTACTCCTATATAGGAGCTCTCCCTGAGGAGCAAGTGCTGGGCAATAGATACATCGTCAACCTCACCGCTACTTACGATGCGACCAAGGCGATCGCGAGCGATGATGTCGCTGATGCGGTGAGCTACGCTGATCTCTACGATGTGATAGCGGACAAGATAGGTCACTCACGGGACAACCTCCTGGAGTATGTCGCTGGGCAGATACTTACGGAGATCCTAGACAACTACAAGTTGGTCGACAGCTGCGAGATAACGATCCAAAAGGCGATCCCGCCTATCGCCGGTGTCATCGATGCCGCCAGTGTCACGCTCGCTGCTAGGCGTGATGATTAAGCGTAGCGGGCTACTTCTTTTGATCTTCTAGGCGACTCTGCAGTGCGTACATTTCGTCGCGTAGGCGTGCAGCCTCGACGAAGTTGAGCTCCTTGGCAGCAGCATACATCTGCTTGCGTACCTGCTCGATCAGGTCTGGGAGCTTGTCCTGAGTGAGGTACTCAGCGACAGGTGAGGCGACAGCTATCTCTTCCTCGACATAAGCTTCGGCTTGTGCCGAGGATTTTGTTGTTACGTAGCCCTCCTGCGAGAGCGCATTCGTTCGCTTGCTCACCACCTGCGTAGGGGTGATGTTATGCGCCTCGTTGTAGGCTATCTGCTTAGCACGGCGGCGGTTGGTCTCGTCGATGGTCGCCTGCATGCTGTCGGTGATGCTGTCTGCATAGAAGATAACCAGCCCATGCACGTTGCGGGCAGCACGTCCAGCCGTCTGGGTGAGCGATCGATGCGAGCGCAGGAAGCCCTCCTTGTCCGCATCAAGGATTGCTACGAGCGACACCTCAGGAAAGTCCAACCCCTCACGAAGCAGGTTGACACCGACCAAGACATCGTAAGCCCCCTCCCGCAGGCTGTCCATAATCTGGATGCGCTCTAGCGTGTCCACGTCGCTGTGTATGTAGGCGCACTTGATGCCCGCTCGTATGAGGTAGTCGCTCAGCTCCTCCGCCATGCGCTTCGTCAGGGTCGTGACGAGCGTCCGCTCGTTGCGCTCCGTGCGTATGACGATCTCCTCCATCAGATCGTCCACCTGATGCTCCGTGGGGCGGATCTCGATAGGCGGGTCTAGTAGTCCCGTAGGACGTATCACCTGCTCGACCACCACGCCCTCGCTCATGTTGAGCTCGTAGTCGGCTGGCGTGGCGCTGACGTAGATCACTTGGTTGGTCAGATTGACAAACTCCTCAAACTCCAGGGGCCTATTGTCCAAAGCCGCTGGCAGGCGAAAGCCATACTCCACCAAGGTGGTCTTGCGCGCCTTGTCTCCGCCATACATGGCGCGTATCTGCGGTATCGATACGTGGCTCTCGTCGATGACTAAGAGGTAGTCGTCGGGGAAGTAGTCCATCAAGCAGAAGGGTCGCTCGCCAGGCTTGCGACCATCGAAGTAGCGCGAGTAATTCTCAATGCCCGAGCAGTAGCCCACTGCCTTGATCATCTCCAGATCGTAGGAGACCCGCTCGTAGAGTCGCTTCGCCTCAAAGAGATGCCCCTCGCGCTCCAGCTCTGCCGTGCGGTCGGCCAGATCCTTTTTGATCTCCACGATAGCACGCTGCGTCTGCTCCTCCGTTGTCACAAAGAGGTTGGCGGGGTAGATGCGTAGACTATCCAGTGTCCCCTGGCTCTCAGCCGAGACCGGGTCGATGATGGTGATCCGATCAATCTCGTCATCCCACAGCTCGATGCGGTAAGCAACCCCCTCGAAGGACTCGATGGCGGGAAAGATGTCGATGGTATCTCCCTTGACCCGAAAGGAGCCACTCACGAAGTCCGCCTTGTTATTGACATAGTAAGACTCCGCCAGTCGTCGCATCAGTGCATCCCGCTCGATCTGCATGCCCACCTCCAGCTTGATGATCTTATTCTCAAAGTCATTCGGATTGGCCATACCGTAGATGCAGGAAACCGAGGCGACCACAATCACATCGCGACGACCCGAGAGGAGCGAGGCGGTAGCACGTAGTCGCAGCTTGTCCAGCTCCGCATTGATCGCCATGTCCTTCTCTATATAGGTATCCGTATTGATCAGATAAGCCTCGGGCTGGTAGTAGTCGTAGTAGGAGACGAAGTACTCTACCGCATTGTTGGGGAAGAACGCCTTGAACTCGCTGTACAGCTGAGCGGCCAACGTCTTGTTGTGGCTAATGACCAATGTCGGTCGCTCCACCTGCTGGATCACATTGGCGATCGTAAAGGTCTTGCCCGAGCCCGTCACACCGAGGAGCGTCTGATGAGGCAACCCATCACGCACTCCCTGCGAGAGCTGAGCAATAGCCTCCGGCTGGTCGCCCGTCGGCTTATACTTTGAGGTTAGTTGGAAGGACATGGCACCTGCTCCACTCTAATGCTGTCCGCGCTTCTGCTTGTTCTCTAGGTACTTACTATCGAGTGCCCAGGTGAGTCTAGGCTCTAGTGCGATAGCCTTGCGATACCACGTCTCAGCCTGCGTCTGCTCCCCGACACCTACGTAGCACTCGGCAATTTGGATCAGGAGACTTAAGTAAAGCCACGATCCCTTGCTCTTGCCCTGCGAAACCATCGCACGCTCAGCACGAAGAAAGTAGTCGATAGCTCCCCGCTTAGCATCACCCTTGAAGAAAGCTGGCGCAAAGTATTGTGCATTGCCTCGCTGGATCAGGCCGATAACGTTTTGCTGGTTCATCTTGATCGAGCGATTCATCAGACTAATGCTCTTATTGCCCACAAGCGGAGCACGTAGCCATGATATGCCGATGCGGTAAGTGTAGTAAGCCGATAGGTAGGCGGTCATCTCGGCGGTCTTGTAGTCACACTCTAGGAGGTAGTCTACGTGCGCTTTGTAACGCTTGAGGTACTGCTCCGCCTCATTGTTTCTGTCGCGTAGCATGCACTCAGCGATGTAGCCGTACTCATACTCGACCAGCTCGGCAATACGTGCATAGCTCTTGTTAGGCTCAGCGTGCATACGGTCTACGACCCGCTTCCAACTGTTGATGTCACGCTTTACATACGCCTCGTAGACCTGCTGCTGGTCTGCCGTCTGTGCCCAGCTACTTCTCACTCCCAAGAGGAGCACGAAGAGCAAAAGTCCCAATATCTGTCTCTGTCTCATACGATCTCTATTTGTCTAATTATCAACGAAAGCTATCCCACAGTGCGGAATAGCTGGAGAAAAGAACTCCCCGAAGAGCCGTCTCATCTCCTTCATATCTCCAAAGATACAAAACTCTAGCGAAGCCACAACGACCCACTAGACTCTTTAATCCCCGCAAATCTCACGTGTGGCGATGAGACGAGTAACGGCTGTACTACAACGGACGCACGACCGTGCGCTCGTTGTGCAAAGGTTACAGCGTCAAGTTATTATCCGTCACGGCAGGTTTGGGGACGGACGCCATCCGACTCGATACTATCCGAGCGTCCCTACACAGGGTTACTCGTCACGCTGTGATACACAGGGTTACTTGTCTCGTTGTTGTGCAATAAGACGAGTGCAGGTGACGGAGGAAGCGACCGCTTGCGGTCGGACGAATCATAGCCCCCAGTCGAAGGAGCAAAGCTCCGAACGACTGGGGGACATAGGTGCGTATAAGGGGGACGACCTCCCCTAGCGGGAGGTCGGACTGGAGCTGTAGATTCGTCTAGTCCGACCCACAAGGGGTCGATAAATCAGGTGAAGTCTAGCGTCCGTGGGTCGTTCGGAGCTTTGCCCCTCCGACCCACGGCTATGATTCGTCGGACCTCTTGCGAGGTCCTTCTGTGTGCGTCTGTCTATTATGCTGCTGGTATTACAGTATTTGATGGCTGGATTTGTCGTGTTGATGTGATTCGTGTAGGGGCGGACCTGCGTGTCCGCCCGCAGAATAGACTACGCTCAGGTGAGGACGGGCGGACACATAGGTCCGCCCCTACAAAGGGTTACACGTATCATCGCTATACGTCAAGTGCGTCCGTTGTCGACAAAGCAAGACGAGTAACCCGCTGTAGGGACGCTCGGTCTGAGCGTCCGTTGTATCAAAAGTTACAGCATCGTAGTTTTAACGACAACGGACGCACAGACCGTGCGTCCCTACAAAGGGTTACTCGTCTCATCGTTACTCGTTTCGCTTTGACTCAACGGACGCACAGACCGTGCGTCCCTACAAAGGGTTACTCGTCTCATCGTTACTCGTTTCGCTTTGACTCAATGGACGCACGACCATGAGTCCATACAAATACTGGTATTACAGCATTTGATGGCTGGATTTGTCGTGTTGATGTGATTCGTGTAGGGGCGGACCTGCGTGTCCGCCCGCAGAATAGACTACGCTCAGGTGAGGACGGGCGGACACATAGGTCCGCACCTACGGTGGAAGCCCCCACCCCGCTGAGCGGTTCACCCGAAGAGAAGTCGACCGAACTTCCGAAACGAGAAAAAACTTCGCATTTTACTTGCATATGAACTTAGAAAGCAAAGGGCTACACGTTTCCGATCCCCACGTGGAAATCTCCAAACCGCCACGTGGGGAAGAAACATTCTCCACGTGGAGACGAAACAAAACTTCGGAGGAATCAAATGAAACTTCGGAGGAAATGTTTCGCCCCCACGTAGGAAATAAAAAATAGCCACGTGGAGATTCGTGACTCTCCACGTGGCTATGCGATTGTGTCTGGGGTGCTTATTATTGGGGCTTCTTATAGCCTAGCTTCTCCTTGTACTGCTGTATGAGGGCTTTGTACTGTGGATTGTCTCGTAGGGCGGCGATGTCTGTGTCGTCCTCAATGTAGATGAGGTCTTTGTATCCCTTTTCGAGGGCGATGCGTAGGTTGTCCAGTGCTTGCTCCGTCTTACCCATTCGACCATAGACCCCTGAGATGCTGTAGTAGAGCTCGGCATTGTCGGGGGCCCCCTCGATACACTTAGCGATGGTTGCGAGGGCTTGCTCCTGCTCGCCTAGAGACTGGTAAGCATAAGCCATAGTCATGTCTGTCGCATCCTGCTCCTGTAGGATCTCGATCACCTTGCGATAGTCGGCCGTGGCGGCATCCTTGCGTCCCAGTGCTGTGTAGCGGTCTGCTCGCTTGATGTAAGCCCATAAGTAGGTGTCGCTTAGCTCGATGACCTTGGAGTAGTCATCGATGGCGCCCTGGAGGTCCTGGGACTTACTCTTGATCTGAGCACGCTGATAGTAACCATCAGGGTCATCAGGTACGAGCGAGAGATACTTATTCGACTCTGCGAGGGCTCTTCGTAGATTGTCATCCTCTGTGAGCATCTGCGCTTTGGTATAAATGTAGGTGTAGTCCGTAGGGTCTAGCGAGATAGCCTCATCGATATACTTGAGGGCAGAGCTGTAGTCGCCTATCCCCTGATAGGCAGTCGCTATAGAGCTGGCTACGACATCGTCTAGCTCTCTGCGCTCCGTAACCTTCTGGTAGTACTCCAGGGCACCCTTGTTGTCTCCGATATTTTGATGAGTCAAGCCTATGAGGAAGAGGTACTCTCCCGTTTTGTTCACGGACTCTACAGCCTTGAGCTTAGCTTCGAGAGTAGGCATCGCCTGATCTGCGATGACATTGAGTAGGGAATAGGTGTCTTGGTCTGCGAGGCTATTTGCAATGGTATAGATAATGTCATCCATCGCCTCATCGTAGTGCTCTAGCTTGACGTTGCTACCAGCTCTCAGATAGTAGAGAAAGCCTTCGTTAGGTTCGAGCTTGATAGCTTCATTTAGGTTCTGTATGGCATCCTCATACTTCTCTTGTAGTATCGCAAGCGTAGCCAATCCAGTATAGCCAGTTGCGTCTTTAGGAGCTAGCGAAATAAACTTACGCAGGTCCACCTCTGCGAGTTCGTACTGCTCCATATTCATATAGAGACCACCGCGCTTTAAGTATAGAGCAGGCGTGTCGGGAGCATCCTTGATAGCAGAGTGTAGGTCCATAAGCGCCTTGACAGCGTCCTCGAGGTCTGTATAGATATCTGAGCGTAGGCTGTAGACCATAGCTCTACGTGCGGGCTTCGCCCGTAGGAGGGTGATTGCCTTGGTGGCCGCCTCTAGCGCTTGCTCGGGCTTGCTCTGCATACGGTAGATGGTGGCGACGTAAGCCCAAGCGACACCATTGTTTGGCTCGCTCTGGAGTGCCTTCTGGACGTTCTCAAGGAATGCTGTCTGATTTTCAGGGCTAGGCATGATAGTCTCTAGGGCATCCTGGAGGTCGGGTGAGAATGTGTCAAAGGTTCGCTCCAAGGTGGGCATATCTTGCGTAGAGAGGTCTGTCGTGTCCTGTACCTGAGCGGACAGCGTAGTGGCTAAGCAGACGAGGCTTAGCAGTAGAGCCATGATTCGCTTCATCGTATTGAGTATGTTGTTATTTGTTGTCACAAATGTAGCTGTTTCTTTCGAAAGATGATCCTGTTGCTCTCTCCAAAAGGATCACAAGATGAGGTAGATGGCAACGGCAACGGGGAGGTGTCCCTCGATGGTGTAGCGGACACGGGAGTCATAGTCGTACCGCTTGTCGCCGCTGTAGATGCGAGGACCATCCCAGGTGGCTATGACTCGTGAGTCGTAGTCGTATCGCTTGTCGCCACTGTAGACGCGGGTGCCATCCCACGTGGCGATGACTCGTGAATTGTAGTCGTATCGCTTGTCCCCGCTGTAGAGGCGAGTGCCGTCCCAGGTGGCGATGACCTGTGAGTCGTAGTCGTACCGCTTGTCCCCGCTGTAGAGGCGGGTGCCGTCCCACGTGGCGATGACTCGTGAATTGTAGTCGTATCGCTTGTCCCCGCTGTAGAGGCGGGTGCCGTCCCACGTGGCGATGACCTGTGAGTCGTAGTCGTAGCGCTTATCTCCGCTATAGATATAGGTCTGAGCTGAGAGGGTGAGGAGGCTGCTGAGGAGTAGGGTGAGGAGTAAGAGGGTTCGTTTCATATTATTATGAAGTTAGTAATGTCTGAGTTCGTCTTTGTTAAAGCGAAAGACTGAGATCTGTATTGCCTCGTCTCCCTCGCTGAGTATAAACCACGGGTTATGCAGTGGGTTGGGATTGCGCACAAGGTGCTTCTCACGAGCGGGGGTATTGCCCTCGAGGCACATGATCGCCACTTTGCCAGATCTGCTCCGCGCTACATCGACTACCATAACGGCATGACCGTACTTGCGCCCTGGACGTGCCGGATAGACGAGCACATCGCCTGGCATCACATCTTGTATAGCACGGGGCTTGGTCTCCTGATAGAGCGAGAAGGTACTGCAAGCACCATAGACGCCTCGCATATAACGCTCGAAGGCACTACGAGACGCTCCGCCAGAGTAGCGCATCGTCTTGCCATGGACATTGCGAAAGCTGATCTCCTGGTAGCGTCCCTTCTGCCAAAGGTACTCAGCCCGCAGACGCATAGTCACATCGGCACACTGCTCATCGTTGCTGAGGATATCCTGGTCGATCACCGCTGTGGAGAGAAACTGCAAGCGCGCATCGCTCCCCGTGTATAGCTGCACCCTAGCACCGCGTGGCTTCAATGGTAGGGCGCGTAAATAAGCCGTGTAGCTCCCTGCGGGAGCCTCCACACGGCTGTAGCCTGCGGGTGTGGCTATGTCGCCAATAGTCTTAGCGCCCCACGGATTGCTCGTGCGCATAGAGCGCCATAGCCATACTCCGCAGAGCAGTATCACCAGAGCTGTAGCTCCGATGACCAATAGCGTTATCCTTTTTCGTCTCGTCATAAGGAGGGGCCTCTAATCGTTTTGTTTAGACTTTCGCTTATGGGAGGGTTTTTTGTCGGAGCGTTGCGTGGCGCGGTGTATCTGGTAGGCGTTGAGGAGGTTTTGCCAGATAGAGTAGGCGGCCATAGCGACGGAGGAGAGCGGGTTGAGGTAGCTCTGCGCTAGCCAGATGGCGATGGTTGAGTTTTTCTGTCCTAAGCTCTGTCCGAGGGTGATGCTCTCGCCGAGGACTCGCTTGCTGAGCCACTTGCCGAGGGCAAACTGAACGATGCAGGCGATCAGCCCCATGACGCCTAACAGGATCATCGTCGGGATCATCTCTCGTGGCTCCTCAGCAATGAAGTGTACCGTATTGGCCATAATGAGTGAGAGGCAGAGAAGCCAGACCCAGAAGCTGGCTGAGGGGATCTTAGTGAGTACCCGATAGACGGGCTTGACGCCGTAGCGGACGGCCCAAGCGACGAGTAGGGGCAGCGTGATGACGGGTAGCACGCGGTAGAAGATCTGTACAAAGGTGGCTCCGTAGTCCATTGCTCCACTGCCGAAGAAGCCTAGCAGGAGTGGTGCTAAGGCGATGACGCCCACGCTGGTGAGCAGGACGTAGGTGGTGCCTAGGGCGACATTGCCTCCGAGGAAGCCGATGACTACGGGCGATGCGGAGGCTGCGGGGCAGAAGAAGCAGATCATCAGTCCCTCAGCGAGAAGCGTACTCTCGGAGATGCCTGAGTAGCGCACCAGTAGGTAGCCGCCCACAGCTAGCACGATCTGTATGAGCTGTAGGAGGAAGTGGACGGGGCGTATGCGCAGGTCTCTAGGGGTGAGCTTGAGAAAGCTAAAGAAGAGCATCAGCATCAGCATATAGGGGATGGCGGGACTCAGCGTGGAGAGCGGGCGATAGCCCACGATGCCGATGAGTATGGAGAGGGGGAGACCATAGTCTTTTAGTCGGCGCATGAAGCGCCCTCGTAGGTCTGCTATGTTGTAGTGTCTTGTCATAGGGAAGTGGTATGATTGGCTAAGACCGCCTCGGCATTGCGTAGGAGGTCTTCGTAGGCGCATCGTCGCATCGAGGAGCCTATCGTTAAGGTTTCGTAGAGCTGTGGGGTAAAGCTGGCCAGCTGTTCATAAGTTAGCTGGGCAATGGCGGGGCGGATCATAAAGTCTTGCTCGTCGTGCGGTGCGCAGTGAGCATTGTGCGGACAAACAGCTTGGCAGACGTCACAGCCGAAGAGTCTATTGCCTAGACGCTCAGCGACACCCTCGGGCCACGCGCCCCGATGTTCGATCGTTAGGTAGCTTAGACAGCGATCAGCTAGAAAAGTGCCGTCTGCCTGCAAAGCTCCTCCGGGACAACTGTCGATACATCTCCGACAGCGACCACAGTAGCTACGATCTATCGCTGCACCGTACTCTAGCGGTAGGGATACGACGAGGAAGCCATAGATAAAGAATGTGCCTAGACGAGGTATGATCATCATCTTCGAGCGTCCCTGATAGGCTAGTCCGCTCTGCATGATCCAGTAACGCTCCAGTAGCGGAGCCGTGTCGCAGCAGACACGCCCCGTGGCTGTTTGATCGACCTCAGACTGAATGAATGCGAGGAGACGCTCGAGCTTTTTGCGCACCACCTTGTGGTAGTCGCGTCCGTAAGCGTAGTAAGCTACTTGGGGTGCTTCTAGTGGCTGCTTGACAGGCGGGTAATAGCTCTGCGCCACGACGATGATCGACTTAGCTTCGGGGAGTAACTTGCGTGGATCTGCGCGAACGTCATCGTAACGCTGTAGGTAGTCTAGCCCAGCGTAAGCATCTCCTGTGATGGTCTGCTGATAAGCCCGCCACACCTCTGGTGGAACCGCCTCGGCTGGGGCTAAGCCTACGGCACTCAAGCGTAGCTCATCGTGTGCATAGCGAACGATCAGCTCCGTAGGCGACAGCGACTGATGGGTCATCTCGCTCCAGAGGCATGTAGTGCCTCGGCACCCGCTTCAAGACGTTTGAGGTGGCAGACGAGGAGCTTGCCCTCATCGTCTCGTAGGTGCATACCATTGCCCAGACAGTACTTCCAGCTCTTGCAGTCGGCACAGGGACCAGTCTTAGCCCACGAGCGATCACGATAACTCTCGAAGCGCTCCTCCCACACCTGCCACAGGTCGTCGTGATGCACGTTGCCCTGCTTGTGGTCGAAGCGAATACTCGGGCAGGCGCTGATAGAGCCGTCGCATAGGATAGAGGCTATGTTTACGCCGGCACGACATTGGTAAAACTGCTGACGCGCACGCCCCTCGAAGGCTCCTAG
This sequence comes from Porphyromonas asaccharolytica DSM 20707, assembly GCF_000212375.1. Taxonomy (NCBI): domain Bacteria; kingdom Pseudomonadati; phylum Bacteroidota; class Bacteroidia; order Bacteroidales; family Porphyromonadaceae; genus Porphyromonas; species Porphyromonas asaccharolytica. The sequence goes on along the minus strand of NC_015501.1, from coordinate 61,445 downwards.
ATAGCCTTCACAGCCATACTGCGCCTCGATCTCTCCCGCTTCGTTCGTCTCGATGATAAACTGAATCATCTGGTAGTACTGACTGTCGGAGAGCTGGAGCTGCTTATTCTCCGCCGCACGCCCCACAGGGAAGATCGAGAAGAGTCGCCACCGCTTCACGCCTGCATCGATCAGTTGCTGACGAAAGGCGGGGAGCGTGTCAAAGTTCATCGGATTGACACAGGTCACCACGTCCCAGACCAAGTCTTCGGCCTGCGTGAGTAGCTGTATCGCCCGCCAAGCTCGTTCGTAGCTGAGCGGATGTCCTCGCAGAGCGTTGTGCGCCTCGGCAAAGCCATCTAGGCTCACCGTTGCTGTGTGTAGTCCGGCACGGCGCAAGCTATCCAAGCGCTGCGCATCGAGTAGCATCCCATTGGTCACGATGCCCCACGGGTAGCCACGACGGTAGAGGGCAAGCCCCGCCTCCTCGATGTCCTTCCGCACGAGCGCCTCGCCACCCGTGAAGATGACCAGTAGCTTGTTGGGATCGACGTGAGGTGTCAGCCCGTCAATGATCTGTATGAAGTCAGCGACCGACAGTTCGTCGACACCACTCTCCACGCGACAGTCGCTACCGCAGTGCCCGCAGTGCAGATTGCAGCGTAGCGTACACTCCCAGAAGAGTGTCGTCATCGGGTGTCGACGCACATTCTCCGCCTGCAAGATACGATGCAGATCGAGTGCGATGCGTTGCTTGAAGGCAGGACGTAGGAGCGTCTGCCCGATGGCTTTATGCTTGCTTAGTTTCATTGATGAGATCACAGTCTCTGACTTACTCCTGCTCCTTGGGCTCTACGATCTGCTTAGGCTCAAACATAGTGGTTGGCGTGCCATACATCACCATGCCCATGCCGTCTGGTCTAGGTCTAGGCTTGACGAGCGTAGTCGTATCGGGCTGCTCTGTCTTGTCGCCTTCGCTCGTCCTCTGCGTAGTGCGCGTCTTACAGCTGGAGAAGCCTAAGCAGCCAATCAGTGTAAGTAGCGTGCCAACGATGAGGTTGGAGAAGACGTTTGAGAGTGTTCGCTTCATAATATAATAAGAGTGACGGGTCAGTGATTTGTCCCGACTACTTACGCTTCACTTGGATCTCTATGTTCTTCTTTACCTTACCGTTGTTCCAGTGTCCAGAGCCTTTGCTGACGAAGTCGCTCTCCTTGACCTCTACGGTAACCTGCTTGTCTGTGACGACGCCATTCTTCTCACCATCGATGTCCTTGACCTCTAGGACTACCCCATGCTCCCCGCGGAAGCCCGTGTAGCTACCCTTTAGCTCAGCATTGCCCTGAGCATCGGTGAGCTCCTTCTTGTCTCCACGGCCATTGGGTAGGTCTACCTGAAGACCCTCGACAGGCTTAGCGTCCTGGTCCGTGACGCGTACCTTGAACTCATAATCAACTGTGGGCGTGCCGTACTCAGCCATTCCGCCTCCTAGGGACTCTGTGCAACTAGCGAATCCCAGCCAGCCCAGTAGGAGTGAGGCTCCTGCCGAGAGGAGCGAGCGTACGGATAGATAAACTCTTTTCATATTGTGGATAGCTTTGATACTACAGCAAATGTAATACAAAAAGATGAGACTGCCCCCAATTTTGCAAATTGTCACTCGTGCGATTTGCGGAGTCTGGGGCTGTCACGACTTCACTCGCACAGTAAGCAGTCCCCTTCACGAGGAGGGCTGGAGGCAATGGCATTAGCGACCATAAAAAAGGGGCTGTCAGTACGACAGCCCCTTCTCATTAACCTTAAAATCTAACACCATGAAAAACACAGTGCAAAGGTAAGACTTATTCTTCACATACGCAACACTCTATCGTAATCGAGATGAAACAATTTGAGACTGTTGCATAAAGGCGAATCGCTGTGTTGCTTTCGGGATTCGGCTTCGGTCACATACGGAGGTATGCTCCCTTCAGACCTCACCCTCAGCGCCTTGCGCTTCATCCTTTCTGCAAAGTCTAGACAATCTTGCTCGCAAGATTGTGAGACTGTTGACTTTGCAACAGTCTCAATTTTGTCATATCGGTCTGTGTAGAACTTGTCCAGTAGCAAAGTGAGAGCGAGTAACTCCGAGAGTTAGCCCCTCTAGAGTTACTCGCTCTCGCGGTTCGTATGCTGGCTACTTACAGAGTTGTGTCACTAGGTAAGACAGATCTCTGTAGAGCTGCTCGGGCTATTTACTTAGCACCCTCAGCGTGACGTATGATCACCTCGATGTGATGGTCTTGCTTGAGGAGATCCTGAGCGATCTTCTGGACGTCTGCAGGCGTGATAGCGTTGAGCGTCTTCTCGTAGTCAGTCTGGAAGTCACGACCATCGAAGAAGAAGTCGATCATGTGGCTGAGCCAGTAGCCGTTTTGCTTGAGATTCTCAGCATAGTCCTTCTTCATGTTGAGGATAGTTTTGTCAAACATCTCCTTGTCGGGACCATTCTTAGCCACCTTGTCGAGCTCTGCGTAGATGATCTTGTTGAGCTTGTCTACCTTCTCAGGATCTGTCTGGTAGAAGATCTGGAAGGTTGTCTCACCCTCAGGAGTGTCGCTGATAGATCCATCAGAGCTAACACCGTATGTACCACCCTCATCCTCACGAACGGTAGCCGTGTAGACCTGGTCCATGACAGCTCCGAGTACCTCCATAGCTAGCTCGTTGTGGAGCGTGTAGGGTAGCTTGCCAGTATAACTTGCTAAGACCATAGCCATAGGAGTAGCAAGCTCCTTCTTGAAGTCAATGCGTATAGATGCCTGACGTACTGCAGGTACGAGCTCCTTGCACATGTCGTGCTTACCGCCCTTGGTGGGTACAGAGGCTACATACTTCTCAAGGTAAGGAATCAGCTGCTCAGGAGTTACATTACCGATGAAGTATAGCTGTAGGTCACCGAGGTCAGCGATGCGCTCCTTCCAGATCTGCATCACACGGTCGTAGTTGACTGCCTCTATGTCAGCAACAGTAGCGCGTCGCATCTGAGGGTTGTTATCGTATAGCGCATAGATAAGAGAGTCCTGGAATGAAACCATAGGATTGGACTCCATATTCTTGATCTGCTCGATCGTATTGGTGCGCCAGTTGGCAAAGGCATCAGCATCCTGTCTAGGCTGTGTCATGCGGAGGTAGAGGAGCTGGAAGAAGGTCTCCATATCCTCAAGCGTAGAGATACCACTGAAGTAAGTCCTCGTGCCACCCATAGAGCCAGAAGCAGAGACGCTACGACCAGTGAGTGCCTTGGTGAGGGTAGGATTGTCAAACTTGCCTACACCACCTAGTGCGACGACGCTGCTGAGGTTCTTGAGGTTAGGTAGATCCTTAGCGTTCTTGAGATAAGCGTTTGTACCACCAGGAGCGACAGCTGTGAGTGAGATTTGATTCTTCTTGTAGTCAGTCGTCTTGAGGTAGACAACCATACCGTTGCTCAGGGTGAGGCGAGTCGTACCAAACTGTAGGTTGTCCTCACGCTTGGTGACCTTGCCAGCCTTGGGAGCCTTCTCCATCAGCTTCATATCAGAGACCGCGTCCTTGATAGGCTCTACGGGGAGCTTGCGGTACTCGTTGACCTTAGCCACTAGCTCAGCCTCGGTGGGTAGTACGAGTCCCTTCTTGTCGGGAGCCGTGAGCATAAGTACCATGTTCTTGTCCCCGATGAGAGACTGTACCATCTGGTTGACTACATCTAGAGGTATGTTTGCAGCAACCTGCTCCATCATGGCCTTCTCCATCTCGATGCCTGGGATGTATCCACCCGTGGTGAAGTAGTCCTTGTACTCGTTAGCGTAGGCGCTGTTCTTGCGTGTCTCACGCTCGTTATAGCTGTTTTCAAAAGCCTTGAGGAGGCCTGTGCGTGCACGCTCATACTCGCCCTGTGTAAAGCCGTACTGACGTACGCGCTCAACCTCAGCCATCAGAGCCTTGATCGCAATGTCTAGCTCGCCCTCACGTGCCGTAGCACTAAAGGTGAGAGCGTCCTTAGACTGAGCGAGGAAGTAGTTGCTCAGATAGCCGTTTGCGCTGATGAAAGCGGGGTTAGGCTTGTGCATGATGTCTGTAAAGCGCTCATCGAGGATGCGGTTTGTGATAGCGTATAGGTAGTTCTTCATGACACCAGCGATCGTGCGGGTCATCTCGACAGGCATAGCGTCTGTCTTGAACATAACCATAAACTCAGTGCTGGTAGCCTCCTTGTCCTTTTCGATAGCTACGAGAGGCTCATCATTGTCCTCTACGGGGAAGTAGACACGCTCCGCAGCATTGACTGGTGCGGGTATGTCGGCAAACATCTCTTTGATCTTCTTCTCCACATAGTCTACATCGACATCACCGACCACGATGATAGCCTGTAGGTCGGGGCGGTACCACTTGTGGTAGTAGTCACGTAGCTCGTTGTACTTAAAGCCGTTGACCACGCTCATCAGACCGATAGGCAAGCGGTGCCCGTAGCGGTTGTTGGGGTAGATCTTGGGGAGCGCCGTATTGAGCATACGCATCTGTGCATTGTCACGAGAGCGCCACTCCTCAGTGATGACGCCACGCTCCTTGTCTATCTCCTCATCAGCTAGTGTGACGAAGCCACTCCAGTCGTGTAGGATAAGTAGGCAGCTATCGATGAAGCCCTTGCGCTCTGTAGGAGCCTCCATAAGGGTGTAGACCGTCTCATCGATACCCGTGTAGGCGTTGAGGTTGTAGCCGAAGCGCATACCGTTTGACTCGAGGTAGCTGATAAGCGTCTTGTCGGGGAAGTTCTTCGTTCCGTTGAAGCACATGTGCTCTAGGAAGTGAGCCAGACCACGCTGATTCTCCTCCTCGAGGATAGAACCGACGCGCTGTGCGATGTAAAACTCAGCACGATCCTTCGGCTGCTCATTGTGACGGATGAAGTAGGTCAGCCCATTTTCGAGCTTGCCCGTACGGACTTGTGGGTCTATGGGTAGTGGTTGACTCATATCCTGAGCAAAGGCTACACGAGGTAGCATCAGGGTCAGGAGAACCACAGTCATAGACAGCATTCGCTTTAGATTCATATCTAGTTGTCTAAAAGTTATTGATGTATTACTAGTTGTCAGTTCAAAAAGCGTGAGTGTAGTACGATAAAGACGCACTGTCATATAGACGAGTAAGAACCCGCATATGTTGCAAGAGGTCATCACTTGGATCTAGCACATGCACCCAGATGCAAAGATACTCACTTTTTGCAAATACCATAGAGAAGAAAAGTCTCAGAGTACGATAGTCTTAAGAAAAAGAAGAGAGGACATCTATATCTAGATGCCCTCTCTATAGGAATTACGTAGTGTAAGAAGATGACTAGAAGCGGTAGCCCACGGATATAGCGGGGTAGACGTATACGTCTTCAGCTCCGTCACCCTTTACCAGATTGCGGCCTACACGCATACTGATCTCACCACTCCAATTGCTGCGAGAGACCAGCTTCCAGCCACCGCCGAAGCCGATGCCCCAAGAGACGCCTTGCTTCGTCTCTGTCATCTGCCCATTGCTGTAATCTTGGTAGTTGTTTCGAGTATACCGATGGTAGTTGATCGCTGTATTTGCCTCGATAAAGAAGCCTGAGTTAAGTCTTGTGGCAGCGAGTCTCTTGCCGCCAAAGTACCAGCGTGCGTAGGGCATCACACCAAAAGTGGGAAAAACCGAAGTCTCATAATCTCTCGTATGAGCAAAGGAGACATTGATGGTAGCTCCGAAGCCTAGATCTTTTACCTTCGTCGTGGAGCGCTCGTACTCGAGTGCGATAGCCTTGAAGGCTACGGGTGCTAAGAGGTTAAGGCGTACCTCGTTGAGCGTACGTGGTAGTGGAGCCTCTGGCTCACCTTGTACGACGACCACCTGTGCTGGCAAACTGTATCCAGCGGCGAGGATGAGGACGCAGAGTGTGAGTGCTTGTCTGAGTAGTTTGTTCATAATAAACACTGAATATGTGATAGGTTATACTTGCTTGTGAGGTCAAAGGTAGTAATTTGTTTTCAAATAGTCGCTCTCCTTCGATCGCTCCGATTGCGTCTAACTAGCGATTCCTACGTAGGAATTTTCAAATAGCCACGTGGAAAAGAAAAAATCCCCACGTAGGAACGAAATAAAACTTCGGAGGAATCAAATGAAACTTCGGAGGAATCGTTTCGTCTCCACGTGGAGAATAAAAAATCTCCACTGAGGAATTTAGAATTTTCCACGTGGAGATCGCGAATACTTTGCTGAGGACACCTTGCCCGCTCGAACTAAATCACAATACTGGTCACCATATTAGGACCTGAATTCGCTGTACTATTGTATCTTTGTATTGTAATGATTAACTCTATGATGCTATGAAACAACAAGACTCCACTACGGCAAAGCAAGGAGCTACTAAGAGCTACTCCTGGCTGATCTATCTGATCGCATGGCTGGTCATCGTGCTAATCCAGTCGGTACTGGTCGGGCAGAGCGTCACGACGGCGGCAAACTTTTGGGAGGCTCCCTCCTACTACCTCTCTACTTGGCTGCTCGACATCTTTCTGATCCTAATCTTCTACCTCAACTACTACTATGTAGCTGGTCACATGATGCGTCGTCGTCACTTCGGTGGCTATGTGGCCTTTGTGCTGATCGTGGCGGTGGTCGCACTCTTTATGCCGATCCTCTGCAAGGCACTCTTCGGGTGGCGTACGCCTACGCATGATCTGCCTTTTGTCACTATCTCCTGGTCGGGTGCTATCGGGGCGGTTACGGTCATCACGATCGGACTGGCGGTGCGTGCACTCCTAGAGTGGCTCAAGCTCAATAAGCTCTCCACCGAGCAGCGTGAGGAGCTGATCAAGCTACGCAATGAGGTGACCTCCCTCAAGATGCAAGCAAAGAGCGATACGGTCAAGCCAACCACCATGGCGACGCCTACAACGGCTGAACTACCCACCCAAGAGGCAAAGCCTATCGCTCCGGCTCAGCTTGACTAAGCTGACAGGATGCGAATGATCGTGAGCCCATCACGAAGCGGCAGGAGGAGCTGCTCTACGTTGCTGTCCTGAGCTACCAGTTCGTTGAAGTGCTGGATCCCCTCGAGCTGCAGGTCGTGGTGGTTTGTTGGGGCGGTTACTTTACCGTCCCAAAGGGTATTGTCCGCAAGGATAATCGCCCCGGGGCGTAGTTGCTTGCGCAGTAGCTGGTAGTAGTCAGGGTACTGACGTTTGTTCGCATCAATGTAGACGAGGTCGTACTGGTGCTGCGCTAGTAGTGCCGGCATCCGCTCTAGAGCTTGACCATGGTGTATGTGAATGCGCTCGGAACACCCGCTACGCGCTACAAAAGGGGTGAGGAAGTGGATCATCTCGGCATCGCACTCGATGGAGTCGATCTCACCACCTACAGGCTCGAGCGCCATCGCCATCGCTATCGTTGAGTAGCCACTATAAGCGCCCAGCTCTAGGACACGCTGGGCACCACTGAGCTTAATGAGCATCGAGAGTAGCCCTGCCTGTGTAGCACCACACACCATCCTCGGCTGTAAGAGCCGCACATAGGCGGTGCGGAGCAATTCGTCTAGTAAGGGGTGCCCGAAGGAGCTATGCTGCTGGGCATAAAGCTCTAGCTCTGCGTCCATACTCTATAATGTGTCAACGGCTCAGCTGAATGGCTGCCCGTACGGCTAAGTCGTAGCTAGCAACACCAAAGCCGGCGATGCTACCACGGCAGTAGGGTGCTATGAGTGAGGTGTGGCGGTAAGACTCACGAGCTACTGGCTGGGAGATGTGCACCTCGATGACTGGTAGTGCGATGGCGCGTATCGTGTCGGCTAGAGCTACGGAGGTGTGCGTGTAGCCCCCCGCATTGAGTATGACCGCCTGATAGCCTAGCTCCTGAGCCATGTAGAGGTACTCGATGAGTGCGCCCTCGTAGTGCGAGTAGCGGATGGCGATGGTTGCCTCGGTGGTGTCACGAGCGAGCTGCTCCAAGTAGGGGACTAGAGGTGTCGAACCGTAGATCTCAGCTTCGCGCTGCCCCACGTTGACTAGGTTAGGTCCATTGAGTATGAGTATGGCTGGCTGCGCTGGGGTCGGAGTAGAGAGGGGTTCGATCAAACTATTTGTAGACATAGTGAACTTGTCGGTTTAGATGCAAATGGCTAACTTCGTACGGCAAAGATAGTAAGAAACTCCCTTGCACAATGAGTCTAGAACCAAGACAGCAACTGATACTGCGCTATAAAACTTACTTGAGGCTGGAGCAGCACCTTTCGGACAATAGTATCGACTCCTACCTCTATGACGTGGACAAGCTCTACACCTACATAGAGGATATGGGGCTGAGTCTGCGGGAGGTGGAGCTGCAGCATCTCAATAACTTTGCGGCGCATCTACTGGACTTAGGCATCTCGATGCGCTCGCTGGCTCGTGTGCTGAGCGGTGTCAAGAGTTTCTTTCGCTTCCTAACGCTAGAGGAGGAGATAGAGCGTGACCCGACAGATATGCTGCAGACGCCACCGATACATAAGAAGCTCCCTGAGGTGCTCACGCTGGCAGAGATAGATAGCCTCCTCGGAGCTATCGACGAGGATCGTATCGAGGCCTCACGAGACACGGCGATCATAGAGGTGCTCTACAGCTGCGGGCTGCGCGTTTCGGAGCTTTGTGGGCTGACCTATTCCGATGTCTTCCTCGATGAGGGTTACCTGCATGTGTGGGGCAAGGGACGCAAAGAGCGACTGGTGCCGATGAGCCCCAAGGCGGTTGCTGATGTGCAGCGCTATCTCAATGATCCATACCGCTATAATGCGAAGCCGGAGTATGATCAGTACCTCTTCATCTCACGTCGTGGTCAACCCATCTCTCGTATCACGGTCTTCTGTCTGATCCGTACACTCGCTGAGCAGGCCGGCATACAGAAGGAGATCAGTCCGCATACGCTGCGACACAGCTTTGCTACGCATCTACTCGAGGGTGGAGCTGACCTGCACGCTATCCAGCTGATGATGGGACATGAGAGCATAGCGACGACGGAGGTCTACACGCATGTGGATCGCTCTGCACTTCGTGCTGACATCTTGCGCTATCACCCTCGCAATCAGCAGCACCCTACGTCGCACGACGAGTGCCCCCCTACACAGTTTTAAATGCAAAAGCAGGAGACAGCTCGTGAGCCGTCTCCTGCTTTGATTGTATTGTAGTGCTTCGCTAAGACTTAGAAGCGATAGGTAGCACCGAGTGTGAGGTAGGTTAGTCCATAACCAAACTCACCCATGATAGCCCAGCGGTCTGAGAAGTAATAGCGAGTACCGACGTGCGCGCCCCAAGCGAAGCTAGCTTCTGTGTCTCTGTCCTTAACTTTGACGTCAGCTACCTTTACTTTGTAGTCCCAGCTGATGATTTTTAGTCCGAGCATCAAGCTGAAGTAGGTGTCGAGCCTATCTACAAACTGATAGTGCAGAGATGCGCGCGGCCCGATGCGTGTCTGGCTCCATACGGAGTGATCATACTTCTTATTGCGATAGACCTCTGCACCTAGGTAACCACCGACACCGATAGACCCATTGCCATCAAAGAGCCCACTGGCTACACTGTGGTCGATACCTAGAGAGAGCGGAGGTAGGATGACATTGTAGTCACCACTGAAAAGGGTACCACCGATACCGAGCCCGAGGTTGGCGGTAGTCGTCCCTTTGCTAAAGGTGGACTGCGCCTGAACTGCAAAGCCAAGCGTTAGCATGGCGATGAGGAGTAGTGCGATTCTTTTCATAGTTAGTAGTGTTTATGAAGTGATTGAGTTGATTAGGCTTTGTTGGCGCGCTTGCGGTCTAGTTCGTTGAGGAGTATCTTGCGCAGACGCATAGACTTGGGCGTGACCTCTACATATTCGTCTGCCTTGATATACTCTAGCGCATCCTCTAGGCTAAAGATGACGGGAGGCGCGAGTGCTACCTTGTCATCACTACCAGCAGCACGCATATTGGTGAGCTTCTTACTTTTGCAGACGTTGACCGTCAGGTCGTTTTCTTTCGTATGCTCACCGATCACCTGACCTGCGTAGACCTCCTCTTGGGGAGCGATGAAGAAGCGTCCGCGGCTCTGGAGGTTGTTGAGTGCGTAGGCAAAGGCGGTACCACTCTCACCCGCTATGATGCTACCATTGTTGCGTCGCTCGATGTCGCCGCGCCATGGTCCGAACTCGAGGAAGCGGTGTGCCATAACGGCCTCACCCGCCGAAGCTGTCAAGACGCTGTTGTTGAGTCCGATGATGCCTCGCGAAGGAATGTTGAAGACTAGGTGCGTACGACCGTTCTTGCTCTCCATGGCGGTCATCTCGCCCTTGCGCTGTATGACCATATCGATGATGCGGCTACTGGTCTCGTCGGGGAGATTGATGGTGAGCTCTTCGATAGGCTCGCACTGTACGCCGTCTATCTCCTTGATGATTACCTGGGGCTGTCCGACCTGTAGCTCGTACCCCTCACGGCGCATCGTCTCGATCAGCACGGAGAGATGCAGGACACCACGTCCGAAGACGTTCCACGAGTCTGCTTGGTCAGTCGTCTCGACACGCAGAGCGAGGTTTTTGTCTAGCTCACGCATCAGACGCTCGTGGATATGGCGGGAGGTGACAAACTTACCTTCTCGTCCGTAGAAGGGAGAGTTATTGATCGTAAAGAGCATCGACATGGTCGGCTCATCGACGGAGATACTGTCTAGAGCCTCCGCATGCTCAGGGTCAGCGATCGTGTCGCCAATGTCAAAGTGGTCAAAGCCTACGATGGCGCAGATGTCGCCACTGGAGACGGAGTCCGCTTTTGCCTTGCCAATGCCCTCAAAGGTGTAGAGCTCCTTGACCTTCTCACGATGTGGCTCGCGATCCTTGTGGCAAAGGAGTACGGTGTCGCCGTTGTGTATGGTGCCACGATGCACACGCCCCACTGCGATACGTCCCACGTAGGAGCTGTAGTCTAGCGAGGTGATGAGCATCTGCAGAGGACCGTCCAGCTGTTGTGGAGCGGGTATCTCGGAGATGATCGCATCGAGTAGAGGGGTGATGTCTTCCGTAGGCTTCTCCACGTCACGGCTCATCCAGCCCTGCTTGGCACTACCGAAGAGGGTGACGAAGTCGAGCTGATCATCGGTAGCCTCTAGCGAAGCCATCAAGTCGAAGACCATATCCTGCACCTCCATGGGGCGGCAGTTGGGCTTGTCCACCTTATTGATGACGACGATCGGCTTGAGTCCTATGGCAAGTGCTTTCTGTAGTACGAAGCGCGTCTGAGGCATCGGACCCTCGAAGGCGTCTACTAGGAGCAGGCAGCCGTCGGCCATGTTGAGCACGCGCTCCACCTCACCGCCGAAGTCAGCGTGTCCTGGGGTGTCGATGACGTTGATCTTGACCCCTTTGTAAGTTATGCTGACATTCTTGGATACGATTGTGATCCCTCGCTCTCGCTCTAGGTCGTTGTTATCTAGAAAGGTATCGACCTCTGCAGCCTTGTCCTCTCGAAAGAGCTTAGCTGCGAGGAGCATTTTGTCAACGATGGTTGTCTTACCGTGGTCAACGTGGGCGATGATAGCGATATTTCGTATTTCCTGCATTTGTGTGTGGAGTCGTGTCCTTAATTACAAGTGCAAAGGTACGAAAAACGGCGGGAGAGATAAGGATTAGAGATTAGAGGTTAGGGATCAGAGTTTAGAAGTTAAAGATTAGAAGTTAGAGATTAGGACCGCAGTTTGCATCTCGTCCCTACCTTGGAACTCATATGTGCTACGGATACAGCGTGATACGAGCGAGGCTCCCTGTGCCCTGAAATGACAAAAGTCCCTAGCGCTAGAGATAGCACTAGGGACTTTGTCGTAATATAGGTCAGGGCGTTACCCTTGTATCGCAGCTCTGATGTCGATCATCTGGAGCGCAGCGATGGCGCACTCGGAGCCTTTGTTGCCTACGGCACCGCCAGAGCGGGCACGAGCCTGCTCGATGTTCTCGACGGTAACGAGTCCGAAGATGACGGGCGCCTTGCCACGCAGATTGAGCTCGGTAGCTCCCTCGGTGACGCTGTTGCAGATGAGGTCGTAGTGTGAGGTCTCGCCACGTATGACGCACCCGATGACGATGATAGCATCGTAGGGCTGAGTCGCCTCACTGAGTAGTGTCGCCGTATAGGTGAGCTCGAAAGCTCCTGGCACGGAGAAGGTCTCGACTTGCTGGCGCTCTAGACCGCACTCTAGGAGTGTCGTGACAGCTCCGTCACGGAGCGCGTGAGTGATCTCAGCGTTCCACTCCGAGTAGACGACAGCGATGCGGTGTACGTCCGCTGTGTGTCTGTGCTGGAGCGTGTAGTGAGCCGGTGTCTGCTGGCTGTGGAGTTGTGAAGACATGGATTTTAGAGGTTAGAGGTTAGAAGTTAGAGGTTAGACTTTAGAGGTTAGAAGTTAGAGATTAGACCCTAGAGCCACTAGTTATCTCTAATCTCTAACCTCTAACTTCTAATTTCTAAGAATCTACTTCTTAAGCTGAGCCTCTACACGGATGATCGAAGCCTCGATGCTCTCAGATTCAGGAGCTGTGTAGTACTTGTCCTGGATCTCTTTGTAAGCATTGAGTGCCTTGTCGTACTGACCTAGCTCCTCGTAGACATGGCCTGCCTTGATGAGACAGCTGGGCGAGACGACGGGGTTGTCGGCAGCCTTGGCAGCGTCCATAAAGCACTTGGCAGCCTTGTCGTACTGACCTAGCTCTACGTAGCAGTCTCCGATGAGACGGGTGATAGAGGGAGCGACCATCTTCTCCTTAGCTTTAAAGGTCTTGAGCTCGCGGATAGCCTCCTCGTACTTACCCTCGTCGTAGTAGATGATACCAGCATAGGCGTGAGCCAGCTTGCCGGCATCGGTGCTGCTATATTTGTCAGCGATCTCTAGGAGACCCATGGCTCCAGCTGCGGGGGCGTTGAGCGCTGCGCTATCAGCGCCTGCCATAAACTGCTCCTCAGCAAGGTATAGCTGTGCTGCTGCCTTGTCGCCACGGGGCTTGACCACCTTGTCTATGTAGAGCCAGATGCCCACACCTAGCACGATGACGCCCAGCACGCACCAGATGATGGTCTTGCTGTACTTCTCAATGAATTGCTCGCTACGAGACACGATCTCCTCAGAGTGGTGAGAGCCTTGTGACCCAGATTCTTTTAATGCCATACTATATCAATTCGTTTTATGTAGTTATCTATTCTATGTGAAATGAGCTATTGCCTGCAAAGTTAGCAGTTTCGGAGGAATAAATCACTCTTTTGCCTTTTTGACCTTAACAAAAGAGTCAATCGATGTAGCGACGGGTGATCTCTCCGTAGCTGTCTATGCGCCGATCACGCAGGTAAGGCCACCAGCGTCGGACTAGCTCGGTGCGCTCTAGATCGAGCTCCACGACAGCGCCCGCCTCCTCCGTTTGACTCAGATCACAGAGCATCTCGCCTTGCTGACCCGTGACGAAGCTGTGACCCCAAAACTGTATCCCCTCGGTGACGCCTGAGGGGTCCGGCTCGTAGCCGACACGATTTACCGCAATGACGGGGAGGTTGTTGGCGACAGCATGACCACGCTGCACCAGTTGCCACGCATCGATCTGTCGCTGCTGCTCTTCGGGCGTGTCGTAAGCAGCGGTGCCGATAGCGGTCGGGTAGATGAGTAGCTCGGCACCCTTGAGCGCCATAAGCCGTGCAGCCTCGGGGTACCACTGATCCCAGCAGATGAGGATGCCGAGACGACCCACGGAGGTATCGATCGGCTCGAAGCCTAGATCGCCAGGGGTGAAGTAAAACTTCTCGTAGTAGGCGGGGTCGTCCGGTATGTGCATTTTGCGGTAGCGACCCGCTATGGAGCCATCTCGCTCTAGCACTACGGCGGTGTTGTGGTAAAGACCTGTGGCGCGCTTCTCAAAGAGTGAGAGGACGATCACCACGCCCAGTTCACGCGCTAAGGCGCCGAAGCTTTCGGTCGAGGGACCAGGGATTGTCTCCGCTTGGTCAAAGAGTGCGACATCTTCGGTCTGGCAGAAGTACAGTCCGTTGTGCAGCTCCTGCAGTACGATCAGCTCGGCACCCTCGTGGGCTAGCTGACGGACGCGCTCTTGGAGGCGATGGACATTGTCCGTATGGTCAGCACCATTGTGCTGCTGTATGATACCTACTTTCATCTTGTTATGGTGTCTAGAAGTGAAGGGTTGAGGAAGCCTTGCGGTATCTGCATAGAGATGCAGTGCAGGCTGCCGTGCTGCTCGACCAGTATAGAGCAGTCGATCGGTACGACCTCGAGGTGAGGCAGTGCTTGCTGGAGTATGCGCTGTGCTTCGCTGTCGGTGCGGCGCCCGTAGATGGGGAGCAGGAGCGCCCCGTTGACGAGGAGGAAGTTCGCATAGGTGGCTGGTATAAGGCAGTCCGCCTCATAGCGTGAGGGGTAGTCGCCCACATCGGGCAAGGCGATCAGTCGCAAGTTGGGACGCTGACTGGCTAGCTCCTGTAGCTGACGCTCTAGCTCTGCCAAAGCGGCGAAGCTCTGCGCCGTAGGGTCACTGGGAGAGACATATATAATAGTGTCAGAATCTACGAAGCGTGCGATCGTGTCTATATGCCCATCGGTGTCATCGCCAGGCAGAGGAGACACCTCTAGTGAGCAGTAGTCGGTCAGCCCGAGACATTGTAGCAGAGCCTCATATATATAAGGTGTCTCGCAAAGATGCGGATTGCGGAGCGAGTCTTCTATGCAGGACTTGGTGGTCAAGAGGAAGCCCTCGCCATTGCACTCCAAAGCTCCCCCCTCGAAGGTTAAACTTGATGCCTCAAAGTAAGCGACATCCAGCGCAAAGAGATCCTTCATCATGAGGCGACGCACCACAAGGTTGTCAAGTGCTGAGACAAACTTACCGCCCCAAGCGTTGAAGGTGAAGTCAACGAGGATGCGTGCGCCATTGGGACTCTGGAGAGCCAGAGGACCATAGTCACGGCACCACGTATCATTGGTAGGGCAGGGGACAAGTAGGCAGCGCTTACGCAGCTCCAAAGGTAGGACGGCATACTCCGCTGGATCTTCCGGCACGAGTAGCACGACCGGCTCGAAGCGTGTCACCTGTGCGATGATGTCGCAGTAGGTGCGCTGCACCTCGTGTAGGATCGGAGCCCAGTCGCTCTGGCTGTGTGGCCAGGCGAGGAGGATAGCATCTTGTGGCACCCACTCGGGGAGCATCTGCATAGTCTCTTGTGTCATAAGTCTCTCACCGCATTAGTGTGTCACGATCTTAAGGTCTTGTCGCTGGGCCGCAGCCATACTACCCAGTATGCCTAGCCCGTCTTGGATATTGTTGTAGATGAGGATCGGCTCCGTGAGTCCCGTCTCACTCATACTGTTGTAGCGGTCTGAGGTGACCGTCTGCCAGTAGTGATAAAGGTCGCCCGTGATCGCATAAACGGTGACACGCAGAGCGACATAGTCCGAGACATCGCTCGTAGTCTGTGCCTCATCTGTGGAGCCATCGGCATTGCAGACCCGCGTGGCAAAGGAGAGCGTCGTCCTGAGCGTGTAGTCGCTTGTCGAGACGTTAGAGCCAGCCAGCAGATTCATCGGATAGGCATTGGCCGACTCGAAGATCAGGTCGCCACTGCTAAACTTTGCCAGGCTTGGATCCTGCATCTGCTCCTGATACCATCTATATCCCTCCGGTTGGATGCTCTCACCTCGCATCACTGCTTGCCGCTCTACGATGATACGGTAGTAGCTGTCCTTCGTGATGCCTTGGAGCGGGATGGATAGTTCGTAGTTTTGTAGCTCTAGGTATTGCCCTTTCTGCAGCCTTACGTTTGAAGCGTTGCTCACCCACGAGGTACGACGGCTCTTGTCTAGCGTCTTAACCTCTACAGCACCGAGCTTAGGCTGTGCGGGTACCGTGGTAACGGCTGAAGCTGCTTTGAGCCCCGACTTCTCTACTGAGATCGCTATGCGGTCACCCGTCTGTGGCTTGTATTGCGCCACCTCGCTGAGCGGTACGAGCTGGTCGTTGACCTTAAGCGTCATACGATAAGGGCAATCGGGGTGGTCGTAAGGGTAGTAAACATTCGTACTGGGCGAAGCAACTCCCGTCGGCTTGCTCTGGGAGAGCGAGATGTCGATGCCCTGCTGCTCCGTGGCGACCGCATTGATGACGATGCGAGGCGTGTTGTCGCCTAGGTCGAGGGGCACCGTCGTCCGACAGGCTGCAAGGAGCGTGATGAGTAGTGCGCTACTGGCCAACTGTATATATTGTATAGGTCTCATAGTGGTCTCGGGTTAGAAGGAATAGGTGTAGCTGATATTGGGCAGGATCGGGAAGATCGTCACCTGCTGCAGCACGGTGCGGTAAGCGTGATCGCCCGTCTTTTCGCTCACGGGAGTGACCAGGAAGGGGTTCATATTATTGTAGGCGTTGTAGACGCTGAGGTTCCACAAACTCTTGCCCCGCTTGTGATGCTTCGTATAGGTGACGCTGAGATCCAGTCGGTGGTAAGGCTTGAAGCGGTAATTGTTGCGCTCAGCCACATAGTTGAGCGTCCCCGATGCACCATACATCGATGGGGCTAGCGGATCTCTCATGCCATCGTACTCATGCGTTGCGATGGTGCCCGTCTGACCCGAGGCAAAGACCCAGGTGGCGGCAAAGTCCCAACTCTTGCCCAGCTGATACATCGCAGTGATCTTAAAGTCGTGAATGCGGTCATACTTAGCGGGGAAAGTGCGCCCGAAGTTGAGCTCCTCGCCCGGCTGGTCGAAGGTGCGCCACGTACGAGCCCAAGCGTAGCTCACCCAGCCCGTTAGCTTGCCCACCTTACGTTGCCAGAGCAGCTCTACGCCGTAAGCCGTGCCACGACCCATGGCGACCATCTGCTCCCAGTTTGTCGAGACCCCATAGAAGAACGAACCCTCCTTGTACTCCAGTACGTTGCTCAGAGGCTTGTAGTAGCCCTCCACCGAGAAGTCGCCCCACCGAGGCACATGGAGGAATAGCCCCGCCGTAAAGTGGTGCACATGCATCGGCTTGATGCGGTCCGTCGAGGGGACCCACAGATCCGTAGGCAGGCTCAGACTATTGTTCGTTAGGAGGTGCACATGCTGCGTCATCAGGGCGTAGCCCACCTTAGCCGTCAGAGTAGGCGTGATGCGCCAAGCAGCACTCACACGTGGCTCTATATTATGGTAGTCCTTGCCACGCACATAGTAGAAGCTGTAGCGTAGCCCCGCATTAAAGGTCCACTTATCCCCCAGCTTCATCTCATCCTCAGCATAGAGCGAAGCCTCGTGGGCGTAGATCTTAGGATTGCTCCCGAAGACATCGAAGTCCGTCCCACTAAAGTCGTTGAGGTCCTTGCCGTTAACCTTTACGGAAGTCATCTCAGGACGAAAGGTGTGGAAGGTGTAGTTGGCGCCAAAAAGCAACTGGTGCTGCTCGACTGGCGAGTAATGCAGTTCGCTCGTCAGGAGCCAGTCACGGATACCCGAGTCGTAGTTCATCGCCATGGGCGGCTGATCCTGGGTTTCTTGCATCTTCATGCGTAGCCTAGAGCGGTACTGCGTATAGGAGGCTGTGGTATTGAGAAAGAGCTGTCCGTTGATGACATGGTTCCACCGCAGCGAACCCATCGCATTACCCCACAGCCAAGACATCTGCTGCTTGTCATCTCCACTAGTATAGTGCGTCCAGACACGGTCGTTGCCGTAATAGCCGAAGAGGTACAGCTGGTCCCTATCTGAGAAGCGGTGCGTCACCTTCAGGTTCAGGTCGTGAAAGTTATATCCGCCCTTCACCTTCTCGCCATCCTCACCCTCCTGGCGATTACGTATCGCCAGGGCTATCGCAGCCAGTAGGTCTAGGTAGGTGCGCCGTGCCGAGAAGTTGAAAGTGGTGCGATCTTTGACGATCGGTCCCTCTACATTGACCTTCGAAGAGATCAGTCCCACGCTCACATTGCCGTGGTACTCCTGCATGTCGCCATCCTTGAGACGCACGTCCACGACCGACGAGAGGCGCCCCCCGTAACGAGCGGGGAAGGTGCCTTTGTACAGCGTCACCGACTTGACCGCGTCGGGGTTGAAGGTCGAGAAAGCCCCCAGCATGTGATTCGGATTGTAGAGCGAGATGCCGTCCATGAGAATCAAGTTTTGGTCGGGATCGCCACCACGCACGAAGAGTCCCGACGAACCCTCCGAACCGCTCTGCACACCGGGTAGTAGCTGCAGCGCCTTGATCACATCCTGCTCGCCAAAGAAAGCGGGTAGTCGCTTGATCTCGCTCGCCGATATGTGCTGCGCCCCGATTGTAGCTGTCTCGACGCCCGAGGGGTTCGGACTACCCACCACGACCACCTCGCCGAGTAGCTGCCCCTCGATGAGCGAAGCCGAGAGCGTCGTATCGGACGAGAGCTGTAGCCGTATCGTGTCGCTCTGATAGCCCACGTAGGAAAACTGCAGGAGCACCTCACCCGCTGGGAGTGTCAGCGAGTAGTGGCCGAACTCATTTGTCACGGTACCCGTGCGGCTATTCAGCTCCATCACATTGGCGGCGATCAGCGTCTCGCCACTCTGCGCATCATGCACGAAGCCATTGATCGTGAACTTGCTCTGCGCCTGTCGTGGCGCTTGCTTTTGTGCCTGCCCGCTCAGTGGCGTGGCGAGCATCATTAGTAGGAGAGCCAGTAGCCCCACGATAAAGTCATATCGACGTAAATAGGTCATAAGTAGTTTGCTATACGTTGCTAAGACGGGTGCTCAATGAGCATTTAACCGGCGATCCCCGAGCGTCAGTTCACGACCCACTCTCGCCGTTAGTCGCTGCAAAGGTACTGAATTAGAGATTAGAAGTTAGAGATTAGAGCTTTTGTATGACCCGACGAGAGTACTGGTTAACAAGGGTAAAGCACCCTCCCTGCGATAGAGACAATATTAGAGAGACCCCCCTCGGTCGGATCGTGTCCGGCTGAGGGGAGTCTCTTTTTCGTGTCGGGGAGAGGGCTAGTCCCACTAGTTGCTATCTCCGACCGTAGCTGATCTGGAAGGTCAATTCGTATGCGTCACCTTTCTTCTCGGTAAACATAACGCCTCTGAGAGGTACCTTCGGGTCAAACTTCGTATTGTAAGCCTCATAGGCACTATCTCCAGCGAGCTTTGTAAAGTGTGCATCCTCTGTGAAGCCATAGTGCTTCATAATCTCTAGTAGAGCCTCCTGTACATCTAGATCATCAGGATTTGTAAATGTATCCGGATCTGCCATATAGTCCTTAGGATAGTGCTTGTTGGGTATCAGCTTGATGTGTAGTGGGGCCCCTGGTATGGAGTGATTGTAAATGAGTGCGTCCATACAAAACTGTGCCTCCTCGGGGATCTCTTTTCCGTTGTCATCGAGCTTCCTAGGCGAAGCGAAGTAGTATAATAGTTTTTCCGCTTCAGGCTCTTGCTGCTGATAGATCCAGCCATAGGGGCTTACGGCAGACTTAAAGAAGTGGAGATTGTCTGGCACAAACTCTTCTTCCGTTGGAATGTATATCGGTGCAAAGTATTTCTGATCTTCGGCAGAAGCATCCAGTCCTAGATAGCGAGACTTGTCGATATCGTCAGGCTTCGTTACAGACACCTTACAGACTTTTGTTACGCCCCCTGCGGTCGCTTTAACCTCTGCTTGTCCCTCTGCGATAGCCTTCAAGATACCCTGCTCAGATACGGTGACTATCTGCGTATTGGTAGATTCGAAGGTGACTTTGAGGTCTTTTGGAGATACGTTTACCTCGAGTTTATAGGTGTCTCCGATTAGGAGATCGACTGTTTTAGTTATGCCGAGTTTTACTTCGACGGGTTGTTCATTGTCTTTTTCCTTACAAGCACCTAGCCCCATACAGCAGATGAGTAGGGTGAAGAGGGTGATGAGATTCTTTTGTGTCATAGACTATAGTGTGAAAATGATTTGATTGCAAAGCCATTCATCCTACAAAGTTATATCCTTTCTTGATGCGATGCAAGAGTACGCAAGCAGCTCTGTCGGAATTTGGATTTACCTACCTGGCGGTCATATCGGATTGCGAGCCTTTTGGCGGGAGTCGCGAAGGGGGGCTATTCGTTGCTGAGCTGCTCGCGGAGGAGCTGCTGGCGGCTTTTGCTACGGGTTACCATGAAGACACCGAGCAGGATGAGGATAGCGGAGGCGACTTTGGCGAGTGTGAGATGGTCTTGACCCATCATGACAGCCAGCATGGAGGCAATGACGGGGATGCCGTAGTTGTAGATGCTGACGACGGTAGGGCGCAAGCCTCTCTGTGCGAAGAGCAACAAGAGGTAGGCGACGAAGGTGGCGCCCACGACGACGAAGGCTAGCTGCCCGTAGAAGGTGGCGTCGAAGGTACTCCACTCGGTGCGTATCATGTCACGTACACCCATCGGAGCAGAGCCGTAGAGGGAGATGACAAAGAGCCACTTCATCAAGGTAACCGGGTGGTACTTTTGTATGAGTGTCTTGAAGGAAGTTAGGTAGATGGCGTAGGAGACGGTTGCTGTGGCGCAGATCAAGTCGCCTAGCGTAGAGCCAGCGGTAGAGGAGCCGTTGGTGGACACGAGGAGCAGGGCTCCTGAGGCGCCGATGAGTACACCGATCCCCTTGAGCCGTGTGATGGGCTCCTTGAGCACGACAGCTGCGAGGAGCATGGTGACGATGGGTCCTAGCGTGGCAACGAGCGACTGATTGACAGGTGAGGTCATCGACATGCCAATGGCAAAGAGCCCTTGGTTGAAGAAGATACCTGTCAGCGATGCTAAAGTCATTTTCCCCCAGTCCTTGCGGTCGATGCGCTCTCGAGGCACCCACAGCGAAGCGATCCAAAAGAGTATCGTAGCGCCTAGGAAGCGACAGAACATGTGCGTATATGGAGTGAGCCCCCCACCAAGGAGTGCCTTGGTGAAGGGCCCATTGATTCCAAAGATAATGGTGACGCATAGCATCACGAGGTGTAGTCTCCAGCGAGAACTCATTACGATAGTATAGTGCGTGTTAGAAGATCAACTTACCACACTGGCTACAGTGTGTCGGCTCTTTGCCTAGGAGACGATTGCGTACGATACTCTCGATGCGATCCCGTAGATCCTCTAGGGGCATGAGTGCGATGACGTCTCCAACGAAGGCTACGCTCAGCATGACCCGTGCTTCGTGCTCGGGGATACCACGTTGCATCATGTAGAAGAGAGCCTCCTCATCGAGGTGCCCTGTCGCCATACCGTGCGAGCATTGCACATCGTCAGCATAGATCTCTAGCTGTGGCTTGCTGTACATGCGTGCCTCGGACGAGAGGAGCATGTTGCGATTGCTCTGGTAAGCTTCGGTCTGCTGTGCCGACTGCGCTACGAAGATGCGCCCCGAGAAGGCTCCCGTGGATTGCTCCTCGAGGAGGTTCTTAAAGAGCTGCGTGCTATGACACTTTGGCTTGATATGCTCGACACGTGTGAAGGTGTCGACATGCTGTGTGCCATTGGTCACAGCAACCCCGCCCAGTGTCTGCTCAGCATGCTCGCCGAGGAAGCGTGTCCGGAAGCTATTGCGCGTTATCCCATTATTGAGCGTATAGGCGGCGAGGGTCACTTGGCTCTCTGCCCCCTGGCGTAGGAAGTAGGCGCAGGTGCGGTGCGTCTGGTGGCTATTCTCCTCCATGTCGAAGAGCTTGAGTTGAGCACCATCGCCGACGTAGATCTCGGCCACTTGGTTGACGAGGAAGTTGGTGCGATCTATCGTATGGTCGCAGACGAGGACAGAGGCTTTGGCACGATCACCGATGATGATGAGCCAGCGACGAATGCAGAGGAGTGGCTCCTGAGCGTGGAGTAGCTGGACGAGCTGCACGGGCTGCTCGAGTTCCATACCATCGGGTACGTAGAGGACGAAGGCGTCCTGCACGAAGAGCGTATTGAGTGCGATGGTACCGTCAGTGTCTACCTCGGCTATCTGCCCGTAGTAACGTTCCGCCAGGTCGGGGTACTCCTTGACAAACTCCTTGATAGAGCCTACGAAGACCCCTTCGGGGAGCTTGCGCTTCTGGTTGGCGTAGTGGGTGTAGAGGTAGTTGCTGTTGAGTGCACTCGCCTTGATGGTGAGCTCATTGACCGATAGGTCACAGCTATACTGCGGGAGCTGCTTATGTCCTGCGGGGGCTAGGTCTAGCTCCTGTAGGTTGATCCCGTAGTCGGGAGCGTAGAGAGCCTCGACATCCGTGCGCTGCCAGTCCTCCATGCCGAGCTGGGGTAGGGCGTACTCGTTCAGAGCTTCTAGAGCGAAGTCTCGCTGCGCTTGTAGCACAGGTAAACTGTGCTGCTCGATGTAGTCCTGCTGAGACTGGTAAAGGTCTAGATACTGCAGGTGTGCTGTGGGTGGTTGCTTACGTGGACTCATTGCTTCTCCTCTTTAGCTACCTCTTCTTTGATCCAGTCGTACCCCTCGTCCTCTAGTCTGAGAGCTAGCTCGGGCCCGCCTGATGTGACGATCCGACCCTTGTACAGAATGTGAACAAACTGCGGCTTGATATAGTCTAGCAGTCGCTGATAGTGGGTGATGACGACGCAAGCACTGTCGGGACGCTGGAGCGTGTTGACACCGTGTGCGACGGCACGCAGAGCGTCAATGTCTAGTCCGCTGTCGGTCTCATCGAGTATCGAGAGACGTGGCTCGAGGACTGCCATCTGGAAGATCTCGTTGCGCTTCTTCTCGCCACCAGAGAATCCCTCATTGACCGAACGCTTGAGGAGACGGTCATCGAGACCGACCACCTCACGCTTCTCTTTTAGCATCTTGAGAAATTCGCCAGCGGGCATTGGCTTCTCGCCCTGAGTCTTGCGACGCTCGTTGAGTGCTGAGCGCATGAAGTTGACCATGCTCACGCCCGGTATCTCTACGGGGTACTGGAAGCTGAGGAAGAGTCCAGCGTGTGCTCGCTCGACCGCATCCATAGCCAGCAAGTCCTGACCGAGATAAGTCACTTCGCCAGAGGTTACGGTAAAAGCAGGGTGCCCTACGAGGACAGACGAGAGGGTACTCTTGCCACTTCCGTTGGGTCCCATGATAGCATGTGTCTCACCCTCACGGATAGTGAGGTTGATCCCTTTAAGTATTTCTTTGTCGCCTATATTGGCGTGAAGATTCTTTATATCGAGTATTACGTTGCTCATAGTAGTGTGTAATCTGTATCTATATAATGTATAGCGGGGGGCTAGCCGACACTCCCCTCGAGGGTTACGGAGAGGAGCTTCTGCGCCTCCACGGCAAACTCCATCGGGAGCTTGCTCATCACCTCACGGGCGTAGCCGTTGACGATTAGACCGACTGCCTCCTCGGTAGTGATGCCACGCTGGTTGCAGTAGAAGAGCTGATCCTCATTAATCTTAGAGGTGGTCGCCTCATGCTCCACGACGGCAGAGTCATTACGAATGTCTGCGTAAGGATAGGTGTGCGCTCCGCAGTGGTCGCTTAGGAGAAGGCTGTCGCACTGCGAGTGGTTGCGTGCATTCTCTGCAGAGGCTGCTATGGAGACCAGTCCGCGGTAGCTGTTTTGGCTACTACCCGCTGAGATACCCTTGGAGACGATGGTGCTGCGGGTGTTGCGCCCGAGATGGATCATCTTCGTGCCAGTGTCCGCCTGCTGATAGTTGTTGGTCACAGCGACAGAGTAAAATTCTCCCACCGAGTCGTCACCCCGTAGGATGCAGCTGGGATACTTCCAGGTGATAGCCGAACCCGTCTCGACCTGTGTCCAGGAGATCTTGCTGCGGTCGCCACGACACAGTCCACGCTTGGTGACGAAGTTGTAGATACCGCCTCGCCCGTCCTTGTCGCCTGGGTACCAGTTCTGAACTGTCGAGTACTTGACCTCCGCGTCGGTCTCAGCGATGATCTCGACGATGGCAGCGTGTAGTTGGTTCTCGTCACGCATCGGAGCCGTGCAACCCTCTAGGTAACTCACGTAAGCTCCCTCGTCTGCCACGATAAGTGTACGCTCGAACTGTCCCGTATTGGCCGCATTGATGCGGAAGTAGGTCGACAGCTCCATCGGACAGCGCACGCCCTTGGGGATATAGACAAAAGAGCCATCACTAAAGACCGCTGAGTTCAGCGCTGCAAAGTAGTTGTCGTGCGACGAGACCACCTTGCCCAGGTACTTGCGCACGAGGTCTGGGTGCTCACGCACCGCTTCGTTGAAAGAGCAGAAGATGATACCCAGCTCCTTGAGCTTTGTGCGGAAGGTCGTTTTCACCGAGACGCTATCCATGACCGCATCGACCGCCATATTGCCCGAGAGCATAGCCCGCTCGTGGAGTGGTATGCCAAGCTTGTCAAAGGTCTTTTCGATCTCAGGATCTATGGTGCCGTCTCCAGGAGTCTTGTGACGAGGAGCCGCATAGTATATAATGTCTTGATAGTCTATCTCAGGGATTGATAGATGCGCCCAGTCGGGACGCTCGAGTGTGAGCCAGTGATGGTAAGCCTTGAGACGAAACTCTAGGAGCCACTCGGGTTCTTCTTTTTTTGCCGAGATGAGACGTACCACCTCCTCGTTGAGCCCCTTGGGGATGGTCTCCGTATGGACATCGGTCACGAAGCCATACTTGTAGTCCCCCTGGGTGATGTCGTCGAGGATATCCTCACCCGTCGGAGTCACCGCACGCACCTCTGTGTCAGTAGGCGTGGGGATCGGTTGCTTAGGATTATATTCGCTATTCACTTGATTGTTGCTTTAATTGTTTATCCTGCCAAGAGGTCAGGTCGCCCAGCGCAGCCCAAGAGATCAAGCCACGGACTGGGTCATATAGTCTAGACTTGTCACGCTGATCCCGTCGAGGCTCAGCTGGCTCGCCCTCTTTACTTGTGATGTCGGGTAGCTGTTCCAGCACCCCTCGAGGCAGTATGAAGTCGGTTAGATTAAATATAAGGCTAAAGAATATGATGACAAAGGCTCCCGCAAAGAGAGCTCCCATAAGTTTATTGACAACTGAGAGCGACGAACGCTTAATCGCTCTCACCGTAGGACGTGCTAGGAAGGCGATGCCCCAGCATGAGAGGGAGAAGGTCGCCACATAAGCGCCTACCACCGCCACCCCGTGGGGCAGTCCGAAGGTTTGTGAGATCCAGAGTGCTACGGGTACACCTATCCAGCGCACCACTATATAGCCGACAGTGATGCCCAGCACAGCGATTAGAGCCGACACGACACCCCGCTTGAATCCCTTGAAGAGTGCCCACGCTGTGCAGCCCATGACCATATAGTCAATCCAATTAAGCGTATCCCCTTCCATAGTCTTTGTCAGCTATTTCTGTCTCTCTCCTAGTAATGTGATGAAGCGCTCTAGTGTCTCTCTAGTACTACTTGGTGTGAAGCTCCTGAGCAGGTCGATCGCCTCTTGGTGAATGTGCTGTATCTGCCTCTCTGTGTAGTCGATGCCGCCCCGTTCGTTGGCTATGCGGAGGAGGTACTCGATCGAGTCAGATCCGATAGGTTGCTGTAGATACGAGATGATCTCGTCACGCTCCGTAGGAGTCGCATGGTTCAGGACATAGAGTAGAGGAAGAGAGACCTTGCCCTCGATAAGATCGTGACCCGTAGGCTTGCCCACATCTAGAGCTGTGTCATAGTCGAAGAGGTCATCCTGTAGCTGGAAGGCACGCCCCATCAATTGCCCTAGACGGGAACAGCGCTTCACCTGCTCCTCGGTAGCATCTACGCTCAGAGCTCCCAGCTTGGCACTTGCCTCAAAGAGTGCTCCCGTCTTACGATCTACCACGGCATAGTAGTCCTCCTCACGATAGGTGTGTGCCTTCGAGAGGGATAGCTGCATCAGCTCTCCGATAGAGAGATCGCGCCCAGCCTGAGCGACGACACGTAGCATCTCAGGGGTGTGCTCTCGCGAGACTAACTCTAGAAAGGCGGTCGAGAGTACATAGTCTCCCATCAAGACCGCCTGGTGATTGCTGTAGAGTGCATTGAGCGTAGGCTGTCCACGCCGTGTGTCCGACCAGTCGATGACGTCATCGTGGATTAGCGAAGCGGTGTGGAGTAGCTCTATGACCAGTGCCGCTGAGAGCGTCTGCTCATTGGTCTGTCCTGCGCAGAGCTGAGCGCATAGCCCCACGATGATCGGACGAATATGCTTGCCCGAGGAGAGCCGCAGATGCTCTAAGGCGTGCGATAGTACAGGCGCATCACTCTGTAGTGACTGCCTGAAGTCCTGCTCGAAGGCCTCGACAAAGTCCGTTATCGGCAATAAAAGCTGCGCACGCTCCTCTTGACTCATCATCTCACTTGTCTTTATACCTCTAGACTCTCCACCTCTTGGATCCACATACTACTCACCGCATCGCTCGGCATGCGCCACTCTCCACGTGAGGAGAGCGAGACGCTCTGCACCTTAGGCCCATCGGGCATCGCATTGCGCTTGAACTGCTGAGAGAAGAATCGCTTGAAGAAGACTCCCATCCAGTGCTTGATCTCTTGGGGCGTATAAGCTCCCTCGAAAGCAACCTTCGCCAGGTAAAAGATCTTCTTCGGCTCGAAGCCATCAAGTAGGAAGTGATAGATAAAGAAGTCGTGTAGTTCGTACGGCCCCACGAGATCCTGCGTCTGCTGCTCGCTGCCAGCCTTCGTGTCTTTGATCGGGAGTAGCTCGGGGCTAATCGGCGTAGCGACGATGTCTTGTAGCGTCGTGGCTAGTGGCGTGTCACCAGCCTGGTGCGTAGCATACCACCCGACGATCAGCTGTACGCTCGTCTTCGTGATACCACTATTCACCGCATACATAGACATGTGGTCCCCATTGAAGGTGCACCAGCCCAAGGCGATTTCAGACAGGTCTCCCGTCCCGATGACGGGCGCATGGTACATATTGGCCAGATCCATCAGTATCTGCGTCCGCTCACGTGCCTGAGCATTCTCAAAGGTCGCATCCTCCCGATTACCCTTATAGTCGATGGCTGAGAGATGCTGCTCCGTCGCCTCCTTGATATCTATCTCACGGATCGTCACACCCAGCTCCTGCATCATCGTGTAGCCGTTGCGATAGGTGCGCTCAGAGGTGCCAAAGCCCGGCATCGTCACTGCAATGATCTGCTTGCGATCCAAGCCCAAGAGGTCAAAAGCCTCTGCCGTCACCAGTAGAGCCAGTGCCGAGTCTAGTCCGCCCGAGATGCCGATCACGGCATGCTCCGCACGCATGTGCTTGAGGCGCTGTATGAGCCCGCACACCTGTATCTGAAACATTTCGTGACACCGCTCCTCTGGGTTCGCCCCCTCAGGCATAAAGGGATTGCGCTCGATGATACGATCCATAGGCTGTGACTCCTCCTCCGAGCGTAGCGTGAAGGGGATGCTTACCAGCTCCTCCTCGTCGGTAAAGTGATTGACCGCACTCTTGAAGCTACTATTGATCAGTCGCTCGCCATGGATACGAGACACGTCGATGTCGCTCACGATCATCCGCTCCTTGTACTCGAAGCGGCGCATCTCCTTAACGATCTTGCCCACCTCAGCGATAAACGCTTTGCCTGTGTAGACTAGATCGGTCGAACTCTCGCCATAGCCACTAGAGGCGTACACATAGCCACAGATAGACTGCGACGTGGCACCACTGATCAGCGAGCGGAGGTAGTCATGCTTGCCCGCATTCTCATTGCTCGCAGAGAGGTTGAAGATGATATGTGCTCCATAGAGGCTGAGGCGTGTGCCAGGGGTAAAGGGCGTCCACATATCCTCGCAGATCTCGATACCGATGCCCACCTGTCCACATTTGAAGATAATGTTGCGCCCGATAGGCACCGTGTGGGGGCCCATCTGCACCGTCTTATATTGTAGCGAATCACTGGGCGAGAACCAGCGCTTCTCCTGAAACTCTCGGTAGTTCGGCAGATAAGTCTTAGGGATCGCTCCTAGGATCTTACCATGCTGGAAGGCGACCGCCCCATTAAAGAGTTTCTCCTCCACTTTGACTGGCATACCGACGATGACCATCACGTCAGTCTCGGCCGTCTCCTCGACTAGCTGGCATAGCGCCTTCTGAGCCTGTTCCAATAGGAACGACTGATGAAAGAGATCCCCACAGGTATACCCCGTGATAGATAGCTCGGGAGTCGTAAGTATCTCTACTCCTAGCTCCTCCGCCTGAAAGATCATCTCCTTGATGCGGCTCGTATTGTAGTAGCAGTCAGCCACTCTGACATAGGGCACAGCGGCCGCTACCTTGACATATCCATAGTTCATACCTTCGACTGTAGTCTCTTATAGTGCATTACGCCACAAAGATACGAAATTAGAAGTTAGAAGTTAGAGATTAGAAATGAGAGAGCCGAGTTCCGATCATCCCGATGGCTCCGACAGCTCTGATTCACGCTGAGAACTCTAACCAACATCCGACCGTCGCCGCTTTCCTCCGTAGGAATTGCGAAATTCCCACGGAGCTATTTTTTATTTTCCACGTAGGCGAGGAAAAATTCTTCGGAGGAATCAAATGAAACTTCCGAGGAATCAAATGATAAGTCCGAGGAATTTTCTAATACCTCAGTGGAGAATAAAAAATCTCCACCGAGGAGTTTGGGGATTTCCTCAGTGGAGATTTGAAACGCTTGTCAGATGTGTAGCTCTTACATCGCTATTGCATCATCTGATAGGACCATATACTGCTTTCGCTTAGCGACGGTGCTGGAACTTGTAGTACCGGGCTCTCTGGGGCTGAGCTGACGTCGTCTTGTACTGCTCGAAGGCTAGACGACGCATCTGGCTAGCTGACTGCGATTGCTGCTTCTCAAAGATCTGGATGAATGTGACTCCTTCTTTGATGAAGATTTGACAGAAGATCTTGCTTGAGGCATCCCAACCGTACGCATAGCCCTTGTCGGCATGAGTCTCAAACTTATTGCCGTAGCCATTCGTCGTAAACCACTCCTTGAGCTTGGGATCAGCGAAGTCTTCCGGGCCCTTGATGACGTTGACAATGCTGTTGATAAACTTGGTCTTAGCACTAGATACATAGTAGACTAGCTGGAAGTTTGACTCAGGGATAGACTCCTGCTTCGTCTCGAAGAGCAAGTTCTTGGCGTCTTCATTGGACTTTTCGGCGTCAAAGTTGCGGAAGCCGAGGGTGCTCTCAAACTCCTTGATCTTGGCGACATCACCTGTTGCGAATGTCGCATAGTCGGGGAAGTCCTTAGCATTCGGGAGGATAGGATGCGCTGTGGGCAGCTCTCTCTTCTCTAGAAACTCGATGATGAGGGTAGACTGTAGCTCACTATTTGGTTCGTCATAGATCGTTACTTGGATACTGGAGTTGTCACTCTTGGTCCCAATCTTACAGGGAGTACCATTTTGGAACTTGCTCTGCTCTAGATGATCAAAGCCATAGTCTGCAAGCATAGCTTGTGTCCTAGGACACGCGGCTAGGCTCTCCTTGCTGAAAGCTATGATTACCTTTTCACCAGACTGAATGCTGAGCCCATAAACGGCGCCAGTGATGGTCAGAGCGGTATTGACAAATCCTGGAAAAGTAAGATCACCACCATCGGAACCCTTACCGATGGTGACAGGCTTCAGCGTGCGACCCACAGCCTGCTCATGCTTGAGGACATCGGCATCGACGGGGACTCCCTGAGCGTCTTGCTCTATGGCAAACTTGAGCAGAGGAAGCTCGGTCTGATCGGTGGTGCCACCTCCCTGATCTTCAGTCACCATGACGGCGACACTGGCAGACTGACCAGCAGCAGAGACAGCAATCGTCGCACTACCAGCCGCAACGCCCGTGACGAGGCCCTGCGCATCGACAGTTGCTATGTCGGGCTTGTCACTTGTGAAGGTGACGGGTGTGTCGGCAGGTGTGACTGTATAATTGATCCGAGCATTACCACCCTTTTTGATAGATAGGGCCGTGGTCTCGACTTCTAGCTTCACTGCGGGAGCCGTGTTAGATACAGTGACGACGCACTGCTGTGTGAGCTTGCCTACCTGAGCGGTGATGTGAGCCGTGCCCTCAGCGACCGCTGTGATGAGCCCTTTAGCGTCGACGGTAGCTACTTCAGGCTTGTCACTGGTGAAGGTCGCGGTAAAGATCTGGCCAGCTGGCTGAACGGTGACTGTGAGCTGCTGGGTCTTCCCGACCTGCAGCGTGATAGCCGTAGGGGATAGTGTCAAGCTGGTAGCCTCGGTGACTACGGGTGTAGGCTTGTCCCCGCGGCATGATGCGAGTCCTACGACTAGTAGGAGTGTGGATAGAATGACTGAAAGAGTTCTCATAGATGATACTGTATTGATCTGTTTCTCGTATGTGACTTGCAGGCGCATATTTCAGGGTCTAGTGCAAGGTCTAGTGCAAGGCACTCACAAATGTAGGCAAAAAACTTTATAAGGTGTTTGATAGCCGATCTTTTTAAAGACTTCGCACATTCCTGCGAGAGGAGTTTCACAAACATCGCTGAGGTTAGCGGGATCTAGCGAATCTTCAAGGTTGGGGTGGGGAGTAAGGCCCTGAGACGAATCGTTTCTGTATCTTTGCAGTGCAACAGATCGATAAGAAGATGGATACATTACGCTGTGTAAGATATTTGCTGAGCTGCTGGGTTCTCTCCCTGCTGCTGGTCTCGTGTGGCAAGGGGCACTCAGACGAGGGCTCTACGAGGAGTGCTGAGAGTGACACCACCTCCATGATACGCTATGCCGAGGGGCTACAGATAGAGCATGCCGGTGCGGTGACGCTGGTCACCATCTCAGACCCGACACATGACAGTAGCGAGGTGTATCGCTACGCATTAGTGCCTCGCGAACAAGCGCAGGAGCTAGCTGCTGAGGTGCCTGAGGGCTTTACCATGATAGAGACTCCAGTGCGTCGGGTCATCGTGATGACGACGCTACAGCTCTCTAACTTTATCAAGCTTGATGCGGTAGACCGTGTCGTGGGCATGCCGAGTACGCGCTTCCTCTTCAACGAGGAGATGCAGTCACGACTGGCTTCCGGTGCGGCTAAGCGTATTGGTATCGAGGGCAACTTCGACAGCGAGCTGATCATGACACTGCACCCAGACATTATATTAGTGAGCCCCTTCAAGCGGGGTGGTTATGATGTGATCAAGCAGCTGGACATACCGCTGATTACCTTCCTAGGCTACAAGGAGACTTCGCCACTAGGGCAGGCTGAGTGGATTAAGTTTACGGCACTACTGCTCGGTATGGAGGAGCGTGCGGAGACGCTTTTCAGCACCATTGAGGAGCGCTACCATGAGCTACAAGCATTGATCACGGATGACTTGATCCGCCCGAAGGTGCTTAGTGGCGAACTGCACGGCGGCAACTGGTATGTGGTCGGTGGTGCGAGCTACTTAGCTCACCTCTTTGAGGATGCGGGCGCTGACTACTTTATGGCAGACGATAAGGAGTCGGGAGGCTTCTACGTTGACTTTGAGACGGTCTATGCTAAGGCGGCCGATGCGGACTATTGGCGCATTGCGAATAGCTACGATGGAGCCTTCTCTTATGATGTGCTGGGCAAGACAGATGCACGCTATCGGGACTTCAAGGCTTATCGGGACAAGCAGGTGCTGTACTGCAATTTGCGAGAGAGACCTTTCTACGAGCTGTCACCCGTGGAGCCTGAGGTGGTCTTGGCGGACTTGATCCACGCCTTTCACCCACAGTTGCTTCCGGATCATGAGCCTGTCTTCTACTCCATATTAACCCAATAAGGCACGGAGAAGCTATGCGACGTCTTGTTATAGCCTTTACAGTTATAGGACTCCTTATACTGGTGCTTTTTGTCCTCAACTTATCGCTGGGGACGATCGCTATTCCCTTCGATGAGGTGGTGCGCATACTCTTCGGACGTGACGGTGAGGGGAGTGAGATA
Source organism: Porphyromonas asaccharolytica DSM 20707 (assembly GCF_000212375.1). Classification (NCBI taxonomy): domain Bacteria; kingdom Pseudomonadati; phylum Bacteroidota; class Bacteroidia; order Bacteroidales; family Porphyromonadaceae; genus Porphyromonas; species Porphyromonas asaccharolytica. The sequence goes on along the minus strand of NC_015501.1, from coordinate 29,549 downwards.
TGGCGCAACATCATCTGGAAGAGTCGCTACCCGCAGACGATTACGGCGCTGGTCGCGGGTGCGGGGCTCTCGATCAGTGGTCTACAGATGCAGACGGTCTTTCGCAATCCGCTGGCGGGCCCCTCGGAGCTAGGTATTAGTTCGGGAGCTAGCCTAGGCGTAGCAACCTTTATTCTGCTCTCGGGGAGCATTAGCCAGAAAGCACTTGTGCGGATGGGCTTCGTGGGGGAGATGGCGGTCTCGGTGGCAGCACTCCTCGGTGCGCTCATCGTGATGTCGATCATCATGACGATGGCGCAGCGTGTCCGTGGCAATGTGGTGCTACTGATCATGGGTGTGATGATCGGCTACATAGCGAATGCGATCATCGGGGTGCTGAAGTTCTTTAGCAACGATGAGGATGTGCGGAGCTATGTCATCTGGGGCTTAGGAAGCTTTGCAAAGGTGAGTGGCGATCAAGTAACTACTTTTGTCCTCATCATGCTGGTGCTGATACCGCTCTCATTCTTGCTGATCAAGGTACTTAACTTGATGCTCCTTGGGGAGAACTACGCTCGCAGCCTCGGGCTGAACTACGGGCGGGCACGTCATCTTGTCATCTTCTCGGCTTGTCTGCTGACCGCTATCGTGACCGCTTACTGCGGTCCGATCGTTTTCATAGGGTTGGCGGTGCCGCATCTCTGTCGCACTATCTTTGCCTCCTCCAATCATCTGACTCTGATGCCTGCGGTGACACTCGTGGGTGCACTCCTAGCACTCTGCTGCAATCTAATCGCTCGTATGCCCGGGATGGAAGGTGCATTGCCGATCAACTCGGTGACGGCGCTCATCGGTGCTCCGATCGTGATCTGGGTACTATTTGACAAACGACGTAGAGAGGAACTGTAATCGTATGACTAGCCACGCAACGATAGAACTTTGTGACCTATCGATAGGGTATCACCAGATGAAGCGCACGCGCGTCGTAGCGAGTGAGCTCAATGCTACTATCTGGTCAGGACAGCTCACTTGCCTCATCGGGTCAAATGGTGTGGGCAAGTCGACGCTGCTCAGGACGATCGCAGCCTTTCAGCCGAAGCTCGGTGGTGCGCTACTGGTCGAAGGCAAGGAGATACAGCAGTATACCGCCAAAGAGCTGGCGCGACGTATCAGCGTCGTGCTAACGGAGCGACTCATCATGAGCAATACGACCGCCTACGAGATGATCGCCTTAGGACGGAGCCTCTACACGGGATTCTGGGGGCAGATGGATGAGAGCAACCGTCAGGCGGTCAACGAAGCGATAGAGCTGGTCGGCATACAACCTCTAGCCAAGCGAATGATCGACTCGCTCAGTGACGGCGAGCGTCAGAAGGTGATGATCGCCAAGGCACTAGCTCAGGAGACACCCATCATACTACTAGACGAACCGACCGCCTTCCTAGACTTCCCCTCGAAGGTGGAGATGCTGCAGCTCCTCCTTCGCTTGTCTCGTGAGGCGCACAAGACGATCTTCCTCTCCACGCACGACCTAGAGCTGGCTCTCCAGATAGCCGATCAGGTGTGGCTCCTCGATGATAATCACGTGCTACATATGGGTCCGCCGAGGGCACTTGCCAGTGACGGCACCTTGCCCAGCTACTTCGCAGCAAAGGGAATCGACTTCGACCCCGAGACACTTCACTTCTCTATTCACGCCTCAAAGGTATGATACTAATCATCGGAGGAACCACAGAGGGGCGCAAAGCGCTCGAAGTATGTGAGGAGGCGGGCAAGCCTTTTTACTACTCCACACGAGGAGCTTCGCAAGAGCTCTCGATGCACCACGGGATACGTCTAGAGGGAGGTATGAATGGTGAGGAGATGGCGCACTTCTGTACGGAGCGGGAGATCGCCCTCGTCGTAGATGCGGCGCACCCCTTCGCTATGGGCGTGCACCAGAGCGTGGCTGATTGCGTAGCTCGCCTGCAGCTCCCTGTGATCCGGTACGAGCGTACCTTCCCCGTCCTGCCCGCCTCGGTTGTAGTGCTAGACTCCTTTGACGCTGCGCTGACGTATCTCCTCAAGCACCAGCCCCAGCGACTACTAGCCCTGACAGGTGTTAACTCGATCGAGCGACTGAGAGCCTACTGGACCCAGCATGAGACCTATCTGCGGGTGATGCCGATCGCAGAGACCGAGGAGCGACTACGTCAGAGCGACTTCCCGCCAGAGCGGGTGGTCTACTATGATAAGGAGCAGTGTGATCGAGAAATCTTTGCCACACTCCAACCAGACATGATCCTGCTCAAGGAGAGTGGCGACACGAGTGGCTTCGCGGCAAAAGTGGAGGAAGCACTCGCACTCGGCATCACCGTGCTGGTCATCCGAAGACCACAGATCCCTTATCCTGCCACAGTTACCGTCGAGGGTCCCGTAGGACTTCGCCGCTCCATAGAGAGACTACTGGGGAGCGACTTCTTCCCTCAGCGCATCGGCTTAACGACTGGCACCACTGCCACGGCTGCTGCTACAGCTGCTCTGCTCACACTACTCAACGAGGAGTCTTACAGCGAGGTGACCGTGACCCTCCCTCAGGGCGAGCGAATCCCCTTTCCGATCCAGCAAACCGAGCTAACAGAGCAAGGTGCTCGGGCAGTCGCTATCAAGGATGCTGGCAGCGATCCCGACGTAACCGATGGCGCAGAGATCGTTGCTGACTTGTCACTTACGCAGGCACACAGCGGGGTTGCCTTCCTCCAAGGCGAAGGGGTAGGGCGCGTCACGCTCCCCGGCATCGGACTAGACATCGGAGAGCCTGCCGTCAACCCTGTACCGCGTCAGATGATGCGTCAAGCACTCGGCTCTTTGGTCGACCTATCCCAAGTAGGCATCGACCTAACCATCTCCGTCCCCAAGGGACGTAAGCTCGCTCAGAGCACCTTCAATCCACGGCTAGGCATCCTAGACGGCATCTCTATCCTCGGCACTACAGGGGTCGTGCGTCCCTATTCGAGCGAAGCCTTTGTTGAGTCGATACGTCGTGAGCTGGAGGTGAGCAAGTCGGTCTACGGCAAGCATCTCGTGCTCAACTCAGGCGGACGCAGCGAGCGGTACCTCAAGGGGCGCTTTCCCGACCTGCCCGCCAATGCTTTCGTTCAGTATGGCAACTTTATCGGGGAGACGCTCAGCCTCGCCAATGAACTGGGCTTCCCGCAGATCACCCTAGGCATCATGATCGGCAAGGCGGTCAAGCTGGCGGCTGGCGAACTAGACACACATAGCAAGAAGGTGGTGATGGACAAAGCCTTCATCACCGCCCTTGCCTCTGCTAGTGGTGCAACCGCTGAGCAAGAGCAGCAGATCAGCGAGATGACCCTAGCTCGCGAACTATGGCAGATCTTCCCCGATGGCACACATCCGCTCTACCAGAGCATTGTCGATCATTGCTATCAAGTCTGCAAACCCCTCGTTCCCTCAGCACAGCTCGAGGTACTTCTTATCCCTGACTCACAACTTTAGTCAATCACTTATGACATCTCTTCCCTCCCTCCTCATCGCAGCGCCCCTCTCTGAGAGTGGCAAAAGCACGCTCACCATGGGCCTTCTTCGTGCTTACACACGCCGTGGACTGGCCACTCAAGCCTTCAAGTGCGGCCCTGACTACGTAGATCCTAAGCTACACAGCGTGGCAACGGGTCGCCCGGCGGTCAATCTGGACCTCTTTATGTACGGAGCCGAGCGGGTGCAGGCACTCTACCACTACTATAGTCAGGATGCTCAGGCAGTCATCGTGGAGGGCGTGATGGGACTCTTTGATGGTTACGATCGGGACAAAGGTTCCGCGGCGGACATTGCTCGGCTCCTAGACCTACCGGTCGTGCTCGTCGTGACACCGCGCTCGATGGCTTACACGGTGGCTCCGCTACTCTACGGATTGCAGCACTTTGACCCAAGGGTTAAGATAGCGGGAGTCATCTTCAACAAAGTCTCCTCGGAGCGTCACTTGACCTATCTCACGCAGGCTGCCGCAGATGCGGGCGTGCCAGTGCTGGGGTCGCTGCCTCGTGTTGACGACATCGCCATCCCCAGTCGCTACTTAGGGCTGGACGTTGACGACTTGGCGCAGATAGATCGCTATGCCGATCAGGTGGCCGACCTCTTAGAGCAACATCTAGACATTGACCGACTCCTAGCCATCTCCTCAGAGCGAAAGGAGCAGTCTTACGAAGCACCCACTCTGCAAAAGCACTCTTCGTCAGCTCCTCGTCGCATAGCGGTGGCTCGTGACGACGCTTTCACCTTTCTCTATCAAGAGAATGTGCGCCAGCTAGAGCAGTGGGGCGAGATAACTTACTTCAGTCCACTCTCTGACAGAGCACTACTGCCGAGTGACTTTGTCTATCTGCCGGGTGGCTACCCCGAGCTACACTTGGAGCAATTATCAGCCAATAAGTCGATGCTGGACAGTCTCCGTGACTACATCCGTGAGGGCGGTGCCATGCTTGCCGAGGGCGGAGGTATGCTCCTCCTCTGCGAAGCGATCATCGATGAGAAAGGCACCCCCTATCCGCTCGTGGGGGCGCTACAGCAGACCGCCACGATGCAGCAGCGCGGGCTAGCTCTTGGCTACCGACAGCTCGAGATAGCAGGCGTGGCGGTGCGTGGACACGAGTTTCATTACTCCCGCATCCTCGATCCGCTACCCTCGACAGCACAGCAATACAATGCGTGGGGCGACCCCGTGGCGACCGCACTGTGGCATACAGGTCGCTGCTATGCCACCTATACGCATCTAGCCCTTACCGAGGAGCTCTTAGCCCAACTGCTGTAGCTATTGGCCGTTAGCTAGAGGCCCTAGAGCCACTAGGACTACTAGTGCCTGGCTCTAACCTCTAACCTCTAATTTCTAACCTTTACCTCCTCTCTTCTTAACTTTTCGTATCTTTGCGGACAACATCCTTGAGTGGTGGTGCATCAGCTCGTCGGTAGAGCGATGCAAGAGGGAAGTCCAGTGAGAATCTGGTACAGTGCCCGCTACTGTGATCCCCCTATTTCACAGAGCCTAGCACAAGATGAATACAAGCCACTGTCTGACGGAGGTCAGGTGGGAAGGCGGTGTTAGGCTGGGGTAAGTCAGGAGACCTGCCACTACTCGTAACTTAGTATATAACTGTGTACGCTCGGTGGCAAGTGTACCTTAGTGCTATGTCAATCGATCAGATGCATATCTCTCAGGAGGCACTGCGCTTGTGGGCGTGGGGCTACGGCTGTACTATGCCTCAAGTTATGCTGATGGACTTCTAGATTGGATCTGACCTAGCGGATAAAAACAACAACCGTATGACGCAACGATACCTCCGTATACTCCTATTATATATGACTGCACTACTAGGCGGGCTGTCGCTACAAGCGGGCAATAAGATCTTTGAGACTGACTCGCTCTTTGCGGCTATGGGACCGAATGACAAAGGGGCTATCCTCGTAGTTCACTTTGGCACAACGCACGACGACACCCGTCGGGTGACCCTCGATGCGATCAATGAGCGCATAGCTGCCGCCCATCCTGATCTAGAGGTTCGTCAAGCCTATAGCTCTCGTATCGTGCGCAAGCGTCTAGCAGCGCGGGGTATAGAGATCCCCACGCCTGGCGAAGCACTTAAGGAGTTAGCGCAAGAGGGCTTTACTCATCTGCTGGTGGTCTCGACGACGATCGTCGATGGCGTAGAGATGGAGTCGCTCTCCTACGAGGTGGCTCACTTGCAGCAACTCTTTAAGAAGATCCGGCTGGTGACCCCTTTACTCTTCTACGAAAGCGACTACAAGGACTTGGTTTCTATCATGACGGCTCATCTGGATCCTGAGGTGGCTTACCTATGGGTAGGGCACGGCACCTACGATAGTGCTACAGCTCAGTACGCTATGCTGGATCACTACTTGCAAAATCACGGCTATGATCAGGTGATCGTGGGCTGTGTGGAGGGCTACCCTTACTACGAGGAGGCTCTAGAGCGTCTGCGTGCTACAGGCCTTAAGCGAGTCTCTCTACAGCCACTGATGATCGTGGCAGGTGAACATGCCAAGGAGGATATGCTCCAAGAGTGGCAACCCCGTCTAGAGGCTCTCGGCTATCAGGTCGAGAGCGTGGTGCGTGGTCTGGGCGAGCTCCCTGAGGTGCAGGAGATGATCGTGAAGAAGGTCGACTTCTTCATGACACATCATCGTCTCTCGATTATGGACAAGAAAGCGATCTATGAGGAGACGGGCGAAAAGTTACACCAGTCTGACTCCATAGCTCAGTAAGCCGATGAGACGTAGCTGCTTTTACCTATTCCTGCTACTAGCTAGCTGTGTGCTCCCGCTCACTGCGCAGCGGGATACGCTCAGTCACCGTCGTGACACGATAGACTACAAGAGCCTCGGCGAGGTGATTGTCGTGGCGCCTACGCATAGACGTATCATGCAGCAGCAGGCGCTCTCGGCTATCAGCCTAGATGTCAAGCCTCTGATCGCCTCGATGGGTAGTCTCAACGAGTTGGTCGCTCAGAGTTCGGGGGTACGGCTCAGAGAGTCTGGTGGGGTAGGCTCTAGCAATGAGCTTTCGATCAATGGTATGTCGGGGCATGCTGTCCGCTACTTTATCAATGGAGTGCCGCTCTCCTCGATGGGCGAGGGGGCTTCGCTCGCTACGCTGCCGGTGAACCTCATCGATCGTGTCGAAATCTACAAGGGGGTCGTGCCCCCTGAGCTGGGTATGGATGCCCTCGGTGGAGCGGTCAACATCGTGACTAACAGCCGCGGGGAGAGCTATCTGGACTGTTCGCTACGGGGAGGCTCCTTTCACACCTATGCCTTAGATCTGACGGGGCAGTATAGAGAGCAGCGGAGTGGCTTTACGGTACGTCCTACGCTACGCTACCAGTACTCCAAAAATGACTACATCATGCGTGGTGTGGAGGTGTGGAATGCTGAGACGCAAGAGTACGAGCGGCGAGACTTCCGACGCTTTCACGATGGCTACAAGTCGCTCTTGGGACGACTACAACTGGGCGTGACCAAAAAGCCTTGGGCAGACGCCGCCCTGCTTGGGGTGGGCTATACAAAGAGCGTGAGTGAGATACAGACCGGTTTTCGCCAGACGCTAGTCATCGGCGAGGCGATGCGTGATCGTGACGACTTGAGCTTTTCAGCGCATTATGCCAAGCGCAATCTCTTTACCCCTGGGCTATCCGCTACGATAGATGCTTCCTTCGCTCGTAACCATATCATAATCACAGATACCGCCTATCGCAAGTATAGCTGGGACGGTACCTTCGTAGAGACACACTACAGTGAGGTGATGCGCCGCACTCGTATGATTCGCCACACGGTGCGTCCTACCTGGACGGCACGGGCTAACCTCGCCTACACGCTCCCCAAGGGCGGGCATCTTAATTTCAACTATCAGATGACCGCCATAGCCAATGAGCGGTACGACACTTACGATCCTAATTTTGAGGCTTCGAGAGATCGTATGGGAAGGCACATTATGGGGCTTTCGTATGGCACGACGCTTCTCAATGGACGTCTGCGTGGAACGGTCTTTGTCAAGGACTACCTCTATCACGTTGCCATCGAGCAGGCTGATATGTACTGGCTGACAGGATCGGACAAGGTGCCTGCGCAGCAGACGAAAAACCAAATGGGCTATGGTCTAGGCTTACGCTACACCATCGCTAACGAGCTAGCGATCAAAGGTTCCTTCGAGCGTGCCACTCGTCTGCCGACAGCTCGCGAATTGATGGGTAATGGCGCCAACATCTACCCTAACTTCAAGCTCCACCCCGAGCAGGCTTACAACCTGAACTTAACGCTCTACGGTCAGGCGCAATGGGGCGACCTGCACTTTCTCAACTACGAGGCGACAGCCTTCTATCGTGACATCTCCAACTACATTCACCGTGTGGTCATGGGTGATGTCGAGAGTCAGTACGATAATGTCGGCTCGTCACTCGTCATCGGAGGCGAGATGGAGGTCAAGTACAACTACGCCAACCTCCTGGACCTCACGCTCAACGGCACTTACACCGATGAGCGTGACCGCACGCGCATCAACATCTACGGTAAGCCGAACCCGACCTACGGCTATCGGATACCCAACGACCCCTTCCTCTATGGCAATCTACTCCTAGGGGCTAACTGGCGCAAGCCGTTTGGCATTCAAGCAAGTGCCATACACTTCAACGCTGGACTGGGCTATATCCACTGGTTCTACCTCACGTGGGCAGCTTTCGGCCGCAAGAACACTAAAGCGATCATTCCGACTAGCTACGACCTCTCAGCAGGGGTCACCTGGAGCTTTGCTCACGATCGCTACTCCATATCACTGCAGAGCAGCAATTTGCTAGACCGTCCGCTCTATGACAACTACATGCTACAGAAGCCTGGACGCGCCTTCTACTGCAAGCTCCGCATATTCCTGAACTAGAAAACATACTCATACTAACAATCCAAACAAAGATTATTATGACAAAAGCTTATCGCTTAGTGGCGACTCTCGTGGCCACCCTCGTCACACTCTCGTTTACAGCGTGTGACTCAGATGCACCAAGCCCTCAGGAGGAGGTGACCGTAGGCTATGACCTATGGGTGCCTATAGATGGAGCCACAGGTCAGTCAACCGCTAACACTGATCCGCACATCATCGCACGTGTCGCTGACCTGACCAAGGGTGTTTTCAGCATCAAGGGCGAAGGGGCAGAAACCTCAGCGTCTCCTCTGACTCCCTATGTAGTGTATCACAAGGGCTACTACTACAGTGTCTCTCGCGAGGGACGCTTCGGCAAGTTCCGCGTCTCCAACACAGGCATTGAGACAATCAAGGAGTTCCCTATGCCACAGATCCTCGACCGTCGCTTCTCACACGCTTGGCTAGACGACAACACACTCGTCATGGTCAGCTCAGTAGGTGACAAGCAGGAGATGTCGTGGGTCAAGGTCGATGTCAATAAGATGGTCATCACTGCTGAGGGCAAGCTTGACCTACCTAAGCCTGAGGAGGGTGAGATCTTTAACTCCAGTGGTCTGCTTGGCTACCGCAAGGCTGACAACACGCTCATCTACCCACACGTCTATATGGAGAAGTCTAAGAAGACCTCCATGGCACTACCTCCCAAGCGTAATGAGATCTACATCGCATTCATCGACGCTACTACGATGCAGGTCAAGAAGATCGACAAGGATACACGCTGTGAGCACCTGAGCTCTACCTCTTTTGGTGAGACCCGCTGCCAGAAGACTTTCTTCGACTCTAAGGGCAACTTCTACTTTGCTGCTGCTACTTGCAATATCCCCGAGAATGCTAAGAAGAAGAGCAGTACGAAGCAGCGTAGCTTCCTCTTCCGTGTCAACGCTGGCTCTATGGAGACGGACAAGAGCTTCGACGGCTATGCACAGCCTCGTGGCAAGATCATCACCGTCTTCCCGCTCAATGATGACGAGGTGCTCCTCTATATGCAGGATCCAGACTTCAAGGAGAAGGGCAATACCGACTGGAGCAGCAAGACGAACCGCTATATCTACTACTGGCTACGCTGCAACATCAAGACGCAGCAGGTCGAGCATATCAAGGATATACCCTTTAGCAATGGTAACTATGGCCAGCTAGCCGTTCGTAATGGCAATACGGTCAGCATCGGTGCCAATGTGGAGGGAGCTCCCACGACCATCTACCAGTACAATATCAATACTCGCAAGGTGACCAAGGGTGCTACGCTAGCTGATGGCTTCGAGATAGATCGCATCACGCCAGTCGTCAAAGAGTAAACTTCTAGTACGGCTACACTAGTGGCTGAGCTACTAATACGGATCTCTCTTTCGTGAGAGACTCACCACACGGTGCGGCTGCTGCGTTTGCTGGCGGTCGCACCGTTGCTTCTTATGGGAGACCTCACACCTTAGGAGACCTCTCTTATAAACAATGACAACCCTATAATCCTATTACATACAACTATGCGCTGGCTTCACAAAGTACTAGGCACTGTCTGTGCTCCGCTCTTCCTCTTATGGTTGATCTCTGGAGGGGTGATGATCTTTTGCTCCTTTCCTCGCTTAGGGGACAAGGACTTACCGCTGCAAGACACCCTCGCGGCCTCGGTGGCTCTACCGTCGGAGGCTACGCTACTGGCTAAGCTCCAGCCTGGCGAAGAGCTGACGGCACTCGCACTCACTACGCATTGTGGCAAGCCGGTGTGGCGTGTGGAGACGAGCGAGGGGGGGTATCTGTGGCATGCGGACTCGCTCCTCACGACAGCTACGGATTCGGTGCCAGAGGCTTGGTATGAGCAGTATGCGTCGCGCTTTAGCTCTGCGCCCATCGTGGCGGTTGATACGATACGACACATAGACACGTGGACGCCTTACCCGAGGGTCAAGAAGGATCTGCCCCTTTACCGATACCGCTTTGACGATTCTGAGGGAACTTACCTTTATCTCTCTAGTCAAACGGGCGATGCGGTACAGCTCTGCACTCGTTCGGAGCGCATTGGGGCATCGTGTGGTACGATCCCCCATATGTTTTACTACTGGTGGCTACGGCAAAACCGCACCGCTTGGCTCTGGGTCATCTCGATCTTTGCCTCGCTCGCTGTCATCGCTGCATTTACGGGGCTATACCTCGGGATACGTCTCTACGTCCGTATGTGGAGACGGACGAAGCGGTTGCGCAGTCCCTACAAGCGTCAGAAGACTTTGCTCTGGCATCTCGTCGGTGGTGTCATCTTTGGACTATCGTTGACGCTTTTCGCCCTCAGCGGGGTGATGTCGCTCTACGATCTGCCATCGTGGATCGTGCCTCAGCATGAGACTGAGACGAAGCGCAAGGAGGCGCAGGTCGCAGAGGCTCCACAGCTGGGCCGCTCGGACACTTATGACTACCGCTTGCTGCTCGGCCTAGTTGGCGTGCAGCAGATCACTTGGCGCAGCTATGGCGGACACCCTTACTACGAGGTGCAGCGCCACGGACAGCTAGAGAGTTGGGACGCGCTGGGTGAAGCTCCACAGCCGTTGCATCTGACCGAGGAGGATATCAAAGCTAAGCTCACGCCTGTATTGGGTACCTCCGACATGCAGATCGAGCTAATGGATCACTACGACAACTACTACGTCAGTCTAAACAACCTCTACGAGCTACCGATCTATCGCATCTCGGCACAGGACAAGGAATCGAGCCGTCTCTACATCAGTCCGACGACAGGGGAGACACGCTATTACAGTCTCAACGGGCGGGTCAAGAAGTGGCTCTACCCCTTCTGTCACAACCTCCGCATCGGCTTCTTTGCAGAGCATCCGACACTGCGCATCATCTGCATGTTGGTGCTGGTGCTAGGTGGTTTGGTCGTCTCGGTGAGTGGCGTAGTGCTCGGTTTTCGCTATCTTCGCAGAGTAATTCGTCGGGCAAAGTCTCGCCATAATAAATAGGAGGTGTGTCAAGCCCGTCCAACAATAGCAAAGAGAGACTATGAAAAAGATCTATATAGCCGGCATCGGTCCCGGCAGTCCTGAAGATATAACGCCCGCTGTGCATCAAGCCCTCAGAGAGGCTGATGTGGTGGTGGGGTATGCTTACTACTTTCAGTTTATCCAAGAGTACCTACACGAGGGTGCTGAGTGCATCGACACTGGTATGCGTCAAGAGCGTGAGCGAGCCAAGCTAGCTATCGAGCGAGCCGAGGCTGGGCAGACCGTTTGTGTCATTAGCTCTGGCGATGCGGGCATCTACGGGATGGCTCCGCTCCTCTATGAGATGTGCGATGAGCGAGGCAGTAATGTAGAACTAGAGGTCCTGCCTGGTATCTCCGCCTTTCAGAAAGCAGCAGCCCTCCTTGGGGCACCCATTGGTCATGATCTCTGCATCATCTCGCTGAGTGATCTGATGACTCCGTGGGCAATCATCGAGCGACGTGCCATAGCGGCTGCGGAGGCTGACTTCGTTACGGCACTCTACAACCCTAAGAGCATCAAGCGGTACTGGCAGCTGGAGCGTGTGCGGGAGCTATTCCTCAAGCATCGCTCACCCGATACGCCCGTAGGACTGGTGCAGCAGGCAGGTCGTCCCGATCAGCGTGTCTGGACGACGACTCTACGAGAGCTGGATACGCAAGAGGTGGATATGTTTACCGTCCTCATCATTGGCAATAGTCAGAGCTACCTTTCAAAGGGCAAGATCGTCACGCCACGAGGTTACTACCGTAACAAAGAAAGTGACGAGGAGAAGGTCGGACAGCGCATTATGAGCGAAAGCTTTCGCACGATCCTCTCGCTACTCAAGCAGCCCGAGAGCTATCCACTCGACCATCTATGGGCTATGCTACACGCTGTCCATACGACGGCCGACTTTGAGATGGAGGAGCTACTCTATAGCGACCCCAATGCGGTCTCTCGCATTTACCAAGGCTATGTCGATGGCAAGATACGCACCATCGTGACCGACGTGACGATGGTCGCCTCAGGCATCCGCAAAGGAGCCTTGGCACGCTACGGTATCGAGGTGCTCTGCTACTTGCATGACCCACGTGTGGCTGAGATGGCTGAGCGACTAGACATCACCCGCACACAAGCTGGTATACGGCTCGCTGTCGAGGAGCATCCCGATGCGCTCTACGCTTTTGGCAACGCTCCGACGGCACTCATGGAGCTGGCACACCTCATTCGCCAGGGCAAGGCTCACCCCGCTGGAATTGTCGCAGCACCCGTCGGCTTCGTCCATGTGTGCGAGTCAAAGCATATGGTCAAGCCCTTTCACGACATTCCTAAGCTCATCATCGAGGGACGAAAAGGGGGTAGCAATCTAGCGGCAACGCTAGTCAATGCGACCCTCAGCTATGGCGATGCCGAGACGCTCAAGCCTGGTCGTGACTTATGAAAATCATCCTCATAGGACTTAGCGACGACCGAGAGCAGCGGTGGAGCCCAGAGCTGCTGGAGCGGCTCGCTGGCGAGCGCGTCTTCTCAGGAGGGGCACGGCATCACGAGATCGTTCGAGAGATCTTGCCGACGGAGTATCACTGGATCGATATAACTCCACCGATAGACGATGTGATCGAGCAGTACAAAGCGTACGATACGGTCGTCGTCTTCGCTTCGTGCGACCCCATCTTCAACGGTATCGGGCAGCGCATCATGCAGCTTCTTCCCGAGGCTGAGATCGAGCTGCACCCTTACTTCCACTCCCTGCAGCTCCTCGCTCATGCGGCCCTGCTACCTTACCAAGATATGCACGTCGTGTCGCTCACGGGGAGACCGTGGCAAGCTTTTGATGCAGCACTGATCTCAGGCGAGCGCATGATCGGCATCCTGACCGACCGCAAGGAGCACACCCCTCAGCGCATAGCCCAGCGCATGCTCGACTACGGCTATGACAACTACAAAGTCATCGTCGGGGAGCATCTAGGCAATAGGGAGCTACAGCAGCTCTCCCGCCTCTCCATTGCGGAAATGGCTGAGCGCACCTTCGCCTATCCCAATAACTTAATCCTCATTCAGACCAAGCCCTTGCTCCGCCCCTTTGGCATCCCCGATGCGGACTTCATCCCACTCAATGGACGTGAGCGGATGATCACCAAGCGGGCGATACGTCTTGAGACGCTCTCCCAGCTAGACCTGCACCAAGCGCACGTCCTGTGGGATATCGGCTCCTGCACAGGCTCCGTCTCCATCGAGGCTCGCCTACAGCAGCCGAGCCTGCAGGTGGTTGCCTTCGAGATACGTCCCGAGGGCGCAGAGCTCCTCGATGCCAATGCGCGTCGTCACCACACCCCGGGCATCACCTTCTGTGGGGGCGACTTCCTCTGCGCCGACCTAAACCCACTGCCTCAACCTGATACTGTCTTCATCGGAGGGCATGGCGGGCATCTGCAGGAGATCGTCGAGGAGGCGTGGCATCGTCTCGCCATAGGTGGACGGATCGTCTTCAACTCCGTCTCGAGCGAGAGCGAGGAGACCTTCAGACGAGCCATTGCATCCGTCGGTGGCTCCATCGCCTCCACAACCCGTATGCAGATCGATGACTACAACCCGATAGCTGTCTTACAAGCGACCAAAAGCACACACTAATTAGTATGAACTCAAAACCACGCATAGCGATCCTTGCCATCTCTCCCGATGGTCAAAAGATCGCACTACAGATAGCGAGCCAACTGCCCGACGTAAAGCTCTATACGACACACAGTGAGGAGCCTAGCGAGGCATTCACTCTGCTGCCCAGCCTTGCCGAGGGGGCTAAGAGTCTCTTTGCCGAGAGCGATGTCTTACTCTTTGTCTCCGCCATGGGGATCTGCGTTCGCACCATTGCCCCACTGCTCAGAGACAAGCATCATGATCCTGCGGTCCTCTGCGTAGACACCACGGGGAGGTACGTCATCTCCGTTGCTTCGGGACACATCGGCGGTGCCAACGAGTGGACCGAACGCATCGCACACATACTAGGTGCCGAGCCAGTCATCACCACGCAGAGCGACCGTCAGGGGCTGTGGGCGTTAGACACTTTGGGCGCTGAGAGCGGGTGGAGCAGCGAGACCGCCGGCTGTAGTATGAACGCTGCCATCACCACCTTTGTCAATAAGCGCCCCGTCGCTCTGCTCCTTGAGATGCGCTCCGAGGGTACCGCCTATCTAGAGCGCACCCACCCAGAGCATGTGGACCTTTACTACCGCTACGAGGATATTGACCAAAGCCGCTACGACCTCCTCATAGCGGTGAGCTTCCGCTTGTTGGAGGACTTGACGATCCCTTGTCTCTACTTCCGCCCGCCACTCCTGCACCTCGGTGTGGGTTGTCGTCATCAGGCAAGTCCCGAGGGTGTCGTGGCGCATATCCTCTCCGATATTCGTGCCCAGGGGTACGCCCCTAGTGCCATCGCCACGATCAATAGCATCGAGCTCAAGCGAGGCGAACCGATCCTCGAGGAGCTCTCCAAGCACTTAGGTAAGCCTTGCCACTTCTACAGTAGCGACGAGCTAGCCGCCATCGAGGTACCCAACCCCTCAGAGCGTGTCGCCACCGCCACGGGTTCGACGAGCGTCAGCGAAGCCTCCGCACTCGCAGCCAGTCAGGGCGGACTCCTGATTATAGAAAAGCAAAAGGGCTGTCTCTCCCCGCAGAGCGACTTTACCTATAGTCTTGCCGTAGCTCCCGAGGGGTTGCCCCACGGACATATAGAGATCGTTGGGGCGGGACCGGGAGACCCAGAGCTAATATCCGTGCGTGGTAAGCACTTCCTCGAGCGAGCCGACCTGATCCTCTATGCTGGTAGCTTAGTCCCTATCGAGCTAACCTACTATGCTAAGGAGGGTGCCACCGTGAGAAGCTCTGCCGATATGAACCTCGAGGAGCAGTTCGCCTTGATGAAGGAGTTTTACGACAAGCACGCTCTCATCGTGCGGCTACACACGGGAGACCCCGCCATCTTTGGCGCTATCCAGGAGCAGATGGCACTCTTTGACGAGGCAGGTATGAGTTACCACATCACGCCCGGCATCTCCTCCTTCCTAGCCGCCGCAGCAGAGCTTAGGTCTCAGTTTACCATCCCCGAGCGTGTGCAGACCATCATCCTAACTCGAGGCGGCGGTCGCACGCCAATGCCTGAGCGAGAGCAACTGCACAAGCTCGCTGCCTCGCAGAGCACGATGTGCATCTACCTCAGTGCCACCCTTGCCGAGGAGGTGCAGCGGGAGCTGCTCGTTCACTACCCACCCACGACACCCGTGGCGGTCTGCTACAAGCTCACTTGGCCTGAGCAGCGCATCTATCGTGGCCCACTCTCCGAGCTAGCGCAGATCGTTCGCGAGCACCACCTCACGCTCACCACACTGATGGTCGTCGGGGATGCTATCGACAATCGTGCGGGGCTCTCCAAGCTCTACAATGACAACTTCAAGCACCTCTTCCGCCGATGAAAGCGCCATACCCGATAGCAATCGTCTCCCTCGGCAGCGCCACGCCTGAGGATATCTCCATGCGTGCCTATGGCAAGCTCCAGGCGGCAGACGAGATCTATTGCCTAGGCGAGGCAGCTCACCGCATTGTTGCTGCGCTACCCGAAGGTACTGTCCTCGCTCAGCGCTGTCAGATCCTAGAGATCCCGATGAGCAGTGACCGAACAGAGGCGATCCGCTACTACGAGCAGCTTGCTACTCGACTGCTAGATCAGCAGGGTAGGGGACTTGCTTGTAGCGTCGTCACCATCGGCGATGCCGGCACCTACGCTACGGTGCAGTATCTCGTTGACCTCCTACGTCAGGCTGGTGCTGCGATGGAGGTTGTGCCGGGGATACCCTATTACATAGCTGCGGCGGCAGCTGTCGGCGAGGGGCTGGTGCGCCAAGATGAGTCGCTCCTTGTGCTGAGTAAAGTCGCCAGTGAGTCACAGCTTCGCGAAGCACTAGTGCAGGGACATACGGTGGTAGTGATGAAGCTCTCGCGCTGTGCCGACATCGTTCGTGAGGTGATAGCAGAGGACAACAACGACTTCATCTATGCCGAGCATCTTGGCAATCCCGCTCTAGAGCTACTCACCAGTGATCGGGAGACGCTTCTCACTCGTCAGTCCATCCCTTACTTCTCGCTCATCATCGTACGTCCCAGCCGAAGCATTCCCCAATAAGTTGCTTTCGTACCGCAGGAACGTGTAACGATTTGCTTTCTAAGTTCATATGCAAGTAAAAAGCGAAGTTTTTTCTCGTTTCGCAAGCTCGGTCGACTTCTCTTCGGGTGAACCGCTCGGCGGGGTGGAAGCTCCCACCGTAGGGGCGGACCTGTGTGTCCGCCCGTCCTCACCTGAGCGCAGTCTATTCTGCGGGCGGACACGCAGGTCCGCCCCTACACAAGCTACGTCAGCACGACAATTCTACTCATCAAATGCTGTAACCCCGATCTCCGTAGGAGCGGACCTGTGTGTCCGCCCGTCCTCACCTGAGTGCAGTCTATTCTGCGGGCGGACACGCAGGTCCGCCCCTACACAAGCTACGTCAGCACGACTATTCTACTCATCAAACGCTGTAACCCCGATCTCCGTAGGAACGGACCTGTGTGTCCGCCCGTCCTCACCTGAGTGCAGTCTATTCTGCGGGCGGACACGCAGGTCCGCCCCTACACGAATCACACCAACACGACGAATCATAGCCGTGGGTCGGAGGGGCAAAGCTCCGAACGACCCACGGATGCTGGACAGCGCCAGGTCTATCGCCCCCTTGAGGGTCTGACTAAACGAATCTACAGCTCTATCTAATCACTAATCCGATAGCCACGTGGAAAATCTAAAATCTCCACGTGGCTATTTTTTATTTTCCACGTGGAGGCGAAACGATTCCTCCGAAGTTTCATTTGATTCCTCCGAAGTTTCATTTCGTCTCCACGTGGAGAATTTTTATTTCCTCCCTAGGTATTTGAAAATATCCACGTGGAGATTAGAGATTAGAGGTTAGAAGTTAGAGATTAGAGGGGGTGGCGGAGCGATCGTTACTTGTGAGATTTTTCTCAGATCTAGAAAGTGCGATCAGTTGCTCGGCAACGCTTTTTTTACTACCTTTGTGGCGTATAAAAGCTCCTTTAACCAAGATCGTTACTTTTGTGGTTGGGATGCCTGCTTCTATTGATTTTCCCTACTGGTGTATGAATAGATATCCTGCAATCGTTGTACAGCTCTTAGCTCTGCTACTGCCAGCTACGCTGATAGCGCAGACCAGCGCATCGACACCGACCGACACGCTTGCTTGGGCAGCGGTAGACTCGCTCTCGGTCCTTAATCTAGATGAGGTGGTCGTGACGGGTACTGGTACGAACTACCTCCTCAAGAATGCACCCGTGCAGACCGAGATCATCAATGCGAAGACGCTAGAGAGCTACGGATCAGCGACACTTACGGAAATTCTCTCGGGCCTAATTCCATCGATAGACTTTAGCCATAGTGATATGGGTACCGCTATGCAGATGGGTGGTTTGGGTAGCCAGTACATCCTCATTCTCGTCGATGGCAAGAGACTCATGAGCGACCTGGGGGGGCAGACGAACCTAGATATGGTTGACCCGACCCGCATCGAGCGCATCGAAGTGGTCAAGGGAGCTGCCTCCGCACTCTATGGTAGTGATGCTATCGCAGGTGTCATCAATATCATCACCAAGAAGAGCCGTGACAACCTATCCATAGACAATAGTACGCGCATCGCCTCTTATGGCGTGGTCAACCAGTCCAACGCTTTTCAGTATAAGGTGGGTGACTGGACGACGCTGACCGACTTTAATCTCAAGCACTCGGACGGCTGGCAAAACACAACCTGCGAGGATCCAAATCGATACGAATATCCCATAACGAACTCGGTCAATAACACCTCCAACCCCTACCTAGACTGGCAGATAGGACAGCATCTCTACTGGCGACAGGGCAAGCCTCTCTCTGCCTATGTAGAGGGCAACTACTATCGTAAGGATATTCATCGCCCTACGGGTATACCTGACTACAAGACCTACGACTTCCGCTATCATAACACCTCGGTAGGTGCTGGTATGCGCTGGCAGACGCCACAGGGAGCGGTCTTGACGGCTCAGATGCAGTACTATATGCATGCTTACTACTATGTCTACACGGGTGAGACCTGGGCGAAGGAGTTCCTGCCTGGGGGTAAGGAGCTGAGCTTCCCCTACTTCCCTGGAGATGTGGGGCTACAGAGCAATCAGCAGCGCATCACGACACAACTCAAGGGGGTCTTCGCACTGCCCTTCGACCAGAGACTCAGTGCTGGTGTAGACCTGCATCACAACTGGCTCATAGCACCGCACCGACTAGATGAGGATCGTGTGGATGACTTCCGTGCGGGACTCTACCTACAGGATGAGTGGACACCTACGCGCAGCTTTAACCTAACAGCAGGGGCTAGACTAACTTATCACCCAGCTTTTGGCGCTAAGTTTACGCCTAAGGTCTCTCTCCTCTACAAGCTAGGTCCTGTCAATCTGCGAGCTACTTACTCCGAGGGCTTTAAGACCCCAACGATCAAGGAGCTCCACTATCGATACATTCGCCAGATGGCGATGATCGTACTTCATCTAGGCAACCCACACCTGAAGGCACAGACCAGTCGTTACATCTCGGGTAGTGTCGAGTACCATAATCCTATTGTCAATGTGAGTGTCACGGGGTATGCCAACTTCCTCAACAATATGATCACCCTCGTGACGATCCCACGCTCGGAGGCACCTAGTGATCTCCTTGTCTCGTACAATCCTAACCGCATTCGCCAATACAAGAATATGGACAGTGCCAAGACTTATGGTGCTGATGTTACTGCCAAGTGGCGCATCTACAAGCAGTGGACGCTGATGACTAGCTATAGCTACCTCAATACGGATGCACTCCTCTACGATGACGAGAAGGGCGAGATGCGTCAGGTCACGATCGATGGTATGGCGCATCACCGCGCTACCGTGGGACTATCGTGGAGCGAAGCCTTCCTCCATCAGCGGTACAAGCTCGCCGTGGGTCTCTACGGACGTATGCAGAGTACCCGCTACTATCAGGATGATGGCAATGGTAAGCCCTACCATCTATGGCGTCTCAACACGCAGCAGACGATCATACCTAATGAGAACTGGTCTCTCGACCTCAACATTGGCGTGGACAACTTGCTCAACTACTACGAGACTACACCACACGGTCTGCATTACGGTACCTCGACACCGGGACGTACGCTCTACATGACGATGAGCGTACACTTCGGGCGAGCTAAACAGATCACACCGACTAAGCGCTCCTCTCGTCATGCGCAGTCTCAAGAGGATGAAGAGGACTAGACAAATCATCGTTTTCCCCCCTAACGCACTACACTTTATCAAGCCAACACACACACAAATATAAAATAACTTATAACCCCTATCAACAATGAAGAAGCTATTGACAATCTTATCACTCTGCGCTCTAGGACTGACACTCCTGACCTGCGTAGGCTGCCAGGAGGACAACAACCTAGCTCTCTCAAATCACGACAAGAAGCTGCAGGCTGTAACCAAGGAGGTGCAGGCAAAGAAGACCACAGACAAGGCTCTACTCCTTGTCTCTTTCGGTAGTACCTGGGATAAGCCTCAGGAGACCTTTAAGAAGATACAGGCTCGCTTTAAGGAGCAGTTCCCAGACAGAGACCTCTACTTCTCCTTTACCTCAGAGATCTGTATGACACGCTGCGCTCAGAAGGGATGGAACTACTATTCCCCCAACTTCTATCTAGAGGCTCTCGGAGCTGCTGGATACAAGGACATAGCAGTGCAGTCACTACACATCGTACCTGGTGAGGAGTTCCTACGTGTCAAGAACTACATCAAGGACTTCCGTAACAACGGTGAGCACCCTGAGTTTGCCAAGACGACCGTGTACCTCGCTGGTCCGCTACTAGAGACTGAAGAGGACTGCAAGATAGTCGCTGGTGAGCTACACAAGATCTATGGCAAGGAGGTTGCTGCTGGCAAGCTCGTTAGCTTCATGGGACACGGTAACCCCGAGGACATGAACTACGGTAATGGTAACTCTCGCTATCCTATGATCGAGAAGGAGCTACAGAAGCTCAGCCCCAACTACTTCGTCGCTACCGTCGATATGGAGGGCAACCTTGTAGACGACCTGATCGCTCGCGCTAAGAAGGCTGGCAAGACCTCTGGCGCGATGCTCCTACACCCGCTCATGTCTATCGCTGGTGATCACGCCAACAATGACCTCAAGGGCGGTGTCGATCCTCAGAATCCTGAGGAGGGAAGCTGGCGCTATGAGATGAACAAGGCTGGCTTCAAGTGTACGCTAGATGGCTGCACGATGAATGGACTAGCTGACTATCCCGCTATCGTCAATGTCTGGGTAAGCCACATGACGAAGGCTCTTGCCAACGAACCTCTCTACACGCCTGAAGAGGACTAATCCTAAGCCAAGCGCCTAGTGACTGTGGCATCGCGCCTCAGTCGTACGGTGGCATCATGCAATCAGTCCCCCATATACACGGATCGTATATGGGGGACTGTGCTACTTATGGGATATATCTTCACAACCTCCTATGATATCTACAGCTCTAGAAGAGACCTCTGCACTGCTCACACAGCTGGAGCTGCGTCGTGAGCCTGAGTATGCCGACTTTATGGCACGACGCACCAAAGTCTCCTCACGACCCGAGAGCGTCCTCGGCATTCGTATGAAGTGGCTCCGACAAGCCATAAGGCAGCTCAGTGCTTTGCTCACGCTCGACGAAGCCTTCGAGCTACTCCACGAGAGAGCCGTCGTATGGTATGAGTACAAAATCATCTTCGGTGGCGTCATCGGTCGTCTAGCCTCGGCTGCTGAAGGACTTCCTCTCCTCTATCCCCTCTGTGATGGCTGGGCGGTGCCTGACTACTACAAGGAGGTACTAGCAGGCTGGGCGAGGAGAGACGACGCGGAGCGACAGATAGTCCTTCGCTCGATGGCTGAGTATGCTCACGACGCCAATCCCTACGCACGTCGTCTCACCATCGTTGCGTGGCTCGACCTCATACGTCACGGCTTAGCCACGCCTAGGACGGCACTAGATCATGTCGTACCACTGCAGCATGACGAGACGTACTATGTCCGGATGGCGATAGCGTGGCTTCTTGGCGAGATAACGCTCACGGACGACGCCTCCCTCGTCGAAGCCATCCGCACAGAGATCACGGACGACACGGTGCTACGTATGTACCAGCAGAAGCTTCGCGACTCCCGCCGTAGGGCGCGCTAGTACCTATCAAGTGTATTATAATTCCTCCAGTCGAAGGAGCAGCGCTCCGAACGACTGGAGGAATAATTGAAAAAGTGCGTAGCACGCTAGCGAAGGACGACCTTGCGGACGAGCGTTGTGTCACGCCCCTGGATGACTACCATAAGGGTCTCGCCAGTCGTACCGATCACACGTAGGGTATTGCTACCAGAGCTGCGTAGTGTACCTGTGAGGTCGTAGATAGAGATGACACCCTCGGCGGTGACGTTGAGCACCCCGTCAGCAGTCGCGATCTGGACGGTCGGGGCGAGAGGTCGCTGACAGCTGGTAGGTAGAGGAGCCTCTTCGAGAGGCTTGATCTGGGCAAACGCCTCTGCGTAGGCTGGTATCGCCTTATATGCCTCGATGCTCTCCTTGGGTACGTAGAGTGTAGCGTTGTCAGGAAGCTGATCGAAAGTGCCCTCTGTGCGGTACCCTCCAGCAGAGCCTCGTGGAGTAGCCTCAGGAGGAGTGGTGGCACGTATGATCACTGTGGCGAGTGCGTTGTTGCCCTTGAGGGCATTATTCTTCAACGTCTTGACTGTAGCAGGCAGGTCTAAGTAGATCAAGCTAAAGCACTGTGAGAAGGCACTGACACCAATCTCCTCAAAGCCCTCGTCGAGGATAAGTTCCTCGACACAGATGTCGTTATAGACAGCTCTATCGGAGACCGCTCTGATACCACTGGGGAGGTGTATGGTTCGTCCACCTTGTCGTCCATTAGGCATGAAGAGGAGCGAGTTACTGGCCTTTTCGATGAGGAGATTGTCTCGTACCTCATAGGTGGGGTTATCTTCACTAAGGGTGATGGTCTGTAGATAGAATGCGTTGTAGATAGCGCACGGAGCAAATGAGCGTAGCGATGCGGGTAGAGCAAGCTGCGTGATCTTAGCGCCGCTAATGCTGGCCTCCTTCATCACCTCGATCTGGTCACCGAGCTTTAGATCCCGTAGTTCAGTCGCCCATATAGCTGCTTCGCCGAGCTCTTTGATCCCGTCCGCCAGGATCAAGGTCTGTAGTGTGACGTTTGATAGCTTATCCGCTTTAATAGCTTCGTCAGCTATGTACTCAGTCTTAGAGAGTATGGGGTCTTTTGTCATATCCAGCTCTGGCATAGTGCCTATGAAGCTCAGAAGCGTATTGCTAGCCCCGTCATAGATGTAGCTCATACGTGAGACGCCTGTCTCCTGAGGCATCGGGAGGATTTGCTTGAAGAGCTTCCAGCCATCAGCCGTCTTGTACTGCTCGATAGCATCTTCGGGTACATAGAGCTTGCACTGCTCGACATTGACCCCCTGGAGCGCATCGGTGCCGATCACTTCGGGTGGAAAGCTGCGGTAGGAGTAGATCTCCTCTAGTCCTGTACAGTTGAAGAATGCGTTGGTGTTGAAGCGAGACATATCCTGAGGAATGTAAAGTCGCTTGATCGACTTACAGTTGTCAAAAGCACGAGCCGCTGTCCCTAATACGGTAAAGGGGATCACAAACTCTTCGTCTGTCTTGGCCCGTGGGTATTGCTCTAGGTACCAGCTCCCTAAGAGATCGCTGTAGAGTACGCCACTCACGGCAAAGTAGGTCTCACACCCCTTCTCGACATCAAAGTGGGCGAGCTGGCGGCAGTTGTAAAAAGCATACTCGCCCAGTGCCTCTAGTGTCTTCGGTAGCGTGACGCGCTTGAGCTTAGCACAGCCACTGAAGGCGGAGCCGCCTATACTGGTCACCTTCTTGAAGTCTACAGACTGCAGATTCTTACAGGCTAGGAAGCTCTCCTCACCGATCGACTCGAGATGATCGCTCCAAGAGATCTTCTGTAACATGTTGCAGTCAGCAAACGCTTCTCCCTGAATCTCTCGGCAGGAGTTAGGTAGCACAACCTCTCTCAAGTCGCGACGAGCTCTAAAAGCGCCGTCGCCGATGATCTCTACAGCGGCAAAGGCTGTGTCCTTAGTGAGGTCTATCGTCTCCTCATCTCCAGACCACTCGGTCAGAGTCTTCTTGTCTTCACTCAGCTTGTAGGAACTCACGGGATAGGTCTGAGCCGAGAGCCCCCACGCCAGTGTGCAGAGGATTAGTGATAGCAGGGTAATCTTTCTTTGCATAGCTATTATGTGGTTAGATAAATTGGATAGATCTAGTGTGGTGTGTGCTAAAGCACTAAGCGAATGTACTAAATCTTTTTCAAGTGGCAAGATCCATTAGCAAGAGCTTGGCTCAAAAACAAAAGGACTCAACCGCTTTTGCTCAGCGATTGAGTCCTTTCGTTGTGGGCGCCTGTTGGATAGCCGTTGGGGCTAACCCCTTTTATGAAGGAGCTAGAGGGTGGCGCCGAGCTGCTTGAGCTGCTGCTGTACCTCGTCGATGCGTAGCAGGGCATCGCTCTCTTTCTTGCGCTCGAGGGCGACAACTTCGGGCTTGGCATTGGCGACAAACTTCTCGTTGGAGAGCTTCTTGCGAACTCCTGCGAGGAACTTCTCCTGATGCGCTAGCTCGCCACGCAGACGCTCTACGGTCTTCTCGACATCGATGGCACCCGCCAGCTCGACGGAGTAGGGGACTGTGCCGATGATGAAGTGCTCGGCCGTATGCTCTTCCGACTGATGCGCCTCCGCCTTCGTGAGGGCAGAGAGGTTGGCCAGCTTGATGACTAGCTCGCTCATACGCTCGGGATGCTCGCCACTGGTGGTGAGCGCAAGCGACTGCTTGGTCGCTATCTGATGTGCACTGCGTATGCTACGTATCTTGGTGATCAGATCGACGGCATGCTCCATGTCGGCGAGTAGCTGCTTATCCGCCTGTAGCGTATCGTCTAGATGAGCGTACATGATGGACTCACCCTCCTGGCGAGGTGCTACGTCCTGCCAAAGCTCCTCCGTGATGAACGGCATGAAGGGGTGCAGCAAGATGAAGATCTGCTCGAAGTAGTGGATCGTTCGTTCGTAAACCTTACGGCTCATGCTGGTGCCGTAGGCTGGCTTGATAGCCTCTAGGTAAAGACCGGAGAAGTCGTCTCGGACGAGCTTGTAGAGGAGCGTGACGGCGTCGCTGATGCGATACTTGTCGAAGAGGTCGTCTAGCTCGCTCATCGTCGAGGCGAGTAGAGACTCAAACCACTCCATAGCTATTAGGCTAGCTGCGTCTGGCTTGACTTCGTCGGAGACACTCTGCGTCTTGAGGAAGCGGTAGCTATTCCAGATCTTATTGCAGAAGTTGCGTCCCTGCTCCACAAGGCTCTCGTCGTAGAGGAGGTCATTGCCGGCAGAGGTGGCCATCATAAGTCCTAGGCGCACGCCATCGGCTCCGTACTTGTCCATCAGGTCAATGGGGTCTGGCGAGTTGCCGAGCGACTTAGACATCTTGCGTCCTTTGTCGTCACGGACGATACCAGTTAGGTAGACCTTGTCAAAGGGACGATCTCCCATAAAGTGATACCCCGCCATGATCATACGGGCTACCCAGAAGAAGAGGATGTCAGGTCCTGTGACTAGGACGGAGGTGGGGTAGAAGTATTTGAGATCTTCCGTTGGCTCAGAGCCATCGATCTTGCCAAAGAGGCTGATAGGCCATAGCCAGGAGGAGAACCACGTGTCGAGACAGTCAGACTCTTGGCTGAGCTGTTCGATCGTTAGGCTGTTGTCGCCTGTCTCTTGCTTTGCTTTTGCCAAAGCCTCCTCAGCTGTAGCCGCTACGACGAACTGTCCGTTGGGCAGGTAGTAAGCTGGTATGCGATGTCCCCACCAAAGCTGACGGCTGATGCACCAGTCCTTGATGTTCTCCAGCCAGTAGCGATAGGTGTTGACAAACTTCTTGGGTACAAGCTGTACGGTATCCTCAAGGACTGCCTGTAAAGCGGGCTTGGCTAGCTCGGACATCTTGAGGAACCACTGCATCGACAGCTTTGGCTCGATCGCTACATCGGTGCGCTCGCTGTAGCCGACGCGGTTGTTGTAGTCCTCTTCGTGGTCGAGCAAGCCAGCCTCTTTGAGGTCTACGACGATCTCCTTGCGGACTGCGAAGCGATCTTTGCCCGCGTACTTGCCACCGTGCTCATTGAGCGTGCCGTCGTTGTTGAAGATGTCGATTGTCTCCAGCTGATGCGTGATGCCGAGCTGGTAGTCGTTGATGTCGTGGGCTGGAGTGACCTTGAGACAGCCCGTACCGAACTCTAGATCTACGTATTCATCCTCGATGATCGGGACGGAGCGACCTACGAGTGGGACGATGACTCGCTTACCACGCAGATGGTGGTAGCGAGGATCTGTCGGATTGATACAGACGGCCGTGTCGCCCATGATCGTCTCGGGGCGTGTCGTCGCTACGATGATGTAATCCTCAGTACCCTCGATGAAGTAGCGAAGGTAGTAGAGCTTGCCCTGATGCTCCTTGAAGATAACCTCCTCGTCCGAGAGTGCCGTCTGTGCCTTGGGGTCCCAGTTGACCACGCGTACCCCACGGTAGATGAGTCCCTCCTCGTAGAGCTTGCAGAAAACATTGATGACCGACTCTGAGCGCTCCTCATCTAGGGTAAAAGCTGTACGACTCCAGTCGCACGATACACCTAATCTGCGCAACTGGCTGAGGATGATGCCGCCATACTTGTCGGTCCACTCCCAAGCATGCTTGAGGAAGTCCTCTCGTGTGAGCTGATTCTTCTGAATGCCTTGCTTAGCAAGCTGCTCTACCACCTTAGCCTCCGTCGCGATCGAGGCGTGGTCGGTGCCAGGCACCCAGCAAGCGTTGTAACCCGATATGCGAGCACGACGGATGAGTATGTCCTGGATCGTGTTATTGAGCATATGCCCCATGTGCAGTACGCCCGTCACGTTGGGCGGGGGCATGATGATCGTGTAGGGCTTCTTGCTGTGATCCACGTGTGCCTCAAAGAGCTTGTGGTCTAGCCAGTACTGGTACCACTTAGTCTCGACACCCGCAGGATCGTAGACACTAGTTATCTGAGAAGTGATAGAATCGTCTTGCATTGCTTATAGTCTGTCGTGATATTTGCGTACAAAGGTACTGAAATATCACTCCTTGATACCCAAACGCTCTAGGAATCTTTGACGAGATACGATAAAACGCTCATGTGTAGCCTGAGCCACAACGCCCGCTTGATCGGTTGCCTCAATAGCAAAGGTGAGTTTGCGTCCCTCTATCGAGGAGAGTTGTGCTGTGACCGTGATCGTCTCTCCGATGGGTGTCGCATGCTGGTGGTCGGTCGTGATCATCGTGCCGACGGTCGTCGAGCCCTCCTCGGTATAGTTGCGGGCGAGAAGCATAGCTGCGTTTTCCATAAAGGCGATCAGTGCCGGTGTGGCGAGGACGGGCATGTCGCCAGATCCCATCTCAGCAGCACTGTGCTTAGGCTCGATGAGGTATTGCTTGGTTAGGGTGGTTGCTTTTCTTTCCATATTCATATATCGATTACTGGTTGTCACAAGTTATAGTGTTGCTGTCGGGGCTTAGGTGGTAGGTGCGCTGCTCCTCCGCTACATAGCAGGAGGAGCCCTCAGAGAAGTCTAGCTTGTGTCCCTCTTGGCTTACCCAGCCAATTTGGCGAGCTGGGTTGCCCACGACCAGGGCGTAGGGCGCCACATCACGGATCACGACCGTACCTGCGCCAATCATAGCGTAAGCACCAATCTTAACCCCGCAAAGGATCGTCGCATTGGCCCCGATAGAGGCTCCTCGGCCTATATGTGTGGGGCGAAACTCGTGCTTTCGTGAGACCGCCGCACGCGGATTGATCACATTGGTGAAAACGCACGAAGGTCCTAGGAAAACCTCCTCTTCGCAATGAACTCCTGTGAAGAGCGTGACATTATTCAGGACACGGCAGCGGTCGCCTAGACGAACTTCTGGCTGGACGACAACGTTTTGTCCTAGATGACACTGCGCCCCGATGACAGCATCGTGCATGATATGGCAGAAGTGCCAGATAGTCGTACCCGCACCAATGTGCGCCCCCTCGTCAATGATCGTCGTGGGGTCTATGTATCCTGTCTTGGTAGCACGGGGTGGGTGTGGCATAGGGGAGGAGCTTTGGAGACTACTTGATCAGCGACTCGATAGCGGTGAGGTCTGAACGGTAAGCCGTGGAGACCTCTGCTTGATCCTCTACTACCTTGCAGCTGTGTAGCACAGTGGCGTGCGAGCGGCCACCGAGCAGTTCGCCGATAGCACTGAGCGATTGATCCGTATAGCGCTTCGCAAAGTACATAATCATCTGCCTCGCCTGAGCCACGTCAGCCTTTCTCGAGCGACTGCGCACCAGCTCTATCGGCACATGATAGTATTCGCACACCGTCTTCTCAATCATAGAGACCGTGATCTCTTTCTTCTCTTGCTTGACCGTCTGGCTGACGATCTTCTTGACAAAAGAGGAGGTAACGTCGCAACCCTCCACCGCAGCACGGGTGATAAGCGAAAAGAAGACTCCCTGCAGGCCACGGATGCTGCTGGTCACTGTGCGGGCTATGTAGTCGATCATCTCTTGGGGTAGTATGCTCCCGCTCTCCTCGCTCTTGTGGCGGAGGTACTCTCTGCGGAGGTCGTAGTCAGGACGCTCTACCTCTATCGTCAGGCTACCCGCTATACGTGAGATAAGTCGCTCCTCAAGTCCCGCCAGGTTGACTGGTGCCGTATCGCTCGTCAGGACGATCTGCTTGCCCAGCATGTAGAGGTGGTTGAAGACTTGGAAGAAGGTGAGTTGTGTCTTCTTCTTGGCGATCAGCCCCTGTATGTCGTCGATGAGGAGTACATCAACCTGCTGGTAGAAGTTGATAAAGTCGTTGGTCGTATTGGCTCTTGTGGCGGCGACGTACTGCATCTCAAACATATGAGAGGAGACGTAGAGCACCTTTAGCTCAGGGTACAGCTCTCTGATCCGTAGTCCGATCGCATGGCACAGGTGTGTCTTACCGACACCTGAAGGGCCATAGATAAAGCACGGGTTGAGGGCCCCTTGTCCAGGCTTCTCAGCAATAGAGCGAGCGATGGAGCTGGCGGTGCGATTGGACTCCCCCTGATAGTAGGTGTCAAAGCTCAGCTGAGGCTTGAGCTGCGAGTCAAAGTCTGGCAGCTGACGTGGCTCTGTCTTCAGTGCGGCGGCAGCTCCGTTGGCATTGATCGTATAGGCACCAGCAGCACCGTAAGCATTGCTCGCATAGCTCTGCGTGGGCAGCGTTACGGACGAGTTCTTGCGGTGAGAGGCTGCGCTGTCTACAAGCGCCTTGTACTTGAGGACTACGTTAGGACCGACGATACGCTGGAGTACCTGCTTGAGCTCGTTGATGAAGTGTGTCTCGATGTACTCACAGAAGAACTGACTAGGCACACCGAGCGTCATCTCCACTCCGATGAGTGAGACTGGCTTGATGTGTGGAAACCAAGCGTTGTAGACCTCTGGTTGGATCATCGCTTGAAGGAGGACTGTACACTCAGACCACGCCCGCAGGGCAGCTTCTCTGTCAGTCATAATTAAGTAGTCAAGTATATGATAGTAGTCGATGTAAAGTGAGACTGTTATCTTCGCAACAGTAGGATAGTCAAGTGACCCAAGAGGAAGATCCTTTGTGAAGGATCACTTTTCACTTGCAAAGATCCTAACTTTGACGATGCCATGCAACAGGACAAAACGACAAAAACACTTCTCCGCCCGTCTATCTGTATTGTTGTCAAAGGGTTAGGATATAGAGTTGTTGACAACCAATACGTTTGATCTAATTGCTTATGGGTTAGACTATTATAATGATATAACTGAGCTATAAGTCTAGTAATAGACAATCAAGAATAAGAGCTATCTAGAGGATTACGAAT